>JBLILH010000003.1:0-219268 GCA_047636495.1 Candidatus Endobugula sp. | reverse complement strand
CCTTTGTTTGTATTGTATGTCCATTGCGCATCCGCTTTGTCTGCAATGATTTCTGTCGCATCAATATCTAGGGTAATCTTTTTACAATGGTGAAGCGCGAATTGTAAAACAGCTCTGTTCACCTTGACCCAAGCATCTGCGATGTCTCGCTCAGCGCCTATTCGCCTTAACTAATCACCCAGCGTGGTAGCTTTAGGAATGTTATCCAGAGCCAGAACGGTACGCGGTGCTTCATCATTGTAGAGATGGTGAATATCGTCTAAATGAAAACTGCCTTCGTGCTGCATTAGCACCGGTGCTTAATGAATTCAGACGACTGAAAACCTCGATTACTGTTGGGTTGAGGAAAGTGTTGGTCAATACGTTCATCAAACTTCAATGATTCCATTAAGTGCGCAATAACCCATAATCCTGCACGGGAGGTTAATAAGTCGTTCGTGGTGTCGAGTTTATAGGGTAAAATAATCGCCAACCTTGAGTTGTTGCACCCATTGGGTGATGGACTGTTTTGTCGCAAACCATTATAAAACCAAGGTTTCCTTCGTTTTTAGCTTTTCTATCTGGGGATTAGGGGAATAGCTCTTTTTCATTTCTTTAGCCAACGTAAACCGTTCATTGAGTTCTACATCAAGAGAGCGATAGCCTTTTTTAAGGATATTTTTAGCTGCTGTATCTCACATTCCATGGTTGAGATCCCACGTCGCACTTCGGATATTGGGGTGTCTTGAGTTTCTTCTCCACTGCGCTCCCTGCGGAGATCGGCGCCCATTTATCGACGGTAGATTTTCCTGCGCCCATAGCTTCTGCCGGTTTTGTAATGGAGTAACCCTTATCAACAACAAGTTCAGTAACTTCTTGCCTAAATTCTGGTTTAAAATGTGGTTTGATCATATTGATCATATTGATAACTTTGTTAATTGTGCTGAAAATATCACCGCTAACTCGGTGGCTAAATTTAGTATGCCACTACATGTTCATCTGAAATCATTGTGCCTATGACTGTTAACGGGACAGCAGCGAGTCTAGGCTCTGTCATATTATTGTCATAATACGAGGCTATCGTGGTGATAATGTTATTAGACAATCAATATTACCGTATGTGAGCTCAATCTCTTATGAAAACTATTGCTTTTTTATTTTTTTTGTATCTATTACAAAATTCCGCACAAGCCACAGACTACGGTTCTGATGATGGGATTGGTTTGCTTCAGCACGAACTATTTCAAGCAGATATGCTATTTCGAACTCATCCCGAAAACTCTGCACATCAAATAATTATGAGTGTAGTGCATGACTCTGGGCACACTTATTTACAGACCCTACCACAGGATATTGAAGGTGGATTTATAATAGCTGATGATGGGAACTATGATTCCAGTTCGCTTGGAGCTCAAGGCATGGCAAATGTAGGTTATTTTGTAACAGCGACAAGATATCTTACAAAGCCTTTTGCTGCAGTTGGTCGCTATATGCCGCCACGGAATAACTTGCCAAAGCGAGAACAAACCATGATGGGTGTCGGAACCTGTGCCGCTGCTATTGGAGCCATTGCCTTTGGCGCTAATCAGTGTTGGTCTGGAATCAACACTTTAAATGGACTGGCTTACCAGTCAATTCGCCAAGTTCGTAGCAACAGTATTTGGGGTAAATATGACCAGAACCCCGGAGTGGCTTTGTTCACTCACTTCCTGCCAAATTCGATTACAAGCTCATTTTCCAATTACTGTTCGACGGGTCCTTTCGGTATAGCGGCTCAGTCCATGAAGGCGCTCATATCGGTCACTGCAGAATACAAATGCTGGGAACTTATTGACCAGTTACAGGGGCTCGGGTGGGATTCATGGTATGCCGGCCTGTTTGGAAAAGGTGTGGAAGCCGCTGCGCAAATTTCTATATCTACTCTTGCCGCTGGAATGACAGCTGCTGTGATTGAAAAACCTATTATTCCAGAAGTTATTGGAAGCATTGCAACGGGAATTGGTTTTTATATACCTAAGCTGACTGCTGAATTTGGGTTTAACCATCGCTACAAGCCATACAATCGTTATATTGGGTTAGGTGTTTCTGTTGGAGTGGCGTTACTGCTAGATTATGCTCCAGCTACATTTTTCTGATTAACAAAGTGTTAGAGGAAATCATATTTTGCGAACTAAGTGTATTTTAGAATTCCCGGCGGTATTAACTTCGCAGATTTCAATCGCTAGTGCGACACTCACTGTCGACTAAAACCCAATGTGTGATCACTATGCCAAAGACATATGCCCGACTGACCGGAGATGAACGATGCCAGATTTATGAGGGCGTAACAGATAAACGATCACATCGTGAAATAGCCATCCTGATAAATAAACATCACAGTACCGTTTCCAATCAAGTGTCCTCGCTGCAGGTACAAATTGGTTAAACTGGGTAATTAAAATACCTGAGTTCGGTTCTTCTTAAGCCCTTTGAAACGGGTTTTCTTATAGCGAACTGGTATTTATCACCCGAAAACAGTGATCGGGACGAGCGCGAAGTAAGCGATGTGCGGACTCCACCACCCCACTTACGTTCACGGTAAATTTGTTCCCAGTCTCTAGCAGTTAATGCATCAGGAGGAAAATCAGGTCCTAAAAATTCAGATGCTTGCTGACAACGCTATCGAGAAATGCTGACAATGAATGTCCGCCTCTCGATGAAAAAAAATCGGCAGTGAAAGCGCAGTCGGTTAAAGCGGAGTAAATCTCGACATCTTCTTTAACGATTAATCAACGTCGAAGAGGATGTGCTGCGCTTCATGGATAATTATATCGTGCCTTTTACCAATAATTAGTAAGCGCGCGATATACGCATGACCAATGTACAGCAAGAAATATTGGGTTGTTTTCGAAGCATGAAAGGCGCTGAAATATTCTGCCGTGTTCAGGTTTATGTATCTACGTGTCGCAAGCAGGGGGTGAATTCACGCAAGGCTACGGAGCTGTTGTTCAGTGGCGAGCTTCCTGATTCCGCAAAATAATGGGCATATTATGCTGAGCAGTTAACAAGAGAATTTACATGGAACGACCTACCAAGGAACAGATAAGAGAATTACCGGTGTATGTTGGTCTGGGTCTTGTCGATATTAATATTATTGAAAGTGAAGTCGATGCAGTGAATGCATTAGCAGCGTTAGCACATGAAGTGTGCCTAGGATTCGATACCGAGAGTAAACCGACTTTTCGTAAAGGCGAGTTAAGTGCTGGTCCTACGTTAATTCAACTGGCTACCGAGTCAGCGGCGTATCTATTCCCTACTCGATTTCCGTCTGCGGTCTCTGCTGCGATGCAAATACTCAGTAATCCAAAGATTAAAAAAGTTGGGTTTGGCCTTAAAGGCGATAATAAAGAATTACGTGCTAAGTTCAACATCAACATCGTGAATACAGTAGATTTATCGATTACGTTAAAACACTTGGCGGGAGAAAAAAATAGCATTGGCGCTAGAGCGGCGGTAGCGATGGTACTTAAATCCCGCTTAGGTAAAGGGGCGCAAACATCTAACTGGGGTGCATACCCCCTTAAAGAACAGCAAATACTTTACGCCGCAAATGATGCGCACTCAGCAATTTGCATTGAAGTATTTTTGCGAAAGATAAAGAATCATTGATTTTTGGCCTACCCCAGCCGTATAAAACTACCGGTTTTTTAGTTTTTTACGTAGGTATAAATGGCTAACGCACTGTTAAACCCAGCATTGTAGACTGGGTAACGACTCACTTCCGCTAAACATCAGTTAATGCCTATGTTGATAATGACGCCAAAACCATCGCTTGGCTCATTTGCTTATAACGCACATCGACTAAAACCCCACTTCTCCAAGCCAAATTTTCTTAAAAGAATTAAAAGCTAAGGATTTTACTGTCTATACTTATCCTTATTAGATTAATAAGAGAGGGCGCCGCTGTGACACAAGCGTATAACGAAGTACGAGTTGAGGACTTTATGAAAATAGGCGGTGGGAAACTGCCGCATATATTAATAGAGCTGCGATTAATCTCATTGGGGCGCGAATTAGGTAACGGTGGAGCGTTTAAGAAAGAAGTCTTAAAGTTAGCGGGTTGGACGGGCTCCTCGCTCACCACCTATGCCTCTAGGGCAGAAGTAGCGGCGTTGGCTTTTAATCGCATCAGAGATGTTTTATCTCAAGGCGTAAAAAATGCGGACGAGTTAACACAAAAACTCTCGACAAGTCAGCTAACCGTGAAGAAATAATTCGCACACTATAGACTTATAACGGATAATTATTTTTTTTCGGGCACCAAAAATGGTGCCTCTAGATCGAAGTATACCTACGAGCGCGAAGAAAACACACGCAGAAAAAGTGTACAGCTATAACGTCAAGCAGCACCGAGAGACACGATCGGTTGAGTTCGTTTTTCTTGGTCTCCTTGAGGCATAAACTCGCGTAGAGAAAAATCGATCGTGACAAGCTCTCATTGCTACCAACTCCCTATATTTTCCATTGATACCCATGGTTCTTCAGGTGCTAAATTATCGCCTTTTTGTAAGAGTTCTATAGATATGCCATCAGGTGAGCGTATAAACGCCATATGACCATCTCTTGGAGGTCGGTTGATCGTGATGCCTTTGCCCATCAATGCATGACATAGTGCGTAAAGGTCATCGACACGATATGCCAAGTGACCAAAATTACGTCCGCCATCATAGGCCTGAGTCTCGCTATCATCGCTTGGCCAGTTGTACGTTAGCTCAACAAGCGGAGCTTGGGTCTGTTGAACTCGCTCTTCATCGTCGGGTGCCGCTAAGAATACCAGTGTGAACCGTCCTTTTTCGCTGTCGTAGCGTGAAGTTTCTGTTAGCCCTAATCCACCACAATAAAAAGCGAGTGAGGCGTCTAAGTCTTGTACTCGAACCATCGTGTGTAAATATTGCATATGTCTCCTTGAGGGTGGGTGGGTACTTTTGTTAGTGCTAGCCATAAAAGAGTGTGTAAAGCGTATTTATAAAAAATGCTCTATAACAACGTTTTTACAGAAAAGTCTCTTTAAGTTTTACATAGTTATTCGCAGAGTAAGTGAAATAAGCCTTTTCATTTTCCTTTAGCGGGCGAATTTGTTTACAGGGGCTCCCCATATACATATAACCACTTGCTAGCACTTTTCCTGGTGGTACTAATGTGCCAGCTCCAATCACCACCTCGTCTTCTACTACAGCCCCATCTAATACAATAGAACCAATGCCCACTAAGACACGGTTGCCAATAGTACAGCCGTGCAAATTCACTGAATGACCAATGGTGACGTCATCGCCAATGGTCAACGGCCAGCCATCATCGTTAAATTGTCCTGCGTGGGTGATATGTAAGATGGCGCCGTCTTGCACGCTAGTGCGATGACCAATACGTACTTTGTGCATGTCGCCACGGATAACCGCGCAGGGCCAGATAGAGCAGTGGTCCCCGATTACAACATCGCCAATGACTACGGCAGCGGGGTCGATATAAACCCGTTCGCCCAATGTTGGAGTATTACCTTGGTAACATCGAATAGCGTGATGAATAGCTGGGGGTGTCGTATGGTCGTGGCTCATGGGCAGTTTCTCATTAGGTTTGGCGGTTAATCTTTTTGGCTTGTTTTCTGGTCTGTCTTGATATTTATTGTAAGGTGAAGGCAGTATTCGGCTCAAGGGTATGGCGGTGGAGCGCAGGCGGCTGGTGAATATGTCTTTGTTGAGCCGCAGTGGGTAAATTAACATTGTAATCGCCCGCAGATGAAATGACAGCTCTGGAAATAACCGCTATTTGAAATAGATAGCACTTGAAATCGATCGTACTTAAACAGTCAGTGCCTTGGAAAGTGCGCAATATGCCCCAACCTTTAATACAGATCAATACGTATCAGTTTTCTGAATATATTAACTTATAAGCGTTGCCTATAGAATGATGTCTGTAGCAGCAGCCAATAAAAGCGGTAATCCTATGGCAAATACTAACCCTCTTCTTGAGCAGCATAAGCTTCCGCCCTTTAGCCAAATAGAGGTCGAGCATATTGATATAGCTGTGCAAGCGCGCATTGATCATGTGCTAGATGTGCTTGATACACAACTCGCATTGATTGAAGCAGGAGCCCTGCCTACATGGGATAACGTCGTCGCCCCTCTTGAAGAAGCGTCTGACTTGTTAGAGCAAACATGGTCGCCTGTTAGCCATTTAAATGGCGTTAAAAACAGTGACGAGCTGCGTATTGTTTATGAGCATTGTATAGAAAAATTAACCGAGTTTGGGACCAAAATCGATCAACACGAACCCCTTTACCGTGCTTATAAAGCACTATTAGAAGGTGAGTACGCAAAAAACTTGACCGTCTCTCAACGAGCCGTGATTGACCAAGCGATACGCGATTTTACATTAGCAGGTGTTGGTTTATCTGAGGATAAAAAGCAGCGTTATGGAGCGATTAAAAAGCAGTTGTCGTCACTCTCCAATCAATTTTCTAACCATGTATTAGATGCCACGCAAGCGTGGAAAGAGCAGTTTGATAATGCGGAGGCATTAGCGGGTTTACCTGAAATGGCAGTTGCGGCGGCTAAACAAACCGCCGAACAAAAATCGTTAGCGGGTTATGTGGTGACCTTAGATATGCCATCGTATCTTGCGGTAATCACTTATGCGGATGATCGTGCACTGCGTGAAAAAATGTACCGTGCCTTTGCGACTCGCGCATCAGCAGAAAGTGATATTGAGAATTCCTCTCAAGTGAACAACGCGACCTTGGATGACAGGCAATGGGATAACACGTCGATTATCGAACAGACGTTAGCCTTGCGCCACGAGCTGGCGAAGTTGTTAGGTTTTGCGAATTATTCTGAATTGTCGTTAGCGACTAAAATGGCTGAGTCACCTCAGCAAGTCGTTGAATTTTTGGAAAACCTAGCAGAAAAATCTCGCAGCCATGCAGAAAAAGATCTACAAGAATTGCGTGATTACGCGCAGGAAAAAGGCAGCATTAACGACCTAAAGCCATGGGATATGTCTTATTACAGTGAGCAGCTACTGCAAGAAAAATACGCGGTATCGCAAGAGTTGTTACGCCCGTATTTTCCTGCTGAAAAAGTCTTGAATGGGATGTTTGCTGTCGTTAATAAGCTGTATGGTATTACCGTTGTGCCAGAAACAGAGGTGGATGTTTATCATTCCGATGTACGTTTTTTTCGAATAGAAAAAGATGGCGAGACAATTGCGTATTTTTACTTTGATATTTATGCCCGCGATAAAAAACGTGGGGGTGCGTGGATGGCAGATTGCCGTACCCGCCGGATTAAAAATAATCAAATACAGTTGCCGGTGGCTTATTTGACCTGCAACTTTACCCCGCCAGTGGGCGATACACCATCGTTATTAACTCACCAAGAAGTCACTACATTATTTCATGAGTTTGGCCACGGCTTGCATCATATGTTAACGCAAATGACCGATGCTGCCGTGAGTGGAATTAACGGTGTTGCGTGGGACGCAGTAGAGTTACCTAGCCAGTTTTTAGAAAATTGGTGTTGGGAAAAGTCGGTGATCCCACTGATATCTGGTCATTATCAAACGGGAGAAGCGCTACCTGAAGACTTGTTAGATAAAATGTTGGCAGCAAAAAATTTCCAATCAGGTTTGCATATGGTACGGCAAATAGAATTTTCATTGTTTGATATGAAGCTGCACGCCGAATATGATCCCGAAAACGTTCAATCGGTACAGTCTGTCTTAGATGCGGTGCGTCAGCAAGTGGCCGTTATTACACCGCCTCGGTTTAATAAGTTTCAAAATAGTTTTGGTCATATTTTTGCTGGTGGCTATGCTGCAGGATACTATAGTTATAAATGGGCAGAAGTATTGTCGGCAGATGCGTTTTCATTATTTGAAGAAAACGGTGTATTTGATTGTGACACCGGCAATAAATTTTTACGCACGGTACTGGCTAATGGAGGTTCACAATCGGCAATGGATTTGTTTGTGGCCTTTCGCGGTCGAGAACCAAACGTAGAAGCATTGCTGCGACACAGTGGTTTTTAATCATGGGATTATTTAAGGAAACAATATGTCGACAGTAAAAAAACGTTTTATTGCGGGTGCAGTGTGCCCGCGTTGTAGTGAAATGGATAGATTAGTGACATATAAAGAGGATGGTAAAGAATTTCGTGAATGCGTGAGCTGCGATTTTCACGATGAAATGCGATTCAAACAAAATACCCGTGAACTGGATACGCGGGTTAATTTAGAAAAAGAGCAGCTGGCAGAAGAAACGCAGGTTATTATCCTTGACCCCGGGTCTTTTCCAAAAAAGCACTAATGAGACGAAAATATTGTCCTGTTATTGCTCAGGCAATGTAATATCTTTAACAAAGAAAGGCCACCTTTCGTAAACACTCTGCCAGCCTTGGTTTCGTCTTTGTTCGGTCAGTAACAGAGTGGCGGGGTTTTGAAAAATCAATTCGGCTTCGTTCGCTAGTCGAGCACTGGTCACCTCAAGTTTAATAAGCACCTGTTGATCCAATAAGTTGGCTTCTTCGTCACCAATGATCGTGTGCGCGATTAAATTAGTGTACGCAAGATCCATAGGTGCTAATGGCACTTGACGCTCTAAAGCGATTCTATCATTCAATTCTTCTATCATCCGATTAAACGAATATGCTTGCGATAGCAATGTTTGTAAGGTTGTTTTCGTTACTGACGTTGATATCGCTTCAAGGGTTTGTCGGGGGCTTTGACTGCCTTTGTTGCCGACGAAAAAATGCACAGCATCGTGTAAAAACGGTGCGGTGTACTGGTGGATATTATCCATCTCTGCCAGTGCCGTTAATGCGGCAAGATAATCCGGCGCTAAAGCAATATATTCGCGCACAAAGTGAACTGTTTGTTGGTATACGTTGCGTGTACCCAGGTTCAAGTCGTGATCGGCCTCGCTAAAAAAAACTGCTAGCAGCGGCAGCCTGTCGATCACCAACGGTTTAATCGCAGCATCTACCTCGACATCGTTAAGACGATCGCGTAGATGTTGTCGTAGAGGGTTATTTGTGTCGTCGACATTTTGATTCATAGCGTAGGCAATATGATGACGGTGGGGTTTGATTTAATACTGAATATAAAATACATTTGTTTAGCATAGTCTAGGCGCAAACTATTTGCGATAATGTGATTGAAAATCAAGCTATATTGGCAATAATAGCCTGTAAATACACAAATAAATTGACATTATTAGCTTCTTGTGGCTTTCTGTGCACCTGTGAGGCAGGGCAGTTTTTGTTGGGTATTGTAACCAGTGATGCGCTATGCAGTGCAAAACGAATTCCCCATATTAAGTTTTGCAGCAAGAATATGTTTCTAACCCATTTATACCCACGCAGACAGGTAGTGCCTGTCTCTGTTGTACGAGAGTGTAAATTTGAGCAACTGCTCCATAAAACGTCTCCTGTTAAATGACAATGCTACTGCCGTGTTAATATTTGGTTGTGGGCATTCGTTAGAGCCAGCCTATTACGGTCATGTGTTTGATTAACAAATATAAACAGTACAGATAACACGTCAGTGGCTATACTCTGGCTGAGGCCTTGTATTATAGTCTTTGTAAGTCAGTATTTTTAATGTGAATTTTTGATCTGGTTCGTTAAAGACAACTATAAAAATTAACAACATTTTTTGCTTTTCATTACATGAAGTAGGCAGCACATAATTAACCGCCTGTAAAAGTATAAGAATAAATATAACGCTATCTACACGGAGCATTGGGTAATGGTAAACGTAATAAGTCGGCTAACTGCTTGGCTGTCTTCATCGATTTTATGTCTAAGTTCACTACTCTTGAGCAGCTACGCATTGGCTCAAGAAGCAGGGCGCTCAACGATCAATATGCCAGTAGGTGTTACTCCTATCAGTACTGAAGTCTATGGCTTGCACATGCAAATGTTTTGGTGGTGTGTTGGTATTGGGGTGGTGGTATTTGGTGTAATGTTTTACTCGATGATTGTTCATCGTAAGTCAAACGGTGCAAAAGCAGCCAACTTTCATGACAGCACAACGCTGGAGATACTGTGGACCGTTATTCCTCTGGTTATTCTTGTGGTGATGGCTTTCCCCGCGACAAGTACCTTGATCAAGCTCTACGACACTTCAGAATCTGACGTAGATGTGGTGATCACGGGCTACCAGTGGTATTGGAAATATGAATATCTTGGCGAGGAAGTATCATTTTTTAGCCGATTAAGTACCCCTCAAGAACAAATTCGAAATCAAGCGACCAAAGGCGAGCATTATCTTCGAGAAGTCGATGAGCCTTTAGTGATCCCGGTGAATAAAAAGATCCGTTTTTTGGTCACCTCAAATGACGTGATTCATGCATGGTGGGTACCCGACCTAGCGGTGAAGCGTGATGCAATTCCTGGTTATGTTAACGAAAGCTGGGCGAAGGTGAATAAACCGGGTGTATATCGCGGAGTGTGTGCTGAACTGTGTGGTAAAGATCATGGTTTTATGCCGATTGTTGTTAAGGCAGTTCCTGAAGAGGAATACACCGTATGGCTGGCCGATCGTCGTGAACAAGCAGAAAAAATCAAAGCCTTAACCGGCAAGAGGTTTACGCTTGACGAGTTAATGGTGCAGGGTAAACAGGTTTACACCAAAGCGTGTGTCGCTTGTCACGGCGTCAATGGTGAAGGTGGTGTGGGTAAAGCCATCGCAGGCAGTCCAATTGCCACCGGAGATATAGCCGCACACTTAGATATCGTGGTTAACGGTAGTAAAGTGAATCTTGCCATGGCGGCGTATAAAGATACCTTGTCAGAAGTTGACACGGCAGCAGTTCTCACTTACCAGCGTAATGCATTTGGTAATAACACAGGTGATGTCGTGCAGCCCATCGACGTCCTAAATTTCAAGCAAGGCAAATAACTCTAATCATATAGGAGTAGGGGAACTATCATGGCTCACGGTCCTGCTAAAGGTTTTACTCGGTGGTTATATACCACTAACCATAAAGACATTGGCTCAATGTATTTATGGTTTAGCTTCGCGATGTTTTTACTGGGTGGTGTCTTCGCCCTAGTCATCCGCGCGGAATTATTTGAACCCGGTTTACAAATTGTTGAACCAGAATTCTTTAACCAAATGACCACAATGCATGGTCTGGTGATGGTCTTTGGTGCGGTGATGCCCGCCTTTGTGGGTTTGGCAAACTGGATGATTCCAATGATGGTCGGTGCGCCTGATATGGCACTGCCCCGCATGAACAACTGGAGTTTTTGGATTTTACCCTTTGCGTTTATGATGATGATATCGACGCTGTTTATGGACGGCGGTGGCCCTAACTTTGGCTGGACATTCTACGCACCATTGTCCACGACTTATGCGCCACCCAGCGTCACCTTCTTTATTTTCGCAGTACATATTATGGGTGCCAGTTCGATTATGGGTGCGATTAACATCATCGCTACCATCTTCAACATGCGTGCGCCTGGCATGACCTTAATGAAAATGCCATTGTTTGTGTGGACTTGGCTGATTACCGCCTATCTGCTGATCGCGGTGATGCCTGTCCTAGCGGGTGTCGTCACTATGATGTTGATGGATATCCATTTTGGTACCAGCTTCTTTGATGCGGCAGGTGGTGGTGATCCGGTATTATTCCAGCACGTGTTTTGGTTCTTTGGTCACCCGGAAGTGTATATTATGATTCTGCCGGCATTTGGTATTGTGAGTGCAATTATTCCTACCTTTGCCCGTAAGCCACTGTTTGGATACTCCTCTATGGTTTATGCCACGGCTTCGATCGCATTTTTAAGCTTTATTGTATGGGCGCATCACATGTTTACGGTGGGTATGCCGATTGCGGGCGAGCTGTTCTTTATGTATGCGACCATGCTGATTGCGGTGCCTACCGGTGTAAAAGTCTTTAACTGGGTCACCACCATGTTTCGCGGTTCGATGACATTTGAAACGCCGATGCTGTTTTCTATCGCGTTCGTGATCTTATTTACTATCGGTGGTTTTTCCGGCTTGATGTTGGCGATCGCGCCTGCTGATTTTCAGTATCACGATACTTACTTTGTCGTAGCGCATTTCCATTATGTACTCGTACCCGGAGCAATATTCTCTATTACCGCAGGTGTTTATTACTGGTTGCCGAAATGGTGTGGCAATATGTATAACGAGACGATGGGTAAAACGCAATTTTGGTTGGCTTTTATTGGCCTCAACGTGACGTTTTTCCCGATGCATTTCGTTGGCTTGGCCGGTATGCAGCGCCGAGTGCCTGACTATAACCAGTTCTTCGCTGACTTTAATATGATATCTAGTTGTGGTGCCTTTTTGTTTGGTGCTGCGCAGATTATGTTGCTATATAACGTGATCGCAACGATTCGCGGTGGCAAAAAAGCCACGGCAGAAGTGTGGGATAATCCAGAAGGGCTAGAGTGGACCGTTCCTTCCCCTGCGCCTTACCACACCTTCACTACGCCGCCAGAAGTGAAATAACATTGACGGTAGACTTCAGGCTGCAAGGGGGATAACAATACTCAGTTTGCGGCTTGAAGTAATCAACTTGAGACTTAATTAATGAAAGAATTTTGGCAAAAGAACTCAACCCCCGCGATTTGCGCCAAATTAGGCGTGACAGTAGTGGTAATGTTTGTATTTGCCATTTTTATTATGCCGCCCTTGTATGACTTATTTTGTGACGTGACCGGATTAAACGGTAAAACCGGTGATGCGGTCTCTATCGATAAGGCGAATAGCTTTGGAATTGACACCTCTAGAACGATTAACGTGCAATTTTTAGCCACCAACAATGAAAATATGCCGTGGGATTTCCGTCCGCAGTTATCATCGGTAACGGTGCATCCCGGTGAGCCTACAGTGATTAACTATGTAGCTAAAAATACCACCGACAATGACATGGTGGGTCAAGCTGTTCCTAGCCTTGTGCCTTTTAAAGCAGCTAATTATTTTCATAAGACAGAATGTTTTTGTTTTAATCAGCAGCCTTTAAAAGCGGGGAAAACCACAGAGCTAGGGCTGAGCTTTATTATCGATGTGGACATTCCAACGTATATTAAAACCATTACATTGTCTTACACCTTATTCGATATTACACAAACAACGACGCCAAAATTGGCAGCCATTAATTAATAAAAAAACATAGAACAACGGAGAAGCTCCATGTCAAGTGAAGGCACTTATTACGTTCCAGAGCAAAGCAAATTACCTATATTTGCATCGTTAGGAATGGGCGCGATGGCGTTCGGTTTGGCCACCTGGATTAATGGCGGCAGTGCCACTATTTTTCTAATCGGTTCGGCGATTATGGCCACGGTGTTGTGGTGCTGGTTTAGTACTGTTATTGATGAAAACATGAACGGCTTAAACGATGCGCAGTTAAAGCGTTCTTACGTGTGGGGCATGGGGTGGTTTATTTTTAGTGAGGTGATGTTCTTCGCTGCATTCTTCGGTGCGCTTTATTATATTCGTCATCTAGCATTACCTTGGTTGTCGGGTGAGGGGAGTAATGCATCGACCAATGCGGTTTTATGGAGCGGCTTTGCTGCGGAATGGCCACTAATGATCACGCCAGATATGGCAGTGAATGGTGAAGCAGCAAAAGTATTTGGCCCCGATCAAAATATGAGTTTCTCTACGGCCGAATCTATTTGGACATGGTTACCTTTTTGGAATACCGCCGTGTTACTCACTTCTAGTATTACTGTGCACATGGCGCACGTGGCATTAAAAAATGCTAACAGAAAGGCATTTAATATTTGGTTGGGTGTGACCGTTGCACTCGGTATGATTTTTGTTGCGTTGCAAATAGCAGAATATAGCCATGCTTACGCAGTGGGCCTGACGCTAGAAACTGGCGTGTATGGTACCACCTTCTTTATGTTGACCGGTTTCCACGGTGCGCATGTCACCATTGGTACTTTTATGCTGCTAGTGATGTGGTTGCGCTCGGTGCTTAAAGGACATTTCAACCACGAAGATTGTTTTGGTTTTGAATCGGCTAGCTGGTATTGGCATTTTGTTGATGTCGTGTGGGTGGGTTTATTCTTATTTGTCTATATATTGGGGTAATAAGAAGCTTACAGGTGACAGGATACCGCAGACAGAAAAATCAACAAAGGCTTGATGAGTTGTAGTCACCTTCCACAATCCTTCATTCGCTGTTGCCACTACGGGCGAGGGTATATCGACAATGCAGCAGCAATTATTGCGTAGCGGTTACTTTCCCGCTTGCTGTTGTACTTGTTCTTTTGTTAATTTAATATCCCAAGGTGCACTACTGCCAAGCTGGCCAGTGTACAAACCATAGAAAATGGTTGCCATTAATAACGTCGCCAAACTAATGCGAATGCCCAATGCGTAAACGGTCCGCTTAGAGGGCGACTCGATATCCTTCAACAAAAAAATCAAGCCACTGCTTAGGCTAACCACTACCCCGATAAACAATAAGACGATTATAATTTTTAACATGATGATGTTTCCTGTAGCAAAAACTATATTAAAACGAGTAAGGCAGCAGTGGCAGTTATCGCTACTGGTGTTGTTGTTTTTGCCCCTACTGATTCATCTAGGCTATTGGCAACTCGATAGAGCCGTAGATAAAGAACAATTGCTAGCAGTGTATCAACAACAACAAAACTTACCAGCAGAAAACTTTGAGCAGCTCACGAAGTTGTATGCTGACATTCGTTATCGCCCAATTATTGTCAATGGAACTTTCGACCCAGAGCGTTATTGGCTATTGGACAACCAACCTCGGCAGGGTAAAGTGGGATACGAAGTGATCATGCCACTCAAGGTTAGCGGGCAGTGGATCTTGGTGAATCGCGGTTGGGTAAAAGCGCCTAGGCTACGCAGTGAATTACCTGTGTTTGAAACGCCTTCTGATCGTGTGACGCTGCAGGGTTATTTCCACATTCCATCTAAAAATGCGGTGTTTAGCCAAACAAGTAGCGATTTATCGCAAGAATGGCCTAAGCGAGTAATTGAATTAAGCGTCGCGAATATAGAGAGTATACTCGGTGATAAGGTTTACTCGAGAGTATTGCGTATCGAAAGTGATAACCCAGGCGCACTCATTACCGATTGGCCGATGATCAATACCTCACCAGAGAAGCATTATGGCTATGCGATGCAGTGGTTTTTGATGGCGCTCGCATTGGTTTTTTTATATGCTTGGGCAGTAGTGAAAACCGAGAGTAATCATGACCATCAAATCACCACGAAAGATAACGATTAAAGAGTAAGGCTACATGAGTCAACAAAATAGTACGGATGATAATCAACATACAGAAGCAGGCACAGTGATTAAACGTAATCGTTTTTTTGGTCTAGTGATTATAGCTATTGTTACCTCCCCCATGCTGATCGCATATATTATGTATCAAACAGGTTGGGGCGTCTCCGCGAACACCACGAATAAAGGTGAGTTAATCAATCCGTCTTTGCCTATTAAGTCTTTACTTATGACCAGCGAGATAAGAAAAATTGATGGGGCTGATATCGACGGGAAGAGCGAAAATAGTATCGAAGAAGAAGGTCAGGGCTTAGGGAGAGAGTTAAGTGAAGAGTGGCAAAAAAAATGGCGCTTACTCGTTCCCGTTAGTCAGCACTGTGGAACAGTGTGCCAAAAGAATTTATACACCACACGACAAGTCCATATTCGTTTGGCAGAGAAGGCGTATCGTGTTGAGAGAATTATTCTATCGTTAGATACGCTATCCGATGAACTGGAACAACAGCTGAAAGAAAAACACCCCAATACACGACGTGTTGACACTAGCGCAGCGTCTCTCGCCGATTGGTTGGCGGCCGCTAATATGGCTACATCAGCCGATAATTACTACTACCTAGTAGATCAAGAAGGGTCGGCGATGATGCGTTACGACGTATCCCATACGGGCCAAGATTTACTTGACGACATTAAAAAATTATTGAAATTTACTTACGATAAATAAATGGGTCGATCAATTACCATGTTATTTAGATCAGAAAAAATAGATAAAACGTTATTTCGCCTAACTATCGCAGCGTTTTTGTTAGCGATAGTGGTGGTGGTTTTGGGTGCGTTTACGCGCTTAGTGGATGCGGGGTTAGGCTGCCCTGACTGGCCTGGCTGCTACGGTCATTTACTCTGGCCAGATGAAGCTCACGAAATTGTAAAAGCCGAAGCGGCTTTTCCTGATGCCCCCGTCGAGGCGGATAAAACATGGCCAGAAATGGTACATCGTTATTTTGCAGGCACGCTAGGATTGTTGATTTTAGGCATTGTTATACTGTCTATTAGGCGCTCAACGCAGACTCTTACCGAACTTAGCCAAAGAATCCCGCTAAAACTCCCCCTATTTTTACTCGTGTTAGTCATTGTGCAGGCCGCGTTCGGCATGTGGACGGTGACACTCAAGCTGTGGCCAAAGATCGTTACGGCACATTTAATGGGTGGTTTCGCGACATTGTCGCTACTATGGTTGCTCGGACAACGCCTGGGTGGTCAACACTGGCATCTACCTAACCACACCATTAAACGATTACAACAAATAAAACCTCTGGTGATTATTGCATTGCTGGTAGTCGTTGTTCAAATTATGCTCGGCGGATGGGTTAGTTCAAACTATGCTGCCTTAGCGTGCCCCGATGTGCCGCAGTGCTTTGGTCAGTGGTTGCCTCCGATGGATATCACCACTGGTTTCGCTGTGTTTCAAGATATAGGCCCAAATTATTTAGGTGGGCAGTTAGACAACTATAGCCGTATTGCTATTCATATGGCGCATCGTATTGGTGCGATAACGGTGCTGGTGACATTATTGATTTTTGGCGTATGTTTGTGGCGAACTCAAGCCGCAGTGGTCAGACCATGGGTGGTGGCACTTTGGGTAGTATTGGCGGTACAGATTGCGCTGGGCTTGAGCAATATTATTTGGGCATTACCGTTAAGTGTTGCCGTTGCGCATAATGCGGTCGGAGCCTTACTACTATTAATTATGGTGTCTATTTACTATCGCGTGTACAGCGTAAAAACAGTAAACTAGATGTCAGCGGAACCTAGCAAACACGGCTGCATCCAACGAATTAACCTTAATCGATAAACAATAAAAATAACGATAGAATCAACAATAGAATCAACAAAGAGTGTGTTATGTCTTCTCCTCAACAAGCAATTAATTTATCTCAGCCGGTGTGGAGGGATTACCTAGAGCTTTGTAAGCCTAAAGTGGTTGCATTGATGTTGCTCACATCCCTTATTGGTATGTTGCTGGCGGTACCGGGAATGGTGCCTTTAGGTGTTGTCTTTTGGGGTAACTTAGGGATTGCCCTATGTGCCGGCAGTGCTGCTGCGGTGAATCATTTAGTGGATCGGCAAATCGACCAAAAAATGCAACGTACGCATAATCGACCGATTGCAAAAGGCCGGCTCGATCCGATCAATGCGGCGCTATTTGCCTTCGTTATTGGCATGCTCGGCATGCTTGTTCTATGGATCTTTGTCAACGCCCTAACCGCGTGGTTAACGCTGGCATCGCTGGTGGGGTATGCGTTGATTTATACCTTATTCTTGAAGCGCGCCACCCCACAAAATATTGTTATCGGTGGTTTAGCGGGGGCAGCGCCTCCTTTGCTGGGCTGGACAGCCGTGACTAACAGTATCGATGGTCACGCTCTGTTATTGGTGTTGATTATTTTTGCGTGGACACCCCCTCACTTCTGGGCGCTTGCGGTACACCGTAAAGATGATTATGCAAAAGCCGATATTCCTATGTTGCCCGTGACACATGGCGAACAGTACACTAAAGTGCATATCGTGTTGTACACGATCATTATGATTCTTGTGACCGTGCTGCCTTATATCACCGGCATGTTTCATGAGCTTTATTTAGCCGGTGCGTTAATACTGGGGGCAGGGTTTTTATACTGGAGCGTAGTGATGCTATTCAATCGCCACCCCAATGCGCCAATGGAAACTTTTAGGTATTCGATTATTTATTTAATGGCATTGTTTGTGGTGATGTTGCTAGATCATTATTTATTACCTTGGTAGTAAAATAATGGGGTTATTGATGCGTCGCCTGGAATGTAGTGCTTGAGAGAACAGCAGACTAAAAGAGAATAGAGACGAGCACTTATGGCAACCGATCAGCAAAAAAGTATTAAAAAAACGGTGTGGGTTATTGTCGCTATTATGGTGACTATCTTGGTGTTATTTATTAATAAAATAACCACGCCACGTTATTTGTCACTCCTCGAATTAAAAATCAACGGTTTGGTTTTATTTAAGAAAAATAGTCAGGCAGTAATAGACGCGGTAGCGCCCAGTCCTTTATGGGTCTTATTAGTCAATAGTGAAGAAGAGACGCAACTGCTTAAAGACGTAATGTTATTATTAGATGACAGCGTCAAAACCAGCATCGTGGTGGTGGATGAAAGTACCCTAACCGACCAGTACCAGACTCAATCCGACATTCAGTCGCTGACTCACTCTACCAATGATATCATTCCTATCATCAAACCCACTGGCGAATACGTGGGTTACCTCGTCTCGCCTTATAATAGAAACAAAGTGATTTTGACCTTGTCTTCTGTGGTGACTCATCGCTGAGGAGTGCTACTGAGCGTTTTCCTGTAACCCTTTTACTGAGTTTACGGCTGCTCTCACTAGCGAAACATCCAGTGGGGTAAATACAGCAGGAACGCCACAATTTTTTCAGCGGCTAGCTCGTGGCTCCCACCAAACGCCGACAACTCAACGTAAGAATAAACAGCGCACTACTACACACCACTATTGATGGTCCTGCTGGGCTGTCCCATAACAGTGAACTGGTTAATCCCCCTACTACCGATAAGCTTCCAAGCAGTCCAGCCCAAAGCACCATGTTCTCTGGCGAGCTTGCGAGGTAACGTGCGGCGGCTGCGGGAATGATGAGTAATGCGGTAATAAGCAACACCCCAACCATCTTGATGGCCAAGGCAATAGTGATCGCTAACAAACAGATAAACAGTAAACGCATTTTTTTGACTGGCACGCCCTCGACTGTTGCCAGTGACTCATTAACCACCATCGACAACAACGGTTGCCAATAGTGCCAAATAGACACACTTACGATGACTAAAAGTAAATAAACGACCCCTACATCGAAACGGTTGGTGGAAAGTAAGTCGCCGAGTAAATAGGCCGAAAGATCAAGTTGCCCGCTATCAAATACGCTGACTAGCACCAAACCAAGGGCGAGTGTTGAATGCGATAAAATACCTAATAAAGTATCACTGGGTAAAGTTTTTTGTTGTTGCCAAAAAACCAACATCACGGCTATGAGTAAGCAGCACAGCATCACGGCTAACTGGATATTTACCGAGAGCAGTAAGCCAAAGGCCACGCCAAGGAGTGAGGCGTGAGCTAAGGTGTCGCCAAAATATGCCATCCGTTGCCACACGATAAAGGCACCCAATGGCGCGGCAATTAAGGCAATGCCAATACCTGCAATAAGCGCAAGTAGTAAAAATTCAGGCATTGTTATTATCCCTTTGCAGACGGTCGAGAGTATTGACACTAGCCACCTCATTCGAGTCGTGTTCATGAACGCAGCCATTATCGGCTGCATCGACAATACAGCCGTGCGCATCATGACCGTGATCATGGTGGTGGGTATAAATAGCCACGTTGGCATCGGTGCTATGACCAAAGAGTTCTAAATATGCCGGATGACTAGAAACGCTGTCGGGGTGACCATGGCAACATATATGTTGATTGAGGCAGATCACCCTGTCAGTGGCGGCCATCACTATGTGTAGATCGTGAGAGACCATGAGTACGCCGCACTGTAGCTCGTCACGTAATTGCGAAATGAGTTGATACAGTTGGCTTTGCCCGACGACATCAACGCCCTGAACGGGTTCATCGAGAACCAGCAGTTGCGGTTTGCGCAGAATTGCACGTGATAATAGTACCCGCTGAAGCTCACCACCGGATAAGTCATGCATTGACGCATGTTTAAGCGCATGGACATGCGTCTTTTTAAGTGCGCTATCAATGTTCATCGTACATTTCTCGGCTAACGATAAAAATCGCAATACGGTTAATGGCAATTGAGGATTTAATTGTAAGCTCTGAGGCATATAACCAATGGTGAGCGGCTTAGCGCGGACGACTTGACCACTAGAAGGCGTACGTAAGCCCAATAAGATATTCAGTAGGCTGGTCTTGCCTGCGCCGTTAGGGCCAATAATGGTGACGATTTCGCCGGTGCTAACGGATAGGTTAATATCACTTAGCAGGACACGCTGCTTATCGCTCAAGCCAATGTTCTCTGCACGTAATAGCGCACGGGGCAACGATAGGGAGGTAGCAGGTGACTCAGGTGACACAGTGGATGTCATTGTGGGGAGTATCTCGGGGCTATTTATTATTGATGGGTTATCGGCGAAGCGAGTGTGGTTTGGCAGTCTTTACAGACCCCTAACACCTCTAGCCAATGTTTGTGGATATTAAAGCCCATGTCATCACCGATGGTATTAATATCGTGATGCAGTTTGGCGTGAGTACATTCCACAGCGGTTTTGCATTCGGTACAGATGAAAAAATAGCTAGGGTGTGCTGTAGAAGGCGAAGGACAGCCAATATATGCGTTGAGAGAATTAATTCGATGCACCAAACCAATATCTAACAAAAACTCTAAGGCACGATACACCGTAGGGGGGGCAACTCGACGTGCAGATATAGTGGTGAGCATATCGAGTAAGTCATAAGCGCCTAAAGGCCGATGGTTTTGCCAAATAAGGCGCAGGACTTGCTCTCGTATCGGCGTTAGTCGTAATTTTTGGTCGCTGCAAATTTGATGGGCGCTTTGTAGGGCATCATCGATACAGTGCTGGTGGTCGTGACATGTATTCATATCAATCTGTCTGTCGCGTTGCGAGTAATGTTTATCTATTTCATTCTAACTGTTATATTGTAACATTATTCCGGTTTCAGCGTTGTATCAATGCTGTGCTTACAAAACCCTTGCTACCTTCTAAATTAACTTGTCTAAATAGTGTATTAATATATGTTTACTTGTGGTGTGTTCAATCGTTATTCTCATCGTTGGTGCTTGTTCACTGTGATCATCTTATTTGTCACAATGATCACCATATCTGCGCCTGTTTTAGCTGACGGCAGTGCTAGTAATTTAAGTGAAGGCCCTGCAAAACCAGTGGTGCTAGCCAGTATTCGCCCATTGGGTTTGCTAGCGCAAGAAGTGGTTGGCGATTATGGCAGAGTCAACATCTTGCTCAAGGGGAACGGATCACCTCATCATTATGCTTTATCGGTGGCAGATAGGCAGCAATTGTTATCAGCGGATGTGGTGTTGTGGGTTGGACGGTCACTGGAACAGTTTTTGGTGCGGCCACTGGCTCAGAGAAGTAAAAACGTGGTGACGGCGTCGTCTCTTGTCGGTATTGAATGGCCAGAAGTGGACGCTGAAGAGGGGCATTCGGACGATCATCACGACCACAATCATGATCACGGCAATAAAGACCCACACTTATGGTTAAACCCACTGAATAACCTAGTGATTATCGATGCTTTAGTAGCCGAATTGAGCCAAAAATTTCCTGTATATCAGGTGGCTTTTCAGCGAAACGGTAATAGGCTAAAAGCAAAATTAGTTCAGTTAGATGCACAAATAATGGCAGATACACGCTTAAAAGATGGTTCTATCTCCGTTGCGCCATTTGTTGTTGCCCATCCAGCATATCAACACTTTGTGGCTCGTTATGCTTTACCGCAGTTAGGTTATGTCGCGCTAACACCCGAGCGCCGAGCGGGCGCAAAGCAGTTATATCGTTTGCGCAAACTGACCGAACTACGTTGTATTTTTGTTGATTACGGGTGGAGCAATAAAGGCGCGATTCAACTAGCCAACGATGTTGATATCCCGGTATTGACGCTTAACCCTTTGGGGCTGAGCGAGCAACGGGAAGATGGAAATATCAACGGTAGTGAATCTATTGTCCAGCTGCTAACACGTTTGTCTGCTGATTTTCAGCGTTGTCAGCAATCGCCGTAGTTGTGCGCTGTTTAAGCCTTCGAAAAACAGTTGAAGAATCTCGAAAGCACTATTGCTGCATCTATAAAAGTAAGAGCGTAGAAAATATTGCATGTCGGGAAGTCGCCATGAGCAGTGCTTATTTGAGTTCGTTATTCCGGCCCACACTTACATCTGCTTAGGCTGCTCCACCGATTTGGGCGAGAGCGAGTATGAAGACAGAAAGGAAATCAACCAATAGCTTGGCATTCACCACACAAATCGGAGAGGCAGTTCGGATTGCTTAACGAACAAGTAAATAAGTCAAAGTATTGCAAGGTGGGGATGACAAGGAGGGGTTAAAAAATCCCTGCACTGGATAATAAATAAGGGGGGTTTACTATCGCAATGCAAGGTAATAATAACTTAACCAAAATTAGCAGCTCACTAATGTGTTACGCATGGTAACATGCTGTTATGCTGCAGTGCAACATTTATGGTGCATTAATTACACACAATATACTTAATGCTGACATTTTGATCGCCACGACTCCTCAATGTAGGCAAAAAAACAGTTTATTTTTGTAAAAAGGTCAAATAGCGATGTATTTCCTTTATGATTCATTTTCTCTTCAAGCGTGGGCGCTTATTAGTTTTTTTTACTTTTTTGTCCGCTAATGGCGGGTTAATTCGCGGGTTAATTCACGGGCTAAACAGTCACCTTAAATGCGTATTCTCCTTGCTACACAAGACCTTTAATTCTTTAATCTAAATGACGTGGATATTATGACAGCTCCTATTGTTCTTGTTGACGGTTCCTCTTATCTTTATCGTGCATTTCATGCCATGTTTAAGGCCGACTTACGTAACGCTAAGGGCGAGCCAACGGGTGCGATTCGTACCGTCATCAGTATGTTACGACGCTTACAAAAAGATTACCCTGCCAGCACGATTGTGGTCATATTTGATGCGAAAGGAAAAACCTTTCGTGATGATATGTATTCAGAATACAAGTCGAATAGGCCGCCGATGCCAGATGATCTGCGCTTACAAATTGAGCCGATACACCAAATCATTCACGCAATGGGCTTGCCGTTGATCATGATCGATGGCGTTGAGGCCGACGATGTAATTGGGACATTGGCGCACGAGGCAACAGCGCAGGGTATCGATGTCTTGGTGTCAACGGGTGATAAGGATATGGCGCAGCTGGTGAATAAGTACGTTACCTTAGTCAACACCATGACAGAAACAGTGATGGACGTTGCGGGTGTAGAAGAAAAATTTGGTATCCCGCCTAGTCTTATTATCGACTTTTTAGCGCTGATGGGGGATAAAGTCGACAATATCCCGGGTGTTGCCGGCGTAGGAGAGAAAACTGCACTGGCGTTGCTGCAAAATATGGGCAGCATTAATGCAATTTATAAAAATTTAGAAGGCGTGCGTGGGCTAGATTTTCGCGGTGCGAAAAAAATGCCTGAAAAGTTAGCCGAAAATGAAGCCGCGGCGCGTTTATCGTATGCGCTTGCGACGATAAAGCTTGACGTTGATATCGGTGTAGCGCTGACTGATCTGCACCATGGTGACGTTGATAGGGGTGCGCTGAAACAGCTATATAACGCATACGAATTTAATTCGTGGATCGACGAGTTAGATGCTTCTGCGGAGGCATCGGGAGCGGAACCTCCTTCCCCAGCAATTGCAGGGCCTGTTGACTATCAGACCATATTCACCCAGCAGCACCTTGAAGAATGGCTAACTAAGCTAGACGCCGCAGAATATTTCGCCATTGATACCGAAACGACCAGCATCGATTATATGCAGGCCAAAATTGTCGGGGTGTCTTTTGCTGTAACACCCGGTGAAGCCGCTTATGTGCCTTGTGGACATGATTATATTGGCGCGCCAGAACAACTGCGTTTGGAAAGCGTGTTAACGGCTTTAAAACCATTACTTGAAAACCCAGAAAAATGTAAGTTAGGCCAAAATTTAAAATACGACAGGCATGTGCTGCTTAACCACGGGATTGATTTACAGGGTATTATTTACGACGCAATGCTTGAGTCTTATGTCTGCAACTCGATTGCTACACGCCATAATATGGATAGCTTGGCGCGCTTTTATCTTGATCGTTCAACCACCAAATTTGAAGATGTCGCGGGTAAAGGCGCTAAGCAGCTGACTTTCAATCAAATAGATATTGAAATTGCCGCGCCTTACGCTGCCGAAGATGCTGATGTGACATTGCAGTTGCACCAAGCCATTTGGCCTAAACTGCAAGCTGAACCCGCGCTACTGCACGTGTTTGAGAAAATAGAAATACCCCTATTACCGGTTATTTCGCGTATTGAGCGCAATGGGGCGTTAGTCGATGCGACGTTACTCGGGCAGCAAAGTATTGAACTAGAGCAGCGTTTGCATGCCTTAGAAAAACAAGCCTTCGCGATGGCAGGAGAAGAGTTTAATTTAGCCTCACCCAGGCAACTAGGGGTTATTTTGTTTGAAAAACTTGCACTTCCGGTGATTAAAAAAACGCCAAAAGGTGCGCCATCGACAGCAGAAGAGGTGTTGCAGGCATTAGCGTTAGATTACCCCTTGCCTAAGGTGCTTATCGAGCATCGAGGGCTATCAAAATTAAAGTCGACTTACACCGATAAGCTGCCACAAATGATTAACCCCGCCACCGGACGTATACACACGTCATACCATCAGGCGGTGACCGCAACGGGGCGACTATCTTCATCTGATCCTAATTTACAAAATATACCCATTAGAAATGCCGAAGGGCGACGTATACGCCAAGCATTTATTGCTCCCGAGGGGTATAAAATACTCGCAGCCGATTATTCGCAAATCGAATTACGGATTATGGCGCACTTATCCGGCGACGAAGGTTTAGTGGCCGCCTTCAAAGAAGGCCGAGATGTACATACGGCCACTGCGGCTGAAGTTTTTGGCGTAGGCCTAGATGAAGTGACCCAAGAACAGCGACGCCGAGCCAAGGCGATTAACTTTGGTTTGATATACGGCATGTCCGCCTTTGGTCTTGCCAAACAGTTGGGGGTGGGGCGCAATGATGCTCAACAATACATCGATGTTTATTTTGAGCGTTATCCAGGTGTTAAAGCCTATATGGACAGCGTGCGCAAGCAGGCCGCTGAGGATGGCTATGTTGACACTTTAGAAGGCCGTCGACTTTATTTGCCTGAGATCAATGCGCGTAACGGTATGCGCCGTCAGGCTGCGGAGCGAACGGCTATTAATGCCCCGATGCAGGGCACAGCGGCAGACATTATCAAAAAAGCCATGATAAGGGTTGATCAATGGCTAAGCCCTGATAGCAACCCAGCCAATAATTCAGCACATAAACTCACAGGCAAGCCGGTTGATGCAAAGCTGATTATGCAGGTTCACGATGAGTTAGTGTTAGAGGTTAAAGAAAATGACCTCGACACGGCCTGCCAGACGCTAAGAGACATTATGGCAAATGCAGTTGAACTATCCGTGCCTTTGATCGTCGATATAGGAGTCGGCAGTAATTGGGATGAAGCGCATTAAGGTGAATATTGAATATTGATTATTGATTATTGATTGTTGTGCGTAAAACCTTCAGCAACCCCATCTCAAGGAAAAGACAGGTCTATAGTTAGATATAACCCTTTGTTTGTAATGTAAAATAAAACACAACTGATTTATTTTACATTTATTTTGAACTAATCCTTGAATGGGTCGTCATAGTAGTGCCCCTGAGTTTTCATGCTCTTTACGCAACCCTAATTGCTTCAAAAGACATGAAAATATCTTAGCCATCAACGAGGAATTAATCGCCCTTTTTCCTCCCTGTTGGCACCCCGATTCTATCGGGGTTTTATTTTTTTGGCTAGTTTTACGCAACGCCAGCAGCCTGTGTATTATTGATAGCTCAAATCTCTTAAAATAACGCTAAAAGCTATTTTCGGGTGGAAAGTGATCAATATAAGCGGTAATTAGGTTTTTTTACGAAAAATATTTGACATCCCTTCCCCATACCTATATAAAAAGCGCTCTTCACAACTTAACCAAATAATTAGGGGCAAAAAAACAATGAAGAAATTACTTTTAGCTTTAGCAGTTGCGGGCGCAGCTGTGTCAGCACAAGCAGACGTAGAACTTTCTGGTCACGTAAGTTACAAAATTGGTGATACACGTGAAATAAAGGAAGATCGAGGCACAGGCACTGAAGATGAAGCAGCAACTAACCGTGATTTATCTATCAATGACAATGGTAATTCTGGTTCACGTTTTCGCATCGTTGCAAGTCACACAGTAAATGATGTTACTTGGGGAACTAATCAAGAGTTTGGTATAAATGCGGCTAACAATGGCGAAGACGATTCAGATGCGGTTAGCATTCGTAAAAATGAACTTTATGCTAAAGGCAACTTTGGTAAAGTTAGTTTCGGTCAAGGTTCTGAAGCGGGCGATGACGCTACTACTATGGACTACTCTGGTACTGGTCTACTAAATGACGGCACTGGTGCTTTCGGTGGTGGTGTTGATACAGCTGATGGCGGTCGTACTGAGCGTTTACGTTATGACTCTCCAAAACTAGGTGGCATAGCTGCTGTAGCCGTTTCTTTTAATTCTAGTGAAACTAACTATGAAATTAAAGGAAGCGCTGGTAACTTTAAAGCAGGCTTGTATGGACAAAGCAACAAAGCTGCTGACTCTGATGAGTTCGGTGGTTCTGTGGCCGCTAAGTTTGGCGCTGTTTCTGTAGCTTACCAATTCAGCGAATTAGAAACTGCTACTGCAGATGACAAGAAAGCTTCTAACCTTATTATTGGTTATAAAATAGGCGATCTTAGTTTGGCGGTAGATTTTGGTGATTACTCATATGGTGCTGCTACTAATGACGTAGACCACACGGGTTTCAGTTTGGTTCATAATACTGCTAAGGGTGTTGAGCTATACACTGGCTATCGCACTGTTGACGTAACCGGCACGGTTAATGACGGTGACGGTTTTGTTGTAGGTGCTCGTGTTAAGTTCTAATTAATAGAATTTAAGCGATCTCCGAAACGCGCTATTTTTTAAATAGCGCGTTTTTTTTATCCTAATTTTTATAAAATAAGCCCACTGATCTGTTAACATAGGTTTTTATTAATTAATCTTGGTTCGGTTTTATATGAAGTCTATATCTTCTAACAGTGTATTGTCCTTGTTGATGGTTTCGATGCTGGTGCTTGTTGGTTGCTCGGCAGGGCCTTTTGTAGGCGCTTTTGAAGAGCCAGAAGATCCAAGTGTGCCAAAAGGTCCCGGGGTTTTTTCAGGTGAAAAGGGCACTTTTAATGTATCTGAAGCGTTTGATGAGGATAAGAAAAAACTCAAAAGCGGTGGTTACTACATCTTAGACCTAGATGGTTCCCCCCGCATGTCGGAGGAAGAATTTAAGGAGTTTGAAAGCTTTCGTGCGTGGTTGAGTTCGCGCGAGCAAGGTACCGAAGAATATAAAGAATATGAAGCATGGAAAGCTTATCAGCAGTACCGTGATAGTAAGTAATCAGAAAATGATACTGTAGATGATAGCGTAGAAGATAGCGTAGAAGATAGTGTAGAAGATAGTGTAGATACTCGTTTACTGATATTAATGCGAAATGAAAACCAAGCAGGGTTGACTTGTCGCCCCAGAGTATCTATCAACTTACTTACCCATCAATTTACGTATCAATGTGCCTGTCAATGCACGTATGCAGCGGTCTAATCAGGTTGCTGCCCTCTTTTTGTAATAAATATGTCACATCTGGCGGTTATTATACGTTTGCCCTATAATTGCATGCACGGTCTTAGCTAACAATATCCGGCGTATTTTAAGAGTTTGTGTTCGCGTACCTATTCACTTATTCACTTATTTATTTACCTACTTATTTATTTTTTTTTAACATAGTCTGGCTTTTCCTATGACGTTGTCGATGTTGTTTCTTCTGGTTTTGATTGGTGTAATGGCAACATTCTATTTATGCCGCCAGCGCTCACTTACCTTAGCCAAAAATCTTGGTGGTATACGCCACTTACATTCCTTGCCTGTTTTTTATGGGGTTCAAGCTGCACTGTGGTGCGCAGTCCCGTGTTTAATTATTTTTGGTTTGTGGACGATATTCGATGATGTCGTTATTCTCCAGCTAGCAGCACAATATTTGACCCCAGAGCAGCGAGCATTGCCGGCAAGTGAACTGCAGCTTCTGCTGAGTGCGATAGAGGGTATCGGAGTAGGGTTTTCATCCATTGATAGTCCCCAGTTAATTGCGGTTGCAGAGCGTATCAGTGAGTTGCGTCAAACCAGTAGTACAGCCCTTACTGTCGCAGTGCTTTGTACTTTTCTTGGTTTAAGTTTTTGGGCCTTCTCACAGCTAAGACCAGAAACCAACGCGAGAACACATGTAGAGCGGGCTTTTATGTTGTTCCTGCTGCTTTGTTCGACACTGGCAATTTTTACCACCGTCGGCATTATTTTCTCTGTACTTTTTGAATCCATTCGCTTTTTCCAGATAGTGCCACTAACAGAGTTTCTGTTCACCACGCAATGGAGTCCACAGCTTTCCATCCGGGCTGATCAAGTAGGTAGTTCAGGTGCGTTTGGGGCTGTCCCGCTGTTTACGGGCACACTACTCATATCGACCATCGCCATGGTAGTGGCAGTCCCTACTGGTTTGATGACAGCGATATACTTGTCTGAATACGCGAGTAGACGTGTACGTGCCATTGTAAAGCCCATCCTAGAAATACTAGCGGGTATTCCAACCGTTGTTTATGGCTTTTTTGCTGCACTGACAATAGCGCCAATGATTAAAAGTACTCTACATGGCATCGGTGTTGATTTGGCGTTTTTAGGTGTTAGTTTCGGACCATTACACGTGTCAGGCGAAAGTGCCTTGGCAGCGGGGTTAGTAATGGGTGTAATGATCATCCCGTTTGTTTCCTCACTTTCTGACGATGTGATCAACGCAGTACCGCAATCACTTCGAGATGGCGCTTATGCGCTCGGTTCGACGCAGTCAGAAACCATTAAAAAAGTTATTTTTCCCGCAGCACTTCCCGGTATTGTAGGTGCAATATTATTGGCTATTTCTAGAGCAATCGGTGAAACCATGATTGTGGTGATGGCCGTCGGTACGGCTGCTAAACTCACCTTCAATCCCCTAGAGTCGGTAACAACAGTAACGGTTCAAATGACGACATTGTTAATTGGCGATCACGAATTTGATAGTGCAAAAACACTCGCTGCATTTGCACTGGGGCTAGTGTTATTTATTATTACATTGGGGCTTAATTTTCTAGCGCTCAATATTGTGAAGAAGTATCGAGAACAATATGAATAAGCCGATAGAAAAAACTATTGATAGGGTCAATCGTACGCTAGGTAAACGCCACCGGGCAGAAAAGCGTTTTCGTTTTTATGGGATCATCTCCGTTGCCTTTGGTTTGTTATGCGTATTGTTTCTTTTTACTAACATTATTGGTAAGGGGCTAAGAGGCTTTACGTATCATTATATAGAAATACCGGTAGAGCTCAGTGCAGATGTACTGGGGATTAGCGATGTCGATAATCTTAATCAAATACTAGCGGCTAATTATTCCGGCGTCGTTAAAAAAGGTATTTATGGCCATTTCGATGTGCAGACACGTAAAGAAAAAAGCGAAGCGCGTGACCTGTTTTCCGTTGATGGTACAGGTTATCTACTACAAGATCGATTTAAAATAGACGCTAAAGCGATCATCAATACCCAAACAACCGTTTGGGCCTTAGTGGATGACAAAGTTGATTTCTATCTAAAAAGAATCAATGAGCCCGGTGAACAAGGGAAACATGAATTTAGCGAAAGGCAGCTGCAGTGGATACATAATGCAGTTGACTCTGGAGAGCTAAAGCGGAAAATCAATTGGGCTTTCTTCAAAACAGGCGATTCGGCACATTCAGAAGAGGCTGGCATTCGCGGTGCAGTGATGGGTTCGTTTTATCTGCTAATAGTGACGCTAGCCATTTCTTTTCCCATTGGTCTCGCTACGGCAATTTACCTAGAAGAGTATGCGCCTAAAAATAAATGGACAGATTTAATAGAAGTAAATATCAATAATCTGGCGGCTGTGCCCTCTATAATATTCGGTTTGCTTGGCTTAGCGATCTTTTTAGCGTTCTTTGGTTTTCCTCGCTCAACACCTTTGGTGGGCGGTTTCGTGCTGTCGCTTATGACGTTGCCAACCATCATCATTTCTAGCCGAGCATCTATTAAAGCAGTCCCACCCTCTATTCGGCAGGCAGCTTATGGACTGGGCGCGTCAAAAATGCAGGTGACATTGCACCATGTTCTGCCGCTTGCAATGCCGGGAATGCTGACGGGTACCATTATTGGCTTAGCGCAAGCGTTAGGTGAAAGTGCACCGCTATTGATGATTGGTATGGCAGCCTTTATTCCTGAAGTGCCGACTGGTTTCACTGACCCAGCAACGGCACTGCCGATGCAAATTTTTCAGTGGTTTAGAAACGCAGATGCGGGCTTTAGTGAAAAAGCATCGGCCGCTATCTTAGTATTATTGATGTTTTTAATTGTGATGAATACGTTAGCTGTTTGGGCGCGCCGTCGCCTTGAACGTCGCTGGTAACCCATTTTTTTGAATTAGGTATGCTCCATGAACGATAGTGCTATTGCAGAATCCACGCCTCCGCTTAAAAGAGAAAAAAAAGCGGTAAAAGCCAATAAAATCACTGAAGAAAATAGTGATGCATACACCACCGTTGGCCAAGCATTTAGCGAAAATGCAAAAATGTCTATGACCAATGTAGATGTCTTTTATGGTGAAAAACAGGCCATTTATGATGTTAATCTCGATATAGGGACCAATGAAGTAGTGGCTATGATTGGTCCATCGGGTTGCGGTAAATCGACATTTTTACGTTGCTTAAATCGTATGAACGACACCATAGATACTTGCCGAGTGACGGGGAATTTTTTTTTAGAAGATCAGAATATCAATGACAAGAAAATGGATGTTGTGCCGTTGCGCGCACGCGTTGGTATGGTTTTTCAAAAACCCAATCCATTTCCTAAGTCTATTTATGACAACGTTGCCTATGGCGCACGGATACATGGATTAGCTGATCGGCGTTCAGATTTAGATGAAATTGTAGAAACAAGTTTACACAAAGCGGGTCTGTGGAACGAGGTAAAAGATCGTTTGCAGCAACCAGGTACTGGCTTATCCGGTGGCCAGCAACAGCGGTTATGTATTGCCAGAACTATTGCTGTTAGCCCAGAAGTGATTTTAATGGACGAGCCTTGCTCAGCGTTAGATCCTATAGCAACAGCAAAAATTGAAGAGTTAATTGATGAACTGAGTCAAAATTATACCATTGCGATCGTGACGCACTCTATGCAGCAAGCCGCTAGAGTATCGCACCGTACGGCTTACTTCCATTTGGGTAAGCTGATCGAAGTCAACGAAACAGAGAAAGTATTCACTAATCCGGATCATGATTTAACCGAAGCCTATATCACAGGTCGATTTGGCTAGCGGATTAAGGGCAAGCAATAATTTTTTATACATGCAATATTATTCTAGCGGTCATACGCGGAGCAAAAGATGGACAAGTTAAATATCGATCGTCATATATCGCAACAGTACAACACGGCGTTAGACGACCTGAAAACAGAGTTTTTAGAGCTCGGTGGGATTGTTGAGCAGCAAATTGTCGATGCAGTAACTGCTATTACTGATGTCGATGTAGAACTAGCACAGAAGGTCATGCGTGTAGAAGAAGAAGTCGACGAAAGAGAAATGTCACTCGATGACTTGTGTACACAAATTATCGCCCGACGTCAGCCTACAGCATCTGACTTGCGTTTAGTCATGGCAATCTCTAAAGCGACGCGGGACTTAGAGCGCATTGGCGATGAGGCGAATAAAATTGCTAAAATGGCGGTGGCTATTTCAGAATGGAATGATTTGCCGCATGGTTTTAGTGAATTACGTAATTTAGGTCGACATGTACAGCAAATTGTTAATGATACGCTAACGGCGTTTGCGCGTTACGATATTAATATGGCACTAAAAGTGGTTAATAAAGATAAAGAAATTGATCGTGAATATGGCACGGCCATGCGAGAATTAATCACTTATATGATGGAAGACCCGCGCAATATTGGTCGATCTATGAATGTGATATGGGCGCTACGTTCTCTGGAGAGAATTGGTGATCATGCCGGTAATATTGCTGAGCAAGTATTTTATTTAGTCAAAGGCTTGGATGTTCGGCACAAAACAGCAGAAGAAATGGCCATTCAGATTAATAAAGAAATGTAATGTTGTCGGTGTGTCCAACACAAATAATGTCGACATAATGTCGGCATTTTCTGTGTACAGCATCAGAGAGTTACCACTGATGAATATTGGGTATTGGCAGTTTTTTAGTTGCCGCCTCCGCTATACCTCGCCAGCTCTGTGCTGCACGTTGGTCTTTAGAGTGAGCAATACCACCTAAATAATAGCTTGTTACGCCAGTCCCTAAAAAAAGTTGTTCGTTATTAAATATTTTCGGCCGTATTATAATTGCTTAAAGATTGCTGGGTTAAGCCTCGGTCAAAAAATCCAACAAAGTCACTAAGCTCTAGCGTAGTGACTTTGCCAAATGCCTTTAGCGCGTCCACTGCCCTTTACATTTCGGTTAACAGTCGGCCTTTTGTGATATAAAAGTGCGCTGCTTCAGGTTGCTGGTCGATAGGTGACTTACTGAAGGAGCCTGTATAGGCTTTTGTCTGTGCTAGTACATGGTTTTCTCACGTATGGTATACGCTTTTTTGTCTTTAATGATGTGGCTAATGGCTTTTTGATATTCGGCTTTGTTGGGTTTGCCATCAGTTAAGCGTAAGGCGAGTCCTTGGTTTTTGTGGACGCGTTGTGAAGAGGGTGGATGGTTCGCAAATAAGTCGTCAAGCCATTTCCTTTGTGAGCTATTTTGCGATAGACGTAAAAATCGTCTGTGATAAATTTACTGCTGCTTGCGGAGCATAGCTGGCATTTACCATGTAATTAATCCCGAAGAAGTCGGCGTCTAGTGCTTGGCGACGACCATAGCGCGCCTGCACTGCAAAAGCGCCCAAGCCCGCTAACTGAGCTTCACAGTCTAATAACACTAACAAACCGCGGTTAATCCAGATTTTTCCACCGGGCAACGCCCAAGAATTGGGAATGTCATTTTTCAATACTACGATCGCATAAGACAGGTCAGACTCACTATTTAAAGCGGCTAATCTTTGACCAATATTCTCGACATATTCATTACGCGCAGGGTCAACAGTAAAAGCTCCCCCTTGTAATGGCTGGCGAGATTCATTTTGTTGCCCGCAGATAGCCATTGCGTGCACTAAGCTGAGGAAGGAAAATTGTTTTTTGCCGGTTGCAGGATTGATTTCACACCCAGTAATGATAGCGATAGCGACAACTCATATTATTTTGATAAAGGAATATAGTCGGTAGCTCATGTGATCGTTTACTAATTATCGTATAATAAAAAAATCGATCCAAAGATAACACGCCATTTGGTCAGCGGTACGGATAAATGCAGCGGACACGAATAAGAACAAAGCCACTCACAAAAGGTAACAGCGGTAATGACCTCAGCACTCCAAGTCATTGAACTATTTGCAGGTAACGATCCACAGGGTCATCCAGTCGTTGAGCGTCTATCGGTACGACAAAATGGCGACGAAAGCTTTCAACTGGTTAAGTCCCCAGCCTTCATTAAGGGATTGGCGGGCGGTGATGAAGTGACGTTATTGGAGGACTCTAAAGAGTTTGAAATTAAGCAACGCAGCGGTAATTTATGTATTCGAGTGTATGCTAAAAGTCATCTGGCAGAAATAAGTGAGCAATTAACTCCTGAGCTTGAAAAACTAGGGGGGGATTTGGATACCGAAACAGCGCGTTTTCTTATTTATAGTATTCATGTTAGTTGTGGTTTTACGGCGATAGAAAGCCTATTGAATCAATACGTCACCAGTGCAGGTGGCCTGTGGATTTACGGCAATGTTTACGATCCTGAAGATGGAGTCACCCCATTAAACTGGTGGCTCGACATTCTTCAGCCCGAATAACACGTGCGATACTCCCCCACAATGGTAACTTCACTTGATTGTAAAAGGTTAATTATATGTTAATGGTCATATCGCCAGCGAAAAAATTAGATACAGAAAACCAAACAGCTGTGACCAAAAGTACCCAGCCGCAATTCTTGGCAGAGGCCGGGCAGCTGATAAAAGAGCTCAAATTGTTAGCGCCACAGGATGTGTCTGCATTGATGCACATTAGCGATAAGCTGGGCACACTGAACTATGACCGTTATCAAGAATGGCAACAGCCATTTACTAAAGAGAATGCCAAGCAAGCGATGTTGAGCTTTAAAGGCGATGTCTATGTGGGTTTGGGAGCGGAATCGTTTACGCCGCAAGAGCTAACGTTCGCACAACAATATTTGGCCATATTATCCGGCCTGTACGGGGTGTTACGGCCATTAGACCTTATGCAAGCGTATCGCCTAGAAATGGGTACTCGGTTTAACAATAGTAAAGGAAAAGACTTGTACGCGTTCTGGGGCGATAAAATCACTCAACAACTTAACTGCCAGCTGAAAAAGAACAATAGTCAGGTGTTAGTGAACTTAGCCTCTAAAGAATACTTTATATCGGTGAATACTAAGGCACTTAACGCTAGTGTCATCACGCCAGTTTTTAAAGATGAGAAAAACGGTGTATATAAAATAATTAGCTTCTACGCTAAAAAAGCTCGAGGAATGATGGCTGCTTACGTCATTAAAAATCAATTGATAGAGGCCGACGGCCTAAAGAAATTTGATGCCGCTGGATACCGTTACCAAGCTAGTCAATCAAACGATAAAGAATGGGTGTTTACTCGAGAAGAACAATAAGAATTTTTTGGTAAAAATACGCTGTCTATTCTAATAGTGATATTGACGCGAACTAGGGCGTAACAACAGGGAGTGTTAAAGTTGTTCTTGTTTTAGCTTCCACTTACGGTAGTTAATCTGCCATTCTCGGTAATCTGCATAGGCTTCACTGGCAGGGTCATTCTGTTTGCGCCATTGGCGGTACTCACCATAAGACGTAGGCTCTTCGGTATTGTAAACAACCTTGTCATCACCTAGTTTCGCTGTGTCAGCAACATCATCAATTTGGGTCGGTTTACTACTGCATGCACTGGCAAGTAATACGCAGATGATGGTAGAGAAAATAGCTTTCACAATGCTTTCCTGTCGGTAATTTTAAGGATAAAAAAAATTGTAGGCCACTATGCCTCAATACGTGAATGATACAGATCAAGACTTGATGAGCTGACACACGGTTTAACGTGGGCATAGTCATCAAAAAATCATCAGCAGTATACCACCGAAACTATTGCTGGGCATTACCCGCATAACTTGTAAGTACTCCGAAGTTTTACAGCATAAGAAAGCGTTGTCATATAATTGTCATCTTTGGCACTTATGATACTTCCCACTAGAGATTGATTGATTTGTAAAAGAACGTATTTTTTATTAACCCATCTTGTCTACCATATTATCTATCAATATAATGTCCTTTAGGGGGTCAATGTGAAAACATTAAAATTAGCCGCGGCAGTTGCCGTTTCAGCACTAACTATGACAGGCATGAATGCATCGGCACGTGACAATATAAGCATCGTTGGCTCATCAACCGTCTACCCATTTGCCACAGTCGTTGCTGAGCGTTTTGGTAAAACAACACAGTTTAAGACGCCGACTATTGAATCTACGGGTTCAGGTGGCGGCGCTAAGTTATTTTGCTCTGGTAACGGTACATCGCACCCAGATATTACCAATGCGTCACGTCGTATGAAAGTGTCTGAGTTCAAAAAATGTACTGCTAGCGGAACAGAGGTTGTTGAAGTGCTAATCGGCTTCGACGGTATCGTTGTTGCGAATGCAAAAGTGAATGAGCCCATGCAATTAAGCCGTAAGGATTTATTCTTGGCTCTAGCGAAAGATGTCCCTAACACGGATGGCTCTGCTACATTAATGCCTAACCCATATAAAACATGGAAAGATGTGAACCCTACATTGCCTGCAACAAACATTGCAGTATTTGGTCCTCCTCCAACATCAGGTACACGAGATGCATTCGCCGAGCTAGCAATGGAAGGCGGTTGTAAGAAAGTGGATTGGATCAAAGATATTAAGTCACAGTCAAAGTCAGCCAAAAAAGCCGGTGATAAAGCATTATCAACATCTCTTAAAAACAAATATAAAGGTATTTGTCATAACATTCGCGAAGATGGCGCTTATATCGAGTCGGGCGAAAACGATAACTTAATCGTGCAAAAACTAACTAAAAACCCAGAAGCGTTCGGCATCTTTGGTTTTAGTTTTCTAGAAGAAAATTCGTCTAAAGTGCAAGGGTCGGTGATCGAAGGCAATTCTCCAACGTTTGATACGATTGCAGATAAAAGTTACCCGATCGCTCGCCCACTTTACTTCTACGTTAAGAAAAATCACGTAGGTGTTGTACCTGGTATAGAAGAATATATTAACGAGTTTACTAATGAAAATACTTGGGGACCAGAAGGCTACTTAACTGAGCGTGGGATGATTCCTTTATCAAATACGCTTCGTGCTAAATATGCTAGAAATGCAAAAGAACTTATTGCGTTAACCGATGCAGACTTCGAATAATCGATCAGTAATGCCCCCATCCCTTTCGTAAAACAGTAGGGGTAACAAAAAAAACGGCTTAGTGATCACTAAGCCGTTTTTTGTTATCTGTGAATTGGCCCAGTAATACCCGAAGCCCAATGCGTTAAAACAACAACCTGTACTAAAAAAGATTCAATTAAGATACTATTTATGTCGGGTGGGTCATTATTCAATATGATATTCAAGCTTACATTCACCAATAGCGGCAGTGACAAGCGATGCTTAAACCTTTTTCCCAAGCGTGTGTCAACAACCGCGACTTTATTTTAGAGCAGCTAGGGCCTTTACTGAGCAATGCAAAGTCAGTGTTAGAGGTAGGGAGTGGTACTGGCCAGCATGCGGTATATTTTTCTGGACACTTGCCGGATATAATATGGCAGACCAGTGATCTTGACGAAAATCATCAAGGCATCAATGCGTGGATTACTGAAGCTGGCGTAAAAAATTGTCTTGCCCCGATCTCTCTCAACGTCGCGGATAAGCAATGGCTGCCGCATGCTATGGATGCAATATTTACGGCAAACTCGTTACATATTATGTCGTGGGATTATGTAACGCATTTTTTCAACAAAGCCCCTCATGTATTGAGCCCCTCAGGGCTACTGATTGCCTACGGCCCCTTCAATTACGATGGAGAGTATACGAGTGAAAGTAATCAGCGTTTTGATCAGCTTTTACGTGCATCGAATACGGGTAGAGGCATTAGAGATATCGAAAGGATTAATAGGTTAGCCGCAGACAATGGTCTGCAATTTGTGGCGGATCACGCTATGCCTGCTAACAATCGATTAATAGTTTGGCAGCATCAGCCGTAAGGGTTATTTACGGAATGTCTGTTTTTTTCTTAAAGGGCAGATGTTCCGCTGCTGCGGTTAAATACTGTTGGACCTCTCGCTTTTCCTGAGTTAGAAACCGACTAATGGCATGAGAAAACTCATCATTCGCTAGCCAATGAGAGGAGTAAGTTGTAATAGGGGTAAAGCCTCGCTGAATTTTATGTTCGCCTTGGGCTCCGGGATCAAAACGCATTAATTTATTTTCGATCGCATATTCAATCCCTTGATAATAACAGGCCTCAAAATGCAGGCTGTCGAAGTCATCTAGGCATCCCCAGTACCTGCCATATAAGGTCTCGCTGTCTTTGAAACACAGTGCGGCAGCAACAAGGTCTTGACTGCGATGGCTATTATTATTATTATTATCATCGTTGGCAGCATATGCTTGGATCATCACTAGGTTTTCAGCTAGGCCACTTGCTAATGCAGGGAAGAACGCGGCTGATAGGTACCCTTGATGACCACTGCGCTTATAATAAGTAGATTGGTAGAAGAGATAAAATTGTTGCCACTCTTCAAGTGAGAGTTGATCGCCTGTTTTGGTGACAAGAGTGATATTTTGGTCAGTGATTTTACGGCGTTCTTTAATAATATTTTTACGTTTACGCGATGTCATTCTGGCTAGAAAATCGTCAAAACAAGTATAGCCTTGGTTAAACCAATGGTATTGGTAACCCGTTCGTTGTTGCCATTCAGAGCGACACCATTGTTGATTTTTTTCATCAGTGAGAAACAATATATGACAAGAAGATAGCTGCTTGTTTTTTGCCTCTGTGGTGATGGCTTGTTGAAAAGCACTAATGATAGTGTCTTCGTCAAATTGTTGATCAATTCCCCAGCGCATACCCGTCGCAGGCGTAAAGGGAATAGCGCTGATCAATTTTGGGTAATAGTTATAACCATGCCGTTGATAAGCATCCGCCCATGCCCAATCAAAGACATATTCGCCATAGGAATGTGTTTTGAGGAATAGCGGCATCACCGCAATTATTTGCCCATTGGACGGTTGCGATAAACTAAGATGGTAGGGTTGCCAGCCTGTTTTTTCCGACGTACTGCCGCTGTTTTCTAGCGCGGAAAAGAACTCATGGCGTAAAAATGGATAGTCGACACCACAAAGGGTGTTCCAGTCCTCCTCAGCAATAGCGTTAATTGAAGAATGAAAGGTAGCCATAAACGATGTACTTCGTCCGACGTTAATCGAATGGGTAGATTTTGCGGTGTCGTGGCTCATATTTTGTCGACAATAGTCACTCGGTCTTTTGGAAAAACAGCACTAAAAGTACTGCCCTGATTGATGCGGCTAGCAATGTGTAAGCGGGCATCGTGGCGGGCGAGAATATGCTTAGCAATCGCTAGCCCAAGTCCGGTACCCCCAGTTTCTATCGAACGACTAGCGTCAACACGATAAAACCGCTCAGTGAGTCTATCAATATGTTGTCGCTCAATGCCATAACCGTTATCTTCAACTTTTACGTCAATACCGCTAACAAAGTTTTTTCTCACACTAATATTGATTGGTTTTCCAGGCGGAGAATACTTCACTGCATTCATAACAAGATTAGAAAAAGCACTGTGGAGTTCTTTTTCGCAGCCGCTGATACTCCATTTGGGTGGGCAATCTAATGTAATATCAACGGACCGTTGATGGTAAATGGTCTTGGCTTCGTCAACGATCATATTGAGTAGTGGCTTAATGTGAACATCAGTTTGTTGCTTGCTTATTTCATCAGTCTCAAGCTTGGAAAGCATGGTTAAATCATTGATGAGGGTCTTCATCCGTGAGGCCTGTTGTTGCATTTGTTGTACCGGCCTTCTCCAAGGGTCGTCGACCTGCTGGGAATCGCTTAGGGTCTCTAAATATCCCAAAATGACCGTGAGCGGCGTCCGTAATTCATGGGACACATTGGCAACAAAGTCCTTACGCATTTGCTCCAATTTATACAGTCGTGATGCATCACGCACAATGAGTAAACCTTCACCCTCCCCAAAATGGTTTAGGCGGAATTCTAAGCGTTGCTCAATGTTATTGGAGGCGGGCAGAACCAGAGGTACATCGTGGTCACCATGATGTAGGTAGTTGACAAAAACAGGATGGCGAATAAAGTTGGTGATAGGATGACCTACGTCAGCTCGACGTAAGTTGAGTAAGTTGCGAGAGGGTTTGTTTAGCCAGCCGATGGTGAAATCGGGATTGAGTAAAACCACCGCGTCATTGAGTGCCCCAGTCATGGTTTCAACACGATTAATAACAGACTTCAGGCGTCGCTTTTCTTTTAACTGGCGTTTTTTATCTCGACGTAGGCAGTCAAAAATATCAGCCCATATCCCGTCTGCGTCAGGTATATTTGGAAGCTTGTTATTACGCAGCCATTTATCTAACTTTTTGACCTGATATAAATGCCAAAACAAATAGAGAAAAGTAGTAAAGAACAATGATAATAAAAGTTCACCGCTCACTAAGCCAACGACAAGGCCAAACAGAGTAAGAAAAAACAGTCGTTGTATTTCGGCAGAAAAGTTATCGTGCAAAACGAACGCTCTCAATATTAGGGATTGGATGTTTTATTAGGGCGGCAGGCTAATGAGTCACCCCATCACAGCATTTTTTGCTGGCACCGATTTAGTCCGATCAGTATAGCCGAGACTATCGGCTATTGAATAGCAAATATTGTGGCTGTCTTCGGCAGTGATATGAATGTAAGGTAAGGACAAGACAAAGATTAAAATTAACTGTTCACGGCTAGTTTGGCAGAGAAGCGATATCCGGCGCCGCGCACTGTTTGAATAAGCCTATCGTGATGAATAAGAGCCTTACGTAACCGACGAATATGCACGTCAACAGTGCGTTCTTCGACATACACATTGCCTCCCCATACATGATCAAGCAACTGCCCACGGCTATATACTCGATCTTGATGTGTTAAAAAAAATTCGAGTAAGCGGTATTCTGTTGGTCCCATCTGCAATGGTGCGTTATCGATGGTGACGACATGGCTCAACGGGTCCATTTTTAAACCTTCAACCTCTATCGGGTCGGCGGCGGCAATACCTTCAGTGCGGCGTAATACCGCTTTTAATCGCGCAACTAGCTCTCTAGGGGAGAAGGGTTTAGTAATGTAGTCATCGGCCCCGACTTCTAAGCCTTGAATCTTATTATCTTCTTCGCCTTTTGCGGTTAGCATGATGATGGGTATATTTGCGGTAAACTCATCTTTCTTTAAACGACGCGCTAAATCAATCCCGCTGGTACCTGGCAGCATCCAGTCGAGCAAAATAAGGCTCGGTTTTTGGTCAATAATTAGTGTGTGCGCTGTTTGCGTATCGGCAGCCTCTAAGCAGTGGTAATCTGCCATCTCTAATGCTACACGTAACATATCGCGAATAGCTGCCTCATCGTCGACGATCAAAATGGTTTTATTTTCGCTCATACTTTTTCTAGCTCAGATTAGTCTCTACATCAATAAGTCATTAAATACAGCCAGCGTTACAGTTTTGTTACAATTACGTTTTTACATTCACACACGCATAATTGGTCTCTATCCATTAATGACTCGTTACGAGGGCAAATGAAATTGGTCAGTTTTTGTCTAAGTCCGATAGGCCCTTAGATACAGGCGTTGGCATATTGCAAACAACCACACCTATTGTGTGAGAAAATAGCGGGTTATATTTATCTGCCGCAGGATCCTATTGACGGGCAATCATTAGTTCGTCGCAAAATGTAGCAATATGCCTATAAACACTGCCATACCTACCCATTGATTATGTATAAATGCAGCGAGGCAAGCCGCAGGCTGACGATGTCTTATGAGCCATTGCTGGTAAACCATTAAGCCAAGCGCTATGGTGACACCGGCATAATAAAAATGACCTAATGCAAAACGTTGCCCTACCATGAGCCATCCAGCGATGGCTAACAATTGAATGCTAGCAGTAATAACACGATCATTTTCTTCAAATAAAATAGCGGTTGATTTGACACCAATTTGTTTGTCATATTCTCGGTCAGCCATAGCGTAAAAAGTATCATACGCCACAGTCCATAGTACACTGGTAGTATAAAGAAGCCATAAGCCTGAATTGAGCTCACCCGTTAGCGCGGCAAACGCCATAGGAATGCTCATGGAAAAAGCCATACCCAATACGACTTGCGGCAAATGTGTATAGCGCTTCATAAACGGATAACTGAAGGCTAGTACCACCGCAATAACAGCCATATAAATAGTAAGAATATTAGTAAACAATACCGCAGCAAGTGCCACTGTAGTGACCCCCGTCAGCAAGTAATAAGCAGATTTTACTGTGACCGCACCACTGACTAGTGGTCGCCTTTGCGTCCGCTTTACGTGCCCGTCAATATGCCTGTCAGCAATATCGTTGATAATGCAGCCAGCCGTTCTCATGGCAATAACGCCTACCGTGAAGATGAATAAAATATCCCAGTCGGGTATTCCTTCTGCCGCAAGCCATAACGCCCAATAGGTTGGCCATAGCAGTAATAAGATCCCAATGGGTCGATGGCAGCGCATCAGCTCCCAATACGGTTGAAGTGTGGAGAGAGAAAGACGTTTCATAAATAAAGTTTCATAGGGCTGTTACCATCATTAAAGAACCGAAGTGCCTGCTGATTAAAGATTATCTGTGTCTGCACCGTTAACCTCCTCTATAGCCAGAAAACGTCATCATCATATAAGTCGATGCCCAATAAAATGACTCAATACATTTTTTGTTGGGATGAAGATTCATTTGTTGTAATCTCAAGGTGTACTGACATAGATGCCGAATGAGACCACGTTAGCTTGGGGCCTCATTAGCAAACGATGTTGTAAACACAGTATGTAAGTAAAATAGCTTTCTTACAACGGGCTCTTAATATATTATTAGATATGAATTTTGAGTTTCTACCACTACGTAAGGCTCACCAATTGATTCATATTTTTATCTAATAAAAAGGAACCATCATGAAATTACATCGTTTCGCTGCTGTTACAGCAGCGACCTTTATTCTGACTGCTTGCGGTGCTGACAAGGCCCCAGAAGAAGCACCAACAACTGAAACCGCAGCGACGATAGAAGAAGCCTCACCGCTCGCGTCGTTGGATCAACGCTTAAGCTATATTGTTGGTGAAAATATGGCTCGACAATTTACTCAAGATGGCATCACTCTTGATGTCGACACATTGGCACTGGCGGTTGCCGATGTAGTTGAGGATAAGGAATCACGGATGTCAGAAGAAGACAGGTCTAATACCATCCAAGAAATACAAACACGCGCTCAGCAGACCCAAAAAACCGAGAGAGACGCTTTAGTGACTGCCAATAAAGAAGCCGGCGCAGCTTATTTAGCGGCAAACGCTGAAAAAGAAGGTGTTGTTACTACTAACAGCGGCCTGCAGTACAAAGAATTAGTGGCGGGCGATGGCGAAGTACCTAAAGAAAGCGATACGGTGACGGTGAACTATAAAGGGACCCTGGTCGATGGCACGGTATTCGACAGTTCTTACGATCGCGGCCAGCCAGCCACGTTCCCTGTTGTCGGCGTTATTCCGGGTTGGACTGAAGCCTTACAGCTAATGAACGTAGGGGATAAATTCGAACTGACTATCCCGTCTGATCTAGCTTATGGTCCCGGTGGTACAGGTCCTGTGATTGGCCCCCATGCGGTGTTGATCTTTGATGTTGAATTACTAAGCATAGCTCAGGTAGATGCGTTACCAGATGCACCTATCATGCCTTAACCATTTATTATTACCGTAAGCTTGTTATAAAAAAGCCCTCGCAGTGAGGGCTTTTTTTGTGCCTAGCTATCGGGAAAGACAGTGGATGACGAAGAATGTAGCCTTAGGTGGTGTAAAAATCCATCGGACGAAATGGCATAAAACAGGCCATCTTGTGGGTCAAAGGCGACATCAAGTGCGGCAGTTGATGTCGGTTGCCATTGATTTCTTCGAGGTAATATCCACTGATCTATGATGTCCAAAGACTTAACATTGCGTAGCTCCACAGTACGATTAGAATAGGCGAGTAGGAGTAAAGTGTTGTCTTGGTTAAAAGTGGACGCGGTAATACGCAAACCTAAACTTAATCGTTGTTTCTTCATAGAGATACTGCCCAAGCGGGCTTTGTTTTGTGTATCCCACAGCTCGGCTTTATCATATTGCGCGGCGGTGAGTGCGTAGTGTCCGTCGTGACTGAGTGCAACAAATTGCACTTCTTCTTCGTGGTTAATAGTCAGTAGGCGCTCGCCATCGCTGATCCTCCACAAAACCGCCGTGCGATCTTCAGAGCCTGTGAGGAGTTGAGTTTGATCATCGCTAACCGCCACGCTATGGACTTTGCCGTCATGATGGAATGTACGTGTAATTCCCCCCTTGATCGCGTCGAAAATAACCGCCGATTGGTCGGCTAAGCCCATCGCGACATACCGCCCGTGATACAATAAAGCGACGTCTAATATCTTAGCGGGCGATGTCCAAAACCGTGATGCTTCGCCGCTGCCGATATCCCATAGCACTAAAGTGGATTCGTCAGCAGTAATGGCGCGAGTATTATTAGCCGCTATATCAGAAAATAAGAGAATGCCCTCCGCTGTGTCGGCGGTGTGATTCCAGTTATATAAACGTTCGCCATCGGCCACTCGCCAAAGACTGCCTCCCTGAAAAATTGATCCAGCGATTGCCCATTCTGCGTTTTTTGCCAGTGCGGCGGTGTATAAGCCTTTACTGGCGAGCTCTACTGATGTTTCTGGCAAGTGCTTTTCACTACAAGCTGTAAGAAATAAAAGCAACAACGCGATAAAGCTGCAGCAAATAGCACCTGATAGTTGGTGGATCGCTGGTGGGGTGATAGCCACCATGGTGATCGTCGTCAGAGCGTGTTGCGAGTCAGCGGGCTGAGTAATGGGTTATCCTCTTATAAAGGTGTTATTGATGCCGATAATGTTATTTCGGTGAAGTATGTATCGGCAACATGTATATAGATAACGCCTATAGCTGCGACGCCTGTAATCTCACTGTTTATGGATAAAGGCAGGTTTTATCTATAAGCGTAGTAGATATTTATAAGCGGTCGAGGCGCGTTAGTAGCTTCAGCTACTAACGGCTATTTTAAAAAGGGTGTGCTGGCACCAATTAACGAAGGTTTAGGCTCCATAAATTAGCAATAGTCAGTGGTCGCTAAGCAACCAAATCTTTGTGAGAAGTATGAAGCACTTCGATCATTTTATCTTCAGCAGTAAAACGTGTTTCTAATTTTTCACCAATATCAGATAAGTCGGCTACTAGCTCGCTTAAATCATCGGTTTCTTGATACTTGTCATTAAAGTCGATAAGCGACTCGGTGGTGACATCAATAATATCATACAATTCCGCAGCTTGTTTGAGCGCGGCTTTATCTCCAAAGTCCTGTCCTTCTTTTATCAGTTGGTCATAAATTTCAAAATGCCCAGCGGAGACATAATCTACTAAAATTTGACAAAAACGTTTCACTTGTCCTTGATGTTTGACATTGTCTTCATCAAATACGCCTATCCCAGAGAGGTCACAATAAGACACCAGCAGCTGTTGCCGTTCATGTAGCCACTTATCAATAATATTATTTACTCCGCCCCAGCGTTCTTTGGCAGATCGGCAATTTTCTAACATGGTCAAGCTCCTAAACTACTTACTATGAGAAGTCGTTGTGTTATTAATAGATAGTGAACGCGTCACTGGTAACCTTAAACCTAAAGTAGAAGAGCTTAGGTCTATTTGCAAGTCGATAAGCGCTAAAGGTCAAAATAGATCCCAGTCACTCTAGGTTTTACTATTCTCTAAACGGTTATAAGAGATAGATAAATACAGTATCGCACCATTCATAAGAAATAATCCAGCAAAAGCAACAAACGTCCAACCGGGAATAGTTAGGCCTAACAAAGACCATGCAGACTCTGCACAACTACCATCACCTTGTAATAGTACCGCTAATGCTTCGACAAAGGGCACATTTTCTAATAAGTACCCTAATGTTGGACCGCAGGCGGGCGCCAAATCTTCAGGTAGGCTTTGTAGCCATATGTGTCGCATCGAAAAGCCTGCGCCAATAGCAGCCAATAACATACCAATAATAGAGTAACACCTGTTACCAGCGGGTGGCTTAACCAGCCACGCGACTAGAGCTGTCAGCCCTACTGCTATAATAAAAACGCGTTGTGTCATACACAGCGCGCAGGGTATTAACCCCATTTGATATTGCATATACAGAGCGATGGCAATTAACATACTGCAACCGGCCCATAAAAGAAGATAGTAATGACGTTGCATGATAGGTTTGAATAATAGAAAAGACACAGCAGAACCTTTATAGTAAATAGAAACAAAGTCGAAGATTACGCGCTTAATTCAATGGTGGCAAATTTTTCAGAGTCTCTATACTGAAGTAACATATGGCAAAGATAGAGGATCAAGATCAATGAAGTATAAACTGACTGGGTGGCTATTATTGATGCCGTTGTCATTGGCTGTATTAACGGCCATGCCGGCATGGTCAGGAGACGATGCACCAGAAGATACAGAAGTAGCGTCTACAGAAGAAACGTCAGGAATATTGGCTAGGCCTACCTATGTTCCCGTTAATCCCGCTTTTGTCGTTAACTATGGGGGTGAGGGCAAGTTACGGTATATGCGGGCAGAAATTTCGCTGAGAGTAGAAAATGTGAGTTCCGCTAATGTTGTTCGTCATCACATGCCGTTGGTCAGAGATAGCTTAGTGAGTCTTTTTAGTCGTCAAACTGATGAAGATGTCGATACGCCAATCGGTAAGGAAATGTTGCGGCTTAACGCGCTGAAAAGCGTGCAGGAAGTGATTGAAAAAGAGGAAGGTAAGCAGGGGATCCTTAATTTATATTTTAGTCACTTCGTCGTTCAAAAATAATACTGTTTAGGCTTAAATAATCCGGGGGATCTCTTTGCGTTATTTAACGGGTCTCTACACGCTAGTAAAAACTATGCTATTGAGTGTGAACAGAAGGTATTTAATCACGCTGTGGTGAATTGATCATTCAAAGATATGACGCTAAGGATGTGCATATATCGAAGATGGTTGTGAGTAAGTGCCATATACCTATAGAATACCCGCCTAGGCTGTCGCCCAGTGATTAGGTGAAACGTCCAAAAGGTTGAATATCAAGAAAGACCAGGATGAATTTTGTGAGCTAAAGCAGCGATACTGGGGTAGCTATTTTTGGGCGACAAGTAACGGGGTATGGTCGGCGGGTGATTATCCGATGCAATAGTGCCAGAGTATTTGGAGCATCATAGAGGCTTGACTGAAGAAGATGCAGTAATACTATATTGGCATGATGAAGCTGACAAGTACTTTCAATCTATAGTCTGAGTTGACACGTGAGTAAAAGACGCAGGCCAAAATTAATCGGTCACTCAAGCTAATCACGGCGAAAAGACGCACAATATGCCTACGTCCTAGGCCGTGGAAAATTCTTGCGTCAAAGGCTATATAAAAAAGCCACGTCACGCAGATTCTCTTGTGTCTATATGGAGCAACATTTAGGCTCCCGCCGTGATGCGAAGATCACGTTATCCCTGTCCATGAGAGCGCTACCGCTTTCTATATTCTCCCTTTTCTGGTTGTCCGCGCAGGGCACATAAGTTTTTGTAAACGCCTTAGGCTATCGATTGACCAACACTCGACATGGTGTTGCACTGATATTGTGAATAATAGTCGGCCAAGTAACGATCAAACTCAATAATGTCGTCTGCTTCAATACGGTCCTGCTTGGCAATAGATTGTGTTGCTAGCTCAGCATAGTGGGCTTGCTGCGCACGTGTTAACACATAGTGAGCAAAATAATCTTGATGCTGTGTCGATAAATCTGCAGCGAAACGATAAAAAGTTTTGTTGTTCTTCTTCATGTCTGCCAACACTTGAGCTGAAGGCGTAAGTGAGGTGTCGTGTAATTTTCTCCACTCGCTTTTCAAGCTATCAGAATACTGGGTGCCGCCTTTTGCATTGTCGAGTGTTCGAGCGACTTGCTGCATATCCACCATTAACATCTCGCCCCATTCCCGCATAGGGCGCTCTTTACCTTGATCTCTTAGGCGTAAGTCGGGGTCTCGTCCCTGATAGACCATCCTTTTTTGGTTATTTTGAATATCGATATGTTCTTGATTGCTTGATGAAGGGCTGTCAGATAATAGGCAGTGCAATAAAAATGTATCTAAAAAATGCATTTGTTGCTCGTTAATGCCTAGTGGTTCAAAGGGGTTTAAATCTAAGCAGCGAACTTCAATATATTCTACGCCACCATCCATTAATGCAGACAACGCTGTTTCTCCGCGCTGAGAAGTTCGTTTAGGGCGAATAACACTGTAAAACTCATTTTCTATCTGTAATAGGTTATTGTTAAGTTGCTTGTATTCGCCATTGGCCTCTTTGATGCCTATGGCCGCATATTCAGGATGTGTGTGCGTAATGGCACTACATAAGGTTTGAGTGTAACTGTCGAGACAGTTGTAGGTGATGATTAATGATTCTTGAGCGTTGCTTTGGTAGCCCAAGTCGCCCATGCGTAATGACGTAGCATAAGGCTTATGTAAGCTGTTTATATCTTCACCAAAAGGTTCTAATTGATGGGGCCGGTCACCGACGAAGCTTTTGCATACTCCCGGTGATGCGCCAAACAGATAGAGTAATAACCAAAAATTTCGTCGGAAGTTGCGAATTAAGCGAAAATAGCCTTGGGTTTTAAAGTCGCTCACAGATAAGTCGCTATTTTCTTGCGATCTCAAAAAAGACCATAGCTCGTCTGACACGGAAAAGTTGTAGTGCAGTCCAGCAATCGTTTGCATTGAACGACCATAGCGATGACCTAATCCCATGCGGTAAGCCGATTTCATCTTGCCGCTATTCGAAGAGCCATATTGTGCAATAGGAATGTCACTATCGTGTCCTAGCATGCAGGGCATACTAGCTGGCCAAAGGCGCTCATCATCTAAATTTTGGCAGGTGTAAGCGTGAAGTTCCGTGAGCCGTAGTAAGCTCGACGCCGCATCTTCCCGGGGTTCGGTAATGAATTCGAGCAAAGCTTCACTGTAATCAGTGGTAATGTGTGGGTGAGTCAGTGCTGAACCTAAGGCCGTAGGATGATGGCTAGAAGCTAAGGTACCGTTGGGTTTAATGCGCAAGCTTTCTTTTTCTAGACCGCGATGAATATCCGCAATGCCCGCGTGGTTTGGCGCTTTAGACAATGCGCTTAACCTATCACTTAACACCGCACCGTCTAACATGCTATCGGCTGAACGTGTCATTTACTTCTGCTCCTAATCACCTTTTATGGCGACATCTATCTAATGTTGTTGGCTGTTCTATGCGTGACTCCGAGCTCATTCAGAACGAACGCGCTATATTGATGGAGAAATAGGACTGCAAATAATGAATATCGTCATAAACATCGACACATAACAAACAGCAAGCTTGCTATTGTTGAGCTGAGCCTTAACCAGATAAAGGCGCTTCGCCGATAGCTATCTCTGCGGACGCGTCGGAACTTTCGCCTTCAGCGGTTTCAATAACAGGGTCAGGCTGCGGCTCTGGCATGTCCTCCGCGGGTATCGTGGGCAACCCTTTTCCACTCGCAGGATATTCTCGGATACTAATACGTAGCTCAACGTTGTGAAAGCCACTTTCGAACATCATATTAATTGCTTCATCTTTATGTATAGTGCGGAATATTTTATTTAGCTCTTGCCCATCACTCCATACATAATGAATTTTAGCCGTTTTGTCAGCAATGGTCTTTTGCAAAAAATAACCGTGTTGATTTTGTAAAATGTAAAGCGTAATCATTGTTGTCGTTACTTCCCTCAAAATCTCAAAGCCCACCAAAATAATTAGAAGATGGTTAATGCTAAGCTTCAGCCTGATATTCTACCGCAATTGTTTACTTTGTTGAGCAGTTTATCGTTGCTGTGCGAGCATAATAGAATGTCGTGAATTGTGAATTGGTTCTAACGTCTGGTTCACCGCCTGCCTTTTTTATGGCGGGCATCATTATTGCACGTTTATACCGTTGACACGCAGTGGGCTTATGTACGTTAATGTGGAGATAGAATATGGGTTGATATAGAGTATTGTTTGTGAGTATCAGCTTATGCCCCTCAAGCAAATACAATAAGTTGTAGATAGTCACCGATAAAGCATTATTTGTCTAGATCGTGATAAAAACGCAATAACTGAGTGAAAAAAATCATGTATCTCAATCATAAGAGGTTCCTTAGGTGTTTAGGTGAGGTCTCGGTGCTACTGCTGTTATATCTCGGTGTTGGCGCTTTATTTCTTGCTTGGGGCACCTACTCTGCAATGCAGTTGTTTGATGTGCTAGATTCATCAAAAGCCCCGTTGATTTCCGGCGCAGCTGTTCAGCAAAGTGCACCTCCCTCCCGCTTCGCGAGAGACTCAGTGGATATCAGCGCCTTAAAGGGTATTCCCTTATTTGGTGAAGCGGATGTTGCACTAGCAATAATAGCGCCAGTAGAAAAGAAAGAAGAAATAGTAGAAGAAACAAAATTAAATCTGGTTTTAAAGGGTTTGTTTACGGCCGACATCAAAGGGCAGGGACAGGCGATTATTGCCAGTGGGCGTGACGATCAGTTGTATCACGAGGGAGAAGAGCTAGAAGGCTTGTCTGATGTGAGTTTGTTAGAGGTGTTTTCTGATAGAGTTAAACTGAGTAATCGGGGCAAGGCCGAAGTATTGTTTTTGTATCCAGAAAGTGAACGTATTTCATCGCGCCCTACACATGCGGCGGGCTCAAATTCGCAGTTTATAGAGGCTGACGAAGGGGGAGCACTAGAAAATATGATGGTAAACACTGACGATATCTTGTCCAATGATCGCCCTCAAGGAAAAAAGCTTAATGAAATCATCCGCGTAGTCAGAGAACGTAATCAGTCAACAGGCGATATGCTGGGTTTTCGAGTGTTACCTGGGCGCGACAGGGAAAGCTTTGAAGCGTCTGGCTTGCAAATAAATGATATAATTACCTCTATTGATGGTGAGAAGCTCACCGATCTGCGCTCTGCAATGACGATCTATCGTGATAAACGTGATGTATCAAGAGTATCGTTAATGGTTAATCGAGCGGGTACTGAGCTTAGTATAGATATTGATCTCAATGCGCTAAAATAAGTTGTGGTACATAGACGCAATTTTTTATATTTTTTTATATTGAACAATGGGATCCCTGTGAATAATTTTTCTTCCACCGTTAACGTCAAATGCGAGCAAATAATAAAGGCGACATTAACCGCACTGCCAATGACAGCTGTGCTTCTAAGCCTTAGTATTTCTGCTCTAAGTTATGCCCAAACAGAACAAGGGCAGTTGCCGGAGCGGGTAAAAGAACAGACAGTATCTCCAGGGCTGCTGCCAGAACAGTCAGTAAAGCCAAATCAGGGAAAACAACAGACCGCAAATCAAGAGCAAAAGTGGCAGGTGAATTTTAAAGACTCCGACATTCAAGAAGTGATTAAATTTGTCGCCAATATCACCGGTAAAACGGTCATTGTTGACCCTCGTGTGAAGGGTAGAGTGAAAGTGATTTCAGCAAATTCTTTATCGGAAAAAGAACTCTACGACTTGTTTTTATCGGTACTGGAAATTCAAGGGTTTACGGCTATCGATGTAGGCAATATTGTACGTATTATTCCGCGTAAAGATGCGCGTACCTCAGCAGTTCCCGTCTTGAATAGCCCCAACTTTGGTACCGATGCTTATATTACACAAGTGATTCAGCTTTATAATGTGTCGGCCTCTAAGGTGTTGCCTGTATTGCGACCGCTAGCGCCTCAGCATGCACATTTAGCTGCTTACGAACCGAGTAACGCCATTATAGTGTCTGATACAGTAGCGAACATTGCCCGATTGACCGATATTATCGAGCGCATTGATCGAGCGGGAGTAGCAGAAACTGATGTTATTGCGCTGGAATATGCTAAATCTGCTGATCTTGCAGCGATTTTGCAGCAACTGCTTAAAGGTGAGCAAGGGGCCCCGCAGAATACACAGACTATTATTGTTGCCGAACAACGCAGTAATAGTATTTTAGTAACAGGTGACGAAGTACGGCGTAAAAAAGTACGGGAGCTTATTAAGCGATTAGATATTTCGCAACCGCAAACAGGTAATGTGCGTGTAGTTTACTTAGAGTATGCGGATGCTGAAGAGGTGGCTGCTGTTTTATCAAAGGTGGTGTCGAGTATTTCAAAACTAGAGCCAGAAACAGGAAAGGGTGCAGGCCCATCTGCGGCAAACGCCTCGGTAGAGGCAGACCCAGCGACCAATTCCTTGCTGATAACCGCCGATAGTGAAACGATGGAGTCTTTATTGTCGGTCATTAAGCGTTTAGATATTCGCCGTGCACAGGTGTTAGTGGAAGCGATTATTGTAGAGGTTAGTGAGAGTTTAGATCGTCAGTTAGGCGTTGAATGGGCAGCTTACAAAAAAGATGCTGGATTGATTTCATCGCGAGGTTCGGGCGCACTGGCATCATTCATTACCGGTGTTCAGGGGACGGACGTGGGAAGTGTTCCTTCTTCTGCGGGGCAAGTAATTGGCTTTCTCGGCTCTAATGCTGCTGGTGTTAATTTTGCTGGCCTAATCAATTTTCTTCAAGGCAGAGCCGACGCGAATGTATTGTCAACGCCTAGCCTACTCACCACGGACAATAGTGAGGCTGAAATTTCTATTGGACAAAACGTACCGTTTGTGACGGGTTCGTTTACTGCATCGGGAGGTGCTTCAACAGATCCTTTCCAAACAATCGAACGTCAAGATGTCGGTATTTCCCTGAAAGTAACACCACAAATTAATGAGGGCGACACGGTGATTTTGGAAATTCAGCAAGAAGTGTCAAGTATTTCTGAATCTACACAGGCATCCGATGTGATTACCAACGAGCGTAAAATAACGACCAAAATCATTGCGCAAGATGGCGAAACAATTATTTTAGGGGGGTTAATTAGTAATCAAGTTGATCAGACCGAGGATAAAGTCCCTTTCTTGGGTGATATCCCATTAGTGGGAGGGTTGTTTAGAAATGACACCACAAGGGTGACTAAGCAGAATTTGATGGTTTTTTTGCGTGCGACTATTATTCGTGATAACCAAGATATGGCAGGGGCGACAGGCGAAAAGTATCGTTATATTCGTGATCAGCAAATTAAAGCTAAAGGTGATGCCAGCTATTTGTTAGATGAAAGTATATTGCCTCTTCTACCCGTGTGGAACGAAGTAAAGCCTAATGCTAGCGCCAGCCAATAAAGACGAGAATATTCATGCCAGCTCACGAATTGTCCATTGATTTACCCTACGGCTTTGCTGAACAGCATGGGGTAATGGTAGATGGCGATACGCTGTATTGTTACAAAGACCTTAATCTCACCGTATTATTAGAATTACAGCGAGTATTAGGCGTGCAATTTTCAATAAAGAAAATTGATGAAAAGGTCTTTAAAAAACAGCTTACTCAACACTATCAAACCACCGATGGCGCAGCGCAACGTGCAGCGGATGATCTCGATGCAGAAATGGATTTAGGTCAGCTGGCTAACGATTTACAAGAACAAACAGACCTGCTTGCGGGCAACGACGATGCCCCTGTCATTCGTTTAATCAATGCCATCTTATCCGAGGCGGTCAAAGAGAAAGCCTCGGATATTCATATTGAACCCTATGATGATCGTGTGGCTATTCGTTTTCGTGTCGACGGCGTGTTAAATGAAATGCTATCGCCTAAGCCCGAGCTAGCCTCGGTATTGGTTTCCCGCTTAAAAGTGATGGCAAAATTAGATATCGCTGAAAAACGCTTACCGCAAGATGGTCGTATTTCGGTACGTTTGGCGGGTCATGTTGTCGATATTCGTATGTCGACAATCCCCTCTGCTTATGGCGAGAGAGTCGTGCTGCGGCTGTTAGATCAGGCATCGGGTCAATTGCAGTTATCACAATTAGCCATGCCAGAAAATGTGTATCGTATTTTTGATGAAAGCCTAGGTCGCCCACACGGTATTATTCTGGTAACGGGGCCAACAGGCTCAGGTAAAACCACCAGCTTGTATGCGGGATTGACGCATATTAATGATCGTAGTCGAAATATTCTAACCATTGAAGACCCCGTCGAATACTTGTTGCCTGGTATCGGGCAAACACAGGTGAATACCAAAGTAGATATGACCTTTGCGCGGGGTTTGCGGGCTATTTTGCGCCAAGATCCTGATGTGGTGATGATTGGTGAGGTTCGTGACCAAGAAACAGCCTCAATTGCGGTGCAAGCGAGTTTAACCGGCCACTTAGTGTTATCAACTTTGCATACCAATACCGCCGTTGGCGCGATCACGCGTTTAAAAGATATGGGTGTAGAGCCTTTCTTGTTGGCGTCGAGCTTAGAAATGGTGATGGCGCAGCGATTGGTGCGGGTGCTATGCCAGAAATGTCGCGTACCTCTCACTCCTACAAAAGCAGAGTGTGAGCGTTTACTGATTACCGAGAGCGATAGTATTTATCAGGCCAAAGGTTGCGATGAATGTAAGCAAACAGGGTATCGTGGGCGAACCGCCATTTATGAGTTGATTCCCATCGATAGTCATTTACGACAGCTCATACATGAAGGCGCAGGCGAACAGGTTATGTTGCAATATGTGCGTCAAACTGCGCCGTCGTTAATTGATGATGGACGGCGGCGAGTGTTGGCAGGGGAAACCAGTTTAGAAGAAGTCTTGAGGGTAACTGCGGTGAGTTAGCGGTGTAAAATTATGGGCGCATTTCGTTATCAGGCATTAAATACACAAGGTAAGTTGATTAAAGGTACTCAAGAAGGCGATACCGAGAGGCAGGTGCGCGCACAGCTGCGACAACAGCAACTAAAACCTGTGAGTGTAGAAAAAATATCGGCGGGCAAACTCTCGCGACAAAGTGGAGATAAAAGTAATGACAAGGCCACGTCTAAGGCGAAACAAAAAAGCCGTCAGCTAAACAGTGGGCGTTCCGGTTCAGCAAAAAGTTTTAGTACTCGCTTGGGCGTAAAAGATTTATCGTTGTTTACTCGACAGTTGGCATCATTGGTTCAGTCGGGAATGCCTCTCGCAGAATCTTTACAGGCTGTCGCAAAACAAAGTCGTAAAGACGCTATAAAAAACATTGTGCTTCAGGTACGTTCAAGAGTCTTAGAGGGGCTTAGCCTGGCGCAGGCTCTAGGTGACTACCCCCGTGTTTTTGATGGCATGTATCGTGCCATGGTAAATGCTGGCGAACAGGCGGGTTTTTTAGGCCCGGTTTTAGAGCGTTTGTCGGAATACGCGGAAACCAGCCACGCATCCAGGCAGCAACTAAAGTCGGCCATGGTATACCCCATTATTTTAGTGTTGGTGTGCCTCTCGATTGTGGTTGGCTTAATGGTATTTATTGTACCTAAAATAACCAGTGTTTTTGTTCGCGCCAAGCAAGAATTACCCTGGGCAACAGAAGTATTAATTAGCATGAGTGATTTCTTGCAGAGCAACGGCTTGTATGTATTAATTGCGATTATCTTATCGTGCTTTGCGATACAGTTCTGGTTGCGTATGCCGTCGAATATGCGTAAATGGCATGGAGTGTTATTACGATTACCGATTATTGGTCATATAGTGGTGCAGTCGGACACTTCGCGCTTTGCTAGCACCTTGAGCATGTTGATTAGCAGTGGTGTTCCGTTAATTAATAGCCTGCGTATTAGTGCTCAGACAATGGGCAATGAGATCCTGCGTGAACAGGCAGAAAAGGCAACCGTGACCGTCGAGGGAGGAACGAGTCTTCACCGAGCCCTAGATAAAACCGAAATTTTCCCCCCATTAATGGTGCAAATGGCGTCTAGCGGTGAGGCAAATGGCACCTTAGCCGAACAGCTAGATTATTCCGCAAGAAGCCAGCAGCGTGAATTAGATTTACAATTATCTACTGCGTTTAACATTATCGAGCCAGCCACCATTGTGTTTATGGGGGCAGTCATTGGGTTTATTATGATCGCTATTATCATTCCTATTATTAATATGAGTGATTTGGCATAAGCAATAAATGTGTGATTAATTACTTATCATCCGTTACATTAATGAGAGAAGAGTCGCTACCTATGAAGCCGTTAATTATTAAGCAAAAACAGCAGCCTTTTTATCGTCCCCAATTGCAATTGGGGTTTAGTTTTATCGAAATTATGGTGGTGTTAATTATTATTGGCATCATGGCTACTGCTGTGGGGGGTAAGTTTTTAGGTAAGGCAGATGAAGCTCGAGTAAAACAAGCATTTTCTGACTTTAGTACGATTGAGGGCCAATTAAAATTATACCGCTTAGATAATTATCGTTACCCTTCTACCGAACAAGGTTTGCAAGCCTTGGTCAAAAAGCCATCTATCGACCCGATTCCTCGTCAATGGCAAAGCGGTGGATATTTAGAAGCGCTACCTATTGATCCGTGGGGCAAACTTTATCTTTATAGTGCCCCAGGCGAAAAAGGCAATTACGATATTTATAGCTATGGAGCCGATGGTGTTGCGGGTGGTGCTGAGCAAGATAAAGATATCTATAGCTGGGAGCGCTTCGAAGCGAATAAATAACCGGTATATGATAACGTCGTCAAGAGAAACTGGTTTTACATTATTTGAGCTGCTCATTGTTTTAGTTATTCTTGGGTTTATTAGCGGGGGTGTTGCCGTCGCGGTATCGACATCATCTTCAGGAAAAAGAATAGAGAACGAAGGTAAGATGCTGTTTGCGCAAATGCAATTTGCGCTAGATGAAGCGTTAATGCGACAACGGATAATGGGCTTGAGAATTGATGAAGAGGACAACACTTGGGGTGCGTATAGCTGGCATTATTATGGAAAGACAAACTATGGCAATAAAAGCGATAGCGATAAAAAATGGCAGGCATTAGATGGTGAGCCCTTGTCAAGTGTGTCATTAACAGAAGGAATAGAGATTGACGCCACAGTAGATAATGTTTTATTGGAAGCTTTATTAGAGCAGTCACTCAATGAGTTGGGGGATGAAATAGCATCGCCGCCAGCCATAATTTTTTACCCTAATGGTGACGTGTCAGAATTTACTTTAGTGTTCAGGTTTGTAGACAAGATAGAGGGTGAGCAGGTGTTCCGAATTTTTATCGATGAACGTGGCCAATTAAGTAATTCAATTATTGAGAATCAATAATGCGATTTTGCAGCGCACGTAAAACTCTACAGCAAGGCTTCACGTTGATAGAGGTCTTAGTAGCGACAGCGGTGGTAGCCTTTACTATTCCGGCCTTAATGTTGCTAATGATGAAGCAGGCAGACAATGCCGGTGTATTACGTGATAAAGCGATTGCCACATGGATTGCCGACAACACGATGAATCGTCTACGGTTGGAGCGCCAATTGAATCAAACTAGCTTGCTTAGTACAGTAGAAGAAAGGATCACTATGGCAGGGACAGAATGGATAGTGGTGACGGAACCAGAGAAGACTAACTTGGGAGCATTACTGCGTTATCGAACCGTGGTGAGTTTACGAGAAGACGAACCCATTATCACTCTTGATAGTTATATCCATTAAATTGAAAAATTGGCAGTGTCTTATGAATAATGTATATCATCAGCATCAACTCTTAATCCTTACTGGATGAAAAAATTAAACCATGGATTTACCTTAATAGAAATGGTTGTCGCCTTGGGAATTGGCGCAGCCATCGCCTTGCTGTCTTATCAGGCATTGTCAGGTGCAATCAATATCGAATCAAGAGTAAATCAGTTGACGCAGCAAATAAATAGTGTTCAACGAGTATGGCAATTTTTTTCTGATGATTTACAACACGCAGTCGCACGACCTTGGGTAGATGACTTTGGTAATGCCCAACCAGTTATGGTGGGTTTATTAGGGGATCGGTTATCGCAAAATAGTGGTATTTCTATTGGCGATGATAGCCATTTATTGCGTTTTGTTCGCAGTGGCGATAATAATTTTTTAAATCAACCACGGAGCGACTTGCAAGCAATAGGCTACCGTATCACCAATGACGATCCTCCCGTAGAGGCGACAGTAGACACAGGGCCGACAGTGAGTTTATGGCGAGACCATTGGCGGCCAGTTGATGACGTGAATGACCCAAGAATAAAAAGTCGTCGACTCATAGACAATATTAAAACCATTCGCTTGCGCTATTTATCGGCTGAAAGTATGAGTGTAAATGACGAAGCGTGGATTACTGGTTGGCCAGAATCATCAGCCAAAAAGAATCAACTCCCTATAGCGGTAGAGATTGTTATGGATATTGTCGGCTTCGGCGAAGTTGTACGGCTATTTCCTCTTGTGCAAACGATGCCGAAATGAAACGTATAACATTAGCAAAAAACCCCCCATCTTTAGCACCAAATCAACGTCGCCAAAAAGGGTCAGTATTGGTTATTGCGGTGTTTATTACCAGTGTGATTATTGCCATTGCCGCTCGCTTTACGGGTGATTTTCAATTGTCGGTGGCGCGCGCAGGTAACAATATTATGGGTGCGCAATTACAGCAATATATTTACAGTGTCGAAGCATTTGCCAGCTGGGTACTTGAGCAAGATGCAGAGGACGATGATAGTAATGGACGTTATATTGTCAATGGTCAACGAGGTAGCTATGACCATTTGCAAGAAGATTGGGCAACAGTATTAGTGGTGCCCGTAGACGATGCAACCATTGTGGCAACATTAGAGGACGCATTAAGCCGATTCAATCTCAATCAGCTGCAGGGACGGCCAGCAATCTACAACCCAGCAGGCACATTTCACGAGCGTTTCACCACACCACAACAACGTTTTATGCGACTAGTGCAAACCCATCCCGATGGTCTTGTGGATACAGGCTTGGCGCAATCAATTACCGAAGCCGTTATTGATTGGCTCGATAGTGATGATATTGTGACGGGGCTAGGAGGAGCAGAAAATAATTATTACACATCGCTGGAATTACCATATCGAGCTGCAAATCAACGGTTTATTAGTGTTACAGAGTTGCGCCAAATAAAAGGTGTAAGCAGCGAGATTTATAGCTATATTGCACCTTTACTCGTCGCCTTGCCAAGCGATGTTGGTTTTAATATAAACACCGCATCGGTCGCGGTGATGCGCAGTTTAAATCAACAAAACATTGAAATACCTCTTTCTCTCAGTGGTGCTGAATTATTAATGTCTGCGAGGCCGATGGACGTCGATAATATTCAAGGGGATGGGTCTACTATTACAATAAACACTAATGAAGCCTATAAGTCGGTAGAGGATTTTTTAGCCAGCGATGCGGCGGGTCGAGCATTTGATATAGACCCTGATTTTTGGCCCGATGCCAATGGCTTGTTAACGGGAAGTGAATTTTTTATTTTAGCCGCAGACGTAACCATTAATGATCATCAACGGCGACAAGAGAGTCTTTTAAAAAGAGAGATGACCTCGGCGGGTGTTAAAATGAAAGTATTACGCCGTACTCGGCAACAATTATAACGAAGGCTTGTTAGTTTGAATAAATATGCGTATGTAGAATGGTTGTCCTTTGCGACGAAATCGCCCAAAGATATTTCTGAAGAAGCAATGGCCATAAGTGATCGATTTGAAGCCGCGAACTATCGTTGGTCACTAGTAGGCGATCATTATGATCTAAGTCGCGCAAGTTATGGTTCTGGCGAAGTGCTAATGGAATGGTTGTTAGCCATTGAATACCCTATTATCTTTGTTATTCCTGGGGAAAAAACAGTTGTTCGGCAAGTAGCTTATCATGAAAAAGAAAAGCGCCATTTCGCCAAAATGTTACCTTATGCACTTGAAGACAGCATTGTTAACGATGTCGATGCGTTACATTTTGTGATCGGTCAACAAGCAGAGCCACAGGCAACTATTGCTTATGTAGACAGCCAGTGGTTTTCAGGTGCACTAAAGTTTATTAAACGGCAGCATAACCCCGTTAACCGTTGCATGGTCGATTTTCAATGTTTGCCACGTATAGCTGGCGATATCGTATGTTGGTTTCATAATGGTCGTTGGTTGCTTCATTCTGATGAAGGCTTAGGTTTTACAACGACTGACGCCTTTGCGGCAGATTTTTTACGTGAATGGTTATCACTGGCAAACAACGAATCTGGTGAAACTTTACCACGGCGTTACCAAGTGTATTTATCACATACCATTAACGAAAAAGATCATATTAGCCTTGAAACCGTTACCCAGCTTTTTCATACCCTGCAACCAGAGGCGAATATCCAGTTTCATTCGGCTGCGCCGCCACTAACAGTAGACAACGTGACTGCAATAAATTTTTGTGCGGGAGAATATGCAGCGAGTAAAAAAAATGCTGAGCAAGCGACTCAGTTAACAATAGTCGTTATTTTAGCGTTATTATCAGTGTGCTTGTTTTTGACTGTTAATTTTTTATCTATCTATCAGTCCACACAAAAAATAAACGTCTTTCAGCAGAACATAAAAACGGCGACTAGACAAGTTGTTACCGAAGGTAATATAACCAATCCAGTTAGATTGCTGACGAATAGACTAGAAGCATTATCAGTAGGTGGCAGCGAGCCAAGTCAAGTGGTGTCTTTGCTTACAGTAGTGGCGCCGGTTATTCAAACATTAGATGTCGAACTATTAACAATCAATTATAGCGACAAAGAAAGAATGCTGCGCTTAAGTGTACAAGCTTCATCGTTTAATATCGTAGAAAAACTACGCGCCGATATGGAAGCAAAAGGATTAATCGCGGAGTTGCTAAGCTCTAATGCGATTGACAACAAATTTCAAGCACGATTACGTCTTCGGTTGGAGCAGCAATAATGGCTGAATTGGATTCGAAAATAGAAAATATAAAAGAAAGCTGGCAGTCCAGGCCAGCCTCAGAAAAAAATATACTGACCGTAGTGGGTGTGATGATGATGTTCACTTTGTTCTATTTTTTTATTATAGAGCCCATAGAGATGTGGCGGGAGAAACAAGAGCGATTACTAAGCAGTACCGCTAGAGAGAGTGCGCAAGTTTTACAATTAGTCGAGCGCATAAAATCGCAAACATCAGTAGGTGTAAAAGCATCGGAAGGTCTAGCCAAAGTGATGGATGAAAGCTTACGGAAAAATGGTTTAACTATGAGCGGATTTCAGCCAGGGAAAAATAACGATGCACGTTTGCGGCTAAGCGATGTAACCTACGGGCCGTTAATGCAATGGCTATATGAGATGGAATACGAGAAAGGAATCACGATTGATGAGTTGTCGATATCACCCACTCAAAAAAGGGGTCGGTTGTTAGTTAATGTTCGTGTAAGAAAAGCAAATTAATACAGCCTGTTTATTGAAGTTGATTTGTTAATATTACTATTTGCGATTAAGTTTTTTGGTAAGTGTTGTTTTTACAAAGCTCGTTAAGCCAATCTACAACGATGTCGGCAGACATCAAGTAAGTAATATAACGCCCCTGCGCCAATTCGGTACGTCAATCCGATAGTAAATTGAGGCCTTCAATACGGTCAGCGCCCTCTTCGACTGCCACAGCGCTAATCTCCGCGAGTAATTTTCTGATATTGGCGGCATTTTACCCTGAATTCACACCAATCTACCAAGAGCCATTAAAATAAACCGCCAATAATGAGTATGGGTGTGATTAGCCAAGGGACAAAAGCGTTAATGGCTAGGAACCTGTCGGACTTAGTAAAAATCTACTTCGGCAGCGAGAAATTGGAGAGTTTTTCCGATAACTTTCGTCGTTTAACAACACCTACTTTTCGTAAGTAGGCCCACAATTATCCTCGAATGATCGAAAAAATGGCCTCAAATTTTCATTACCTCACGACGACTCGCGAAGTTCGACCGCCTCCTAGGGCGGCAGGAATTAAGATCATTTTGTTAATCAATAAGCCGCTGGCAAAAAAAACAGGGAGTTCTCTATAGGCTCAGATGTCAGTTGCCGGGTGTGTATTGTGAGCTAGACCATCACTTAATAAATATGCGGCTGTTTTTGCAGCGACTTTAGCGAGCAGTGCGACATCAATCAGTAACGCAGCAATAGCATCAAATTAGAGCAGTAAGCCGTGTCCAGCCATAGGAGCTGATTAATTTTACGGGGTTATATAAATTTAGCAAGCGCCATTATAAAGCATTACATCGTAGAGCAAAGTGATAAACTGCCAGCCTTTGTTTGTTCTACAGCAAAACCGGCTTTTGCGGTGCTTGCTCAAGAGTGACGCTGATTATGAGAAAATATTATTTATGCAATATGTGGATTGTATCGTTATCGGTGGTGGTGCCGCAGGTTTAATGTGCGCGGCAGCGGCAGGTCATCGGGGTAAGTCGGTGTACGTTCTGGATCACGCCAACAAAGTGGGTAAAAAGATCCTGATGTCAGGCGGTGGGCGCTGTAATTTCACCAATTATGTTATTGAACCAGATAACTTTCTATCAACCAATCCTCATTTTTGTATTTCCGCGTTGAGTCGATATACACAGTATGATTTCTTAACATTGGTGCATAAGTATGACTTGGCTTATCACGAAAAAACTTTAGGGCAGCTGTTTTGTGATAATAAAGCGAAAGATATTCTCAATATCTTGCTAGCGGAATGTGATGTGAATAATGTAAGTATTTATACAGAATGTAAAGTCGGCAATATTAAAGAAAATAATAATGCTAGTGATAAGGGTCGTTTTCTGTTGACTACCAGTATCGGCGTTTTAGCCTGCGATTCTGTCGTAGTGGCTACTGGCGGATTGTCTATACCGACTATGGGCGCTACAGGCTTCGGTTATGATATGGCTAAACAGTTTGGTTTGCGGATTATTCCTCGGTATGCGTCACTTGTGCCGTTCACCTTTAAAAATACTGATACGCCGAAACTGTTATCGGTTATGCAGTCTCTTGCGGGCGTGGCCTTACCGGTATCTATTAGATGCCATAATCAATCATTTTCCGAGGGGTTGTTGTTTACCCATAAGGGCTTAAGTGGCCCTGCGGTGTTACAAATTTCAAACTATTGGCATGAAGGTGAAGACATCATCATTGATTTTTTACCGCATATGTCGCTTAGCGATATTTTACAGTCATGCCAGCAAAGTAATGACAAGACAGAACTGAAGAATGTCTTGGCCCGGCATATGCCGAAACGTTTTGTTAACGCATGGATCGAACGTTCCTCAACGTTACAACACCTTAGTGAAAAATCGATTGTTCAATACAGTAAAGAGGATATTCACCAATTGGCCCAGTTATTCCACCAATGGGAGTGTCAGCCGTCAGGGACAGAAGGTTACAAAACAGCAGAAGTAACGAAGGGCGGTATTAATGTTGATGATGTGTCGTCTAAAACATTTGAAGCAACGAACACTCCCGGTTTATTTTTTGTAGGTGAAGTGTTGGATGTTACAGGATGGTTGGGGGGGTATAATTTTCAGTGGGCGTGGTCCAGCGGCCATTGTGCTGCTCAGTACGTGTAACTCTCTTGTTGCTTTCCAGACATAAAAAAATCGAGGTATTGCCTCGGTTTTTTTATGTCTGGAAAGATCAAAAAAACTTATTATTTTCTCTTCATCGACAAGAAAAAATCGTCATTCGACTTAAAGTCTTTGAGTTTATCTACTAGGAACTCAGTAGCAGCAACATCTTCCATATCGTTCAGGATTTTACGTAAAATCCATACTCGCTGAAGCTCATCTTCTTTAATCAGTAACTCTTCACGGCGAGTACCCGAACGACGAACATTAATCGCTGGATAGATGCGTTTTTCAGCTATTTTTCTATCCAGGTGCAGCTCTAGGTTGCCGGTACCTTTAAATTCTTCGTAGATCACCTCGTCCATCTTAGAGCCGGTATCAATTAATGCTGTAGCAATAATTGATAAACTTCCACCTTCTTCGATATTACGTGCGGCACCAAAGAAACGTTTAGGCCGCTCAAGTGCATGAGCGTCCACACCACCGGTCAGTACTTTTCCTGATGAAGGGATAACGGTGTTGTAAGCGCGTGCAAGACGGGTAATAGAATCAAGAAGGATAATGACATCTTTTTTGTGTTCAACTAAGCGTTTAGCACGCTCTATAACCATTTCTGCTACTTGTACATGGCGCGATGGCGGTTCATCAAACGTTGATGCAACTACTTCACCACGAACAGAACGTTGCATCTCGGTGACTTCTTCTGGGCGCTCGTCTATGAGTAGGACAATGAGATGACATTCGGGGTTATTGCGTGTAATGGCTTGTGCAATATTTTGCATCATGATGGTTTTACCCGCTTTAGGCGGGGCGACAATTAATCCACGCTGGCCTTTACCTATAGGGGAGATAAGGTCAATGATGCGGCCAGTCAAGTCCTCAGTTGAGCCATTGCCTGACTCTAGTGTTAAGCGGTCATCTGGAAATAAAGGTGTTAAATTTTCGAATAAAATTTTATTGCGCGAATTCTCCGGCTTATCAAAATTGATTTGATTAACTTTCAATAAAGCAAAGTAGCGTTCACCTTCCTTAGGCGGGCGAATCTTTCCAGAAATATTATCGCCAGTACGAAGATTAAAACGACGAATTTGGCTAGGTGAAACATAAATATCATCCGGGCCTGCTAAGTATGAACTATCTGCAGAACGTAAAAACCCAAATCCATCTTGTAAAATTTCCAGCACACCGTCACCCGAAATATCTTCTCCGCCTTTTGCGTGGCGCTTAAGAATATTAAAAATAATGTCTTGTTTACGCGAGCGGGCAACATTATCGAGTCCCATTTCTTTAGCAATATTGATCAGTTCTTCGATAGGTTTGGTTTTTAAATCGGTTAAATTCATAAGGTGTGCTTTGATATCATTGAGGGAATAGTATGGAGGTTGATGTAAAGAGACTATTAATTTAATGCTGTTTATTGAATGGCAATATTGGACGATTAATAGTTCGGTATGCCTTACATATTGGTTTACTTTATGTTGTTGTATATCGTATCGTCATTGTGCGTTTTTACTAGGAGTCCATAATATGCTCACTACAAAATACACATCCGCGCATAGCAAATACATTGAATTTTCATTGTGAGGTAAGTAAGGACGGATAGTGTTTTGGTAGTGTCTGAAGTGACCCATTGATTAGTTTTTATCTAGGGTGAGCCACACATGAATCTGATCTGATAATTAGTATAGCGAATTTGTAGCTTGGTGCAAGCCAAATATAACTATTCCTAGCCAATTAGATAGCCATAATCCCTTTTAATAAAGACATTACGACTATTCCTTTACTTTTTTTGTCTGCGATTCAAATGTTAGACTTAATAAACTCTTCTAAATCTGGCTTTGATAGTGCACCAACGGTCTGCGCTTCCATGTTGCCGTTTTTAAAAATCATTAACGTCGGGATGCCGCGAATACCAAACTTAGCTGGCGTCTCCTTGTTGCCATCGACGTCCATTTTGCAAATAGTGAGTTTACCCGCGTATTCACCCGCTAGCTGTTCTAAAACAGGTGCAATCATCTTACATGGACCGCACCATGCTGCCCAAAAATCGACCAGCACAGGGCCGCCCGCTGCTAATACATCTTGATCAAAGCTCGCATCTGTTACATGAATCATTGCGTCGCTCATAATGAACTTCTCCAGTCTATTGGTGGGTAATCGGTATGTAGATGCTCATTTAGGCTAGCGCGTTCTATTGCTGCCGACACTATAACGAACTTATCCAAAGATAATAAGGATTGTTGCGGCAATAGACAAGGGGAAGCAGCTAAAAATACCCCATCAAGTGGACGCTATAAGGTGATTATTGCGCAAGCTCACGTAATAATTTCTGTTGTACCGCACTTTCTGAGTCGATACGTTGTTGTTGATAGCTGCCGTCACTTTGCAATAACCAGCTTTGCCATGTATCTTCTAAATAGTGCTCGAGTTCATCTACAATACGCTTTGCCATACCACTTTTTTCAATGGGGAAACCTGTTTCTATGCGTCGATGTAAGTTTCGCTCCATTAGATCTGCACTTGAACAATAGACCGATGGGCTGGCATGCTTAAAGTAATAGACTCGAGAATGCTCTAAAAAACGACCAATAATTGAACGTACGCGAATATTATCAGAAACACCTTTAACTCCCGGGCGTAAACAACACATGCCCCGAACAATAAGATCGATGCTAACGCCAGCTTGAGACGCTTTATACAGTGCTTGTATGACTTTTGGCTCAGTTAGGCCGTTAGTTTTTAAGATGATGCGGGCCTTTTTCCCATCTTTAGCCGCTTGGATTTCTTGTTTGATTAGCTCAAGTATGGTTTCCCTTAAGTTGAAGGGTGCATTCAAAATTTTGACAATTTTTTCTGTCTTCCCCATTCCTGTCAATTGATGAAAAATGCGATGCACATCTTCGGCCATCTGCTCATTAGCTGACAGCAGTGAGTAGTCAGTATAGGTGCGGGCAGTGCCTGCGTGGTAGTTGCCCGTCCCTAAATGAATGTAGCGGATAAATTTTGTTTGTTCTCGGCGTACTACTAAGCACATCTTGGCATGGGTTTTATAGCCAACAACGCCGTACACCACCAGTGCCCCGGCTTCTTGAAGCAGGGCCGCTAAATTGAGATTGTCCTCTTCGTCAAATCTCGCCCGAAGTTCAATCACAGCAGTGACTTCTTTGCCGTTTCTCGCCGCTTCGATCAATGCGCTAACGACGGGTGATAGGCTGCCTGTACGATATAAGGTTTGCTTGATGGCAATGACATATGGATCTTTAGCGGCTTCTTGTAAAAAATGAATGACCGGCGCAAACGATTCGTAAGGGTGCAACAATAAGTAGTCTTTCTTCGACAAGGTATCAAAAATAGAGTCCTTTGTGCCTAGCCCTTTGGGTATTGCAGGCGTCATGGTGGGATACAGTAAATCACTGCGGGTTATAATATCCATGCTATCTATCATGCGTTTGAGATTCACCGGGCCGTTCACTTGGTATAACTCATCCGCACTAAGTCCCGCCTCTTTAAGTAAAAAGCTCGCTAGCTCATCGGGACAGTTATCAGCTACTTCGAGTCGTACAGCGCGCCCAAACCGACGCGAATGGAGTTCGCCGCGCAGGGCTCGAGCCAAATCTTCAGTGTCTTCGCTAACGTTGAGGTCTGCATTGCGAGTGATGCGAAACTGGTAACACCCCTTCACTTTCATGCCGGGAAATAATTTGTGAGCATTGTCATGAATCATCGATGACAAGAACACTAGGCATGTTTGCCCGTTACATAATTCGGAAGGTAATTCGACGACTCGCGGCAATGAACGCGGAGCCGGTATAATCGCTAAACCAGTATCTCGGCCAAATGCATCTTTGCCCTCTAGCGAGACAATAAAATTTAGACTCTTGTTGACGAGTCGAGGGAATGGGTGTGACGGGTCTAAACCAATAGGGCTGATGACGGGTAATACTTCGTGATAAACGTACTTTTTAATCCATTCGCGCTGATCTTGCGTCCACATGTTGCGAGTGAGAAACAAAATATTTTCTTCGGCCAGCGCTGGCAGCAAAACATCATTTAATGTCTGGTATTGCTGCATGATCATGCTATGGCAGCGCTCATTAATGGTTTTCAGGACCTCATGAGGATGCATGCCATCAATACCAATAACTTCACTTTGCAGTAATAATCGTTGCTGAATACCCGCGACTCGAATCTCGAAGAACTCATCTAGGTTAGCGCTAAAAATAAGCAAAAATCGAAGGCGCTCGAGCAATGGATGTGTCGCATCGCGAGATTGTGCAAGTACCCGCTCGTTAAAAGCGAGGTGGCTTAGTTCACGGTTTAAATAGTATTCCGAACTGCTTAAGTCAATAGTATCGCTCTTGTGGCTTTTCGGCATAGCGTTTGGCTCGTTATTCATGTCAGCGACTTCTCTCTATATCATTATGACAGTTTAGTATAAATAATAAGTATGACAGTTTTATCAATCAATATTGAACTTCGTCGCGCTAGACACTTCTACTGTATGCGGAACAACGTCCAACATAAGCGATGTGTGGCCGTTCGTGTAAGTAAGGTTCTTAATATTGTGTTAATCGTTCGCTGCAGCCCTTGATGCCTGCCTCGAAGTAGGTGGCGTTATCTCTCTGAAAGTTTATCCATCCAGATGATCAGCAACCTTAGCTCGTGAGTTGTTGAGTTTTTTGCGATATCATTCTTTACTTAACGGCTTAGCGCCATTGTTTGTTGTTATCCCTCATTTTTACAATAGTAGATTTTTATATGTCGATTAAAAAAATAATAGTATTCTTAGTTGTCGCTGCTTTAATCGCTGCCTTTTTATTGCTTGACGGTTCGCAGTACTTGTCGCTGGCATTATTTCAGCAATGGTTCGCAGAAGATCCTTGGCGTGCAGCAGGTATTTACTTTGCACTGTACGTGTTGGTCGCCGCATTATCACTTCCTGGTGCAGCTATCATTACTCTGCTAGGTGGAGCAGTATTTGGTTTGTGGTGGGGTGTGCTAGTCGTTTCTTTCGCCAGCAGTGTTGGCGCTACCTTATCATTTCTAGTCGCTCGAACATTATTTGCCGATACAGTATCGAGAAAGTTTGGCCGTTATGTTGAATCAATTAATAAGGGTGTTGAACGTGATGGCGCTTTCTACTTATTTACTCTACGGTTAATTCCTGCAGTACCCTTTGTGGTGGTCAATTTAGTGTTTGGCTTGACTAAGATCAAAACGGTTACATTTTATTGGGTCAGCCAAGTTGGCATGTTTGCTGGAACAGTGATTTATGTCAATGCTGGCGCACAACTGGGCGCAGTCGAAGAGCTAACAGCTGCTAGCGTGTTAACGCCATCGATTATTGGTGCCTTTATTGCGCTAGCTGTTTTTCCGTTTATTGTCAGGTGGGCGGTCGACAAATATCGACAATACAGGTTGCTTAAACCCTATACTAAGCCTAAAAAATTCGATGCAAACTTGATAGTAATTGGTGCTGGTAGTGCCGGATTAGTGAGTTCTTATATCGCAGCAGCGGTAAAAGCGAAGGTCATCCTGATAGAAAAGAATAAAATGGGTGGCGATTGTTTAAATACCGGCTGTGTTCCCAGTAAAGCGTTAATTCGTTCCGCAAAAGCCAATCATCTTATTCGGCACGCTGAGACCTTCGGTATCGAGAATGCAAAGGGCAACGTTAACTTGGATAAAGTGTTTAAGCGCGTCAACAAGGTGATTAGCGATATTGAACCTCATGATTCGGTTGATCGTTATACCCAATTAGGTGTCGATTGTATGCAAGGTGACGCAACTTTGGTCTCTCCTTACGGGGTGATGGTTAACGGGAAAGTGTTTACGGCTAAGAGCATCATTATTGCAAGTGGCGCCAGACCGTTTGTACCGCCTATTCCGGGTCTCGATCAAGTCGATCCACTCACGTCTGATAATTTGTGGTCGATAACGGATTACCCTAAGCGTTTGCTCATTATGGGCGGTGGCCCAATAGGGTGTGAGCTAGCGCAGTCATTTCAACGCTTGGGTGTCGACGTTACTTTGGTGGATATGGCAACACGCTTAATGCCTCGAGAAGACGAAGATGTGTCAGAGTATATTTTGGAATGTTTTCAGCAAGAAGGCGTGCGGGTACTATTAAACCAAAAAATTGTTGGTTTTGAAAAAACTCGTCAAGGGATTGTTGCGAATTTGCGTAATGGAAGCGGTCAGCAATCAGTAGAGTGTGATCGGGTATTAGTGGCGGTAGGTCGTAAAGCGAATACCGAAGGTTTTGGTTTGGAATCGCTAGGCATTGAAACGACTAAACAAGGTACCATTTTGGTCGATGATTTTTTACGGACGCGTTTTCCGCATATTTATGCGTGTGGTGACGTGGCAGGACCTTATCAATTTACCCATACTGCGGCACATCAGGCATGGTATGCAGCCGTTAATGCGTTGTTCGGTAAATTTAAAAAATTCCGTGTGGATTATAAGGTGATTCCCTGGGCAACTTTTACCGACCCAGAAGTGGCGCGTGTTGGTCTCAGCGAGCAAGAAGCGCAAGAAAAAGGTATTGAATACGAAGTGACACGTTATGATATCGATGACTTGGATCGTGCGATAGCCGATAGTGCTGCACGTGGATTTGTTAAGGTGTTGACCCCTAAAAGTGGAAGTGATCGTATCTTGGGATGCACTATTGTAGGTGCGCATGGCGGCGAGTTAATTACTGAATTTGTCACGGCGATGAAACATAATATTGGCCTTAATAAAATTTTAGGTACGATTCACATTTATCCTACCATGAGCGAAGCTAATAAATATGTGGCTGGCGAATGGAAGCGAGCCCATGTTGCTCCATGGACAATGACCGTGTTGGAGAAATTTCATCGTTGGATGCGTTAACGATTAGGAAACTGTCAGGCAACCAAGGCAACCAGCAAAGCTCGTAAGCCTTTGGCTAGCTTTATTATGCAAAGTAATTACAATGAGACCCTGCACGAATGTTATTGAGTCTTCTTCCGGTGTTGTCCCCACAAAGGTTCACCGAGGGGATGCGTACCCAATCGCTTATTTACCTGGACGCTATACAAATAAGCTCCGTTTTTTGTGCGTTTTGACGTGCCCTGAGGTATGTCTCACCTAGAGGCGCCGACTCTTGGTGTCTCAGAAAAAATATCTATCTGTGCAAAGGTATCACAAGGCTACTTTGTGTTGGCGCAACATTTAACGATTGGTTTTTTAGGAAAAAATATGGCATTAGCGAAACGAATTATCCCTTGTCTTGATGTGGATTGTGGGCGTGTTGTGAAAGGTGTGCAGTTTGTTGATATTCGCGATGCAGGAGATCCCGTTGAAGTCGCTAAACGCTATAACGAGCAAGGCGCTGATGAGATTACCTTTTTAGATATCACCGCGACCCATGAAGGGCGTGAAACAACGGCTCATACGGTAGAGCGCATTGCAAAAGAGGTGTTTATTCCATTGACCGTCGGCGGCGGAATTCGAACTGTCGATGATATCCGCACTATGTTGAATGCGGGGGCAGATAAAGTCGGTATTAATTCCGCGGCAGTGTTTAATCCTGAGTTCGTTAAGCAGGCATCCGAGCGCTTTGGTGCGCAGTGCATTGTCGTCGCTATCGACGCGAAACAGGTCAGCGCAGAAGGAGAGGCCAAACGTTGGGAGATTTTCACTCACGGCGGCCGTAAGCCAACGGGTATCGATGCGGTAGAGTGGGCGATCAGAATGGCTGGCTACGGTGCCGGCGAAATATTACTGACCAGTATGAATCAAGATGGTACTAAAGATGGCTTTGATCTGTTGTTAACGCGAGCGATCAGCAATGCGGTGCCGATCCCTGTGATTGCATCGGGTGGAGTGGGGAACTTGCAGCACCTGGTCGATGGAGTTAATGAAGGGGGTGCTGACGCAGTACTGGCGGCAAGTATTTTTCACTTCGGCGAATATAGCGTACCAGAAGCCAAAGCATACATGCGTGCAGCGGGTATAGAAGTAAGATATTAGGCATCACAAGTAAACTTTAACCATAAAAAACACCGATTATATTATTAGCGTCAGTGTCTTTTTACGCCTGAAGTTATGTTTCTATGCGACAGCTTTTATGTAGTTAGTAACGCGAGATACAACTTCTGGCTGAGAGCCTTCTAAAAAGTCAATAAAATTTTTCGCGCCAACTGCGGCATCGCCACGTGTGTCAAATGGCCCAATGTCCATACCTTCTCGGGTTCTAAAATACCAATAATTATCTTGGGTAAAAATACGGTCTGCGCGTTTAGGTACGTCAATGGCTTCATCTTTTCTGGCTTGTAATTTGATATAAGTAGTAATTTTAGTCACAACATCCTCGTGTGCTTGCTTTAAGAATCCAATAAAGCCATCTAGCCCAGCTTCTGCATCTATTTTTTTATTAAAGGGGCCTATGTCTAATCCTTCCCGTGTTCTAAAATACCAATAATTTTCTTGCTGAAAAAATCGCTCGCTACGTATTGAGGAATGTTTCTTTTCTCCGAAGCGTAAAATGGTATTACTATCGTTGATCTTTTCCATGTCTATGCCTCCAGCCAGAACCGCTTACTAAACAATAATGCCTAACTAACACCCTATGTCAGACTTATCCTCTAATTTATTTATTACTATAGTCGAATACGGTATTTACTGGGCAGCTGATTTTGTGTGGTGCGTCACAACTCTTGTAAATTCATGTGGTATCTGATGCTTGGAGAAGCGATTAGCCAGTTCGGAGGCGGAAACTAAGGTGATATTGTGGGATGAGAGGCTAGCAAGATTTTGTTCTAGGTAAAGAATAGTTTTGGGGAAGGGATGAGCAATAGCGACAGCGTAGCCTTGTAGTAGAGCCTTAGCAATGAATTTTTTGAACTGACTAGCAATAAATTTTTCGGTGACTTCGTGATCAAGAAAGATATCTCGCTTTAATGAGGGTATCCCGTATTCTTGAGCTACTGTCCAGGCCACGCTTTGTGTAGACGTTCGACTATCAATGAAGTAGAGCTGTTTTTGCTTCAGTGATTGCATCATCCAATTCATGGGTCGGTCTTTTTGTGTGAGTAAGCTGCCCATGTGATTATTGACACCTTTTGCATTGGGTAGCAATGCGAGTGAATTGGCCAGTGCTTGCTTAAATGTGTGCTCTCCCATTGACTCGGTTAAACCGTCTTTGCCCAGTGGCGTGTTATACACGGTACTCATGGGGGCGTGCAGCATGACTTCTTTATTCAATTGTTGGGCGTGTCGAGCGAAAAAAGTCGCCTTAGGACTGTGCGGGATGATGGCATAGGTAATGGCGCCAGGTAGCTGCATCGCTTTTACGCCTTGTGCATAGTTGTAGCCGATATCATCTATGATAATAGCGACTTGAACGCTATTAATGTGTTTTTTGGCCGCTACAAGAGATGTTGGCGTCGCGTCGGTAGCGCTTGCTATCCCATTTCCGCTGTCTTTCCCCGCTGTGGTTATTGCGGCGGGGTTAAGTTCAGCGAGATCGTTCAAGACTTGGTGATAAGTCATCGGGCTGTGGTTAGAGGCTGAGGGGTTAGCGTGGGTATCGTGACTCCAAGGAAAGGTCACGCTCACGACCATTATAGTTGCAGCGATTATAGCTGCTATCGGCAGGTATAATGGCCCTGTCAGGTTTACGTTAGGCTGTTTTATGATGCGTGTTGGCAATGGGTTATGTTCCGATATGTAATAAATCATCATTGTCTTTAGGGCGTAGCTTTCGCTTTTTCTTCGCGGTTTGGCTCGTGCACTATTTTTTACGAGTTAGTATCGCTAATCCTTTTAATAGGTTAATCGCTTCAAACAACTGATTATCCTTAGTGAGTGATTCGGTTACTGTAACGCTTAGCGCCTTATCTTTGTCCACCATTACATTATCTGAAGTGTTTTTTAGATGACCGCCAAGACTGGCTTCACTAACACGCTCACTCGTTTTTAAGGCAGTAATGGTCGCTGGCTCAACGATAATATCGGGGGTGATACCCTGCGCTTGAATTGAGCGTCCTTTAGGTGTGAAGTAACGCGCAGTGGTTAATTTAATGCCTTTATTTTTGCCGACAGGCAAAATAGTCTGTACTGAACCTTTACCAAAGCTTCGAGTTCCCATAATGACTGCACGCTGATGGTCTTGAAGTGCACCGGCAACAATTTCTGAAGCCGATGCCGATCCGCCATTAATTAATACCACCGTAGGCAGTCCCATTGTTTCGTCACCTGGGGTTGCGCTATAGCTTACATTGCTAGTATCTAAGCGTCCCTGAGTGGACACCACAATGCCTTCATCGATTAGTGCGTCGACAACCTGCACAGATGATTGCAGTATTCCGCCAGGATTATTGCGTAAATCAATAATCAAGCCATCGAGAATAGGGGTATCGTTACGGAGTTTTTTAATCGCGGCGACAAAATCCTCTCCTGTCGCGGACTGGAATTGTGCAATACGTATGTAAGCAATAGAGTCTTCGAAAACCCGCTGGCGAATGCTCAGGGACTTTATGACATCTCTGATAATATCGATATTGATGGGTTTGTCGATGCCGTTGCGAATAATAGTGAATTCAACGAGTGAGCCCACCGGGCCACGAATACGCTTGGCGGTTTCGCTGACGGATAATCCCTGTATGGATCTATTATCGACTTTAATAATAATATCACCTGCTTGCAGCCCCGCTTTTTGGGCCGGAGATCCATCAATAGGTGCGATGACCTTAACAAAGCCGTCTTCACTGCCCATTTCAATGCCGATACCAGTAAATTCTCCTTTAGTTGATTCTTGCAATTGCTCAAACGAAGCCGCGTCAAGATAAGCAGAATGCGGATCCATCTCGCCCAGCATGCCCTTAATGGCATTCTCCAAAAGTTGTTGGTCGCTAATAGGCTCTACATATGCTCGTCGAATATGATCGAAAATTAGTGTGAACAGACGAAGTTCTTTCAGTGGTAGTTCGTTGTTGCTAGTCATGTTGTTATCTACAGCATCACCGCTATCTTCGGCATAACTCAATCCAGATAAAAACAAGCCGGTAAATATGACCGCCGGTAACATTAGAGATTTGTACATCCAACTTCTCACTATTATTTAAGGTTTCTTTGATGTTTTTTTATGATGCCCAGGATACAAGCTTGCGGTGTGGGTGATCAACTTTTTTGCAGCCACGGTTGAGGGTTGACCGGAGCACCTTTATTGCGAATTTCGAAATAGAGCCCTATTTGCGTTTGTCCGCCACTATTGCCCACAGTGGCTACTTTTTCGCTTGCACTCACCCATTCGCCGACAGCTTTTAAGAGCATTTCGTTGTGCCCATACAAGCTCATGTAGCCATCACCATGGTCAATGATAATGAGTAAGCCATGACCCCGTAAATAATCAGAGAATATGACTCTACCGTAATGCACCGATACTACATCTGCGCCCATGCGGTTGCCAATCAAAATGCCATTACGGTTGAGCTTTCCATCAAACTGCGGTTTCCCGTAAGCTTGAAGTATCTTACCCTGGGTGGGGAAGGGGAGTCGACCGCGGAGTGTGTTAAATGGTGTAGTGTTTTCGGGCAGTGAAAGGCTGGCTAGGGTGTTAGTTGCCTCATCTAATAATTTTTGTAAGTGTTGCTGGTCAGCGTTCAGAGTTGATAGCTGTTGTCCTTGATCGCGTAACGAACGGGAAATTTTACGCATCACCCCTAAGCGCTTCTTCTGTGAGGACCTAAGTGTCTCTTGTTCTGATTCTAAGTCTTGCTGTTGTTGTACTAGACTGTGCGCAACAACATTGATTTTCTCGCTTACCGCAGTCAGTTCATCAAGGGTGTGAATGAAGTCCTTAACGGCTATTTGATGCGCATTAACGATATAACGATGATAACGAACTAAACGGCTAATATGTTGAGGCTGCTGTTGATTAAGTAACAGTTTAATCCCGCTTTGTTGTCCTAAACGATGGGCTTGCCTTATCGTGTCGTCTAAGCTCAGCTGCTGCTCATGCTTATCTTTATCCAGCTTAGCGCGTTGGCGGCGTAGCCGAGCTAGTTGCTTTTTTTCGCGTCTCAGTGCCTCCTCAATGCGAGCAATTTCTTTAGCGAGGGCAGCCTGTTTTTGCTCAGACTCTTGAAGTGAAGATTGTAGTTTGTTTTTATCGTTTTTAGTGGAACGCAACTGGTTTTGTATCGTTTTTATAGTGCCAGCGAGTGCCTGCAGGCGTTGCTGATACTCGGTTTCAGTTTCAGCATTCGTCGCAATGCTGGTGACCAACAGTAGGCCTAGGGCGATGCATTTAATCAGCCCATCCAGTGCAGGCCGCGTGTGTATACAGCACCTTTGCTCGCAAGCGAGCGATGTAAAGCAAAAAATCATAAATGATGTCACCATTGATACCCGTAAAAGAGAGCCCAGTAAGGACAGCTAACGTTACGTTTATATCATAGCAAAGAGCGCATTAGCTTGTTAGTGTTTAAGTGATTCCTTAGGGTTGCGCTTTAGATGGGATTATTTACGTGCGCTTTGAAATAAAGCGCGCAATAACGATTTAACCATTTAATTGGCAGTATCTTGTGTATAATCGGCCACCATTTGTAGCAGGTTAGTGCGTCATGGCTAATACGCATTGGGTTGAATACGTGAGCAGCTATTAATCAGTGCCCATCTATAAATAGAGCTCTGCGGTGGAAAAGTTAAAATGGCCGTTTTCGCTCTACCACGGGTAGTTGTTTGTAACAAACAGACGCCTCACCTGGTAGCGCAAAACTGACTATATTCATTTTCCTTGCGATAAACCATTTATGGGTAGGTATTTAGTAGCTAATAATTAGGCTTTATTTATAGGAGTGATGTGTGGAAAACATAATCGTATTTGCACAACAGCAGTTTGTGATAGTGATCGCTTTAGCGGCGGTTATTTTTTTGTTTATTCGCCACGAGACATCTAAAGGCGGCGCAAAGCTGTCCTCTCTACAAGTGGTTGCAGCGGTCAATTCTGACGAGGCGGTACTACTTGATGTGCGAGACGCCAAAGAATATGAAGCGGGGCATATTGTGAATGCGATTCATATTCCGCACGCCAAGGTGGCCGATAGCTTAAACAAGCTCGAAAAATATCGTCAGAAAAAAATTATTGTCGTCGATAAAATGGGGCAGCATTCGGCTGCTGTTATTAAAATACTAACAGCAAATGAATTTATCGCCGTTCGTTTAGGTGGTGGTGTGAGTGAATGGCAGCAAGACAGTTTGCCACTAGTTAAATAAGTTCGTTTGACTATTAATGTCTTCGATTAAAGTAAGGTAGTTGTATGTCAGTTATTATGTATACCACACGCTATTGTCCTTTTTGTGTGCGTGCGAAGCAATTATTCGATGAAAAGAAAATCGTATATAAAGAAATGTCAGTCGATAACGACCCCTTGTTACGTCAAGAGATGATGAAAAAAAGTGGTCAACGAACAGTGCCGCAAATCTGGATTAATAATAAGCATATAGGCGGCTGCGATGATCTGTTTGCGCTGCAACGATCTGGGCAGTTGGAAGGTCTCTTAATAAATTAATGTAAATGTTGAATGTAAATAGGCAAAGAACATGACTGAAGAAAAGCAAATAGAGAAAATAGAGCAAAAAGTTAAATCGGAAGTAGAACAACAGTTTTTTATCCAGCGCATATATACTAAAGATTTGTCACTCGAAAACCCAATGGGGCCAGAAGCATTTACCATCAGCGATCAGCCAACCATTAATCAAGACTTAGCGTCAGAAATTAATAAAATTAATGACGACCTTTATGAGACGGTGTTAAAGCTGACGATTACGGCATCATTAAAGGATAAAACTATCTTCTTAATTGAGGTGCACCAAGCTGGATTGTTCGAGGTAAAGGGTATTGAGGGGCAGAACTTAGCACGCGTCCTCAACACAGTTTGTCCTCAGGTGTTATTTCCCTATGCTCGCGAGACTATCGATAGTGCGCTGTCTAAAGCAACATTCCCCCCGTTGATGTTGCCCCCTATTAATTTTGATGCATTATACTCTCAGGCGCTAGAAGAGAAAAAAAATAAAACACACTAGACGCGTCGAATAGTTCAACTTGGATTCAACCAATAAGTGCATAACTTGAATGGGTAGAAAAAGGGATGGCAGGGGTCGTTAAATGGCATATAAAAAATCAACATCCGCCTGCATATGGCTTCTATATCGACAGTGATGATTCTTTTGGTTAGCAGTTGTTCTAGTCGTTAAGTGTTTCTACAGCAAGAAAAAATCACCCGGCAAGTGCTGCGAGATAACCCGAATATACAGCACCACTATTTAACCACTGGCGAACATGCTTTACACGACATTGTTAATGGGGAAAGGCATAAGCCAGCGCTAGTGATCATTCACGGAACACCGGGTGATTGGCGTCAGTACTCCCGTTATTTATTTAGTCGTGAGTTACCCTCATTATACAAGTGGTGGTAATTGATAGGGCTGGATGGGGCGAGTCTCTTCTTGGAGGGGATAAGTCGTATGCAAATTTTTCACTCCAGGCGAAAATTATTGCGCCGCTACTTCAGCAGTTAAAGGCCGGTAACGGCAATGCAGCGGTGGTATTAAGGGGGCACACTTTGGGTGCATCATTAGCGCCGCAGCTGGCATTGGATTGTCCTCGGCTAACCGATGGTTTGTTATTGTTTGCAGGTACATTGGATCCTGCGTTCTAGCAACCTCGATGGTTTAATTATACCGTTAGAGTACCCTTGGCACACTGGATTATCGGCGACGATTTGCGCCGTGCTAACCAAGAAATATTTGCATTAGAAGAAAATGTGATGCATATGAGTAAGCGTTTGCCGGAAATAAAAGCGATGACTATAGTAGTTCAAGGCATGAATGACGAATTGGTTTATCCGAACAACGAAGATTATGCGACTCGTCAATTAAATCCATTGCTCACTTCGACTATACGATTAGAAAATGAAGGCCATTTGTTTCCCATGACGCGACCTAAAGATGTGATTGTGTGGGCAACCACCGTATTAACTAGGATCCAACAGGACAAAATTAATTAACCGATTCAAATTTGCTTGTTCTCGTGTTGATCTTAAGTTCTTTTAATTTTCGCGTTAAGGTGTTTCTGCCCCAGCCAAGTAGCAGCGCCGCATCACGTTTACGGCCTGCGGTATGTTTAAGCGCTGCATCGATCAAGGTACGTTCAAATATGCTGTTAGCGTGTTGAAGAATATTGGTCTCGCCTCTATTGAGAGCTGCCTCTGCCCAAAAATGTAAGTTCTCTCCCCAGTCCCCATTAACGGTCATCGATATCTGCTCTTGGGCCAACATTTCCGGTGGTAAATCACCAACATGCACCTCCCGGCCTGACCCCATGACCGTTATCCAGCGACAGGTATTCTCGAGTTGCCTAACATTCCCTGGCCACGGCAATTGGCATAAATATTTTTTGGTTTCGGGTAATAACACCTTTGGTTCTACGCCTAAGTCAACAGCAGCTTGATTAAAAAAGCATTGTGCTAGTTTTGGTATGTCTTCGCGGCGATGCGCTAATTTAGGAATATGTATCCGAATAACATTTAGGCGATGAAATAAATCTTCTCTAAATCGGTGGTCTTCGACTAGTTGTTCCAAGTCTTGGTGAGTAGCCGCAATAATACGCACATCAACTTTAATCGGCGTATGGCCACCCACACGATAAAATTCCCCGTCAGCGAGTACGCGTAATAAGCGTGTTTGAGTTTCTGCGGGCATATCACCAATTTCATCTAAAAATAACGTGCCACCATCAGCTTGTTCAAACCGCCCTGGCCGCATGGTGCTAGCACCGGTAAATGCGCCTTTTTCGTGTCCGAACAGCTCCGATTCAATTAAGTCTCTCGGTATCGCTGCCATATTCAAAGGGATAAATATATGATCTTTTCTTGGACTATGGCGATGTAATGCATGCGCGACTAATTCTTTACCCGTGCCTGATTCGCCGTTGATTAATACCGTAATGTTAGATTGGGATAGACGACCAATAGCACGAAATACTTCTTGCATGGCAGGTGCTTCACCAATAATTTCGGTTGTTTCGGCAATAGGCTTTTCGCTGGTAATCAGTGGTTGATTAAGTTCTTGAGCGTGGGCAAGTGCGCGCCTTACAACAGCAACAGCTTCATTCATATCAAACGGCTTTGGCAGATATTCAAATGCCCCGCCTTGATAAGAAGACACCGCACTATCAAGATCAGAGTGAGCCGTCATAATAATCACGGGGATACTGGGGTACTGTTCTTTCAGCATGCTTAATAAATTTAAGCCATCAACACCTGGCATACGCACGTCGCTGATAATGGCTGTAGGTGGCGTAGCGTTTTGTTGCGCTAAAGCTTCCAGTGCTAGGTCACCGCTGGAAAAAGGGATAACATGGATGCCTTCTTTGGTAAATGCTTTTTCTAACACCCAGCGAATAGAATTATCGTCATCAATAACCCAGAGTGTTTCAGGTAATAGATTCATAGTGTTTGTCCTACAGGTAGAGGGATGTAAATAGAAAAAATGGTTTGGCCAGCATCACAGCGGCACTCAATTAAGCCTTTGTGCTGAGTGATAAGTTGTTGAGAAATAGCCAGGCCTAGCCCTGTGCCCTCTGCTCGGCCAGAGATCATAGGGTAAAAAATATCATCAATAATATCTTGTGAAATGCCGAGGCCATTATCTTTAATATCAATATTGGCCACTAAGGGATGATGCTTTCTGCCAATAGTAAATTGTCGGTGTACGCGCGTGTGAACGGTAATGGTGGGCGATGGGTTGTTCCCATGCTCAATAAGTGCCTGGACACTGTTACGTAGGACGTTCAAGATGGCCTGAACGAGCATGTCGCTATCGCCTAAAAATTCAGGGATACTCGGGTCATAATGCCGCACTAGCGTTACTTTTTCTCCGACCTCTGCTTTTATAATGGCTAATACGTGCTCTAACACCTGATGTATGTTGACAGATTTATGGGCGATATTTTGTAATGGCCCGAGCATTCTATCGACCAAGTTTCGTAGTCTGTCGGTTTCAGTAATAATGATATGGGTATATTCTTTTAATTCGTCGGTAGGCAGCTCTTGTTCGAGCAATTGAGCTGCGCCTCGTATACCCCCTAATGGATTTTTAACCTCGTGTGCGACGCCGCGCACCAAATTTCTAGTGGTTTCTTGTGAGGCTAGTACGGCTTCTTCGCGGCTAATGCGTAATAGGCGATCCAATGGCTGAATCTCTACCAATATCTGTTGATTGTTACCGAATGGCGTTACCGTATAGTCGACGGTAATACGTTCATTAGTATGAAGGCACCAGCTCGCTTTACGTTTGGTATATTGGGCGTTGTCTTGTAAGGCGTCTTGTATTTGCTTTAACGCAGTATCTGATTCATAAAAACAGTCAGAGAGATGTCGGTTGATCATTTGCTGTGAGCTGATCGATAGTAGCGACTCTGCAGCGGCGTTTGAATAGATTATGGCTAGTGTTTTATCTAGCAGGATAACGGCATTCGTTAAGCTGTCTAATAATTGTCGATAATCGTAAATTTGGCTCATATCGTTACGCTAACATCGGTGACTAGGTGTTGTGAGTGTTGGATCTTGATATCCGGTTATTGTTACGTGGCGAGCCTTTTGTGCGCCCAGTTGGTGCGCAGCGCCTTTTTTTGCTTTTTAGGTTTGACAGTGGGTCATTGTGGCTTTTCAACGCGACGGTGATTTGACAAACAAGCCCCGTAGAGCGGGGTTTGTTTGTTTGGCTGGTCTTTTTCGCTAATCCAGCCTTGTCGGTTATTTACAGACTGTAATACATATCGAACTCAACAGGATGAGTTGTCATGTTGAGTGTCTGCACTTCTTCTCTTTTCAATTCGATGTAGGCATCAATCATATCGTCATCAAATACACCGCCAGCAGTCAAAAAATCGCGGTCTGCATCAAGAGAGTCTAATGCTTCACCTAAACTTTCACAGACTGTTGGATATTGGACTAGTTCTTCTGGAGGTAGATCGTAAAGATCCTTGTCTGCAGCATCACCAGGATGGATTTGGTTTTTGATGCCGTCAAGGCCAGCCATCAATAGCGCAGAAAAAGCTAAGTACGGGTTAGCTGTTGGGTCTGGAAAGCGGGTCTCAACACGTCTCGCCTTAGGTGATGTCACATAAGGAATGCGAATTGAGGCCGAACGGTTTCGTGCTGAGTACGCTAGGATAACGGGTGCTTCGTAGCCTGGAACCAGTCGTTTATACGAGTTGGTTGATGCATTGCAGAAAGCGTTGAGCGCTTTAGCGTGCTTGATAATCCCGCCGATGTAGAAAAGTGCTGTTTCGCTTAGGCCGGAATATGCGTCGCCAGCGAATTGGTTAGTGCCATCTTTCGAAAATGACATATGGACGTGCATACCGCTACCGTTATCGCCAACGATTGGTTTAGGCATAAAGGTAGCCGTTTTACCGTATGCATGAGCCACATTGTGCACGCAATATTTTAAAATTTGTACTTCGTCCGCTTTCTTAGTGAGTGTGTTGGCGCCCACACCAATTTCACATTGGCCAGCAGTCGCAACTTCGTGGTGATGGACCTCAATGACGAGGCCCATGGCTTCCATTGCGTTGCACATAGCGCCACGGACTTCATGTAATGAATCTACCGGTGGCACTGGGAAGTAGCCGCCTTTGATGCCGGGACGGTGGCCCATGTTGCCTGCAGGTAGAGCTGCATCTGATGACCATGCCGCTTCTTCAGAGTTGATTTTGTAAAAAGAACCCGACATGCCCGTATTCCACTTAACGTCATCAAATACGAAAAATTCAGGTTCCGGCCCAAACAACGCTTTATCGCCTAAGCCAGTAGCGTTCAAATACGCTTCGGCACGTTGTGCGATGGAGCGTGGGTCGCGGCTGTAGCCTTCTCCAGTACTCGGTTCAATAATGCTGCAGCGGATGATCACGGTGACTTCATCGGTAAAGGGGTCAAGGATTGCAGAGTCCGCATCCGGCATTAAAATCATGTCGGACTCATTAATACCTTTCCAGCCATCGATAGAAGAGCCATCGAACATTTTTCCTTCTTCAAAGAAATCATCATTGACTTCTTTAGCTGGGATGGTCACGTGATGCTCTTTACCTTTTGTATCGGTAAAGCGTAGATCAGCCCAGCGAGCTTCATTTTCAGCGATAAGATTGACAGTATTATCTGACATTGATATTTCCTCCAGAGGGGTGATAAAAATCATGTTATCAAAGCAGCGCTACTGCAGTGACTCCAGGCAATAAATAGGGTGTTATATTAATAATACGTATATTAATTTTTTCATTTTATGCTGTTGATACGTGCTAGAAGTTGCTTTGCAGTATAAACGTACAGCATACAATGCGATCTTACAATGTGTTAGCAAGTTAAGTGCCATATTTATATTACGCTTCAAAGCGCTAAAAATGGGCGAGTCACGCGATCAGCGTAGATCAACAACCTTGTTTTTGCACTCTATCGGTGCGAATAACTCGTTTTGTCTTTTTTTGGTGCGAGGAAAAGAGGGCGGTGAGCACTTATCATTCCCGTGTCGTTAATCGCTTCGCCATTATTTTTGGATTCCGGTAGAATGCTGTCCACAAGTACACAATGAATAAAAAGGGGGGGCAATGGGGATACTAGAAGACGACATTGCAGTGATCGAATCGCTGCTGGGACGAGAACCGCGGGGTCTAGAAGATGTAGCCGTTCGAGATAATGCAGGTGTGCCGGTTGTGATACGCGTCGCTCCCCTAGTCAACGAAAAGCCTTTTCCCACTTTACTTTGGCTAATTGATAAACGGCTTAATTATGCTATTGACCAACTCGAAGCGGGTGGCTTAATAGCTGATTTACAAAAAACAGTCGATAGTAGCGCTGAGCTGCAAACGGAAATGATCGTCGATCATCAGCGCTACATTGAGTTACGACAATCCTATTTCTCAGAAATACAAAAACAACACATAAGGCGCCTTGGATATGAGTCGGTGCTGGCAGAGCGAGGTATCGGCGGTATTGTCGATTTTCAGCGTATTCGTTGCCTGCATACTTATTACGCGGCTCACTTAGTCCGTTCTAACACAGTGGGCCGAATGGTGGACGCATACTGGCAATCAACACCGCTAACTTTTTCTCATTTACTATCATTTCCGTGAAGACCCTGCGTCTGAAAATATCTTCACTAGACTAATGATAATGAGATTTTAATAGTGCGACTTAAAATAGTGCGACTTAAATAGTGAATAGTGCAGCTTGAAGTGTTGAGCCATGCGGCTACAAATACATCTCAGCATACATCTGTCCATAAGCCTATAGTGAGTGATTGTTTGGTTTTATTTTGCAAAAGAAGGTGCGCGTGATAACAGCTAATAAAAACCGTAATGTTCTGCCGCAAGTTATCGGGCTTACGATTTTATTATTACTACTCGTTTGCGCCTCCGTAATGGTCGTGTTGATGATGACGGGTACCGTAGATATTGAAAATATGCCAGAAAACAAAGACAATCCTGTCAGTGAAATAGTGGATGCCGAAAAAATATGTAATCAGCAAGTACGCTTTGATTATGCTGGCCGCTTGAACTCCATTGTGCACGATGAACGTTCAGGACGTTATAATAAATCCACAGATAATTTCACTTTATTTTACCATTTGGAGGTCTACCGCGATGAGAGTAAACAAACGGGAACGAGCGCCTCTTATGTGGTCTGTAATATCGCTTCTGTCGACGGGTCGATATCACAAATTGAATACCTAGAAGATCTCGAAGAAAAAGCCAAGGCGTCTAAACGAGATGACACGAATATTTTCGGATTATAGTAGCTGCTATTAGTGTGTCGTCGGTTAATTATGAAGCCATATCCACATTCGTGAGTTGAGCTAGCTCAAGTAATATTGTTAACATATCCATCGGTGATACCATATCCAGCAGAATAATCATTCTTTTCTTTACAGTCTAGCTGTGACAATATCACGGTTAATTAATCACATTGAGTTGGTGAAAATATGAGTCCAGTTATCGACGTTATCGTTCCTGCATACCAAGAAGTGGAAAATATAAAACCGCTTATTGAGCGTATTTCACAGGTGCGGGAGCAAGAATCGATGAACATTAACGTGTTTATCGTGGATGATAATAGTCAAGACGGAACCGAGCAAGCCGTGGCCGATATTGCACTTGATTGGGTCAGCCTGTTAGTGCGTAAGACCGATCGTGGATTAAGCAGTGCAGTGTTGGCTGGTATGGCTGAAGGTACAGGTGATATTGTTTTGGTAATGGATGCTGATCTGAGTCATCCCGCTGAAGCGATCCCCGCAATGGTTGCTGAATTGCAGTCGGGCGCTGACTTTGTTGTTGGCTCGCGTTATATAGACGGTGGGTCTACAGACGATAACTGGGGGGTTTACCGTTGGTTAAATAGCCAAATCGCCACATTGTTAGCGCGCCCTTTTGTGAATATTAAAGACCCGATGAGTGGATTTTTTGCCATGACCCGCGAACAATGTAATCAGGTGAATGATTTAAACCCAATTGGCTATAAAATTGGCTTGGAACTTATTGTTAAGTGTGGCTGTAAAAAAGTAGTGGAAGTGCCGATACATTTCACGGATCGTGTCCGTGGAGAGAGTAAATTAACGCTGACCGAACAGCTTAAATATATACAGCATGTGCGCCGCTTATTTTTGTATAAGTATGCCAGTTCGAGTGAAGTGGTACAGTTTTTAGGGGTGGGCGCATCCGGTGTTGTTGTTAACCTAGGTGTGCTATCACTGTTGATCATGTTGGGGATGCTGGCAAAAATCGCTGTGGTGTTGGCGATTGCTGTTTCTGTCGTGACGAATTTTTTACTTAATCGACGCTTTACGTTTTCTCACTCTAAAGATGCGCCTATGGCGTCGCAATTTTTTAAGTATGCACTGTCGGTTTCAGCGGGCACAGTGGTTAATATAGTTGTCGCTTTATCGTTGGTGGAAGCGTATCCGGATATGAAGGTACAGTTGGCATCATTTGTGGGTATTGTTGCCGCCACGTTATTTAACTTTACCGCAATGAAATTTCTTGTGTTCAAACGCCGCTTTTATAAAGAATCCGAAAAGTAAATTACTCAATCAGTATATTAAGTGTGAGGTGAGTGTGCTGCAGCGTCAATCGAAAAATCATGTGCTGTTATTTAGTGTGTTCGCTATTATCTGCTTTTTTATTACCGCATTCCTGTTTTCTTTTCAGCAAAATCTATGGGTCGATGAAACTACTCAGCTGAGCGGTCTGGGTTTATCGTTTACTGAAATTTATCTGTGGCTAAGCGACCTTATAGAAACGCCTTTTTCTGTCCCTTCTGATCGTATGCCAGTACTTAGTTACTGGTTTGGCATGTTGTGGAGTTATTTTTTTACACTCGACGTATTAGTTATGCGCTGGTTATCTCTGTTTTTTGTCATGCTAGCCTTGGTTATTCTTTGTGGGTTCTTCTTTAAGCGACAACAATACAGCGTGTTGTTGGCAGCCACATTGTTTTTATGCCTTTCACCTAATTTGACAGTGCTTGCCGTCGAAATTCGAGCGTATGCATTATTCTTTTTGTTTTCTGTCATTGCTGTTTTACTTTACGTGCAAATAATTTGTTTTGTAGAGCAAGAACGCAATGCATTCACCTCTGCGTTGGCGTTAACTTGCGTCTTGGTCCTTGCCATTAATACCCACTTTTTTGGGCTTGTATTGGCTGGAAGCTTATTGGCGGCTTACTTGCTGATGGCGCTATGGGATCGACGTTTTGTCTTGCATGTAAAAATTATTTTCGCAGTGGGTACTATTTTATTGCTAGGTACTAGCTTTGTTGTATTGCCGGTGATTGGTGCGTTTGCCTCGCAAGGTGGGGGTGCTGAAGCCTCGGTTGCTGCATCTTCGTTGCAGGAAACTATTTCTTTACGTGAGACTATACGGTCTGCGGTTAAGTTGGCTTATCGTTTAGTGGCTCATCAGACGATGGGAGAAATAGCATTTTTTCCACTGTTGGCTTTGTTGATCGTTTATGGGGTTATTATTCTCTCCGTGATCAAACACCCTACGGTGATGAAGACAGTTTTACTGCTGGCATTGTTGCTAGGTTGCATGACTGTTTTCTTGGCCAACATCTTTTTATCAAGCTTTGATGCTTTGGCTCCACATTACAATGTGTGGATGTTACCTCTATTGGCGGTGTTGTTTGGATATGCGGTCGGCGATCTTTTGAGTGCTAAACGCGCGTATATGATTACCGTACTAGGTGTGGTGGGTGCTACATGTGGGTATGGACAATGGACCTTAGCCTTTTCTGGAGAAAAGTATGCACACACCCGTTTCTCTGAGATTCAGCAGCGTGTTGAATCCTACTCAGCGATAGGCGCTATAGGCGGCATAAAAAGTATCGGGGAGATAGAAAGGTCAGTGCCATTAAAGATATCGATTGTGTATAACAGGTCAATGGCAAAAACGTGGTTTGCGGGTATTTATACCTTTCCTAGGTCGGTTAATCAGTACGTAGTTGAGCAAGCAGATACTGGCTTGCGAGCGTACATCAGTTTATATGATGGAGAGGCAATATCAGCATTCGATGTTGCAGAGCATAGTGACATCATTATTTCTGCTTATGGAGAGACAATATATAGCGCTGAATTGAATGCGAGTGAACACGCAGCCCCCGTTCGTGAAGGGCATCCTGTCTTTGAGCAAATAGCACCGCCAGAGCCGATGTGGAGGCAGTTAGAGGCAATGACATTCCTCGCTCAAGAGTCGGCCAATATTGTGGTGTACAAGAAAACACCATAAAAGCTATCCCCGCGCAATAATCATGGGTACAATACGCGCCTTGCATTTATGTGGTCTAGAGTTGTCTGGGCCCAATAACCCTACCTGAGAACTTCCCAAGTGATTGAAAAACTTCGTAATATAGCCATCATCGCGCACGTCGACCACGGTAAAACCACCCTTGTTGACAAAATGTTAAGCCAGTCCGGCACGCTTGGACATAAAGACCAAGGCTCAGAACGCGTCATGGATTCTAATGACCAAGAGAAAGAGCGCGGTATTACCATCCTGGCGAAAAACACTGCCATCGAATGGAATGACTATCACATAAATATCGTAGACACGCCTGGTCATGCTGATTTTGGTGGCGAAGTTGAGCGCGTATTATCAATGGTTGACTCGGTATTGCTGCTAGTCGACGCAGTAGATGGCCCTATGCCACAAACCCGCTTTGTAACGTCTAAGGCGTTTGAGCAAGGGTTGAAGCCCATTGTTGTTATCAATAAAGTTGATCGCCCCGGTGCTCGTCCAGATTGGGTTGTAGACCAAGTGTTTGATCTATTTGATCGACTTGGCGCTACGGAGGAACAGTTAGACTTCCCTATCATTTATGCATCGGCACTGAATGGTGTGGCAGGTTTAGACGTTGACGATCTCGCTGATGATATGACGCCATTATTTCAAATGATAGTAGATAAAGTGCCTACGCCAGATGTTGATCCTGACGGCGAATTTCAAATGCAAATTTCTGCGTTAGCTTACGATAGCTACGTAGGCGTTATTGGTGTGGGTCGTATCACCCGAGGTAAGTTGAAAGCTAACCAGCAAGTGATCGTTAAACAAGCCAGTGGCGAACAACGTAAAGGTAAAGTGCTGAATGTAAAAGGGTACTTAGGTCTTGAACAAATCGATGTTGAACAGGCTAAAGCAGGTGATATTGTTTGTATTAATGGTATCGATGGTCTTTGTATTTCGGACACCCTATGTGATCCAGAGCGCGTTGAAGCGTTACCGCCATTGTCGGTCGATGAGCCAACAGTCAGTATGACATTCCGTGTAAACGATTCTCCTTTTGCGGGCTTAGAAGGTAAATATGTTACGTCACGTAATATTAAAGAGCGTCTAGAACAAGAGCTTATTCATAACGTTGCCTTGCGTGTTGAGCCCGGTGATACTGCTGATAAGTTTAAAGTTTCAGGTCGTGGTGAGCTTCACTTGTCGGTATTGATTGAAACGATGCGCCGAGAAGGTTTCGAGATTGGTGTTTCTCGTCCAGAAGTGGTGCAGCGTCTAGTTGATGGCGTTATTCATGAGCCATTTGAAAGCGTAGTGATTGATGTTGAAGATCAGCATCAAGGTTCAATCATGGAAGAGCTGGGTTTGCGCAAAGGTGAACTGACCAATATGGAGCCCGATGGCAAAGGCCGTACTAAGCTAGAGTTTACGACGCCTTCACGTGGTTTGATTGGTTTTCGTGGTTTGTTTCTGACTCTGACGTCTGGTTCGGGGATTATGACTAGCGTATTTGATCATTATGGCCCGATAAAAGAAGGTGAGGTGACTAGCCGTCAAAATGGCGTAATGGTATCAATGGTTAAAGGTAAAACCGCTGCCTACTCATTGTTTAATCTACAAAGCCGTGGTCGTTTATTCTTAGGTCACGCGATTGATGTGTACGAAGGCCAAATTATTGGTCTGCATGCTCGTGATAACGATTTAGCGGTTAACCCGATTAAAGGTAAGCAGTTAACCAACGTGCGTGCATCGGGTACGGATGAGGCGTTAACCTTATCTCCACCAGTCAAACATACGCTAGAGCAGGCGTTAGAGTTTATTGAAGACGATGAATTGGTTGAAGTGACGCCTGTTAGTATTCGTTTACGTAAGAAATTTCTTACCGAAAATGAGCGCAAGCGGACTAAGAAATAAGCCTTCTTTTTTAAGGTTCGTGATGTAGAGTCAGCAGCCTTTAGTTAGCAGGAGCTTAAAAATACCGAACCTAGTGTTCGGTATTTTTTTGCCTGTTGGTATCGTACTACTGACGAAATAGCGGCATATAGAGATAAATATCTTCGTGTATCCGGTATGCTTTAGTATTGAACCGACATCGCGGAGTAAGTTTTTTCTCAGCGACTCATCCGTCATCATAAGGTGGTACACTTTTGTATGAAAAATAGAGATGTCATGCATTTTATGATTTTTGTTGTACGAGGCGGTTAGTTTTTTGTGTCGTATTGGGTTTCGATATCGATCACAATCCATATGCGACGCAAACAACAACGTTTACAGCGTGCATTCAGCATTGCCGCCAATAATAAGATCACCTTTAGGTAACCAATATATATTATGCGAATGAAGTTATTTCTTGCCTTTATAGTACTCATTTTTCTAATGACATTAGGTACAGCTTACCTGCTCTATCAGTTTAAGCAGCAGCAGTTTGTTTATGTGGAAAACGATTTGTCCGCCATTTCACAGCGCCTAGGCAACGAAGTGAAGTATTGGACAAGTATGCAAGTGGGCCGGTTACACCTTTTAGCCAGCCTTGATTCATTGAAAGGTATGTTGCCAAAACAGCAACAGCCTATATTGCAAAGTGCCGTTGACCCGGATGACTGGTCATCCCTTCTTTTTATCACAAATAAAGAAGGGCATGCAGTGATTCGCAGTGATAGCCAGCCTTTGCTCAGCTATAGTGATAGGGGGTATATTTCTAAGGTGCTAGATGGCGGTATAGAGGCACAGCAATTATTGATTAGCCACAATAAGCCTATGCCATTACAGTGTTTCTCGGTGCCTATTTACCAATTTGGCTATCAATCCGGACATCAAACAGCTTATATGTCTGGGCAGGCATCGAAAACTATTTCGCCTAATGGAACATTACATGACAGTGCCAAAAACAAAAAAATGTTACAAGGCGTATTAGTCCAGTGTGCTGCATTAGAATATATAAGTAGAAAATTTATTACATCGCCTAACGGTTTAGTCGCCACAAAGGTGTGGCTCGTGGACGATAATAATCGTTTAATTGCGCATAGTGACATTGAAAACCATGCACCTAAGTTACAGTCATTTAGAGATCACCCTGCGCTATTGGCAAGCCAATCTGAATTTATAAAAGCAGTTAATGTCGATGGAGAAAAGCTTATTGTTGCAGTATCTACTCTCGATTTCGGTTGGCGCTTAATCGTTCAGCAGCCCTATAATGAAGCGTACGGACAGTATGAAAAAGCCCAGTCTACACTGTTATGGTTGAACGGTATGATGATAATAGTTGCGATGTTTTTCGCTGGATTACTGGCAAGGCACCTTTCCCTGCCGCTACAGACATTAACGGCATCAGTTGAAAAATTAAGTAAAGGTCGTTTTTCGGAAGTAGTACCTTATGCTGATCAGTCGTCAGATATCGGTCGCTTAGCTAAGGCAATTGACCGCATAGCGCTTAATTTACGTTTAGCCCTGAAGCGCATTCGTTCAGGCTTGCCAGACAACAAACCTAGAAGCAATAATGCACTATAAAAAGCTAATGACCATGTTTGAAACAGCTAGTAATATGATCGTTCACCATCCCGGACGATTGCATGAACGCATAACAAATAGTCGGTCCTACAAATGAAAATCCGGCTTTTTTTAAAGATTCACTCATTGCTGCCGATTTAGGTGTAGATACGGGTACTTCGCTTGCGTTTTGCCATTGATTCGTTATCACTTTATGGTCGGTAAACTGCCATAAAAAATCACTAAAACTAGTGCCTCTTTTTCTTATCTTTAAATACGCTATTGCATTTTTAGTAAAAGCCTTCACTTTCAACTTGTTACGTACGATACCGCTGTCGTTTAATAGTTTTTCATGTTTATCTTGACCGTAGGTAGCCATTTTTTCGGCATTAAAACTATCGAATGCAATTCGATAGTTTTCTCGTTTCTTTAAAATGGTGATCCACGATAACCCGGCCTGAGCGCCCTCTAACAGTAGTAGCTCGAACAGCGCGTGATCATCTTTTATCGGTATTCCCCATTCGTTGTCATGGTAATCAATATAGATTGGGTCTGTGCCACACCAAGAGCAGCGTTTTGGCGTGTTTATGTGCATTGTTCTTTCCATTCTTGTTTAAGATTGCGGTTTAAAGGCATCTTTAAGCCATTGAGAAAATTGAATGACTTTAGCCTGATCTTTTTTATGTGGTGGCGTAATAAGATAGTAACCATATTCTGTTTTTGTACTTATGTTTAACGGGTTGACAAGTCGACCTTCGCGTAAAAAATCAGCGCATAAAAAGTCAGGTGCTAAGCCAATGCCAAGGTTTTCTAGAGCCGCCTGAATCACCATATAAAAATGTTCACAGCCAAAGTGGTTAGCGGCAGTGTAAGTATCGCTTGGTTGTGCAAAAAATTCATCCCACAAGTTAGGCCTGTGCTTTAAATTGATTTTTTCATAATCTTGCAAATCATTAATGGTTTTGACAGAAACATTTTTTATTAAGAGTGGACTGGCAATCAGTTGTAGTGTTTCTGTAAATAAGAGTTCTGCATGCTTAGGTTTTTTATGTGTGGGCATGCATCGAACTGCAATATCCATCGGATTGCGATACCAGTCTACGTCATCATCTGCAGAGTCGATACGCAACATGATATTAGGGTGTGCGCGATGAAAATTATCGACGCGAGAAAACATCCACAGCGTGCTGAGCGATGGCATGATATTAATAGTGAGCATTTCTTTTTGTTGTGGGTGATAAAACTTTTCTGAGCCGGCTTCTATAATGTCGAGCGCCTGTGAAACCACAGATAAATAGGCTTTGCCTTCATGGGTAAGTGTTACCGTTCCGCCGCGGCGTTCAAATAATGCGATACCTATATGCTCTTCTAGTATGCGTATTTGCTTACTAATGGCACTTTGTGTCACACATAGAATTTCGGCGGTATGACTGAAGCTTGCAGATTTGGCCGCGACTTCAAATACGCGCAAAGCATTTAACGGCGGTAAGTGTCTTTTCATATAGAGCCTTGAGTACATATGGTGTTAGTACATATGGTGTTGGTACATATGATGTTGGTATATATAGTTACCTTCAGTATAACTTTTTCTCATGGTGGGTCAAAATAAGTCATTGGTATTGGAGACGTTTCCCCTCTATCGTGTGTTGCATTGATAACCCATACGCTGACTCTAGGAGAGTTTATGTCACATGTTTTTCCTCGCCACACTCAAGCCGATCTGCCCGTTATATCTACTGGCAGTGGCGTGTATTTAATCGATGAAAATGGCAAACGCTACATAGATGGCTCCTGTGGTGCGGCGACCTCGTGCCTGGGCCACAATAACGCTAAAGTGATCGCTGCCATTAAGTCCCAGTTAGATGCTGTAGCGTATGCCCACACGGGATTTTTCACCTCCAATTCAGCAGAGAAACTGGCAGATAAGTTGATCGCTCATGCCCCTGAAGGCATTGAAAAAGTGTATCTAGTGTCTGGTGGTTCTGAAGCAGTTGAGGCGGCTTTAAAGCTGGCTCGACAGTATTTTATTGAAAAAGGTGAGGCCAGCCGCCAGCATATTATTGCGCGAAAACAAAGTTATCATGGTAATACTCTGGGTGCATTGGCTACCGGTGGTAATGAAGCAAGGCGCAAAGCGTTTGCACCATTACTGATCGAGACAACCCATATCTCGCCCTGCTATGAGTATCGAAATCGCCAAGATAACGAAAGTGCTTATGATTACGGCCAACGCGTAGCTAACGAACTAGAGACAGAAATAAAGCGCTTGGGTGCAGAAAATGTCATGGCTTTTGTCGCCGAGCCGGTTGTAGGTGCGACAGCGGGTGTTTTATCGCCAGTAGAAGGTTACTTCACCCGTATTAGAGAAATTTGTGACAATCATGGAGTGTTACTTATCTTAGATGAAGTAATGTGCGGTATGGGGCGGACGGGGACATTGTTTGCCTGTGAGCAAGACGGTATTGCGCCGGATATTGTGACCATTGCTAAAGGCCTCGGTGCAGGCTACCAACCTATTGGTGCGATGCTATGTACCAACGAAATTTACCAAACTATAGCCGATGGATCGGGCTTCTTTCACCACGGTCATACTTACATGGGACATCCAACGGCGTGTGCGGCCTCGCTATCAGTATTGGAGCAGCTTGTTGATGACGACTTGGTGGGGCAGTCACAGCGTATGGGTGTTCTGTTTCATCAAGCGTTGGTAGAGGCATTTGGCGATCATCCGCATGTGGGCGATATTCGCGGCAGCGGCTTGTTTTGGGGGCTTGAGTTAGTGGCGGATCGCGCGACTAAACAGCCTTTTCCTGTTGAGAAAAAAGTGCATCAAAAAATAAAAGCGGCTGCGTTTGAGGCCGGATTAATCTGCTACCCAGGTGGCGGCACGATTGACGGAAAAATCGGTGACCATATATTACTGGCACCACCTTTTATTATTAATGAAGACCACATTAAAGAAATTATTAGTAAGCTAGCCATTGCCCTTAAGCAGGTATTGTAATGTCAGAAAATTCATCTTTCCCCGCTATTATGCTCCCCACCATTATGGTCGCGCCAAATGGTGCGCGTCGCGGTAAAAATGATCATGCTCAACTGCCGATGGTGTTGCCTGAAATAATTCATACGGCGCAATCTTGTTGGCAAGCTGGGGCAGGTGGCTTGCATTTACATGTACGTGGAGCACAAGGTGAACATGTATTGGATGCAGGGCTATATAAAGAGGCCATTGTCGAGTTGAAAAACGTTGTGCCGGATATGCTGGTGCAAATTACTACCGAGGCGGTCGGCGTGTATCTTCCTCCAGCGCAACGCCAAGTGGTGAAAGATGTTCGCCCTGAAGCCGCGTCGGTCTCTATTGCGGAAATGTTAGTGGAGAATGATCGCAAAGCAGCAATGAATTTTTATCGTTGGTGTGAGGAAGCAGGCATTGTGATTCAGCATATCCTTTATAGTGAAGATGATATGGCACGGCTTTATATTTTATTAGGTGAAGCACGCGTAAACCTTAATGGTCAGCAGTTGCTTTTCGTACTAGGTCGATACGCCAAGGGACAGCAAAGTCAGCCTAGTGATTTACAGCCCTTTACCCATTGGCTACAAGTTAATGAGATAACAGCGGATTGGGCGGTGTGTGCATTTGGTCAAAATGAAACTACCTGTTTACGCGCAGCCTATTTTGCGGGTGGCAAAGTACGTATTGGTTTTGAGAATTCGCTACAAAACGCAGACGGTTCTTTTGCCGCCGACAATGCAGAGCGCGTTGCGGAAATTAAGCGATTAATAAACATGCCCGACGCAGAATGATTCAAAGGAAAAAATAAATCCTATAATGAATATTAATTATATCAACTAGGTTTAGCTAGAGAAGAGAAATAATATGAGTGGTTTAGATAAAGTAGTCACTAGTTACAGCGAAGCATTGGCCGGATTAGACGATGGAATGACAGTGCTTGCCGGTGGCTTTGGGCTTTGCGGTATCCCCGAAGGGTTGATAATGACCATACGTGATATGGGCACAAAAGAGCTTACTATTTACTCAAACAACTGTGGTGTTGATGACTTTGGATTGGGCTTGTTGTTACACAACCGACAACTTAAAAAAATGGCCGGATCCTATGTGGGCGAAAACAAAATTTTTGAACAACAAATGATGGATGGTAGTTTAGATGTTGAATTAATACCCCAAGGCACGTTAGCGGAACGCTTTCGTGCTGGTGGCGCAGGCATTCCCGCTTTTTATACGGCGACGGGTTATGGTACGTCGATTGCCGATGGTAAAGAAGCGCGAAATTTTGATGGTCGCGATTACATCATGGAGCGGGGTATTGTGGGTGATTTTGCGATTGTTAAAGCGTGGAAGGCTGATCGATATGGCAACGCAATTTATCGTTTGTCAGCGCAAAACTTTAATCCTGTCGTGGCAACAGCGGGAAAGATTACCGTCATGGAGGTCGAGGAAATAGTGGAACCTGGAGAGCTGGACCCTGCGCAAATTCATACCCCAGGTATTTATGTCAATCGCCTGATACAAGGCACTTTCGAAAAACGTATTGAACAGCGCACTGTGCGCCAAGGATAGGAGATAGTCATGGCTCTTTCACGTGATCAAATCGCTATGCGCATCGCGCAGGAAATTAAAGATGGCTATTATGTCAACCTAGGGATTGGTATCCCCACCTTGGTGTCTAATTATGTGCCCTCGGATATAGAAGTTATGCTGCAATCTGAAAATGGCTTGCTGGGGATGGGACCTTTTCCCACTGAAGATAGCATCGACGCGGACCTTATTAATGCCGGCAAGCAAACGATTACTACTGTCCCCGGAGCGGCGTTTTTTTCATCGGCAGAATCGTTTGCGATGATTCGGGGTGGCCACGTAGACCTAACAGTATTAGGTGCGTTTGAAATTGATGTGCAAGGTAGTATTGCTTCCTGGATGATCCCTGGAAAACTCATTAAAGGTATGGGGGGAGCAATGGATTTAGTCGCAGGGGCAGATAATATTATCGTTACCATGACCCATGCAGATAAAGCTGGCAACTCTAAACTATTACAACAATGTACCTTACCGTTAACGGGCGCAGGGTGTATCAAACGGGTAGTCACTGACCTTGCTTATATTGAAATTAAAGATGGAAAATTTCATCTAGTCGAGCGTGCACCAGGTGTTTCAGTGGAAGAAATTATTTCAAAAACTGCGGGTGAAATGGTTGTCAGTGGCGATATACCTGAAATGCAATTTTAATATTTTTTGCGGACTAAATCGAAAAAATTGCCGAGTTATCAGTACTCGATATCTTTCATGATCGAGCAGTTACTAATGCAGGCGTAGAGGTGGCTGAAGCCAGTGACTAACAGATTAGCCACTTACATTTTTTGAAATGCACCTGAGTTAGCATCGTCATTAGAGCAGGCGTTAGAGTAGTTGTAAGAGTAGTTGTAAGAGTCGTCATAAAATGATCATATAAATAATATCACTGCTGTCCAGTTAATATTTTTTTTGAAACTCAGGAAGTCAATGTTAATGAAGCTTTCAGGATGTAGGCTTGGCGCAAGACATGGGGTAGATGTTTATAAAGTAAACTGGACAGCAGTGAAATAAGAGAGGTATTACCATGCTAGAAGAAATAGTTATTGTTGCGGGCCAGCGTACGCCCTTAGGTGGTTTTCAGGGGAGCTTGTCGAGCGTAACGGCGCCTCAGTTGGGTGCTGCAGCGATTCGTGCAGTGGTAACATCTGCGGTGGATAATTCATCCGGCACTACATTAGATACCGTATTCGGCACTTCATTCGGCACTTCATTAGATAGTGCGGCAGAGCTAAGCGCTATGGTAGACGAAGTGTATATGGGGTGTGTGCTTGCCGCCGGAACAGGTCAAGCACCCGCGAGGCAAGCCGCGTTAGCGGCAGGGCTGAGCACTAGTGCAAGTTGTACAACGGTGAATAAAGTCTGTGGTTCGGGTATGAAAGCCATCATGATGGCGGCCGACCAACTTCAGTTAGGGCGAGCAGACATGGTGATCGCAGGTGGGATGGAGTCTATGAGCAATGCGCCATATTTATTAGATAAGGCGCGTTCAGGTTATCGCATGGGGCATCAGTCACTGTTGGATCATATGTTTTTAGATGGCCTACAAGATGCCTATGATGGCGAACTGATGGGGGTGCATGCACAGAGTGTGGCCGATGAGTATGCGATTACTCGTACTATGATGGATGATTTTACCCTGACATCTTTAGCGCGTGCGCAACACGCCATAAATCAAGACTGGTTTGTAGATGAGATAGCACCTGTTACCGTAAAAAATAAAACAACCGAGATACTGGTTCAAGAGGACGAACAACCGAGTTTGGCTAAGCCAGAAAAAATACCGCTGTTACGCCCCGCATTTACTAAGGATGGCAGTATCACGGCGGCTAACGCAAGTTCCATCGCTGATGGTGCCGCGGCATTATTAATGACCCGCCGAGATAAAGCAGAGGCATTAGGTCTGCGACCTATTGCCCGTATTGTCGATTATGTTTCTTACGGGCACCAGCCAGAACATTTCACCTCTGCTCCGGTTGGCGCAATAAAAAAACTATTAAGCCAGCAGAAGCTAATGCCTAGCGACATTGATCTTGTCGAGATTAATGAGGCGTTTGCTATGGTGTCTATCTTAGGAATGCAAGAAATAGGCTTTACTGCCGAACAAACCAATGTGGCAGGAGGTGCATGCGCATTAGGACATCCTTTAGGGGCAAGTGGTTGCCGAATTGTCGTGACCTTATTGCATAACCTTAAACGGCAAGGGAAAAAGCGAGGCTTGGCGGCGCTATGTATTGGGGGTGGAGAGGCAACGGCTATATTGGTTGAAATATTATAATCATGCTAATTTTTTGATAAAAAAAACTAATATCCCAGGTAATTTTTTACGCTCATATAAACACTTAAGACCTTTGCACGAGAGCCACTTTACTTACATGCCGGCTTGCTTCTCATCAGGGTGGCACCGAGGAAAAGCGAACATAATCGGTCATATATCTCAGTGCCACTTGATGATACAACACAAAAACACTTTCTTTCCGTGCGTTTTCTGCTTTACTTGGAAGTAAAATCATCCCCTTTGCAAAGGTCTCGTCGAGTATTAAAATAAGTTGCTAATGTTGGCGGCGATAAGTTTTTTTCATGGGGCATACAGCTAGCCATGTGACGGCGGATGCGATTTTATGTAAATTGATTGCTAGCCTGATAGTCAAATAACAATCAATTTGAAAGACATTATGCTGAAAACAGGTTTCCGCCCCATCTATCACTTATACTTTGTGACTAATGGTGTGATCTTAGATAGAAATACAGCTAAAAGCGCTTACTTTATAGTAATGCCCACCACAAATTAATCCTTACTAAAAGATAAGTTTTTCTTATGCTTTCTTGGGGGCCACTCATCTATATTTGAGGTGATAAGTTGTTGTGCTTTTTTTAGCAGGGAAAGGCTTATATTTTAATTATCGGCCGATTTTTTGACAGTATTTTACTTGACTTTACGAGCAAAAAAAGAGTTTTTTGTGATTTCAAGGCTGGAGCTAGCATTGCTTTTTGCGTTTCATCCAAAGATAAGTTTTTGTTATGGCTGTGTGGAGACAAATGTTTGTTTTGGGTGCTAAGGCTCAGTTATGATTAACAGGTAATTTTTGGTGGACCAATGATTACCTAAGTAATCGCTAAGTCAGTCAAAGGACATTTAATAGAAGTATTCAATCAATTAAATGTTGGGAATTTACATCGACTAACGGTGTAACACAGCTCAGTATCTACATTCCTTAGACCTAGATATTGTCGATTTGAATTACATGATTTTAATAATATAAATACAAAGGTGAATTTATGAAGTTACGTTCAGTATTAGTTGGACTTGGATTGGCATCAGCAGCAATGGCTGCAAGTGCTAGCGATTTCGTTACTATCGGCACCGGTGGGGTGACAGGTGTTTATTACCCTACTGGCGGCGCAATTTGTCGTTTAGTAAACAAAGAACGCAAAACCCACGGTATTCGTTGCTCTGTTGAAAGTACCGGTGGTTCTGTTTATAACATCAATACTATTCGTGGTAACGAGCTAGATATGGGCGTTGCTCAGTCAGATTGGCAGTACCATGCATACAACGGTACCAGCAAGTTCAAAGAGGTCGGGGCATTTAAAGAGCTGCGAGCAGTATTCTCTGTTCACCCAGAACCGTTCACTGTTGTTGCCCGCGCTGATTCCGGCATCAAAACGTTTGATGATCTAAAAGGTAAACGCGTAAATATTGGTAACCCTGGTTCAGGTCAGCGCGGTACTATGGAAGTGTTGATGGAAGCAAAAGGCTGGACTACCGAAGACTTCGCGTTGACGTCTGAGTTGAAAGCATCTGAGCAGTCAAAGGCACTATGTGACAACAAAATTGACGCAATGGTCTATACCGTTGGTCACCCAAGTGGTTCTATTAAAGAAGCAACGACTTCTTGTGATAGTATCTTAGTGACTGTTGGTGGTAGTGCTGTTGATAAGTTAGTAGCTGACAACGATTTCTACCGTACAGCAAGCATTCCTGGTGGCATGTACACAGGTAGTGACACAGACGTCGCTACATTCGGTGTTGGTGCAACATTTGTATCGTCAACTAACGTATCAGAAAACGTTGTTTATAACGTGGTTAAAGCAGTATTTGAAAACTTTGATACATTCAAGAAGTTACACCCTGCGTTCGCTAACCTGAAAAAATCTGAAATGATAAAAGATGGTCTTTCAGCTCCTCTTCATGCAGGTGCGGTAAAATATTATAAAGAAGCTGGCTTACTTTAAGTCTTGCTGAGTAAACCCGTAGGCTAAGTCACCTAAGGGCTTTTTTTTGATAATATAGATCTGTTACTCAGTACAATATTGATGTAGTCGATATTGTACTGACCCGGAACCCTAACCTTATTGCCGTAACGGTAATAAGGTTAGGGTTTTCACGTTTTTACACTTCTCGGATGTCTCCTTATGTCTGCCGATAGCCAGCCTAAACCTTCTACAGATACCAATCAATATATCGATGTCGAAACTGGACACCGAAATTTATTGGGTTTGAATAAAACGTTCATTACCACAATCCTTATTCTCTGGTCATGCTTTCAACTCTGGTATGCCTCGCCTCTGCCATTCGTTTTTGAGCTTACCATTAACGAAGATCAAGCTAAGGCGGTTCATCTAGCCTTCGCGAGTTTTTTAGCCTATAGCCTGTTTCCGTTATTTGACCGAGATAAAAATAGATTACCCTTATATGATTTACTCTTGGCCGCACTAGCCACGGGAACCATTCTTTATCTTTTAATTTTTAGAGATGAGTTAACGTCTGTTAGCCGAATAGGCTTACCCACCACATTAGATACTATGGTTGCTTGGACGGGTCTTGCTCTCTTACTTGAAGCCGCTCGACGTAGCTTAGGCTTGCCCCTAGTCGTTGTGTCAGTGGTATTTTTGAGCTTCACGCTAGGTGGGCAGTATATGCCAGAAGTAATATCGCACCCAGGTGCGAGTATGGGCAAGATCGCTTCCCATCAATGGCTTTCCACAGAGGGTGTATTTGGTGTTGCGTTAGGTGTATCGACAACCTTTGTATTCTTGTTTGTATTGCTAGGTAGCTTTTTAGATAGAGCCGGTGCAGGTAACTACTTAATTAAAGTCTCGTTCTCACTACTCGGGCATATGCGCGGTGGTCCAGCTAAAGCTGCCGTTGTGGCATCGGGCTTGAGCGGTATTATTTCTGGCTCGTCTATTGCCAATGTAGTGACAACGGGTACATTTACGATCCCGTTAATGAAGCGTGTTGGTTTTCCAGGGACTAAAGCGGGCGCGATTGAAGTTGCTGCATCGACTAACGGTCAGCTAACGCCACCTATTATGGGGGCAGCAGCCTTTTTGATGGTTGAGTATGTAGGCATTTCGTATTTAGAAGTGATTAAGCATGCTATTTTGCCGTCACTCATTTCGTATATTGCCTTAATGTATATTGTTCACTTGGAAGCGATCAAGTTGAATATGCAGGGTATCGAACGAACCCATAAACCCACCTTGGCCCAGAGAATGCTGAGTTGGGTAACCAACATCGTCATATTACTGGTGTTAGGTGTGGGTGTTTACTATGGCTCTGTAGTCGCTGAATCAGTGTTTGGTGATTATGCCTCGTTGTCTCTCAGCGTAGTGATCATTGGGATGTATGTCTGGTTGGTAAAAGTGGCGTCTACGTATCCTGATTTATCTGAGGATGATGGGAGTATTGAGCTCTCGCATTTGCCAGAAGTTAGGCCGACGGTATTATCTGGCTTATACTTTTCTGTGCCGATCATTGTCTTGTTGTGGGCGTTAGCAGTGCAGCAGTATTCACCTCAAACCTCAGCGTTTTATGCCGTTGCTTGCTTAATTTTAGTGGTATTCACACATCGACCACTTAAAGCGTGGTTTAGAGCAGAGCATAACTTAACCGGTATGTTTGTTCATGGCTGGCATGACTTCGTCGACGGTTTAATCTCTGGCGCGCGCAATATGGTTGGTATCGGCATCGCGACGGCGACAGCAGGTATTATCGTAGGCACAGTGACCCAGACCGGCTTGGGTCAGATGATGACTGCGTTTGTCGAATTTGTTTCCGGCGGTAGCTTAATACTGATCTTATTCTTTACCGCAGTAATTTGTATTGTGCTGGGGATGGGGTTGCCGACAACGGCTAACTATATCGTTGTGTCCACACTCATGGCTCCGGTTATTGTGAGTTTAGGTGCTGAAAACGGCTTGGTGGTTCCGCTGATTGCGGTTCACTTATTTGTCTTCTACTTTGGTATTTTGGCGGATGACACGCCGCCAGTGGGCTTGGCCGCGTTTGCGGCTGCTGCGATCTCTGGTGATGATCCTATTAAAACGGGTATCCAAGGTTTTGCTTACGATATACGAACCGCTATTTTACCCTTTATGTTTATTTTCAATACTCAGTTGTTACTGATTGGTATTGAGAGTGTGTGGGGACTGTTGTTGACAATTTTTAGCGCGGTGACGGCGATTCTAGTATTCGCTGCTGCAACCCAGGGTTACTGGCTTACGCGAACTAAGTGGTGGGAAACGATTGGCTTGTTAGTGGTTTCATTTACTTTATTCGTGCCGGGTTATTGGTGGGATAAAGTCTACCCGCCAACGACGAATACGCCAGTATCGGAGCTCGTGGCAGAAGTTGAGTCTATCAGTGATGGTGACTTTATCCAATTTCGCGTTCAAGGTGTCAGCCTAGAAGGTCGTGACATTGATAAGACCATCAATTTACAACTTAACTCGCAAGAAACAAAGGCAGAGGCGAGGTTATCAGATATGGGCGTGGTGTTAATTGACGGCGATAACCGTGATGAGTTGCTTGTTGATAGTGTAGTGTTTGGTAGTCAGGCTGATAAGTTGGGGCTTGAGTACGGTTGGAAGATTACAGCGGTAGTGAGAAAGGTAGATCGCTTGCCTGCAGAACTGATGTTTATTCCCGCACTATTGCTTTTGCTCATTATGGGGTGGATGCAGCACCGGCGCCGAGACGCGGATGAAGGTGTTTTAGATGTCGCGTAATTGGTTAGGGGTTATGGCGAAGACCAGAACACCCTAAGCTAAGCTGCTTCGTTACACCGTCTAACATAACTGGATGATGTTAAGCCAGCTCAGTAATGAGTCTGGCTTTTTTACTTCTGTGAAAGTAATATTTTATATTGCCATAAAATATTGAGTCGAGCTGAATAAAAACACCTATCCATCATGAGTCTTACTAGCGTTAATCGTCTCTCACTTCTCTTTAAAATGACGACTCTTTACATGTTACCTCGTATAATATTTTTCGAAAAGCATGTGCTGGTTTTGAGAGAGGTGTGTATTGGCTATAGAGTATGCCAAAGCTGACAGGAATGACGGGCCGAAATGGTCTGATAACGATATCGCTTCTCGGCATGTTAACGTGTCCGATAATGGAAAACTCATCGAGTAGCGCGATGCCAAGGTTAAGCTTAACCATTTCGTAGGCAACGGTAAAATAATTCACTTCGATACTCGCTTCCCGCTGACGTAACCACGGCACAGCATCTGCCACCACCGTGTGCCACCACCCGCTAGAACAATGAATCAATGTTTCTCCCAATAAGTCATCCGCAGAAATGATTTTCTTTTCGGCTAACGAGTGAGTGCACGGCAATATGCAAAGAAGCTCGCTTGTTTTTATGATTTCAGCTTCTATATCAGTCTCTATACTTGGGAAATGAATAATACCCATATCGGCACGGCAATAGCTAACTTGTTCTTTGATTGAGTCATTTGGTTGTGCATCGATACTGACTTTGATACCTGGGTATTGTTTTTTTAGTCTTGCTATTGCGAGAGGAACAACACCCAAGGAAAGTGCTGGTGCGGCGGTAATATTAAGTTCGCCGCTAGTAAGCGTTTGTAAATTCCGGCTCATTTTATTAAAACGATATAGAGCATCTTCAACGTTGGACGCAGCGTTAAATAGAAGCCCTGCCTCTGGAGTAGGTTGAAGCTTACCGTTCACCCGTTTAAACAATGCTAAGCCTAATGTGCTTTCAGCTTGTTGTAATGTCTTACTTACGGCAGGTTGCGATAGGTGTAATTCTCGAGATGCCTCACTCACTGAACCTGTGCGCATAATGCAAGAGAATACTTCAATGTGCCTTAGCTTGAGCATAATACAACCTTATTCTGATCAAAAAATCTAACGTCACCATGTAACGCACTGTGTTAACTATCTATGTCGTAGCGCGTTCTCATCATAGTCTTTGTCTAGTTGTTTGTATAACCTTAGGTTATGGATGGTCGTCATAATGTCATTAGACGTTATGTTATTTGCAGGTAATAATATGCACCATATGAGATCAGGTGCAATTAATAACCCACGTGGTGATGTGATAAAACCTGATTGCGTATTCTACGTTATAGAGAGTTAAGTCTAATGAAAGTGATTGTGATCGGTGCTGGTGTGGTGGGCGTGACAACGGCTTACCGCTTGTGTAAAGCGGGGTATGAGGTGGTGTTAATAGACGAGTTAGATGTTCCTGGGCATGGGACGAGTTACGGCAACGGTGGACAATTATCGTTTGATTATCGCACGCCTATTGCTAACTTATCGGTCTTAAAATCAATGCCTAAAATATTGTTAGGTCGAGATGCGGCATTTAGTGTATGCCTTTTACAAAATAGACATTTCTACCGTTGGGGGTTATCGTTTTTATATGAATGCTTGCCCAGTCGTTCATTGTCAGCTTCTTCTGCTATGACAGCTTTGGGTCAGCTGTCAAGACAGAAATTTTATGAATTGGTAGAAGATGTCAATATTCACTTCGATTACCGCAAAGATGCTGGGAAGTTATATACCTACGATACGGGTATGGCCTTCGAACGAGCCAAGCAAGCCACCGCATCACCTTGGATGCGTGCGGAAGAGTTGCACGCCCGTTATGCAGTATTTAATACACCTTCATCGTTGGCCGGAGGTGTATTCGATGTGGCCGAAGATGCGGGTGATTGTCAGCAATTCAGCGAGAATTTAGTACGCTATTTAATCGAGCGCTACCAGTTGGTTTTTCTACCGAATTGCAAAGTAGGTACTATCAAAGCAATAAGCAAAAAAATTATCTCGTTGGAAACCAATCAAGGTACATTTGAAGCCGACCGTTATGTGTTGTGTACGGGGATTGCCAGTAACACGTTGTTGGAACAGCTGAACATTCGGTTACCCATCGCAAGCATGAAAGGGTATAGCGTCACTGTGCCTGCGACCAAGCAATGCCCCGATGTCTCGATTACTCATACGGATAAAAAAACGGTGTATTGTAAACTGGGGAATCGGTTACGCATTGCGGGTTTTGCAGATTTTAGTGCCGTTACACAGGCAGCAGATATACAAGCGAAAACGGATAAGCTGTTAGATAACGCGCGTGCGTATTTGCCCCATGCTGGCGACTATGATCGTGTGCTTGATCGATGGTGTGGGGAGCGCCCCGTCACTCCAGACAGTTTACCTATTGTAGGAAAATCACCGGTCGACAATTTATATTTCAATGTCGGTCACGGTATGTTGGGCTGGACATATTCATCGGGTACCGCTGATTTACTCATGCGAAGCATGGGTGTCGATATAGGTGCTCAGGATGCCACTCATCTTTCAGGAGCCACGCCAGAAAATTACGCATTTGCGCGTTTTTCATAACAGACGCCTAAAGTCTAGTGTGTAGGTCGAGGAGTGCCTGTGGCTTTTTACCCGTTGAATTCTCAATCCAAGATATGAATAGGTTGTTAGAGGAGGTGGGTAGTATTTCTACCGTCTTAGAAGTGATAAATAATATCGAGGAACAAACTAATTTGCTGACACTAAACGCTGCGATTGAAGCTGCTAGAGCGGGCGAACAAGACCGTGGATCTGCCGTGGTGGCTGACGAGGTACGAACATTAGCCGGTAAAACCCAGCAGTCGACTATCGAGATCGCAGCGACGATTAAGCGCTTAGGTGATGTGGCAAGTGAAATATCTGACTCCATGAGAGAAGGACAAAATTACACGGGTAAAACGCGAGAATTAATAGCTACATCATCCGAGGACATGCAGGGCGTTACCGACATTATCGGTCAGGTATCAGCATTCAGTCGTTCTATTTCTCAATCGTCCCAAGAACAAACTAGTTTAGTTGAAGGCATCGATCACAGTATCGACGGCATCGATCATTCGGGTGAAACCATAGAAGACTCTGCTTCTGAACTCAACCAAGCGATAGAGAAACTGAATAAAATGTCTTCACAAATTGATGAAATGGTTTCTCAATTCAAAGTGACGATATAAAGTGGCAGTGTTATCCCACGTAAACCACAGGCCCCTTGCAGGTTCGTATGCATAAAAACACCTGCTAGCACCGTCACAGCGTAACCCCGTGTTGCATTTATCGCTTTTCGGTGACTAATGGCAAGCTCATGTGAAGCAAGTTAACAGATAAAAGGTGAAAGCCCCCTCCATTTTTTCAACGACGGCCTTTTGAGCAAAGAGTGTTGATGTGCGTTTACGGGGATTAAGCTCGTCATCCGTTATCAGTATCTCCTATCCGTTGTCATGGTGATCTGCGTAAAGCGGATCGTTACTGTACTAATGAGTAGCCGTTTTTTTGACTGCATAAGAGAGATCTTTAGGTAACAAGAATGAATCAGTATAGTTCTTGAGATTGTGGGGGTTTCGGACTATGGTTAGCAAGATATCTTATTTTTTGTCGTTAACAACGGCTTTACGTTGTGAAGCTATCGATGATGCAGGAAATTCTATGCAAGCACTTTATCCCGCAATTAAGCCTAACCAATCCTCTTATCTAGCCGTAGGTGATGACGACACTCACCAGCTCTACATTGAAGAATCTGGCACTGTAGACGGCATTCCGGTGTTGTTCCTGCACGGCGGACCTGGCGCAGGATGCTCTGATCAGGATAGACGTTTCTTTGACCCAGAAAAATACCGCATTATCTTGTTTGATCAGCGCGGGTCGGGTTTGTCTCGTCCGCATGCGGAATTGAAAAATAACACCACGACACACTTGATCGACGATATTGAAAAAATCCGAGAGTATCTCGATATTGATCAGTGGATGTTATTTGGTGGTTCATGGGGGGCAACCTTGGCATTATTATATGCCCAGACGTTCACTGATCGTGTGCTAGGAATGGTCTTGCGGGGTGTATTTCTCTGTCGTCCTGCTGATTTACGCTGGCTTTATCAAGAGGGTGCGAGCCGCGTTTACCCCGACTACTGGGAAAAGTTTATTGCCCCTGTGAAATTGACTCCTGATGCCATTAACCGCTCCATTGCCAGTGCTGACCATGACTCAACGATCGACCCTGCTTTATCAAAAGATACGGCGAGTGAGCGCGCCATAGCTTGTCCTCCCAGTATTATTGATGCGTATTATCGCTTGCTGACGAGCAGCAATGAACTGCAGAAAATGCATGCAGCGAAACAGTGGTCATTATGGGAGACACGATGTGCAACATTGCGTCCGCACCTTGACATGGAGAAGGCATCTGCTAATCCGCATGTAGCCTTATCTTTAGCCAGAATCGAGGCGCATTACTTTGTTAACCATGGGTTTATCAACGATAATCAAATCCTTGGTGCGATTGATGTGCTGGCCGAAATCCCGACGATTATCATTCACGGGCGTTATGATATGATTTGCCCATTAGAGAATGCATTTACGCTTCAGCGTTGCTGGCCGAAGGCACAATTACGTATTATTCGAGATGCGGGCCACTCGTCGAGAGAAGCCGGCATCACCGATGCATTGGTCAAAGCTACCGATGAAATGGTGTCCTTGTTATCTGTTGATCTGGCGGTGTAATGAAAGAGCCTAGTGAGACAATCGCAATCAGTAACAGTGCTTTTAACCCTATATCAAGTCCCGCTGTTGAGTACACGCTATATTATCTTCATGATCCTATGTGCAGCTGGTGCTGGGGTTTTCGCCCAACATGGAATGCCTTGCGTGAATTACTCACCAAGGTATATCCGCAAATAACTATTCAGTACGTATTAGGTGGCTTGGCCCCCGACTCTGATGAGCCGATGCCGTTAGCCATGCAAGAAATGTTAGCAACTACATGGCGCCGCATTCCTCAAGTTGTTCCAAGTGCCATCTTTAACCATGATTTCTGGCGCATATGCCACCCGCGCCGTTCCACGTATCTATCCTGTCGAGGCGTTATTGCGGCAACCCAGCAAAGTGCTGCGAGTGAAGAGCCTATGATTTTAGCAATTCAGCAAGCGTATTACTTACATGCTCAGAACCCATCTGACACTGAGACATTAATCAACTGCGCAGGCAGTATTGGCCTAAATGTAGACCGATTTGAGAGGGACCTAAATAGCCCGGATACCGAGCAACTATTGCAGAATAATATCGAGCACTATCGGCAGCTAGCCCTGCAGTCCGGTGTGTCGGGGTTTCCGGGCTTAGTACTGGGGCTAGCTGTTCTGGACAACCAAGAGGCTAAACATCGCTACTATGGAATAGATATAGACTATTGTCATCCGAACTCAATCCTAGCCGCGATTGCAGAAAGGTTGTCCTTATAATATTGTGCGTTATTTTTGCCTATAATAAACCCTTAAGACACGGTAAAATATTGCACGTCAATCAACATGAACAAAGAAAGGTAGAGCACCATGAGCGAAGTACGTAGCGAATTAAAATATTTGCCCTCTCACGAGTGGGCGCGTTTAGAAGAAGATGGCACGGTGACAGTGGGTATTTCTGATAACGCACAGTCAAGTTTAGGTGATGTGGTATACGTCGAGGCACCTGAAGTGGGTTCTGAGGTGTCGGCAGGTGATCAAGCCGGAGTCGTCGAGTCAGTGAAAGCGGCATCCGATATATTTTCGCCGATATCGGGCGAAGTGATCGCCATCAATGTATTGTTAGAAGATGAGCCTGAAACAGTTAATAGCTCACCTTATGACGAAGGCTGGTTTTTTAAAGTGAAGCCATCTAATTTAGATGAGTTGGCCGATGCTTTGGACGCAGACGCTTATTCAGCCACGCTCGAAGACTAATGTGTTCGCGCATAAAGCCCCCCGTACATTAAAAATTACCTCCGGGTGATTTTTTGTTTGCGGAATCTTTTTCTAGGCCAGTAGTCGATGATTTTTAGTGCACACTCGATGTTTTGAAGTCATGGTTATGACGCTATTTATTTCTGAGCAGTCATGATGATTTTATTCTCTCAAACTGATAATATCCCAGTTTTTCTCTTCTGCTAATCGACGCAACTTGTCATCAGGATCGACGGCAATTGCTCGATTAACATAACCCAATAACGGAGCATCGTTAATTGAATCACTGTAAAAAGTCATATGGTTAAAGGTTTTTTGGTGGTCTTTTTCTTGCTGTGTAAGCCATGACTGTAGACGCATGATTTTGCCTTTTTGAAAGCAGGGTGTACCCATTACTTTACCGGTGAATTGTCCGTCGACAATTTCAGGATCGGTGGCAAGCACGTTGTGAATGCCCATCGCCCTGACAATAGGCGATGCAATAAAGTGATTGGTAGCCGTAATGACTAATAAAGTGTCGCCATTTTTCTGGTGCTTAGCGATAAGATCATCGGCTCTCTGCTGGCGCAGAGGCGCAATCACGGTTGCCATAAATCTATGATGAAGTGAATTGCGCTGGTCGCTTGAGAGTTGCGTTAACGGCGCAAGAACAAATTCTTGGTATTCAATAATGTCTAACGTCTTATCTTGGTATTGCTGATAAAATTCATCATTTTTTTGTTGGTAATATTGGGTATCGACAACTCCTTCAGACACTAAAAAATTTCCCCACTCATAATCACTATCGCCCGCAAGTAAAGTGTGATCAAGATCAAAAATAGCCAGTTTCATATGCAGAGCCCTAAAGATACGGAGTTTACGTGTTGCAGCGATATTTTTTTTCGCGGCGCAATAGTGATGCTAAGACGATAAAATCTCAGTAAAAATGTGCTTTGGAGCATACCTTGAGTCGTTTTTAACGGCAACCCTAATGTCAAATTGTGGTACAGTAAAGTTATTATAGGTGTTGTTAAGTAATCATAATTGTTTGATTCTTAAGGCTTTATGCATTATTCAGGCGTCAACGGAGTGGCCGCTGAAAGCGTTGTAGAGGAAAGGTATGATCGATAAGAATGGATATCGTGCGAATGTAGGTATTATTATCAGCAACCCACAAGGCCAAGTACTGTGGGCGCGAAGAATTGGAGGCGCCAATGCTTGGCAGTTTCCGCAAGGAGGAATTGATCAAGGCGAAACGCCTGAGCAGGGGATGTATCGTGAGTTGTATGAGGAAGTTGGTTTGCAACCAGAACAGGTGTGCATAGTCGCATCCACATCGGGTTGGCTTAACTACGATCTTCCCAAACAGTTTGTCCGCGAGTACCAATCCCCATTGTGTATTGGGCAGAAACAAAAGTGGTACTTATTACAGTTGCTAGGCACTGATGACGCTATTACGTTGACCAGTACGGATTCCGTGGAGTTTGACCACTGGGAGTGGGTAAGTTATTGGTATCCGTTGGACCAAGTGGTCGATTTTAAACGCAATGTATACCGTCGTGCGCTAAAAGAGCTCGCGCCAGCGCACAGCCATCTTGAGACAGCGCACGCCAACGCAGTCAACGAAACACCATAACGAAGAATTAATTTATGTTAGATTCTCTACGAGCGATTACTCAAGAGGTAAACTCAGCTGCCAGTCTGCGAGCAGCGATGGAGATTATCGTAAAGCGTATCCGTACCACTATGCATACCCAGGTATGCTCGGTCTACTTACGTGATGCGCAAAATGATTTCGTCTTACGCGCTACAGAGGGCTTGTTGCCCGAGTCAGTCGGCAATGTCAAAATGGGCCTACACGAAGGCTTGGTGGGTTATGTCGCTAAACGCGGTGAACCAATCAATTTAGAAAATGCCGAAGTGCACTCTCGCTATATTTATTTCCCTGAAACCGGTGAAGAACGCTTTACGTCTTTTCTAGGCGTCCCTATTGTGCATCAACGTGAAGTGCTGGGCGTACTAACGGTTCAGCAATCTCATCGACGACGGTTTGATGACGACGAAGAGGCATTCTTGGTGACCTTGTCGGCGCAACTGTCAGGTATTATTGCCCATACAGAGGCTATTCATGGTGGAGCAGAGATAGACGATTCTGGTGTTGATCTTCGATTTAAAGGTGTAGCCGGCTCGCCCGGCATCGCCATTGGTACCGCAGTAGTCATTTCACCCCAATCAGATTTGAGTAGTGTGGCTTACCAGCTGTGTACTGATATCGAAGAAGAACTGAAATTTTTCTACACCTCTTTAAGTGCTGTGCGCAATGACATTAAAGCGCTGGGTGAAAAGCTAAGTTCTCGTTTGAGTGCAGAAGAACGCGGTCTTTTCGATGCTTATCTCGCCATGCTGGATGATCAATCTTTGGGCCGTGAAGTCACAGAAGCGATTAACAAAGGCGTGGTTGCGCCTTATGCATGGAGTCGTGTGATCCTGCAGCATGCGAATACTTTTGCCAGTATGCACGATCCTTATTTGCGCGAACGTGCTGCTGATGTACGCGATTTAGGTAGCCGTGTACTCGGGTATCTACAGCAGTCATCCAGCAAAGAAAAAACCTATCCCGAGAACACTATTTTAATTGGCGACGAGCTCACTGCGTCCATACTGGGGGAAGTCCCTAAAGATAAACTCCTTGGTTTGGTCTCGGTCAAAGGCTCAAGTAGCTCACATGTGGCCATATTAGCGCGTGCCATGGGCATTCCCACGGTCATGGGCGCTATCGATTTGCCATTTACCCAATTAGACGGTAAGTCCGCCATTGTTGACGGATATCGTGGTAATACTTACTTCAACCCTAGCGACGACGCACTCAAAGAATTCAACGCACTGATTCAAGAAGATCAAGTAATATCAAAGCACTTTGAGGCGTTGCGTGATTTACCTGCCGAAACGGTAGACCACCACCGCGTGCCTCTATGGGTAAATACAGGCCTCATGGCCGATGTTATGCGTTCTATCGAGCGGGGCGCAGAAGGCGTAGGCCTCTACCGTACCGAAGTGCCTTTTATGTTACGCGACCGTTTTCCAACAGAAGAAGACCAGCGAAAAATCTACCGCGAACAACTCGAGGCATTTGCGCCACAACCGGTGACCATGCGAACCCTCGATGTGGGCGGTGATAAAGCGCTTAACTACTTCCCTATTGACGAAGCCAACCCTTTTTTGGGGTGGCGCGGTATAAGGGTGACGCTAGATCATCCCGAGATATTTATGGCGCAAGTACGTGCGATGATGCGCGCGTCCCAAGGCTTGGATAATTTGCGTATTATGCTGCCGATGATTAGCCATATCTCTGAGTTGGAGGCGTCGCAAAAACTAATTTATCGTGCTCACAGTGAGTTACTGGAGGAAGGTTTCGCCGTTAAATTACCCCCCATTGGCGTTATGATTGAAGTACCTGCAGCCGTTTATCAAGCAAAAGAACTCGCAGCGCGAGCTGACTTCTTATCAGTAGGGAGTAATGATTTAACCCAATATTTGTTAGCGGTTGATCGCAATAACCCTCGGGTGGCTGACTTATATAACTCGTTTCATCCCGCAGTATTACGTGCGTTACAATTTGTCGTGACGGCCGCTCATAGTGAAGGCACACCGGTCAGTATTTGTGGCGAAATGGCAGGTGACCCTGGCGCATCAATGTTGTTAATGGCGATGGGCTACGATGTTCTGTCAATGAACTCGACTAATTTGCCGCGCGTTAAGTCGGTGCTGCGCGCTATTAGTTTAGAGCAGGCCGAAGAGTTGTTAGCGAGTGTGATGAAACTGACGGATGCCGAAACTGTGACGCAATATGTCGATATAGCGCTCAAAAAGATCGGTATTCGTGATCGACCCCAAGGTTTACAAACCACCCATTAACCTATTGCTCAACACGGTGTGAGGATTATTTTAGAAGGTTTTGTAGACATGTTAACGTTTTATAACGACCATTCTTTATATGTGTACTTGTGCCCTTCGGGTACCAGTTGACTTGCTGCCAGCCGATAATTTTTCTCACTAAAAGCAATCGTGCCGCCATCTATCGACAGCGCAGTAGAGGTACGTGTGCCGTAATCGTGCAGAGTAATAAAAGCCGCTGATAGTGCTTTTTCGCGTTCATAGCTTACTCCAGTTCTGGGTAAAACGTCGTCATTTGCGACACTATCGTTTTCTAAATAGTGCCGCAACTGTCGATGTTTTTCCTCATTACTTGCTTGGCAAAATGCTACTTGGTTCTGCGTATCCTCTATAAAGGTCATTCCTGCAGTGACTTTTGGCCAAGGGCTATTTAATAAATCATTGCTTAGTCCATAAGTGCCAGCGGCTAAAGGCCCAGGCTCGCCCCCGCGATTGCTGGCGTACCATAATTCTCTGTTATGGGCTCCTAGTTCACCAACCAATAGATTAAATCCACAATAGCGATGCTTCAAAGGCTCTATGTTGCTTAAGTATTCTTCTGCATTCATATTATGGGTCAAAAAATCTCGCGTTAAATTACCACGTGATAGCGGATTTTCGACGACGACAGTAGGTTCACGTACATTCGTAATGGCCGCAAAACGGCCACTCTGAGTAATGCCTAACCATGTACCTTGAGCGACTAAATCGCGGCCTGCAAAAACCTCTGGAAAATCATGCCATTGATGAGCCGCCGATGACGGGCGAATAAAAAATTCATCGCGGTTAGCGGCAAGGAGTAAGGGTGCGTTTGAAGAAGGGTCGTAAGAAAATAAAATCAGACACATAAGCAGTAAAAGCTCGAGCAGTAGCGTTAGGATAGAACAATAATAAACGCTCAAAATAACAGCATAATAACAAAAGTCTACAAAAGTCGCTTGGCGAAAAGCCGTCAGTCGATATATTTCTTTACCGATGGTAAGACGATTGTTAAGTCGTCAGATAGATAGTGAGATATCAGACGGTCTATAAAGGACTGTTTAAAAGTCGCTTAATGTCCAAAAGAACCAGATACATTTTGTTCGTGTCTTCTAATAGCTGATTACTCGTGGTTCAGTTGTGCGGGGCATGCGGTGAGCTTATTCTCTATGATATGATACTGCCTATTATTATTTTTTGTGTTTCGCACTAATAGCGTATTTATGCGATCCGTTAACTGGCAGCACTTATGTTGAACTACCCAAATATTGACCCCATTGCAATCTCTGTTGGCCCGTTAGATATTCACTGGTACGGCATTATGTATCTACTGGCTTTTGCTGCTGCATGGGGCATAGCCTATAAGCGCGCCGCACGGACAGACTCACCACTCAGACCTGCACAAGTTGAAGACTTTATTGTCTATGGTGCGATGGGTGTTGTATTAGGGGGGCGATTCGGTTATGTGATGTTCTACAATTTTGAAACGTGGATGGGGGATCCACTCTGGTTGTTCCGGGTATGGGAAGGCGGGATGTCATTTCATGGTGGTTTACTGGGGGTGATTGTGGCTATCTTGCTTTACTGCCGTCGCACCAAAGCTTCGTTTGCCGCCACGCTTGACTTTGTAGCACCACTTGTACCATTAGGTTTAGGTTTTGGACGACTAGGTAACTTTATTGGTCAAGAATTATGGGGTAGGGCGACCGATGTTTCGTGGGGTATGGTATTTCCGCGTGATCTAGAACAATTGGTGCGCCACCCGTCGCAGTTATATCAAGCCTTCTTAGAAGGTCTAGTGCTATTCGCCATCGTCTATTGGTTCTCTCGAAAACCGCGCCCACGTTTAGCGGTGGGTTCAGTGTTTTTAATTTTTTACGGCATTTTTCGTTTTGTAGTCGAATTTGTGCGCCAGCCCGACGACCATATTAAAACCCTTGTTTTTGGCTGGATGACCCGTGGGCAACTACTCACTATCCCGATGGTTGCTGTCGGCGTAGTGGTGCTTATTTGGGCGTATACCGCGTATAACAAACAGAATGTTAAGCAAGAACACGAAAAAAAGGCATTATAAAATAAGCGTAAAAAGACACAGTATAAAATAAGTGTGAAGCGCGGAAAATAAAATATTTAGGATGAAAAATGAAAGCGTACTTAGAGCTACTCGATGATATTTTATCGAACGGCGTGCAAAAAAGTGATCGAACGGGTACGGGCACGTTGTCGGTATTTGGTCGCCAATACCGCCATGATTTGCAAAACGGTTTTCCATTACTCACCACCAAAAAAGTGCATTTCAAAGGTATCGCTAACGAGCTTATCTGGTTTTTAAACGGTGATACCAACACCCAATGGTTAAAAGAAAACGGCGTTGCTATTTGGGATGAATGGGCAGATGAGAACGGTGATCTTGGGCCGTTATACGGCGAGCAATGGACAGCATGGCCGACAAAAGATGGCAATACTATCAATCAAATAGATTACGTCGTTAACTGTCTAAAAAACAACCCTAACAGCCGGCGTATTTTGTTTCACGGTTGGAATGTAGAATACCTGCCGGATGAATCGGTTAGCCCTCAGGAAAATGTTAAACAAGGCCGCATGGCACTCCCACCGTGCCATTTGTTATATCAGTTTTATGTCGCCAATAATCGTTTGTCAGCACAGCTCTATATTCGTAGCTCTGATTCATTTTTAGGCTTGCCATACAATACAGCAAGCTTGGCACTGTTAGTTCACATGTTAGCGCAGCAGTGCGACTTAGATGTCGGCGAAGTGATCGTCACTACTGGTGACTCGCACATATATTCTAATCACCTTGAGCAAGTGAATACGCAATTAACACGTGAGCCAAAAACCTTGCCTAGACTAATAATTAAACGTAAGCCTGCCTCAATTTATGATTACGCATTCGAAGATTTTGACATGGTTGGTTACGACCCACACCCGCCTATTAAGGCGCCCGTGGCAATATAAAGTGCCAGCACTAGTTGACACATAAGTAATGGCCTACTGAACTGAATTGCCTAATCGTTATTTCGAAGCAGGTTCGGCACTCCCAAACTAAGATGTAAAATATTATGAACGTAACTCTTTCTATTATTGTTGCCATGGACAATAACCGCGCTATTGGTAAAGACAATCAACTGCTATGGCATTTGCCAGAAGACCTACAATATTTTAAACGCACAACGATGGGTAAGCCTATCGTCATGGGGCGAAAAACCTTTGAGTCCATTGGACGCCCTTTACCGGGCCGTTTAAATATTGTGATTACCCGCCAACAAGATTGGCAGCATAATGGTGTGAAGGTGGTGCATACTATCAAGGATGCACTGCGCTTGGCGGAAGCGCAGTCACTAATAGATGGCATAAACGAAGTGATGGTGATTGGCGGGGCAGAAATTTACAAGACGGCTTTGCCGCAAGCTAATAAACTATATGTGACCCGAGTCGACGCGCAGGTAGTAGGTGACGCTTTCTTTCCAGAAATTGACGAAAATATTTGGCAAGAAACTCAACGAGAAAGTGTCTCTAGCGACGCAGTCAACAATAATAGCCCGTATGATTATGCTTTTTGTGTGCTGGAACGCATATAGTTTACCGGTAACACATTACTCTCACGTTCTCTATCCTTGCCTTAACGATAGTATGCCACGACACGCCGAGCCTAAATACTTAGAAATACAATTGATATCAAGGTTTAACACCGTTACCAGTAATGTTGATCGACGAACTTTCTTGATGGTTGTTATTTTATTATGGGGGTTGAACAAGCAAACTTGAAAAACATTTTTACACAATCAATATTGATTACACTATTGTTGTGTCTCTCATCAGCGGTGAATTCATTTAATCGTCTGTAGTGGCTCATCTTCCTTAGTGAGCGAAAGCGAACATGGGGCTAATTAACGAATTAACCAGCAAAAAACAGCTACACCGAGGAAGCCTACGGTCAATAAAGGCATATTTAATAAATAGGCGGCGACATCTGCAGAGCTGCTAATCAATGCTGCCGCAACCAGAGCGATAGTGCTATATGAAAGATATGTTTTCTTTCGTCGACCCAGTTTAGCTTGTTGGTAATCGGCGGCGACTTGTTGAACTTGCGGTGTTAGGGCGCGCAATTCTTCGATGGCATCTAAGCCGTTAAATAACGTTGACGGTACTTGCGGCAATTTCTCCATCCATTCGGGTGCAGAACGTTTGAATTCTTTGAGTAATGTTTTGGGGTGGAATCTGTTGCGTATCCAGCGCTCCAAATACGGGTGTGCGGTTTCCCAAAGATCAAGAGCAGGGTATAGCTGACGGCCTAGACCTTCGATATTCAATAAGGTTTTTTGCAGTAAAACTAATTGAGGCTGTATCTCCATATTAAAGCGTTGGGCGGTTTGAAACAGGCTAATGAGTACATGGCCAAAGGATATTTCATCTAATGGTTTTTGAAAAATAGGTTCGCACACAGTTCGCACTGCAGATTCAAATTCATCAACACGGGTATTACTAGGCACCCAACCACTTTGAATGTGAAGTTCGGCCACTTGACGATAGTCACGACGAAACATGGCTAATAGATTACGTGCTAAATAAAATTGATCTTCACGGCTTAGTGAACCCACAATCGCCATATCGACAGCAATATATTGCGGTGACTGAGGGTGCTTACGCGACACAAAGATATTGCCAGGGTGCATGTCGGCGTGAAAAAAGTTATGTTCAAACACTTGAGTGAAAAATATTTCGACCCCACGTTCAGCGAGCTTTTTCATGTCGGTATTTTGGGCGGTTAATTCGTCGATATTGGCAACAGGAATGCCGTAAATACGCTCCATCACCAACATGCTTTTACTGCTGTATTCCCACATTATTTCTGGGATATAGAGTAAAGGCGAATGTTCAAAGTTACGCCGCAGTTGCGAGGCATTCGCCCCTTCCCGCAGTAAGTCGAGTTCATCAAAAATGGTGCGGCCATAGTCTTCCACTATTTCTACTGGGCGCAATCGTTTACCGTCGCTTACCCAATTTTCAACACGTTTGGCAATCCATAACAGTAAGGTTACGTCTTTTTTTATGATGAGCGCAATATCGGGGCGAATCACTTTGACAACGACTTCTTGGCCATTTTTCAGCGTTGCAGTATGCACCTGTGCAATAGACGCCGACGCTAAAGGATCATCGCCAAAGTGACTAAAGATTGTATCTACAGATGCATCAAGAGATTGTTCAACAATTTGCTTAAAGTGCGCTGAAGAAAATGGGGGCACATTATCTTGCAGGTGGTTGAGTTCCTGCACCATATCATGGGGGATTAAATCAGGACGGGTTGACAGCAATTGCCCAAACTTAATAAAAATAGGGCCTAATGCTTCGCAGGCTAAGCGTAAACGCTCGCCACGGGAATAGTCTTTTTTAGGGAAGCAACCGCAAACGAAGCGTAATAACATAGGGGGCTTTTTATCGCTGAGTAAATCAAGGCGGTAACGTAAAAAAACCAAAGCGATAGTAAAAAAACGAAAGAAGGCTGTCATGGTGTATGAGTGTTTTGGCGATTAAGCCATGCTTGTTGAATTCGGTTTACACGTGCCGAGATGCGGTCAACGTGCAAGTTAAGGTCGCTGATGTCATTAATAAAGCCATCAACTTCTGGCTTACTCGGAATAACGCGTAATTCTTCAGGTAAATATTCACTGATTAACCGCTGATGTTCCTGCGCCTGTTGTCGCCACCATTGGATATATTGTTTGATGCCCTTGCTGACAATAGGGCCTGCGGTGTCGCCAATGACGTCACCGAGTGCATCGTCCCAATCAATATCGAGAGTGTCTATGATAACTTGCCACTGTTGTAATAACTGCGTGCTGCCGGTTAACGAAACGCCACTATTAGTCAATGCATGGGGATTGTTAAGTAAATTAAGAAATGCAAAGGCTGGCCCTTCAAGTTGCGAGGTAACGGTTGCTTCACAATAACTCATGATAGCGACCCCGTTTTCTTGGCCACGAATATAGAGTGTGGCCGCCAGTGGCGAGGTAATATTAATGGCTAAAATATCGTGTATCTTGGCTATCTTTTTCTGAGTCGCAGGGTCATAAGTCAGAGCCGCGTTAATCGACTTTTCTATGCCAGCGATGATAGCGTATTGTATGGTTTGGTCCATTTCTACGGTTTAATACCTTTGTGCAGAGCAACAATGCCGCCGGTCATATTGTGATATTCGATATTTTCAAAGCCAGCGTCAGCCATCATGCCTTTTAATGTTTCTTGATCTGGGTGCATACGAATAGATTCAGCAAGATACCGATAGCTTTCGCCATCGTTGGTAATGAGTTTGCCTATAACAGGGAGTAGGCGGAAAGAATACTGATCGTATACTTTTTCCAGTAGTGCATTTTTGGGTTTAGAAAATTCAAGGACGAGTAATCTTCCGCCCGGTTTTAATACGCGTAAAATAGAACGCAGCGCTAAATCTTTATCGGTGACATTACGCAAGCCAAATGAGATGGTGATGCAGTCAAAGCTATCTTCATCAAAAGGAATATGTTGCGCGTCTAGTTGAACGTATTGTACGTTTTGATTGACGCCTAGATCAATTAAGCGGTCACGGCCTACATTGAGCATAGATGCATTGATGTCGGATAAAATAACTTGTCCATCATCGCCCACTAGCGTCGAAAACTTGTATGCTAAGTCACCCGTACCACCTGCAATATCTAAGACCTTATGGCCCGGACGCACGGCAGACAGTTCAACAGTGAAACGCTTCCATAAGCGATGAACGCCGCCCGACATTACGTCGTTCATAAGGTCGTATTTCCCCGCTACTGAATGAAAAACATCAGCGACGCGGTGGGCTTTTTCTTCAACGGGTACTTCTTGAAAACCAAAGTGGGTAGTGTTTTTTTCATTCATAGTTACTTATACATCGTTGCTTAGTCATAGTGGGTCAATAATGGTTGATCAGTTATAGCCTAACTGCTTTATCATTTATAAAAAAAGAATAGCGAGCCAGGTAAAGAGCGATAAAAAAACCGCCACCATTACCGCCGCCGAGCCAACATCTTTGGCGCGCCCCGAAAGCTCGTGATTTTCAGTACCAATACGATCAACGGCTGCCTCTATAGCGCTATTGAATAACTCAACAATCATTACGATTATCCAACTACCCATCATTAATACGAGTTCTACCGGCGTATCGGCTAACCCAACGGCTAACGGAATGAGAATAAAGCAAAGATAGATCTCAAGACGGAATGCTTGCTCGTATTGATAGGCCGCACGCAAACCGGCTGCTGAGTACCCCAGCGCGTTATAAAGCCGAACAAAGTGGTTTGGCGTTTGATTATGAGCGGACATATAGACAGATATGGGAGCGGGCATTAGTGACAGTCATAAGGGCGGGCTCTATTGCGATTAAACTCTTAGTGTAATCATACCTTATGGTGTGTTGCGTTAATAGCGATGGACAGAGGATGTTATAGACACTTATACCGTCAGGTGTCTATGTGTTCTCATCGATGCTTTTTTCGCACGCAGGGTTAAGAAGAGGGAGGTAAAAGTTGTACAACGGAAGTGTTAGGGTCGCGTTGTTTTTGTGCGCTATCTAGGCGGTCGCAATAAGTTTGCCATCGTATTTCTTGATGTTGTCCTAGCTCGTGTAAATAAGCCCAAGAGAAAATGCCCGAATCATGTCCGTCATCAAAGTGAATATATAGGCCGTAGTTACCCGCGGCGGCGATATTGCGTATGCCAACCTGTATCTTGCCATAAACTAAAACCTCTTGCCCTACACCGTGGCCACGGACCTCGGCAGAGGGGGAGTGAACTCGCAAAAACTCAGCGGGTAATATGTAGCGCACACCCGAAAACCCTATCTCTAGGGTCTTGGATTGCTTGTGAAGATGTATGCTTTCTGGCTTTATCACAGGGTTAAAGAATAAACCGGCTGAGGTCTTCGTCTTTGACGAGCTCGCCTAAACGCTCTTCAACATAAGCCGCATCAATATTAATTATTTGATCGCCGCCTGAGCCACTTTCAAACGAAACCTCTTCGAGTAGGCGTTCGATCACGGTGTGTAAGCGGCGTGCACCAATATTTTCGGTGCGTTCGTTGACTTCCCATGCGGTTTCAGCGATACGACGTATACCATCTTTACTAAAGTTGAGTTGCACGCCTTCGGTGCTCATTAAGGCTTGCTGTTGCTCGGTGAGTGATGCGTCAGGCTCGGTTAAGATACGCTCAAAGTCATCGGGTGATAATGCTTCTAGCTCTACTCGAATAGGTAAGCGACCTTGTAACTCGGGGATTAAATCCGATGGTTTGGTCAGGTGAAATGCACCCGAAGTAATAAACAAGATGTGGTCAGTTTTGATCATGCCGTGTTTCGTGCTTACCGTGCAACCTTCTATTAATGGCAGTAAATCACGTTGAACACCCTCGCGAGAGACGTCGCCGCCACTGGTGTCGCCCCGCTTAGCGACCTTATCAATTTCGTCGATAAAAACGATACCGTTTTGCTCGGCCGCTTCGATGGCTTCGCTTTTGAGGTCTTCGTTGTTCACGAGCTTGGCGGCTTCATCATCACATAATTGTTTAAAGGCCTGTTTAATAGGCATTTTAACGGTTTTGGTTTTATCCGATGACATAGACGAAAACATGTCTTGTAGTTGGTTAGTCATGTCTTCCATGCCCGGCGGCGCCATAATTTCTACACCCACTTTAGTCGCCGGTATGTCGATATCGATTTCTTTATCGTCAAACTCGCCTTCACGAAACTTTTTACGAAACAACTGGCGTGTGCTTGAGCTGCTATCGGAACTGCTGCCGTCTTCACTTTTGCTACTATCAGCATCCCGTGCCGGGCGTAATAGCGCATCAAGAATCCGTTCTTCGGCCATTTCCTCGGCACGTTGACGAACTTTAATCACCGCTTGCTCGCGATGTAATTTGATCGACATATCAACTAGATCGCGGATAATCGAATCGACTTCACGGCCTACATAGCCTACTTCAGTAAACTTAGTCGCTTCGACTTTAATAAACGGCGCATTGGCCAGCTTGGCTAAGCGGCGTGCGATTTCTGTTTTGCCGACACCTGTCGGGCCAATCATTAAGATGTTTTTTGGTGTGATTTCTGGGCGTAAATCTTCGTTTACCTGCATCCTGCGCCAGCGATTACGCAGCGCGATCGCGACCGCACGTTTAGCATTTGCCTGACCCACAATATGCTTATCAAGTTCGTGAACGATCTCTTTGGGTGTCATATCGGACATGCTTAGAACTCCAGTGTTTCGATCGTGTGGTTGTGATTAGTAAAAACGCAGATATCACCTGCAATAGTCAGCGATTTTTTAGCGATCTCTTCGGCGCTTAGCTCGGTATTCTCTAACAGTGCTCGTGCTGCTGATTGAGCATACGGGCCGCCAGAGCCAATAGCGATTAAATCATCTTCTGGCTGAATTACATCACCGTTACCGGTAATAATAAGCGAGGCTTCCGCATTAGCTACCGCGAGCAAGGCTTCTAACTTGCGTAAAGCGCGGTCACTCCGCCATTCTTTGGCTAGCTCCACCGCTGCACGTGTTAGTTGGCCATTGTAAGCTTGTAGTTTGGCTTCAAAACGTTCAAATAGAGTGAATGCATCCGCAGTACCGCCAGCAAACCCGGCAATCACTTGATCGTTATGTAAGCGGCGTACCTTGCGGGCATTGCCCTTCATGACGGTATTGCCCATCGATACCTGGCCGTCGCCGCCAATCACTACTTTACCGTTACGGCGAACCGAAACGATCGTTGTTCCTCTATATTGTTCCACGGAGTTACCTTTTATCTTTTTGTTGGCTTTTCAAAAGTCTAGAGGGTTAGAGTTTGGGGCAGTTGTGAAAAATACAACTATTACACACGTTAAGAGAATGAGGATGTTAACCGGATCAGTGCGTCGTTCATTAATTAATCGCGTTGACTCAGATAATGGCGAGGGTTGGTTATTCTTGCGCCACTTTATTTGTTACGTGATACTTGTTGATTCAGTGTCGTCATTTTTTTAGGTGTTTTGAACGTAAGGCGATTATATTTTGTAAAGTTGGCTGCTGCTATGCGCTCAGAATTAGATGAGATTGACAAAAAAATTATTCAAGCACTGACCGATAATGCTCGTATTCCTGTGGGTGACTTGTCGCGCCTGGTTAACCTGCCTCGCAATGCCGTGGCTCACCGTATTCAGCGCTTAGAAAAAACTCATATTATTAACGGTTATCAGGTTATTTTAGGCGATGGATCGTCGGTTAATGATGCGGTGGTGGCGATTATGATAGTGCATCGCAAAGATCGTATGCTCGTACCGAGGTCATCAAGTATGTTGAGAAAGTGTCGGAGGGGGTATCTTGCTAGATTATGAGTGGCGGCTACGATGTTATTCTTAATCTGCCGGCGCGCTTACATCAGCGAATGCATGAAATATAGCAGGATATTAGTAGCCTATCTAGCGTCGATGATACCCGGATCACTTTTGCATTATCTGCGGTCAAGATGTAATTCGTTTCATACTACCCGTTACGTCGAGTACTTTTTGCGACAACAAGCACGCTTCTGTGTGCTTACGTTTATCCATCATTAACTTCGCTGTTCCTTTCTACATGTTCATATTAGCCGTTATTTCCATCGTTTTGACCACTCATTTGGTCGGTAAGTAGATGTGAGCTGACACGGTGCCTTGTGATACTAGTCTCAATAATGACTTACTGAGTATAGTTTTATGGATTATACCGTTGCGCCGATTAGATTTGGTGGAGTAAATAGAGCACTGGCTGAAATTATATCGGTAGATGCAGAAAAATTTCATCGTGAGTGAGGTTTTAATTTACGCATAGTGGTTATTTCGGATATGTTTTTAGGGTCGGCTTATTCACCCTATGGAATCAATCCAGTGTTGTTAATGGCTCTACCGGTAAAGCAAGGCGCATGTGTAACATTACCGAATGGTAAGGCAGCGGCAGATAATGAAGCCCTTATTACCGACAGCAATGCGGATATTGTTGTAGAAACCACTGTGACAGATCCTATTACGGGAGAGCCAGCGATTACTCATTGCCGCTGGATAATAATGTGGAGTATGAGTATGAGTATGAGTATGAGAGCGTGGTGATGCGTGGTGCACCGGTATTACGCTTTGTCGATAAACTATGACAAGGCAGCGAAATCAAGCAATTTACCGGTATTGTAAATAGTGCTGTAAGTAGTACTGTAAATAGTACTGTAAATGGTGCTGCGAACTACGTATTAGGGTTGGTTGAGCAAGGGCAAACATTTACCGATGCGATTGCATCGGCTCAGGCGCAGGGTTATGCCGAAGCCGATCCTAGTGCTGACATCGAAGGTAAAGATGACATGCTAAAAGTCATCGTGTTAGCAAATAGATTATGGGCATTGATTTTTCGCCGGCAGATGTGTCGTGTAAAGGTATTAGCAACTTGACTGAGGCGATAGCAAAAGACGCGTTTGCTGAAGGTTGTCATTGGAAATTATTAGGTAAGGCGATGAAACAAAGCGATGGTCCTATAGTGGCCAATGAAACGCCGAAAAAATTGTCAGTGGAGCATCCCCTGTCAGGTATTAGTGGTACGGAGAACGCGCTGACGTTTACCACCGATATGTTAGGTGATGTGACAGTCTCGAGTCCTGGAGCGGGACGTTTCGACACTGCCTACGCTATTGTCGGATATTATTGCGATTTATCATCGCAAGGACGGCTAGCATGGCCGCGCTAAAAGAAATATCTCAACATCATAAAATGATCCATGTGCTTAACCCATTTACACAGGCAATAGTCGATACTATTCAAGCCGCCACAATAAGTGATGTAGAAAAAGCGTTATTAAGCGCTCATCGTGGTCTTGCGCTTTGTCGGGCGTTACCTTGGCATCAGCGAGCTAGTATTTTATTGTGCACGGCTAATGTAGTCCGTGAGCAACAGGAAGATTTTGCCACATTGATTGTTCAGAAAGCGGGTAAAACCATCGTGCAAGCTCGTAAAGAAGTGTCGCGTTGTATTAATACGCTGGAGTTGTTCGCAGAAGCAGCTAAACGTTTGACTGGTGAAGTTATTCCTTTTGATGCCTATGAAGGTGCGATGGGACGACAAAGTTATACGCATTGTGATCCCCTCGGCATTATTGTAGCGATTACGCCATTTAATGATCCGCTTAATGTAGTTGCGTATAAATTGGGACCCGCGGTTGCAGGGGGTAATGCGATTATTTTAGAACTATCTGAGCTCGCACCATTATCAGCAATAACATTAGTGGATGCTTTTGTTAGCGTCGGGCTAGATGACAATATTATCTCGGTCGTCGTCGGTGATGCCGATATTGGTAGCGAATTAGTCTCGGCCGATCATATTCGTATGGTGTCTTTTACCGGTGGTATGGCAGCGGGGGAAATGATTACTCGCACCGCGGGTTTGAAAAAATGGCAATGGATCTAGGCGGTAATGCGACGATCATTGTGATGGCCGATAGTGATCTTAATGCAGCGGTAGAGGCGACGGTGTCAGGCGCTTTCTGGGCATCGGGTCAAAGCTGTATTGGTACCGAACGTATGTTTATTGAACGTAATGTATTCGACCAGTTTGCCACGGAGTTTGTTGCCCAAACACAACAGCTTTGTGTGGGCGACCCGATGGATGAAAATGCCGATGTAGGGACGATAATTAGCCCAGGGCAGTCTACACGAATCGAAGCCTGGGTTGATATGCGCTTAATCAGAGCGCTACGCTGTTGATAGGACACCATCGTGACGGCAATTTTTATCATCCGACCGTACTAACGGATGTGCCAGAAAGCGCGCAAGTGTGCGTTGACGAAGCTTTCGCCCCGGTGTTGATTCTTGAACCGTTCGATACCTTTGATGAAGTTATCGATAAAGCCAACAGCGTAGATGACAGCCTGCATGTCGGTATTTTCACCAAAGACTTAGAGGGGGCATTAATGGTCGCCGATCGCTTGGACGCTAGTGGTGTAATGATTAACGACTCGTCGGGTTTTCGTTTTGATGCAATGCCCTTTGGTGGTGATAAACGCGGCAGTTTAGAGCGCGAAGGGGTACATTATGCGTTACCAGAAATGACACAAACAAAAGTGGTGTGCTTTAACCGCGGATAAATTAAGCGTTACATATTATTTATTTTTTTCGTTTTAAGACAATACTACTGATTTCCTTTGATGCCAGAACACTTCGAGCTTTCGCCAGTTTAGAGCGGGTGTTAAATGGCCCTGCGACAACTCGGTGCCATTCTTGACCATTCTTCCCCGTGGTACTTTCGGTGCCGACAGATAAACCTTGAAGAAGAAGTCTCGCTCGTAAAGTATCCGCGTCGCTAGGTTGCTTGAACGACCCAACTTGTAAATAATAAATAACATTTTTCGGCTCAGGTGTTTTTTCTACGATACGATCATCCACGTTGACCTCTTTACCCTTAAGTATTTTGTAAAAATCAAATTCAATCTGGGATCGCACTTTTATAGCTCCGTCGTCATCAGATATGGTGTTGATGACTGCAGTATTAACCGTGTTTTTTCCAGCAGACGATGAGTTGTCCGTTTGATCTGATAGCGCCGACAGAAAAACTCCAAATCCGACTAAGCAAATGCTAGTCATTATCCACGCCCAAAACGGCGGGGTTTTTTTTATGGTAGTTGTACGACGGGCGTTAGTTTTACTTTTGTCGCTAGTTTTCGTGGCGCGGCTGGTGGATGATTTTTGAGGTTGAGCAGGCTTGCTTGCCGACTTGCGCGATGGTGTTTTTTTCTTTGCAAAATCTTGCGACATGTATTGAGCCAAAAAGGGGTTAAGCGAAAGTTGAGCCGAACTATATGTAAATTTGCCGTGTTAAAACACGAGCTGAAAAATCAATTTATATTGTAAAGAGAGCGATGTATGTGGACATCATTTATCCCCTTCGAATACTGTGATAATTCTACGTCTCTTGAGGGTCTACATCAACCAGCCAGTGAAGACCTTTTGGTATGCGTTCCCGCTCAAGCATGACGCATAGCTTATACAGTAAGCTGTGTAGGGTCTTACGTTGAGTGGTTTTAATTTGTAAGTAGTAATAATAGCGGTTATTACGTTTTTCTATATTGCAGGGTAACGGGCCAAGATATTGTATGGATGGGGATGTCGCATAAATACTTTCGCAGTGTTGCTTGGTTTGACGTAAAAACTGTACGGCAATACTAGCTTGATGGGCATGGCAGCGAATAAAAGCCAAATAGCTATAGGGGGGGGTGTCGCATAGCCGACGTTCCCGCAGTAACTGATGGCTTAATGCAGGGTAGCCGTGATCAATTAACTGTCGCAGCAGCGGGTGATCACCAAACTCTGTTTGTAGCAGTACTTTTCCTTCGTGGCTTTCTCTGCCTGCACGACCAGACACCTGTGTTAATAGTTGGCCCATCCTTTCTGAGCCGCGAAAGTCACTACTAAAAAACCCACTGTCGATACCCAAAATAACGGCTAGTGATACATTAGCAAAGTGATGACCTTTTGCCAGCATTTGCGTGCCGACAAGAATGCATGGTTGTTCGCTGTTGATGATGGCCAGAGCGGCATTTAATTCGCCTTTGCGGCTCATGCTGTCACGGTCTATACGCAAAGTCGGGGTACAAGGAAAGTGTTTGATGAGTTCTTCTTCGCTACGTTGTGTGCCTTGCCCTAATGCTTGTAAGCGCCCGCTATGGCATTTGGGGCATCGCTGGGGCACTGCGTTTTTATTGTCACAATGATGGCAGTGCAGTACCGATGTGGATCGGTTTGAGTGAGAGGGTGACAGTTTGTGTAACGTCATGCGGCTATCGCACTGGGGGCACTCACTAATCCAGTGGCAGTCCTGGCAGAGTAAGGTAGGGGCGAAGCCTCGGCGATTAATAAACACTAACACTTGCTGTTGTTTATCGAGAGTGCGTTGAATTGCGGCGATGATAGTGGGCGATAACGTGTCATCGCTGGAGGGTATGCATTGGATGTCGGGTAATTTACTGGCCGTTGCGCGCAGGGTTAGGTGCAAGTGCACAAAGCGTCCGATGGTAGCGTTGTGCAGTGTTTCTAATGAGGGTGTTGCGCTGCCTAAAATAATAGGAATATTGTTTTGTTGCGCACGCACAATGGCGGTGTCTCTCGCTGAGTAGCGAACCCCGTCTTGCTGCTTATAAGAAAGGTCATGTTCCTCATCGACAATGATAAGACCGATATTCGGTAGCGGTGTAAATATTGACGAGCGTGTGCCAATGATAATGGGGCTGCGTCCCGCTTTGGCGTCTTGCCAAGTGAAAAGCCGTTGTTTGTCGCTAATACCTGAGTGCAGTGTAGCGATGGGCACATTAAATCGTTGTTTAAACCGAGCCACGGTTTGTGGCGTTAGGCCGATTTCGGGTACGAGCACCAAGGCTTGTCGGCCTTTATCAAGCACCTGTTGTATAGCCTGAAGATAGATTTCGGTTTTACCGCTTCCAGTTATGCCGTCTAATAAATAGCAAGTAAACTTATCAAATACGATGGCATCGAGAGCAGTATCCTGCTCCGCGTTTAGCGCTAGTGCGTGTTCGGTTGGTTGCGATTTTGTCAGAGCTTGCGTTGTGTTAATTGCTATTGTCTTCTCGGCGATACCCTTATCTGCCAGAGTTTGGAGGGTAGCGCGGGTAATGTTTTTTATTTTAAGGGCTTCAGCGTGTAGTTGCCCTGCTTGCTTTAAGGTGTTCCATGCGGCTAGTTGTTTTTTGGCGCGGCCAAAATCACTTTTATTGCCCTGTTGTCCTTGCATGGTTAGCTGCCATACAAAAGCTTGCGCTCTTTCTGGCAGTGGTTTGGTTTTTCTCATCAGTGTGGGTAAGGCGAGATGGCACACTTCACCTAACGGATAATGATAGTAGCTCGCACACCATTGGCATAATTGAAGAATCTCTTCTGTTAATGCTGGCGTCTCTTTATCTAACCGGTAATTGATTGTTTTTAGTTTGTGTGCAGAAATGCGTTCTTCCACAGAGATGAGGACGCCAACAAGCGATTTTTGTCCGCCAAAGGAAACGGCTAAGCGCATCCCTGGTAGTAGGGTGTAAGGCTCAGTGGCATTAACAGGTAAGTAATCAAACTGTCGTCGCAGCGGCGAGGGGATCGCAACACTGAGAGTGGTGTTTGGGTACTTGCTGGCCGATTGTTCCGCAAGGTTATCTGTGGGCATGCTAGTTATGTTAGGCGCTCAATAAAGGGTTATCGATAAGTGGTTAATAATTGAGTAGTTGTGCTTGTGTTGCGTAACTATTCTGGTAAGATTGCCGCCCATAGCGTAATCGGATCTTAATTAAGAGCTTGCTCCGAACATGTTAAGCTATACAGAGTAGCCGTGCTTGGCAAAAAAGCTTGACGGATCAGGTGGCGGTGCAACGATAACACGATAGTAGAAGAGTAACATTATGCAAGAAAACATCCATCCAAAATATGCCGAGATGACAGCAACGTGTAGTTGTGGCAACGTAATTAAAACGTCATCGACTTTATCAAAAAATATCCATTTGGATGTTTGCTCTGCTTGTCACCCGTTTTACACTGGGAAGCAGAAAACAGCTGATACTGGTGGTCGTATTGATCGCTTTAACAAGCGTTTTGCAGGTCGCACTACAAAATAAGATCGGTTCGCAGTGTCGTAAAAAGCACTCAATAAAAAAGCCAGCAGATGCTGGTTTTTTTGTGCCTGCAATCTGAATAGTTGCTAAAAGATGTCTATAGGTTTGAGGCTAGCTTCTTCGCCCGCTTTAATAATTTCTGGCAGCTCTGTAGGGACGTTTTCCTCCAGAAATACTTCGTTGATGCCGTTAGGGTCGTCCGGTGTGGTCAGTTTACCTGTTTTAGGGCTAATACGAACGGTGATTAAGCCTTCCGGTTGAAGCGGTAATGTATCAGGAATACCTTTTAGTGCGGTTTCCATAAACTCTACCCAGATAGGTAATGCTGCCGTGCCCCCGTACTCTCGACGACCAATTTTACTGTTGTCGTCAAAGCCTACCCAAGCCGTTGCCACCAGGTGAGAGTTGAATCCTGAGAACCAAGCGTCAGTAGGGCCATTAGTCGTACCGGTTTTACCGCCAATATCGTTACGCCCTAACGCTCGTGCCCTTTTAGCCGTGCCACGCTGCACTACATCGCGCAAGATTGAATTCATGATATATGCAATTCGCTCATCCATTACTCTTGGTGCAGCTCTTACGGTGGATGTTTTCGGCTTGTTCTGGTCGACAGTGCTTTGTGTGCTGGCGGTGAAATTAGTCAATATGCTGACAGGCGTGACGAGTTCGGGGCTCGTACTCGTTTTCATTACCGTGAGCGGAGTTTCTTGAAATAAGACTTTATTTTGGCTATCGGTAATGCGCTCCACTAAAAAAGAATTAACTTTGTAACCGCTATTGGCAAATACACTATAACCGGTGGCGACTTCAAGGGGCGTCATCACATAAGTACCTAATGCCATCGATAAGTTTTTGGGGAGCTTGTTGCCGTCAATGCCAAAACGCCCCACACCTTCTGCAACGGTATTTATGCCTATGTTTCTGAGTAATCGAATAGAGACTAAGTTGCGAGACAAATAGAGGGCTTTACGTAAGCGTGTTGGTCCATAAAATTTTCCACTGGCATTTTCGGGCCGCCATGTATTTTCCAGCTTTCCGCTGTCAACAACAATCGGGGCATCATTAAAAATAGAGGCGGCTGTCAACCCGTGCTCTAAGCCGACGCTGTAAACAAAGGGTTTAAAATTAGAGCCCGGAAGCCGCTTTGCTTGGGAGGCTCTGTTAAAAGATGTTTGAACGAAATCAAATCCGCCGACAATAGTTTTAATCGCACCATTATTCGGGTCTATAGCGGTGAGAGCTCCTTGAATTTTTGGGGCCTGGGATAGCTGCCAGCGTGCGGCACCTGCATTATTGACGCTTGGTTCTGTATCTGACGTAGAGTTTGGAGTGATGATATCTTTGCGAAAAACGCGTACCACATCACCTACTTCTACGATCTCTTTAGCGTTGTTAGGTACGGGGCTAGAAAAGTTTTCATTGACATACCTTCCGGCCTTGTTTAATCCGTCTTGCCATCTAATGGTGGCCACCTCTCCCGACGCCAGTATTGCGGTGAACGACTTATCTTTCACGGAGATAACCGCAGCAGGCCTTAATTTCCCGTAGTTCGGTATCGATTCAAGCGCGTTGAGCCAGGGCAGGAGGTTGACTTCGCCCAAGCGCGCTCCATTAACAACTAACACGTCGTTAGCATTGGCTTGAACCCCGCTTGAAGAAACTTCTTTGTTTAGGAGGGGGAGTGTGCCGATATCTAGGCGCTTTTCTGGCCCTCTGTAGCCGTGACGATCGGTATAGGCAAGAAGCCCGTTTACAACAGCGCGCTGACCTGCATCCTGCAGCTCGCTATCGATGGTGGTATATACGCTGTAGCCGCCGGTATATGCCTTGTCGCCGAATAATTCAAACGCTTTCTCTCTAGCTATTTCAGCAGCATAAGGAGCGTACAAATCTAACTTTTGGCCGTGATAGCTTGCTGAAACGGGCTCATTGACAGCCGCCGCATATTCTGCCGCAGATATTTTATTAAGGAGTCGCATGCGTCCTAATATCCAGTTTCTTCTTATCAGTGCCCTCGATGGATTAGCAATAGGGTTGTAGCTAGAGGGGGCTTTGGGTAGACCGGCAATCATGGCCGCCTGAGCTAAGCTCAGTTCTTCTAAGTCTTTATTATAGTAAGTCTTTGCGGCTGTTTTGACGCCATATGCTCGATTGCCCAAGTAAATTTTATTAAGGTATAAAGTCAGAATCTCTTCTTTTGATAGTTCTCTCTCGATTTTAAGTGCAAGTAGTATTTCGTTGAATTTTCGAGAAAAAGTTTGTTTTCGCGAAAGAAAAAAGTTGCGTGCGACCTGCATGGTTATCGTGCTGCCGCCAGATTGAATCGAGCCTGACATCGCGAGCTGTGAAACCGCTCTTAGTAGACCGGTTATGTCAACGCCTTGGTGGGAGTAAAACCCGTCGTCCTCTGCTGACAATACGGCGTCAATCAGTATTGGTGGTACTTCCTCGAAAGTAGCAGGATCTCGTCTCTTCTCGCCGAACTCGCCGATAAGCTTTCCATCGGCCGAAAATACACGCAGAGGGACTTGTAGTTCAATCTCTTTCAGGCGTTCTACGTCGGGTAATGTAGGGTTTAGATACAAATAAGTGCCTAGCAGCACCGTAGTGACAGCACAAATAAAGGCTAGGGTTGACCAGCCTACAAGCGGCAGCAGTACCTTCTTCAAAATATTTTCCCTTTAAAATTAGTACGTTATACGTTGTTTGAGTTTTGGTTGCTTATTATACGTTATTTTTCTGCAATGATTTTGCAATTAACTTCGGTTATGTATGAACTCTAAGGTTGCACTATTAAGTTAAAGTGCTATAACATAAAGATGTTGTAAGTTACCGTTATAGATAAAAAAATTCACGTCTCAGCTTGTCGGCGTTGAATTCAAATAAGAAACAAATAAGAAACAAAAAGCTACTATGAGTCTATTTAAGCGCAAGTCTAAACCCATTGTGGGGCTTGATATCAGTTCAACTAGTGTGAAGCTGGTTGAACTGTCGTCTCAATCTGCTGGTTACCAAGTTGAAAGCTTTGCAATGTGTCCCCTGGCTTATGGTGTGGTGGTAGAAAAAAATATTAACGATGTCGACGCAGTAGCCGATGCAATAAGGCAGTTGTTAAATAAATCTCGTTGCAAGGTGAAAGATGCTGCGGTTGCTGTTGCTGGTTCTTCGGTCATTACAAAAGTAATCGATATGTCTAGCGATTTAACGGAAGATGCGTTGGAAGAACAAATCATTATAGATGCCGATCAATATATTCCGTTTCCTTTAGATGAGGTGGCGATAGATTTTGAGATTCAAGGTCAGGCGAATGAAAATTCTAACCTTATGCAGGTTCTGTTAGCCGCATGCCGTAAAGAAAATATCGAGTTGCGCACTGAGGCATTAGAGCAGGCAGGTCTGACACCTAAAGTGATTGATGTTGAAGCCTATGCTATTGAGCGAGTGTTGCCGCTAATGGTCGACGAGTGGGAATCTGATGCGGATCATGTTGTCGCTATTATGGACATTGGTGCCACGGTGTCTACGTTGAGTGTGTTAAAAAATCATCAAACTATTTATTCAAGAGAGCAGCTATTTGGCGGCAACAATCTAACGGATGAAATTCAGCGGCGTTACGGTTTGTCGCAAGTTGAAGCGGAGCAGGCAAAAATTCAGGGAGGTCTTCCCGATGATTATGTGGCTGATTTGTTGGAGCCATTTAAAGAAACTGTGATGCAGCAAATTACGCGATCATTGCAGTTCTTTTACTCTTCGGGAAATTACAGTCAAGTTGACCATATTATTCTTGCCGGTGGTGTCGCTAGGCTGAGCGGTCTTGCTCCTTTGGTGCAAAACCATCTGGAAATACTGGTGAGTGTTGCCAATCCCTTCGTCGGAATGACTTATTCGTCCAAAGTAAACAGTGACGAAATTACTGAGGCGGCGCCGAGTTTAGTTATCGCGACAGGCCTTGCTATGAGAGGTTTTGTTTAATGGCGAATATCAATTTATTGCCTTGGCGTGATGAGTATCGACAAGAAAAAAAGCGAGAATTTTTCTCGACATTCTTTCTATTGATTGTATTGTCTGGATTGGTCGGTTACGTCTGGTTCAAGTATGTTGATAATCAAGTGGCAAACCAAAAAGTACGCAACACGCTTCTTATTAATGAAATTAGCTTGTTGGACTTAAGGGTCGGTAAGATAACCAAGCTTAAAGCGCAGCGTAAAGAACTTGAGGCAAGGACTGAAGTTATTCAAGGTTTACAGAACAGGCGGCCGTTAATCGTTTACTATTTCGATCACATGGTGAAAGCGCTTCCAGATGGTGTATATTTTAAGCGGATATCTAAAAAAGAAAATGTCTATACCATTACAGGTATAGCTGAATCTAATAGTCGCGTATCTTCATTGATGAGAAGTCTAGATAACTCGTCATTCTTTGCTGCCCCTAACTTAATGAATGTAGTTAAAGATTCATTCGAGTTAACAGTTGAAGCGGTAGTACCCCCCAATTTTTCTAGCTTAACTGATTAATTTTTAACATTACGAGTTTGACTCGTCAAGAGCCTTTTATGTCTTTGCAAGATATGTTGGAGCAAATAAATAGCTTCGATATTAATGAAATCGATTGGTCCCGAATTGGCGTTTGGCCCCTTGCCGCCCGTGCTGTTGTTTGCTTAGCAGCAGCCGGTGGGGTAGTGTTTCTTTTATATTTATTCTATATACAAGCCTTGCAGGACGTCTTATCAGAACAAGTCAAAAAAGAGCAGGAGCTGCGCAACCAATTTCAAACTCGAGCATTTCAGTCTGCTACGCTTGAGCAGCATGCTAATCTGATGAGTAGAATGGAAGTTGACTTCGAGTCGTTAGTTGCTCAACTACCCCAGAAAACACAAGTCCCGGGCTTGCTGGATGACATCGATGAAAAAGGTCGTGTTAGTGGTCTAGAAATAGTGAGTGTTAAATTGGCGTCTGAAGTACAAGGTAAATTCTATGTGACGCTTCCGATAGAAATCATTGTAATTGGCAGCTACCATAATTTGGGCGCTTTTGTGAGTGGTATTGCAGGAATGGCGAGAATAGTCACGTTACATGATTTCGACATTACCCCGAGCGGAAAAACTGGAGAGCTTAAGATGTCAATTCAGGCTCAAACTTATCGCTCTCGAGACGGTGGGAAGTAGTAGTGTTTAAGGTTATTTATTTAGTTAAGGTGTTACTGGTTACTTGTACGGTGTTGCTAATTTCATCATGTCAGAAAGTGTCGCATGACGATATAAGTGCATTCATCGAAATCAATAAAAAGAAGCCGCCAGGTAAAATCAAACCGCTTAAGCGTTACCCTCCTTACAAACCATATAGCTACAGCTCTCAGCAGCTGCGTAGTCCCTTCGTCCCTCCATACGTTATTGAGCAAAAAATATTGGTAGTAACGAGCAATGTGAGGCCTGACCTTGATCGACAGCGGCAGCGATTAGAAGACTTTGAGTTTTCATCTTTAGCTATGGTTGGCACCGTTGAAAAGTCTGGGACTATGTGGGGGCTTATCCGTGACCCGGAGGGGTCCATTGAGCGAGTGAAAGTAGGATATTACTTAGGCAAAAATAACGGAAGGATCGTTGGTGTCAATGCTGAGTCTATAGATGTTGTTGAGATTGTTCGTAACGGTGGTGAGGGGTGGCTTGAGCGACCCAATATAGTCTCAATAAAAGAGCAACCATAAACATGTTTTTATATAAAGGGTTATTTGTCATGTGGCTTCGAATTGTCTTTATTTTTATTTTTCCGATCATCACAACGCAGAGTTTTGCGGCGATCATTATAAATGATGTGTCTTTTTCTGAGCTGTCAGGCAGCAGAGTAGAAGTGAGAGCTCGGTTCTCTGCTCCCCCGGCCATACCAAAGGGTTATTCCATAGAGAAGCCTGCCCGTATAGTGCTAGATTTTCCCGGTGTTTCTAGTGATTTAGCGCAAAAAAAATATTCTCTAGGACTCGGAAATCTGAGAAGTGCGGTTGTCTTGACAGTAAAAGAGCGCACTCGTATGATTCTCAATTTGGATAATATGGTCGCTTATTCTACGGAGGTATCAGGAAATGATCTTGTAGTAGTCATTAATGGGTCATCATCTGGTAGCGCTTCTCTGACTAATAATAATGGCACTGCCACCGCCGCAGGCAGCAGTCCGCCTCCTCCTTACACGACTAGCAACACCGTAAATGAGATAACAAGCGTCGATTTTAGGCGTGACAGCGATGGTGGAGGGAAAGTCGTATTGTCGTTATCGAACCCTAAGATATCCGTCGATGTAGAGAAAAATGCAAAAAAAATATCAATGGTGTTTTCCAATGCATCGGTGAGTAAGGCGCTTCAGCGTCGCTTGGATGTAATTGACTTTGCAACACCCGTTAAATTTATTGAAACGCGGAGTAACAAAGGTGATGTGAATGTCTCTGTTGAGTCTGAAGGTGATTATGAGTATTTGGCTTACCAGACTGATAGCACATATGTGGTGAGCATCACCCCGTCAACGATTGAAGAGCGAAAGTTGCAGAAGGATCGATTTAGTTTTGTCGGTGAAAAATTGTCGTTAAATTTTCAAGATATTGAAGTTAGGAAAGTACTGGAAATCATTGCCGACTTTACTGAGTTAAATCTTGTGGCTAGTGACACGGTTACTGGAAACATTACACTACGTCTCGAAAATGTTCCTTGGGATCAAGCTTTAGAGCTAGTGCTGAAATCTAAGGGTCTCGATAAGCGTCGGTCCGGTAATGTACTCTTGGTGGCGCCTGCTGCTGAAATTGCTGAACGGGAAAGGCAAGAACTAGAGTCTCGTAAACAATTGCAAGAGTTAGAACCGCTGACAACGGAATTTATTCGAGTTCGTTACGCTAAGGCAAAAGATATTTTGACGTTGATAAGTGGCAGCTCCAAAGAAGGTGATATTGCAGAAGTAACAAATATACTTTCCTCAAGAGGGTCTGCAGTCGTTGATGAAAGAACGAATTCTATTATTTTGACGGATATCGAAAATAACATAGAAGGTATTAAATCTTTGATCCGCAAGGTTGATGTGCCTGTGCGCCAAGTGATGATAGCGGCAAGGATCGTATCTGCGAGCGACGAGTTCAAAGAAGAGTTTGGCTTTTTTGTCGGCGCAAGTGACACAACAGACCCAAACTTATCCATAACCGGTATTGGTGATTCAACTTTTCCTGATCCTGTTAGTTCGGCACTTAATATCGATTATTTGTCAAAAGGAATTTCTCTTTCCTTGGAGCTTCAGGCGCTAGAAGATTCAGGCTACGGAGAAATCATCTCTCAGCCACGGGTTCTGACAGGCGACAAACAAACCGCTAAAATATCCAGTGGTAAACAAATCCCTTTTATCTCCAGCGACGGAGACTCCGTAAGTACTATTTTCCAGGATGCTTTTCTCAGTTTAGAGGTCACACCGCAAATAACGCCCGATAACCGTATTATTATGGACTTGAAAGTTAACCGTGACTCTTTAGATACAACTATTGTTACGCCTAGTGGTTCACCTGTTAATGTGACTCAGCTGACGACAACCGCATTGGTTGGTGATGGTGATACGATCGTCTTAGGCGGTATTTACGAGCAAACAAAGAGTAGTTCGGTGAGCAAGGTACCGGTTTTGGGCGATATTCCATTTATTGGGCGATTATTCAGAAGTAATGTAGAGCTGGATAAGCGAACTGAATTACTTATCTTCATTACTCCGCGTATATTAACCGACACGCTGATTGATGAATAAATCGCGGTGATGAGTAAAATAGCCTTGGTCGGTCCTATGGGCGCGGGCAAGTCAACGATAGGTCGCTTACTTGCGGGTATTCTACGCGCGCCTTTTTATGACAGTGATCATGTGATAGAAGAAAAAACCGGTGCTGACATTCCTTGGATCTTTGATGTGGAGGGTGAAGAGGGTTTTCGTGACCGTGAAACGGCAGCGTTAGTCTCTTTGTTAGAAATCGACGTTTTGGTGCTTGCTACGGGGGGGGGTATTGTATTGCGTGAAAAAAATCGCCAACTACTCAAAGGTGCCGACGCGGTTATTTACTTGAAAGCTGACACCGAACGACTCGTCCAGCGAACGATGAAAGATAAAAATCGCCCTTTACTGCAAGTTGATGACCCTAGAAAAAAGATTGTTGAGCTGCTGGAAGAACGTGATCCTCTGTACCGTGAGGTCGCGACTCACGTTATATTGACAGATTCACGCAGCCCTAAAATGATTGCCCAGCAAGTTGCTGCTCGTCTTACCGCCAAACCCTAGTACTCTCCGTTTATATCGAAGGTTTACATTGCTATGCCATGCCAACAGACCCTCACTGTTAATTTATCCGATGAGCGCAGTTATCCTATCTATATCGGTCAGGGACTGTTGAATGATTCTTCATACTTAACGCCTCACATCACTGGCCGCCAAATATGTATAGTCACTAATGAGACGATAGCACCCTTATACCTTGAACGTTTGCAAAACCTGCTGGACGGCTATCAAGTGAATACGGTCATACTGCCTGATGGGGAGTCACATAAGTCTCTAGAGACGATCAACCTTATCTACAGTTGCTTGTTAGAGAATACTCACAATCGGACAACAACTCTTGTCGCTTTAGGCGGAGGCGTAGTCGGTGACATGTGTGGTTATGCAGCGGCGACGTATCAGCGGGGAGTGAATTTCATCCAAATACCCACTACGTTGTTATCTCAAGTGGATTCTTCTGTGGGTGGTAAGACAGGGGTTAATCATCCAATGGGTAAGAATATGATTGGGGCCTTTCACCAGCCGCAATCAGTCATTATTGATACCGATGTTTTGAAATCTCTGCCAGATAAAGAATTGTCAGCAGGTGTTGCGGAAGTGATTAAGTATGGATTGCTTGGCGATAATACGTTTTATGAGTGGATCGAAAATAATATAGCCGCGTTAATGTTGAGAGATAGTCATGTACTGACAGAAGTTATCGCTAGATCCTGTCAACATAAAGCAGATATCGTTGCACTTGATGAGCGTGAAGGAGGCGTGCGTGCGCTACTTAATTTAGGTCATACATTTGGGCATGCAATCGAAACGGCTCAAGGTTATGGAGTTTGGTTGCATGGCGAAGCCGTCGCGGCAGGAATGGTCATTGCACTAGAGCTGTCTGCTTTACTAGGTTATATTGGGCACCATGAGGTGGATCGCTTATGCAGTTTATTGCAAAAAGCACATTTACCTACTACCCTACCTTGTAACATGACAGCTGATCAATTCTTACGGTTGATGTCACTGGACAAGAAAGTGATTGATGGCAGTTTACGTCTCATTCTTTTGCAGTCTATGGGTAAAGCCTTTATAGCAGGCGATACTCCGGTAGATAAGATTGTTTTAGCTATTAAGAAACATATGCAATGATACTCGATGGGCTTGACTGAGATAGGGTAATCACATTCCTGTAGTGCAGGGTTCAGGTGCGGTTAATAGTAATGCTCACCCGCTTTAATGTTATTATCACCGCTCATTAAAAGAGATGGCACTATATGTCTGATCTTGCAAAAAGTAACAGTTTGCCGAATTCATTTAACGGTCAATCTACAATGAACCATCCCTCTGAACCCCTGCATTCCTCCGGCCATTCCAATCGTTCGTTTAACGATACCTTTCATCACTTCGATATTAGTGCTATTGACTACTCTGATCTTTCTGTTTGTCCTCGCGTTCCTTTTTTCGAAGGCGGCGATAGGCGAGCGGTACTCGATGAGGTGGCTCACTTATGTCAGTTTAGCCACAATCTAGTGGGTGTCATAGGGGGTGCTGGTGTGGGGAAAACAGCGCTTGCGTATCAGACTGCAACAGAGTTAAGTGAGGCAGCGGATTGCTGTGTGATGGTGTCGTCTCTAATGAATACGACAGAGAACATGCTATTACTCTTGGCGCAGCAGCTGGGTATATTTATTGCAGAAAATGCTGATCTTGAGCAAATGATCGCCACTATTAATCAGTATCAGCCGTCGGGTGTTCATCAAAGTGTAGTCATTATTGTTGATGAAGCGCATCACCTAGACGAAACAGCGTTATACGCTTTTGTGCAATTATTACAGAAGCCCGCCCCAAATTATTTTCACGTACTGTTGATCGGCGATAATGAGCTGCAGATAAGGTTGGATAGGCTCGATAAAGAGAATGTTTTGGTGTATGACATACCTCTTCGGGCCTTCAATGAAAGTGAGGTAGAGCAATACGTTAGTTTTAAATTATCGCAGATTGGTTATCAGGGCGCTGAATTGTTTGATGCCGATGCAGTTGAGCATATTTGGCGAGAGACGGAGGGTTTTCCGCAAAAGATTAATCATGTCGCCAATAAAATGTTGCTCGCTGTTGATAGTATTGACGGCGAGGGGCAGCGTTTAGGTTTGCCTATTGGTTACATGGTGGTGGTAGTTATATTGCTGGCAGCGCTTATTTTAGCGGTCTTCTATATCGACGACGAGTCATCGGTAACTTCTGATGCGGCTGTACTTGAAGAAGTCACTATTTTAGAGGGGCCAAAAGGGTCTGGTCAAGCTAAGGTGTCGACGCGTGTCCCTCTGAGCTCCGATACTTCAGAGGGACAAGCAGAAGCTAAGGAGCAGGGAGGTGTAAATGTAGACGAAAGTGAAGTTGACAGTATAAAGGGCATAGAGAATGACATAGAGAGTGACATAGAGAGTGACATAGAAAGTGACATAGAGAGTGGCATAGAAAGAGGCGAAGAAAGTAGTTTTTTAATCTTAGATAGTCGCTCTTTATCCACCAGTGCCGACAACACAGATAGCACCTCAAATAGCGATGCTAACGACGGTGTTGCAGAGAATGATAGTCAGAGGGGCACGCCAAGTGAACCTAGTAATGAAAAAAAAATCGTCGATGAAAAAACCATGTCGGCATCTCAATCACCTGTCACCGTAAAGGGTAATATTGCACCACCTGTATTGCCTATAGAGGTGGCTATTGTAAAGCCGGTAGCGGCTAACGCTAAGACGAGTGGAGAGGCGGCAGTCATGTCGTGGCCAGAAAATAATTACACGTTACAGGTCATGGCTGCAGGACAGTTGGTGAGTGTCAATCAATTTATAAATAATCAGTCAAATCGTGACCTATTAAGAGTCGTTTCTCTGCGCCGCAATGGTGCGCCTTGGTATGCAGTGTTTACTGGCGTTTATAGCACACGCGAAGAAGCGGTTTTGGCGATATCTTTTCTCCCCGACGTTCAAAAAAACACGCGGCCATGGCCTAGGAAAATATCCGAAATTAAGCAAGAAATAACTATTTTTCGACGAAAATAGAGGGTTTTTTTGTTATTTTTAGTTTATTTTCGGCGGCTGGTTGTCAAAGCCCATCCTTCACGTTAATATCAGTCATCAGCAATGAAAGACCGCACGCGCAAGAGTCTTTTTTGCCAAACACAGCGCTAAATATTATCGCACTTGTTTGGTTCGTCGGCGTATAGGTCGTTCCAGTACAGATTACTCTGGCTCAAGCTTCCCTTACCTATTGTGCAATCTGCACACCTTAATAATAGCCATTATTCATGTAATAAATAGCGGCTCAACGCAGTATATGTAACATAATCGAATGGTATTTCAACGATTGGTTGAACGCTTCAACGCTTAAAACGCTTTGTTGGTGCTGAGCGGTCCCTGATGTTTCTGAACGGGTTCGGTAGGCGAGATAGATAACTGTTGCGCGATACGTTTTTCACAAAGGGTAAAATGCTACAGAGTTCGTATCTGTGTCCAGAACGCTTTACGTTGATCGCGGCCGCCGAGAACCATGCAGTGTTGGTGCAGAAGCTAACTTTGGAGAGATAAAGTATGTCTACAGGTCTTTATGATATAAATGAATTTAAAGATAATTGTGGTTTTGGCCTAATTGCCCATCGCACGGGCAAGGCTAGCCACCGTTTATTGCAAATGACGATAGAGTCGTTGACTTGCATGACTCATCGAGGCGGGATTGCTGCTGACGGCAAAACCGGAGACGGTTGCGGCTTGCTAATGCAAAAGCCAGATAGTTTTTTTCGTCAAGTTATTCGCGAACAATATGCTGTTGAACTCGATGAGCGCTATGGCGTGGGTTCAATTATGATCGATACAGACGACACTAAGTCTGCGCGAGCAAAATTGATCTTTGAAGAAGAAATGCGAGAGGAAGGCCTGGAAGTGGTTGCGTGGCGAGAAGTGCCAACGAATGATGACTGCCTTGGTCCTATAGCGTTAGATTCTAAACCGAATTTCGTTCAGGTATTTGTTCATTCGATAGCGAAGAATCTTTCCAGTCAAGAGTTTACCGCGAAGCTGTTGATTGCTCGACGTAAAGCGAATACTAAACTACGCGACGGAGGGTTATTTTATATTGCAAGTTTAGGCGAAAAAGTAGTGTCTTATAAAGGCCTAACTATGCCCATAGATTTGCCTACTTTTTTTCCTGATCTGGCTAATCCTGAATTAAAAACGGCTATTTGTATTTTTCATCAGCGCTTTTCCACCAATACTATGCCCCGTTGGCCGCTGGCCCAACCTTTCCGATTGCTAGCGCACAATGGTGAAATTAATACCGTGACGGGCAATCGTAATTGGGCAACAGCGCGAACGCCAAAATTTATCTGTGATTTGCTGCCTAACCCTGCTGATTTATCGCCAATGGTTAATCGCTCAGGTTCCGACTCGTCTAGCTTAGATAATATGCTTGAATTATTGGTGGTTGGCGGTATGGATCTACATCGAGCAGTGCGCATGCTGGTGCCGCCAGCGTGGCAAAATATGCCAACGATGGACGATGACTTGCGTGCATTCTATGAATACAATTCAATGCATATCGAGCCATGGGATGGCCCAGCAGGTCTCGTTATTACAGACGGTCGATATGCAGTGTGCACTCTAGATCGTAATGGTTTGCGTCCTTCTCGCTGGGTGATGACAAAAGACGGCCATATTACTGTGGCATCGGAAGTGGGCGTGCACAATTACCAACCAGAAGATGTTGTGGCTAAAGGGCGGTTAGGACCAGGGCAAATATTATCTATCGATACGGAAACCGGAGAGCTGTTGCATACTGCGGATGTCGATCAACAACTAAAGTCATCTAAGCCATATAAGCAGTGGCTAGAATCACAATCGACTATTTTGATAGCAGAAGAAGCCCCTATTGTCGGCCTTACCGACGATGTCTTAAATGTACATATGAAGATGTTCGGCGTGAGCTACGAAGAGCGCACCGACGTGATTAGAATACTCGCACAGCAGGGCCAAGAAGCAACAGGTTCCATGGGTGATGATACCCCCATGGCGGTTCTGTCACAAAAACAACGTTCACTTTACGATTATTTTCGACAGCAATTTGCTCAGGTGACGAATCCTCCTATCGATCCGTTACGCGAAGCGATAGTGATGTCGTTAGAAACTTGTCTAGGGCGAGAATTGTCAGTCTACGCTGAAACAGAGGCACATGCTAAGCGGGTAATCATCCCTTCGCCGGTATTATCACCCGCGATGTACCAAGCGTTTATCGAGCTTTGCGGTGGTTATTACCCTAAGCAAAAGTTCTCTTTGTCTTATGACCCTGCTGAAAAAGATTTGCATCAAGCAGTAAAAGACTTGAGTAATAGTGTAGCCGTTGCCGCACGTCAGGGCATCTCTATTATCGTGCTGTCGGATGAAGATATTCCGCAAGGACAATTGCCTATTCACGTACTATTGGCAACGGGTGCAGTACACCATCGGTTAATCAACGAAGGCTTACGTTGTGACGTGAATATTATCGCTGTTACCGCAACGGCTCGTGACTCTCATCATATGGCCGCACTTATCGGTTATGGTGCCACAGCGATTTATCCATATCTTAGTTTTAGTATTATTAATGACCTGATGAGCAGTGGGCAAGTCACGGGTGACACCGTCAGTGCATATAAAAATTATGCAAAGGGCATCGACAAAGGTTTGATGAAGATTTTGTCGAAAATGGGCATCTCAACTATCGCCTCATACCGTGGCGCTCAGCTGTTCGAAGCCGTTGGTTTAGGTAGAGACATTATTGACCTGTGCTTTATTGGTACGGCTAGCCGTATTCAGGGTGCTGGTTTCGTGGATCTTGAGGATGACCAAAAAATACTGGCGAACGATGCGTGGAAGCCACGTAAACCAATCGCTCCTGGTGGTTTGTTAAAGTACGTTCACGGGCAGGAGTATCACGCCTATAATCCAGATGTTATCCAGGGAATGCACAAAGCAGTGCGCACTGGTGATTTTGCTGATTGGCTAGTGGTGGCGGAACTCATTAATAAACGACCTATTGCTACGTTGCGCGACATGCTGCATTTGCGGGATGACTTACAGGCTATCGCCATAGATGACGTTGAACCAATAGAATCGATTATTTCTCGCTTTGATTCTGCGGGTATGTCTCTCGGTGCATTGTCTCCAGAAGCACATGAAGCGCTTGCAGAAGCGATGAACCAGTTAGGTGGGCGCTCCAACAGTGGTGAAGGAGGTGAAGATCCAGCACGTTTCGGCACCGCAAAAAATTCAAAAATAAAACAGGTTGCGTCAGGTCGTTTTGGTGTGACGCCGCATTACCTTGTTAATGCAGAAGTGTTGCAAATAAAAATTGCACAAGGTGCAAAACCTGGCGAAGGTGGTCAGCTACCCGGTGGGAAAGTGAATGAGCTGATCGCTCGCTTACGTTATTCTGTGCCCGGAGTGACATTGATTTCACCGCCGCCGCACCATGATATTTATTCTATTGAAGATTTGTCTCAGCTTATCTATGACCTAAAGCAAGTTAACCCAGATGCATTGGTGTCGGTTAAATTAGTTTCCCGTCCCGGCGTTGGGACGATCGCCACTGGCGTCGCTAAAGCTTATGCGGATTTGATCACCATTTCTGGATACGACGGTGGAACAGCTGCAAGCCCGTTGAGTTCTATTCATTATGCTGGATCTCCTTGGGAGTTAGGCTTAAGTGAAACTCACCAAATGTTATGTGTTAACGATCTGCGTGATAAAGTGCGAGTACAAACCGATGGGGGGTTGAAAACTGGGCTTGATGTTATCAAGGCGGCTATTTTAGGTGCTGAAAGTTTTGGTTTTGGCACCGGGCCTATGGTGGTGCTGGGCTGTAAATATTTACGTATTTGTCACCTTAATAACTGTGCGACGGGAGTGGCGACTCAGCGGGAAGACTTACGTAGCGACCACTACAAAGGTACCGTAGAAATGGCAGTAAATTTCTTCCGCTTTATTGCAGAGGAAACGCGTCAATGGATGGCGAGTATTGGCGTTCGTACCCTAGAAGAATTGATTGGTCGCGTAGATTTACTGGAAGTAATAGAAGGTAAAACCAACAAGCAAAAAAAATTAGATTTACGTCCTATCATCCACAGTGATGACTTGCTGAAAAGCAAACCGCAGTTTTGCCAAGTTAAGAAAAATACCCCCTTTGATCAAGGTGCGTTGGCAGAGCAAATGGTCAGTGATATTTTGCCCAGTATAGAATCCAAGGTTGGAGGTGAGTTTGCATATACTACCACCAATTGTGATCGCTCTTTGGGTGCACGGTTGTCGGGTGAAATTGCTAAGCGCTATGGCAATAATGGTATGGAGAGTCACCCTGTCGTTATAAAGTTAAGCGGTATTGCTGGCCAAAGCTTTGGTGTATGGAATGCGGGAGGTTTGCATTTATACCTGCAGGGCGATGCTAACGACTATGTAGGTAAAGGCATGGCGGGTGGAAAAATTGTCATTTCTCCGCCGCAGGGTTCTGAATTTAACACCCAGGAAACGAGTATCGTTGGCAACACCTGCCTTTACGGCGCAACAGGTGGCAAGTTGTTTGCTGCTGGCCGTGCGGGGGAACGTTTTGCCGTCAGAAACTCGGGAGTAAAAGCGGTCGTTGAAGGCGCAGGTGATCACTGTTGTGAATATATGACGGGTGGGCAAGTGACGGTTTTAGGCGAAACAGGGGTGAATTTTGGTGCGGGGATGACGGGCGGCTTTGCTTACGTCTATGACGCGAAAAATGTGCTGGTACAAAGACATAATCCAGAGTTAACCGACCTATGTCGTTTCGATGAACCTAATATGGAAAACCATATAGCGCACTTACGAGACATATTGACTGAATTTGTTAAAGAAACGGGTAGTCAGTGGGGAAAATATTTATTTGATAACTTTGGTATGGCGTCCAGTCAATTTGTGTTGGTCAAACCAATAGCCTCAAGTATTGACGCACTGTTAATCTCGCCCGATAACCCGCGTCATGTCGACAGTAATATTAATGGTAGCGTTAATCGTACCAGTACAAAATTAGCGGGCGTAATCGCTGTGAGCGAAGGGGGTATATTATGACTCAACATTTACATAATGATTTTCAATTTTTGGATGTCGGTAGACAAGACCCAGAGAAAAAAGAGATTGATGTCCGTAAAACAAAATTCGTAGAAATTTACCAGTCAGACACGAAAGAAGAAGTGGCCGATCAATCCCATCGTTGTTTGGACTGCGGTAACCCTTATTGCGAATGGAAGTGTCCGGTCCATAACTTCATTCCTGACTGGTTAGGTCTTATTGCTGAGGGTAATATTTTTGAAGCCGCAGAGCTAAGCCATCAAACCAATTCACTGCCCGAAGTGTGTGGTCGTGTCTGCCCGCAAGATCGTTTGTGCGAGGGAGCATGTACACTAAACGACGGTTTTGGCGCAGTCACTATCGGCAATGCGGAAAAGTATATTACCGATACAGCATTTGCGATGGGCTGGAAGCCTGACATGTCAAACGTGGTTCAGACAGGTAAAAAAGTCGCTATTATCGGCGCAGGACCTGCGGGTATAGGCTGTGCAGATATTATGGTGCGTAACGGCGTCACACCAGTGGTCTTTGATAAGTATCCAGAGATTGGCGGTTTACTTACATTCGGCATCCCTGAATTTAAATTAGAAAAGACAGTGATGTCACGACGTCGAAAAATATTTACCGAAATGGGCGTCGAATTTCGTCTTAACGTAGAAATTGGTAAAGATGTCACTATTGATCACTTGCTCGATCAATACGATGCGGTTTTTATGGGAATGGGGACGTATACTTATATGAAGGGCGGTTTTCCGGGAGAAAATCTTCCTGGTGTTCACGATGCTTTACCCTTTCTGGTGGCAAATGTTAATCGTAATTTGGGGTTCGAAAAAAAGCCGGAAGAATTTATTAACGTGCAAGGACAGCGAGTGATTGTATTGGGTGGCGGTGATACTGCAATGGATTGCAATCGCACCTCTATTCGTCAAGGAGCAACCAGCGTGACGTGCGTTTATCGCCGAGATCAAGAGAACATGCCCGGCTCGCGTCGCGAAGTTGTTAACGCTAAAGAAGAAGGCGTAGAGTTTGCCTTTAACCGTCAACCGATAGAAATTGTTGGTGACGACAAGGTCGAAGGTGTTAAATTTGTAAAAACTCAACTGGGAGAACCAGACGAAAATGGCCGGCGTCGACCTGAGGTAATAGCGGGCAGTGAAGAAATCATTCCTGCAGACGTAGTGCTCGTGGCGTTTGGCTTTACGCCTAATCCTGCTGAGTGGTTTGATGAAAAAAATATTAACGTAAACCACTGGGGAGGTGTTGTGGCCCCAGAAGAGCAGGCTTATAAATTTCAAACGAGCAACCCAAAAGTATTTGCGGGAGGGGATATGGTTCGAGGCTCTGATTTAGTGGTAACCGCAATTTGGGAAGGTAGGCAAGCGGGAGAAGGTATGCTCGATTACTTAGATGTGTAAAAGCCCCTCTGCCTAGACAACATAGTAGCCATTCTGTCCGTAGCGAAGACGTTAAAAACTAACAGTAATAAAGGGGCTTTTTAGCCCTTTTTTATTGCCTGTTCATTCATATTTTAATGTTTTACTATGGTTAGATAGGCACTGCTAATAATAAGTCACTATTGACAACAGAGAGTACAGGTATTGAAGACACTAAAACATTTATTTGATCGTAATGAAGAATGGGCTGATGCGATTAAACTCGAGCAGCCAGACTTCTTTTCTCAGCTTTCGACCCAACAATCACCAGAATACTTATGGATAGGATGCTCCGATAGCCGAGTTCCTGCGAATCAAATTGTCAATCTTCTTCCCGGTGAAGTCTTTGTTCATCGCAATATTGCAAATGTCGTTGTCCATACAGATTTAAATTGTTTGTCAGTGGTGCAGTTTGCCGTCGAGGTGCTTAAAGTTAAACATATTATTGTCTGTGGTCACTACGGTTGCGGTGGCGTTAAGGCGTCTATGGATGACCAGCATCACGGCTTAATAGAAAATTGGTTGGGTCATATCAAAGATGTCGCCCGCTTTCATAAAGATGAACTAGAGCCATTAATCGGCGAACCGCGGTTCGACCGTTTATGTGAACTGAATGTAATCGAGCAGGTGATTAACGTGGGGAGTTCGACGGTTGTTCAGGGAGCATGGCAGCAGGGAGCGGAACTCTCATTACACGGTTGGATTTACAGCATTAAAAACGGCATGTTGAAAGATTTGGATATGTGTATTAATTCGGCTGAGCAACTACAGGAAAAGCGTTGCTTATAAAATCATGGCATCAACACAAGGTTATTCGCGATGTTTATATCCGCGTTATACACGGCAATTTTAGCCCTGCTGATAATTTATTTGTCAATTGTGGTTATTCTTTCACGGCGAAAAAATAAAATTGCCTTTGCTGACGGTGGTATTAATGAATTAATAGTAGCGCGTTCAGCTCACGCTAATGCCACCGAGTATATCCCCATTACACTCCTACTTATGTTTGGGTTAGAGTTCAATGGTGGACACAGCGTGTTGCTTCATTTGTTTGGTGTGTTAATTGTACTAGGCCGTGTTGTTCATGCTCACGGTATTTTAAAGGAAGATATTAGGTCGCGCATAGTCGGTATGCAATTAACGTTCTCGGTAATTATCGGCCTCGCTTTAGCAAATATGACTTATATATTAATGTACTTGTTCTCTGCTTAGCCGGATGATTTTTTCTGTCAAGCATGCGGATTAGCTTTTTGCGCAATGACGACAAAGAGCGGTTAGGCTACAATGGTAGCCTTGTTGTTATGGAGTCAAAAAATCGTATGTCTGAGTTAAAAAACGACCGTTTTCTTCGCGCTTTGATGCGTCAGCCGGTAGATAGAACACCCGTATGGATGATGCGCCAGGCAGGTCGTTACTTGCCTGAGTATCGAGCCTCGCGCGCAAAGGCAGGCGATTTTATGAGCTTGTGCGGGAATCCCGAAACGGCTTGCGAGGTGACGTTACAGCCTTTGGATCGATATCCTGAAATTGACGCTGCCATCCTTTTTTCAGACATACTCACCATCCCTGACGCGATGGGCTTGGGGTTATATTTTGAAACAGGCGAAGGCCCCAAATTCTCAAAAACGGTTCATACTGCTAGTGATATTGAAGCACTGCCTGTTATCGATATGGCTAAAGACCTTACGTATGTCACCGATGCCGTAACACTCATTCGTCGTGAATTGAACGGACGCGTTCCGTTGATCGGCTTTTCCGGCAGTCCATGGACGTTAGCAACCTATATGGTGGAAGGTGGATCGAGTAAAGATTATGCTCGTACCAAGTCACTGATGTATACGCAGCCTGAAGTATTTGAGTTGTTGATTGATAAATTAGTCCTATCCATTATTGCTTATTTGAACGCACAAATTACAGCGGGCGCGCAAGTGGTGCAAATATTTGATTCTTGGGGTGGTGCCTTATCCCATGATGCGTATCATCGGTATTCTCTATCGCCGATGCAACGAATAGTGAGTGGGTTAATTAAAGAGCGTGATGGCCGCCATGTGCCGGTTATACTATTTACTAAGGGAGGTGGTCAATGGCTGCCTTCGTTGGCGGGAACGGGAGCCGATGCGTTAGGACTCGATTGGACCACGCATATTGGGCAAGCAAGACAACAAGTCGGTCAAAAAGTGGCCTTACAGGGCAATATGGATCCCGCCATTTTGTACACTAATCCTAAGCGGATCCGCGAAGAGGTAGAAGATATTTTAACGGCTTACGGAAAAGGTAATGGTCATGTGTTTAACCTGGGTCACGGAGTGACACCGCAAGCTAAGCCTGAAAATGTCGCTGCGTTTTTTACTGCAGTACACGAGTTATCAGAAGCTTATCACTAGAGAAATGGTGGTTTTAGGGCGGTCGTTACATGGCGGTCGTTTCAGGATGAGAGTTATACGTTATCATTGGAAAACTTCACGCGAGCCATTAATAAGCGTCATTTAAGACGCAGTGATTGTCATAGGAAGTGAAGGTGAGTATAAAGCCGATTAAATTAGATGTTCGCTATATCGAGTTAGGGATGTATGTTTCTGCGCTCGATCGACCTTGGCAGAAAACCCCATTTCCCATTCAGGGTTTCTATGTACGCGATCGATCCGAGATCAAGCAGTTAAAAGTGCACTGTCAATATGTCTACATTGACATTATTAAAGGGATAGCGCCATCAGATAAAACCCTTTTAGATGTAAAGACGGCGCAAGATTTACCAGATACATATCGTGGCCCATTAAAAGCTATTTATGTTGACGATAAAGTCTACCAAGATAGGCAAACTGTGGCATCCGAGATGACGTTAGCTCATGCTGTCTATGATCGGTTGATGTTGGAAATGGCTACGGTCATGGGACAAATCACAACAAGATCAAAGGTTTCACCCATGCCATTTATCAACGCTAGCTACGCTATGGTCGATAGTATTGTGCGCAATCCCGATGCGTTTATGTGGCTAGTTCGAGTGAGAAAAATGGATAAAAAAGATCCTTTCTATTACTTGTTACGCTCAGCCGCGTGGTCCGTTGTGTTTGGGCAGCATTTAGGGCTAAGTAAAACTAACCTTCGTGTTCTAGCCCTCAGCACCATATTAAGAGATGTTGGGCGGCTAACCTTACCCAAGGTGTTATTATCTATCAAGGCAGGCGACCCATGTGATTCAGGTGTAGGAAAAATTGTCGTCGAACAAACTATTACTCTGCTAAAAGATATCAGTGATATACCTCCCAAGGTGATTAAGACGGTCTCAATGATGTTTGAGCGCTTAAACGGCAGCGGCTATCCTAAGCAGCTACAAGGAGATGAGATTTCTTTCTTATCTAAAATCGCGGGTGTCGCGGTATTCTATGATGAGGCAACATATCGTAAAGGCGAACTTTGTTCTATTCCTAGCTCGCAATCAATATCACGTTTATATGAGGCGCGCGGTAAGCAGTTCCAAGATGATTTGGTGGTGGAGTTTATTAAAGCATTCGGCTTATACCCAACAGGTACGCTGGTGAAGTTATCAACCGGTGAGATTGCGATTGTGGCAGAGCAGAACTACGCTCGTCGGCTAAAACCACGAGTAATGGTCGTCGTCGATAAAAGGGGCGAAGCTCTGGATCAATTAGATCATGTCGACTTGATGGTGGGCGATATGCGTAGTATTGCCCTACCATTACCTTCTCATGTTCGTAAGACAGAGGCACAAATACCCTCTAGAATTGATATCGCAGAAGATGTACAGCCCTATGATTATCCTATCAAAGTGACAAAGATCCGTGAAAGATATATTAATTTTTGTAGTTAAAAAAACAACTTTTCATCGGGTAGTAAAACAATCCATGCCATGAATCCTGCCGATACAAGTCTGGCCTATAACAGTCGACCCATTTTTTCTCCCATCATAACGGGGCTGTTGGCGACGAATGAATCGTCCCATGTTGCGGTATCTCTTCCTAACAATACGATAGCGGTCGAGCCTAACTTAAAACGCCCCATCTCTTCGCCTTTTTCCAATAGCACAGCGTCAGTATTGTGATAGTGGGTGGTGCGGACTTGTTTTTTGATCGGGGTTACAAGCCCTGACCAGACGGTTTCGATACTCGCGACAATCATTGCTCCGACTAATATAACCGTCATGGGGCCATGCTCGGTATCAAATAAAGCGACAACGCGCTCGTTTCTAGCAAACAACCGAGGTACATTGTCTGCTGTCGTTTCATTCACCGAAAATAAGTCACCGGGCACATGAATCATTGTCTTGAGCGTGCCGGTTAACGGCATGTGTACACGATGATAATCTTTAGGTGAGAGATAAACCGTCGCAAAGAGACCGCCATCAAGTTGCTTAGCAATATCGACATCGCCACCCACCAGTTCAAGTAAGCTGTATTCTTGGCCTTTGGCTTGAAATATATGCCCATTTACGATTCCCCCTATTTGGCTGATACAACCATCTGCGGGACAAATAATAGCATTAGGTACTTCTGTAATAGGGCGCTGACCTTGTGCTAATGGACGGGTAAAAAAGTCATTAAAGTGTCGGTAAGATGCAGGGTCAGGATTGGCGGCAATACTCATATCGACGTTGTAACGCCCAATAAACCAACAAATAATGCGATGTTTAACCCATGTGATTTTCGTCTCGGCGACCCAGCCTGCCAATCGAGATAATGCGTGTTGAGGGAGTAAATATTGTAGGGCAATAAAAAAAGTTTTTTTCATACAAGTCGCTATAGAGTCGTCATAAAGTGAGTGGTAAAGGAGTGTATTCGTAGGTAGTGTTTAATTATAGCGTATATAGAGTGTAAGCTCACTGAAGAATACTTGAAATTTTCATGTGCACTCTTTCAAAGTAACGCGGAGATTTATCACAGAGTGTTACTCAAATAAGCAATGCGGTAACATCAGTGGCGGCTAAAGCTAGCTGCTGGCTATGAGCAACAGGTATTGAGTTTGGGCCTGTTTTTAGAACCGGTTTAAGGTATGCGCCAACGCCTTACCTATAGCTTTAAAATGCTTGTGTTTGTCTTTATCCCATTGGCTATGGTCGCAATAAATCAGTACTCTGGGCTTTTTTTGGTGAAAAACAGATAATAAGCCGCATGGCTTTACCTCACAATACTGGGTGAATTGCTTGGGGATTTTAGCGCTAGCTTTAGGTAAGTTTTGTGAATAAAACGATATAGAGCAAGGTTTGGCAATTATTTTTTGAAACAGATTTTTTTCTGTATGCCAGTCAAAGTGAAAGCGTTTAATGGCGGCACTTTCACCAAACCCATGGTGGGTCTGAGTATAAATGTGACGTTCATCAACCTTCATAATAACGCAATGTTCCACACCAACTCCCCTTGTGAGGGCATTCATGGTGATCGCTAACGCGGTGTCAGGATTGTCACTTTGGCGAATTTTCTCACGCCACGCATCGATAACGCCTGTCTGGGCGGTTTGATTATACTCGCCTACAGGATCACGGTGTAGACCGCGAACTCGGTTGATGGGCGCAAGTAACCCTTGAAGCTGTGAGGGTAGCGTTACCTTGAGTGCCAGCGAGATAACAGTCGTGCTTAATTCGTCATTGCTAATGCCTAAATGACGACATAATAGCGTGGTACAGCGCTGAATATACTTACTATTCCAGTCAAAATAAATAGCGATAACATATTGATTAAGTAGATAAATACCGGCTTCGACACTGTAGAAAAAGTGTCTTGATGCTTTATCATCCTTGAACCACTGGGCCATTCTTTCGTCACTCAACAGGTGGGCTTTCGCCCAGAAGCGTACTTTTTTTGTAGGATTAATCGCGAGTGCGTCAGATGTCATTTTGGGTAAGAGCATAACCTCGTTGGCTTTTTCTAAAAGGTCGGTGAGTTTAAAACCTAGTTTTTTGACGCTTAAGGCAATATATGATTGCGGTTGACAGCGGGCTAAAACCTTTCCATGTGCCATGGTTTTTGGTGCCGCTACCCACATTAGCCATAAAGGCGCGTTAAAAAATAAGGTAGGGAGAAAAAAACGGTCGCTACTCGCGTTATGTTTTTTGTTTAGTAGGCTCGATGCCAAATGTGCAGTAAATAAACTAGCAGACAATACTTCTTTAAACCCGTGGGGAGTGGTTGATAATTTTCGACTTTTCGTGACTACTTGCTCAATCTTATCGAACCCAATTAGCCCAATTAAATGTACCAAGTGTTGTATGTCGCCACCGTTATGGTTGACATATTCTTCGGTGCAATGAAATAATTTTAAGCATAAGAGAGGGTCTTTTTGAATGCAGGCCGCTAGGGTGGGCGAATCGCAATTCTCGTCACGCAATAATTCAATCACATCCTCTGCAATCGTTTGATCGATGGGCAAGGAGTTTTCAGGCAGTTTTTTCAACCAAATAGATAATCTAGAATCGTTTTCTGCCTGCCGAGAGAGTGCGTTTAGTTTTCCTTCTAGCGGAGGTGTTACCTTTGGCATTGCTGCGGGTGAACTTGGGTTTTCAGTGCTGTACATAAATGTTGTGCATAGATAAGCCCTACCAATAATCAAAAGAATACTTTAAATATAGTCTATAACCGCTGGCTTAGTAAGGTTTTATGCGTTTTCGATCGTGTCTCTCAGGGTGAAGTAGCTCTCCATTCGGCGATCACTGATTTCTCCGCGTGCGTGAGCCTCTAAAATGGCACATTTGGGTTCATGTCGGTGCTGGCAATCACGAAATTTACACAGGCCTATATGATCTCGCAGCTCAACAAATCCTTCTAATATAGTGCCTTCATCCATATGCCAAAGACCAAACTCCCTTATCCCTGGCGAGTCGATGAGCTGGCCTGCGTCTTCGCCATTGGTCGATGGAAAGTGAAATAGTTGAGCGGTGGTGGTGGTATGAGTACCACGCTGAGTAGCTTCAGTGAGTGCGCCTACGCGAAGATCCTGACCAGGTAAGAGTTTATTGATAAGTGAAGACTTGCCCACACCCGACTGCCCGACAAAGACCGTAGTTTTGCTTTGCAGAAAACGTTTTAAATTATCTAAGCCGTCTAGCGGCTCATTGCATCCAGTCTCTGCTGCTAATACGGTTGACGCGTGAATCACCTCATAACCTAAATCACGATACATCGTTGTCAGACCATCAACAATATGACGGTTTTTGTCGTCAATTAAATCGACTTTGTTGAGTAAGATTACGGGTTTAATGCCAATGGCTTCAGCAGCGACCAAATAACGGTCAATCAAAAAGCTATGGGGGCGAGGAAAAGGCGCTACTACCACTAAAATGTTATCAATATTGGCGGCCACCGTCTTCATGTCGCCATGGGGGTCGGGTCGAGATAAGGCCGATATTCTTGGTAGCACCGCGACTACCACACCTGTTGGCTCGGCATCGCGCCAAATTACTCGGTCGCCCGTGACCAGTGACCCAAGGTTGGTGCGCATATGACAGCGCTTTTTAGCTGCGTTGGCTTTGTCTTCTTCAGTATCATCATGAGAATGATTCGAAGACTGGATTTCGACCTGTGTGCCATAGTGAGCAATCACTAAGCCTTCTTGCTCGGCACCTAAACTACCGTGATTGACATTGGCATCAATTTTAGCATTTTTTTTATCGGCTCTTGCAACGCGCTCCTGCTGGACTTTCTCGATGCGCCACGCTTGTTTGCGGGTGATTTTTCGTTTGCTCATGCGGCATTCTCGATAGGTAGCAAAAAGTGATAAAAAGCAGACGGGTTATCAGTAATGTGTTGTTCAACTGGATTTACAGGCATATATCAGTAACACTATAAGAATCAATAAATATTATTATAGGATGATACGCGAATATGTTGCACGAAGATAACTTGATTTGGATTGACCTAGAAATGACGGGGCTTTACCCCAACGATGATGTGATTATCGAAATAGCCACTATCGTCACCGACAGCAATCTCAATATATTGGCCGAAGGGCCGATGTTAGCAATTCATCAGTCAGACGAACGTTTAGCCGCCATGGATGACTGGAACACTAACCAGCATGGCAAGTCAGGATTGACTGAGCGGGTGCGCAATAGTCAAATGGCTGAAATCGTTGCCGAACAGCAAACCATAGATTTTCTCAAACAGTGGGTGCCAGCGGGTAAATCACCCATGGCTGGCAATTCTATTTGCCAAGATCGCCGTTTCTTGGCCAACTATATGCCAGCGCTGGAAAATTATTTTCACTACCGCAATTTAGATGTGAGTAGCGTTAAAGAGCTTGCCCGCCGCTGGAAGCCAGAAGCGATGAAAGGTTTCACCAAATCCGGGGCGCATCTTGCTATGGATGATGTCCGTGATTCGATCAACGAGCTGAAACATTACCGCAAAACTTTTTTTGCTGTCTAGTTAAACTCTATGTGGATGTATTGACGCTTTCGTCGACATTCGGTTTGCGCTGCAGTTTATGTAAGGTACGCCATGCGTACCTTATTAGGGTAATCATTAAAATAATAAAAAGTGAATCTAATGGAAGACCTCAATGATATTGAACTGATGGTAAAAAAGGGATCGTCCCTTATCGCCATCGAGTCTTACGAAGAGCCAAGAGTGCTTGAGCTTTGTACTCGCTTGGCGATTAAAACATGTAGACCTTTGTATAGCTGGAGTTGCACCGCGGGCTTGCAGAACGGTCTGTTAAGTCAATCGGCAACTGAATCAGATGTTAACCAAGCCACACTCACTAAGCCCGCAGAATTACTCGCTTCTATTCGTCAAAAAAATGCAGCAGGCATTTATGTGCTGTGTGATTTTCATGTGTACTTTGAGGAACCCGACGTCGTGCGGAGCTTAAAAGATATCGCTCTATATTCCGATAATCAAGTGACGCTCATGCTGCTTAGTCATGCATTGACATTGCCCCCAGAAATACACCGGTACAGCACGCGTTTTCAATTAAGCTTTCCTTCCGAAAATAAAATCCGTCAAATAGTGTTGAACGAAGTAAGACAATGGCAGCAACAGCATATTGGGCGTCGTGTTAATGTTGATGCGAAAACCTTATCATTGCTCACCAATAATCTACGCGGTTTAACCGAGAGCGACGTTAAGCGCTTGGTTCACGGAGCGATTGTGGATGATGGCGCGATTACCATCAGTGATGTCGATGACGTGAATAGATCAAAATTCGAATTGATGAATATGAATAACATCCTCACTTTCGAATACGATACAGCTCAGTTTGCTCAAGTAGGCGGGCTAAAAAAATTAAAACAATGGCTAGACGAAAGACAGTCCACTTTTTCAGGTATTTCGAAAGATAAAAGCGATACGCGCCCCGCTTTAGATACACCAAAAGGTATCTTGCTGTTAGGGGTGCAAGGTGGCGGGAAAAGTTTAGCGGCGAAAGCCATAGCGGGCTTATGGAACGTACCGTTGTTACGCTTAGATATGGGCGCGCTATACAATAAATTTCATGGTGAAACAGAGCGTAATTTACGCGAAACCTTACAGCTTGCGGATAATGTGTCGCCTTGTGTGCTGTGGATGGATGAAATCGAAAAGTCACTAGGTCAATCTGATAATGAAGGTATATCTCAACGTGTGTTAGGCACGTTACTTACATGGATGGCCGAACGTAAAAGCCGTGTGTTTATCGTTGCAACCAGTAATGATATTTCGCGTTTGCCGCCAGAATTATTACGCAAGGGCCGGTTAGACGAAATATTCTTTGTTGATTTACCTAACGCAACAGATCGTGCTGTTATTGCGCAAATTCACTTGCGCCTGCGTCACGTTGACTTTGAAAAAGAGCAGGTAATTGCCATTGCCGAGTCAACTCAGGGATTTACGGGTGCCGAGATAGAACAAGTCATTGTGTCAGCATTGTACTCAGCCAAAGCACAGCAAAAAACGCTAACCGTCGAGCACGTATTAAACGCAGTGGATGCCACCGTGCCTATTTCTGTGGTGCGCTCAGAAGACATCCAAGCGTTACGTCACTGGGCAAAAGAGCGCGCAGTGATGGCGAATTAACGATTTTTTTGTGCGTTGTGATCCCATGTCCTTACACTGTTTTAACAGCCATTCACGCAAGGCAATGACTGATGCGTAATGGGCTTTATGTGAAGGTGTTATTAGGTAGTAACTGTGGGGGCTCTTTTGAGTTTCATCAAAAATAACCTCGAGTTCGTTATTTTTCAGTTCACTCTCAATTAAAAACTCAGGTAGCAGCGCGGCACCTAATCCTGCAATAGCGGCTTGTGTTAACAGGGAAAATTTTTCAAATACCATGCCGGATGTAATGGTGGTGTTTTGCTCGTAATGGAGTAGCCACTGTCGCCATGCGTCAGGACGAGAGGATAGGTTTAAGCAGCTTAATTGACTTAAATCGGAGGGGTGTTGTGGCGCATTTTTCTTGATCCATGTTGGCGATGCCACGGGAATGATTGTCTCGCCCATTAAAAACGTACTGTTGGTATTGGGCCAGTTAGGTAAGCCATAGTGGATGGCTGCATCCACGTTCACATCGCTAAAATCAAATTCAGTGAGTTTTGTCACAAAGTTAATATGAATGTTGGGGTGCTGAGCTAAAAACTCAGGTAATCGAGGCATAAGCCAGCGCGTGCCCAGCGTGGGTGGTATCGCTAAATTAAAAGTATTGCTTAGTGGATCACTCATAGCGGTAAGCGAAGCGTTGTGAATACTCCGTAATGCTTCGCCAATGTGTTGTGCGTAACGTTGCCCCGCCTCGGTCAAATGAATAGTCTTGCGTGTGCGTGTGAATAGGGCGACATCTAACTGGTTTTCTAGGCTAGAAATTAGTTTGCTAATAGAACCTTGAGTGACATGAAGCCTTTTGGCTGCGGCCGTAAAGCTGCCAGTTTTAGCCGCGGCATCAAATGCCATCAGCATGCTCGTGCTAGGAATAAGGCGTTTTGAATAAATCATAATGCATTACCAAAAGTAATGATTTTGTGAGTGATAGTCGTTTGCTAATAATAATGCAGAAAGGCAATATTACACAATAAATAGACGCTTTTAACTGGCGTCTAATAAGAATTGTTGTTTTTATAGTTAAATCCACGGTGTAAATTGATGAGTAAAACGAATATAAGTAGTGCGTTATATGAGCAAGCGCTGAGGGTTATTCTTGGGGGCGTCAGTCGTAATTCTGTCATGCGTAAACCGCATCCGGTATACGCTAGCCATGGTGAGGGTTGTTATGTGACTGATGTTGAGGGTATTCAACGTATCGATTTTGCTAATAATATGTCTTCGCTCATACATGGGCATGGACGACCAGAAGTGGTCGCAGCAGTAACAGAGCAGCTGCATAAGGGAACGGTTTTTACTATGGCAACAGAAGTGGAGATGCGATTTGCTGAACATTTGTGTGGCCGTAGTGCTAACTTTGAAAAAGTACGATTTGTTAATTCGGGTACCGAAGCGGTGATGTCATGCATAAAAGCGGCGCGTGCTTACACTGGGCGACAAAAAATTGCCAAGATAGAAGGTGCTTATCATGGCACTGACGACTATGCCGAAGTGAGTCAAACGGCGAAGCCCGGCACGTGGGGTGAAGTGAATGCGCCGACAAGTGTGCCGGTTGCTTACGGTACCCCGCTTTCAGTGTTGGAGGATGTGATTGTCCTGCCGTTTAATGATGTCGAGCGAGCTTTAGCTATTCTCGATCAGTATTCAGGGCAGGTAGCCGGTATATTAATCGACCTTATGCCTCACCATGTCGGCTTGTTAAGCGCGACCCCCGATTTTGTTCGGGCTTTGCATCAGTGGGGTCGTGATAACGGCGCTTTGCTTATTGCTGATGAAGTGATTACCTTTCGTAATCATTACGGTGGCGCGCAAGAAGCTTATCAAGAAACCTATCAAGAAGCCTGTGATGTGGCTCCAGACTTGACCGCATTAGGGAAAATTATTGGTGGGGGTTTCCCTGTTGGGGCTATAGCCGGGCGGGCAGATGTGTTGGATGTGACAAATCCATTATCAAATACTTTTCTGTTTCCGCAGTCGGGTACTTTTTCTGCGAATAACATCACCATGACTGCGGGGCTCGTGTCCATGCAGCTATTAGATACATGTGCGCTTGAAAAGCTTAATAGCTTAGGAGAATATGCGAGAGAACAGTTGCGCGAAGCGATTCGTATTGCGGATGTTAGTGCCTGTGTTTCTGGGCAAGGTTCTATGTTCCGTATTCATTTCACATCTGATTTGCCGAATAATTATCGTGAGGTGTATGCTAGTCCAGTAGAGGAAAAGCAGGCTCAACAATTTATCGATTATTTATTTCAGCATGGTATAGCGTTAATGAATACCGGCACGGGTGCGTTATCGACAGCCATGACCGATGTCGAAATAGATAAAATGGCAGAAGTGGCGTTACAGGGCTTACGTCAATTGAAAAAGGCAGCAACGGTTAAAGGCGAGTAATGATGTCGGTGGTATCAAAAAATAATTTACGGAAACAGTTCGCCATAGCAATGTCGGCCATGTATCAGCAAGAAGTGCCGTTATATGGCACGTTGAAGAACATGGTAGAAGATATTAACCGTGATGAACTTAATGCTAATCCCGCATTAGTTGAGCAGTTAACCGCAGGGCATAATTTAACGCGTTTAGCCGAAGAGCGGCACGGTGCTATTCGCGTAGGAACAGCAAAAGAGCTGTCGGCCATGCGCCGTTTGTTTGCGGTAATGGGTATGTATCCAGTGGGATATTATGACTTGTCTGTTGCGGGTATTCCGGTACATTCCACGGCATTTCGCCCTCTTGCCCATGCTGATCTTTCGGTGAATGCTTTCCGTGTTTTTACTTCACTACTCCGACTCGATCTCGTCAGCGATAAGGCGCTGTGTGACAAAGTGGAAGAGACCCTGTCTCGGCGAGAAATATGCTCCCCTCGCTTGTTTGGGTTGATTGATCAATTTGAGTCTAGTGGCGATCTTAATCAGGGTGACGCAAAAGAATTTATTGAAGAGGCCCTCAATGTTTTTCGTTGGCATAAGGACGCAGCAGTGGATGTAGATCTATATCAGGAGTTATTGCAACTTCATCCTCTTATTGCGGATGTGGTTTCATTTAAAGGCCCGCATATTAATCACTTAACGCCAGCGACCGTCAATATTTATCGCGCGCAGCAAGAAATGAAAGAGCGTGGGATTGATGCCAAAGCAATAATAGAGGGGCCGCCTACGCGGCATTGCCCTATTTTGTTACGGCAGACATCGTTTAAAGCCTTAAGCGAACGTGTAGTTTTCCCCGGTGGTGACGGAAGCAATATTGTCAGTTCACACACTGCCCGGTTTGGTGAAATTGAACAAAGGGGTGTAGCGCTAACCCCTAAGGGGCAGGCGCTATATGATCGGTTGCTTCATCAGGCACGTGCTCGGGTAGTGCCTGACGGTAAGGGTGATAATGCCGGCGAATATTATATAGTGTTGAGTGAAGAGTTTGCCGCTTTTCCCGATAATTATAATGAGTTGCGGTTGCAAAATTTAGCGTATTTTTATTTCTCTGTTAACGATAAAGTGACCGGTCAGCCGAAGGATTATGAGCGAAACATTAAGTCATTGATTGATGCTGGTCATGTGCGTTTTGACCCTGTTATATATGAAGACTTTTTGCCCGTGAGCGCGGCAGGCATTTTCCAATCGAATTTAGGCTCAGTGGGAAATAATAGCTTCGCCATAAAAGATGATAAAGGTGAATTTGAATGTGCATTAGGTGCGTCCGTAGAATGTATCTTCGAACATTATGAAACCATTCAAAAAGAATCGGTTGATATGTGCATTAAACACTTTTCTAAAAGGTGTTAGGGACAAGTGATAGATCCATGCTGGGCACTACTGCAGGCTGTAATTAACTACCATCAAACTCAATCTATGTGAGGTTCCATGAGTGGTTCAGGTCATTAGGCTTATGTTATGTATTTTCGGCTTTGATGGTTTTTTTGATCATGCTAATATAAGTGATTTATTCGATGAGGTTTATTTATGCTGTTTGTTAGAGTTTTTTTAGTGGTGATATTGGGTGTGTTGGTTGGTTGCGTGTCAGTCAATAAAGATTATGCTAGTGTCGATAAAAAAACAGCAGCAGAGGTTGAAATTGTTGCTCCAATAGGTCGAAGAGTAAGCGCGCAGGCAAGTGTTTGTCAGCCAGGCCGACAAGGTAAGATAAATGGTAGTCAGAGTTTATATGTTGAGCCCGGCGTCACTACCCTGATATCAGTTTCTGAGCGCAGACAAAAACCGGGAGCTATCGTACGAATATGTAAAATGAATGTTCTTTTTACACCGTCGCCATTAAAAAAATACTATATAGATGTTCATGCTTTAGGCGATAAATGCTATTTGAGTGTTGATCATGACGGAGCAGCCTTTATCACCTCTAATCGGGATCTCATGTACGAGATGCTAGTCAAGAAAAATAAAAAAGTTTCGTGCAGAGATGTCGTTGCCGGAAATGTTAGTGCAGAAAATATAGATGAATCTATAGAAAAGTATGAGAAACGGGAGCAGCAATACAAAATACTGAAACAAGAAAAGCGCGATAAAGATGCCGCTGAACTCGTGATCAAAAACTTTGGTTTAACTCTTTCTGGGGGATTTGTTAGAAACGGCAATGCTTTTGAAAAAATAGAAAAAAATGGTGTGGTTTACTACGCGGACAGTTTTTTAGAGGTGTTTAAGGCACCCTATTATATCTCTGTAACGCGTAAAGATAAAAGCCCCATGAGCTTGCAGGAGGCTGAAGACATCGCTGTGCCCTATATTAAGCCTAAAGGCTGTACATCTCCTATCGTACGTAAGCAAGAATTGGATAGATACACAGAAGATAAAACACGGTGGTTAATTGGCGTTGAATGTTAGCGCTAACCTTTATTGGTAGATTAGAGTGAATTCGACCATCCGACTAGGCTTTTACGCGCTTTATTTTACGCTTGCTTTTGCGTTCGTTTTTTTGTCTTTCTATTGCCCATAACACATGTTCCTGTACCATTTCCGAAGGATAGTCTTCGCGTTGTCTTAATGCGTCAAGAATCTCAGGTGATTTAGGGGCATTGCCTAAACCAACCGCCAAGTTACGTAGCCACCGCTCATAGCCGATACGGCGGATAGCCGAGCCCTCGGTATTTTTTAAATATTCTTCTTCTGTCCATAAAAACAAAGTGGCAAGATCGCTGTTTTGTAATTGGTGGCGAGGAGAGAAGTCAATTTCCTGTGTCGATTTGGCGTATTTATTCCATGGGCATATGGCTTGACAGTCGTCACAGCCAAAAACACGATTGCCAATCGGCTCGCGAAACTCTTCAGGAATAGATGACTTTAACTCGATCGTTAAATACGAAATGCAGCGTGTTGCATCTAGCGTGTATGGCGCAACAAATGCGTCGGTAGGGCAAACTTGTAAACACGCCGTGCAATCGCCACATTTATTTTCAGCAATAGTCTGGTTGACCGGCAATGGGATATTGGTGAGTACCTCACCTAAAAAGAACCAGCTGCCGGCATTTTTGTTGAGCACTAAGGTGTTTTTGCCAATCCATCCGAGACCTGCTTTTTCTGCAAAAGCTTTTTCTAGCACTGGTGCGCTATCTACAAACGGGCGTTGTGAAATAGTGTCTAGGGGCCAATTGTTTTCTGTGGCGAGTTCGGTATAACGCTGCTCCAGTTTTCTGGCGAGTATTGCTAAGCGTTTGCGAATCAACTTGTGATAGTCGCGACCTAGGGCATAACGGGAGATATAGGCTTTTTTGGGTTGCTTTAAAATTTGGATATGTTGAGGGTTCTCTGGCAAGTAATCCATGCGCGCCGAAATCACTCGTACAGTATCGGGGACCAATTGTGTGGGGTCATTGCGTAAGTCTTGATGGGTTTCCATCCACTGCATATCGCCATGGTAGCGATTATCCAGCCACGCCTGCAAATGCTGCTTATGTTTGCCAGTATCGACATCCGTAATGCCTACTTGCTGAAACCCTAACTCTCTTCCCCACACCTCAACGCTCTCGGCTAATGAAACAAGCGCAGTGTGATCTGCGCCGTGTAAGCGGTTGGTGTCATCGGATACTGTCATTATGATAATAATCGCATAAAAAGTCTGTGCAGAGCGTAAGGGCGCAGCTGTTATCTGTGGGTGGTTGTCCTATAATAGACCATTGTATTTCTATCCTCGCTTTTTTTATATGAGTTTTTATATGTCCGTGCCTTCAACCACTGTATCGCCCACACCTATAGCTTACGATTTACGTTCTCCATCACTGTATGTAGCGCAGCAAGTGAAAGAGTTAGATTGCCTAGTGATGCAGCATGAAGGTATTGCCTCAACCGTGCTCATGAAGCGAGCGGGTCGGCATGCGGTTGAATGCTTATTTGCGCGGTGGCCAAAAACGACGGCATTGCAGGTATTTTGTGGAGTGGGCAATAATGGTGGTGATGGTTACGTTGTCGCTGCGTTAGCCAAACAAAGCAATATTCATGTCACGCTGTGGTCTTTTGGTGAGCCAACAAAAGGCAGTGCAGCCTTTGCAGCTTTCGAGTACGCATTACGCGAAGGTGTAGAAATACTAAAATTTACGGTGGCAGCATTCGTCGATAGCCAATTAATGCAAGATTCACAGACGGTGCTTGTCGATGCGATGTTGGGTATTGGTAGCCAAGGTGCGCTACGGGATAATATGGCGGATGCCGTTACAGCAATTAATGCAGCGAAGCACACTTATTTATGGCCAGTGTTCGCGATCGACATCCCGACTGGCGTTAACGTTGATACGGGTGAAGTGTCCACCATTGCAGTTATGGCCGATGCCACCATTAGTTTCATCGGCCAGAAACAAGGGCTATTTACCGGAGCGGGTCGAGCGCATAGCGGAAGACGATATTTTTCAGCTGTAGAGGTGAATGAAGAATGGTTACATTTGGTTAACCCATCATCCCAGTTACTCGCCTTGGATAAGGCACTACATAACTTGCCCGCAAGATCTTGCGCTGCCCATAAAGGTGACTGTGGTCACTTGTTAGTCATTGGTGGTGATTGCGGCGTGGGTTACGGTTACGGTGGCGCACCTATTATGGCATCACAAATGGCGTTACGGTCTGGGGCGGGCCTGGTAAGCTTGGCGATACAGCCTACATTCGTTTCCGCTGCATTAGCACGACAGCCAGAGCTGATGGTTGCCGGTATCGAGAGTGGGCAGGCGCTATTACCGATGTTAACCCGAGCAACGGGCATTGTGATTGGTCCCGGGCTAGGGCAATCTGCATGGTCAGAACAATTATTTTACCAAGTGTTAGAGGCCACAACACAGCCACTAGTGCTCGATGCGGACGCACTGCGTTTATTGGCCCAACCACGCTTTGCCGATTTATCCACTACTGCTCCCCGCGAGCGCCAATGGATCTTAACGCCTCATCCTGGTGAGGCCGCGACGTTATTACATTGTAGCGTTACCGAAATACAAGCTGATCGTTTTGCCGCAGCGAGTGCTATTCAGCAGCAGTATGGTGGCGCGGTGATATTGAAAGGCGCGGGCACTATTGTGATTACATCAAGTGGCAGTCAATATATATGTGATGCGGGTAACGCCGGTATGGCGAGTGCGGGTATGGGCGATGTATTGAGCGGCTTAGTCGGCGCGCTATTAGTACAGGGCATGTCTATAGATAATGCCGCTATGTTAGGTGCGGTGCTGCATTCTTCAGCCGCAGATCAAGCGGTCAAACTCAGTGGTCAGCGGGGTCTAGTAGCGACCGATGTCATTTCTGCGGTACAGACCTTGTTAGCGGAAGTGTGACACAGATGAATGACTCTCTGCCTTCATCGTCTGGCACCTCGACTCACGTTACACGGACTCAGTGGCTTGCTGATGAAGCCGCAACCGTCATAGCGGGTCAGCAGATAGCGACTCAGTTAAAGCCCGGTATGACGGTATTTCTTGAAGGCACTTTGGGCGCAGGTAAAACCACCATTACTCGCGGCATATTAAACGCCTTGGGTTATTCAGGTGCAGTTAAGAGTCCCACTTATACGCTAGTCGAACCTTATGAGCAGTTAGTCCCGGTGGTGTATCATTTTGATTTGTATCGATTGGGCCATCCAGAAGAGCTTGAGTATATGGGGATCCGAGATTATTTTTCAGCCGAATGTATTTGCTTGGTGGAATGGGCTGAACGTGGTCAAGGCGTATTACCGCAACCAGATATTGTCGTGCGTCTAGTGCCTAAAATTTGTGAAATAACACAAGTGGTGGGTAGAGAAATTACGGTGATAACCTCATCGGCGCAGGCGTAATCGACAAGCTATAACGCAATATATAGTTAACTACATATAGACTGCTACAGATAGTAACAGCAACAACAACGGAGATTTGCGTGTTTCGCAACAGTATTCTGCCAGTGTTTTTACCGTCATGCCGATTTCGGTTGTCAGGGTTAGTGTGCCTCGCGTTCTCTTTATTTAGTGCATCTGTATTCGCTTCAATCACGGTTGATAGTCTGCGAGTGTGGCGTGCGCCAGACCACACCCGTGTCGTTTTGGATATGAGTGATGAAGTTAATTATCAATTGTTTTTACTTGAAAATCCGCATCGCTTAGTCGTCGATATCATTAACGCCAGTAATCGTGCATCACTCAGCAAACCAGCCTTTACCGAAAAAAATGCGTTGGTTAAACGCGTCCGTTCGGCGGTACGTAATGGGGATGATTTACGTCTGGTTTTTGATTTGTCCTCGGGGGCGAAGCCACGTAGCTTTTTGTTGACACCGAACAAAGGCAAGCCACATCGGCTGGTTATTGATCTTTATGACAAAAATACCGACACAAAAAAAACCGTTAATACCGTAGCAGGGCAATTTGCCAGTAACGCCTCTGCTTCGACCACTAACGCCATTGTGCAAATTAAAAAAAGACAATTGCGGGACGTTATTGTGGTCCTTGACGCTGGTCATGGTGGCGAAGATCCGGGTGCTATTGGCCCGAGGAAAACACAAGAGAAAGTGGTAGTTTTGGATATCGCTAAACGCCTCGCTACGTTAATTAATAAGGAAAGAGGCTTTACTGCTCACCTTACACGGACTGACGACTATTTTATGCCATTGCGCAAGCGTCGAGATAAAGCACGTGAACTACGTGCAGATTTATTTATCTCGGTTCATGCCGACGCTTTTAACAAACCTCAGGCAAATGGTGCGTCGGTTTATGCGTTATCACGGCGTGGAGCAACGAGTGAGGCAGCACGCTTTTTAGCACAACAAGAAAACGAAGCTGATTTAATAGGTGGCGTGGGCGATGTTAATTTAGAAGATAAAGATGAAGTGTTGCGTGGCGTGCTGGTAGATTTGTCGATGACGGCTACCGTAGGATCTAGCTTAGAGATTGGTAAAGAAGTCTTGAAAGAGATGAAAGGCGTAGCACGGCTGCATAAAAAACAAGTAGAGCAGGCGGGTTTTCTTGTGTTGAAATCGCCAGATGTGCCCTCTATTTTAGTAGAAACAGGCTTTATTTCTAACCCTAAAGAAGAAAAGCTATTAAGCACGTCGAGCTATCGGCAAAAAATGGCGAAGTCTATTTTTAAAGGTGTTAAAGATTATTTTTACGCAAAGCCACCTCCATCCAGTTATGTGGCTTGGAAGAAGAATGGCAGTAAAGAAAGTGATTTAATTATTTCTGTTGCGGGCACATCCAGTACGCTCGTCACGCCTGCCGGACCTATTGTCCACAGCACAACACCGCCCGTTACCAACAATATTGTCCATAAAGTGGTTAGTGGTGACAGCCTATCAGCCATAGGTGAACGTTACCGTGTGAGCGTGATTAAAATAAAGCAACTCAACAAACTAAAAGGTAACAATATTCGTATAGGTCAGATACTCACCATTAGTGAAGTGGCGTACACACCCGTATCAAAAACGATTACTCATAAAGTGAGCAGTGGTGAAACGCTATCTGAAATTGCGCAACAATATAAAGTGTCTTATATCACGCTAAAAAGCCGAAACAAACTCAACAGTTCGACGATTAAAGTCGGCCAGGTGTTAACGATATCGCCCTAGTTTTTTAGTCATCGGACAAAGATCATTAACAGGTAGTATTATGAAAAATTTTTCCGAAATACAATCGCAGGCTGAAAAGCGAAAGGGCGGGAAAGCAGCATTAAAAAGAATGTTGCCAATGGTTCCGCCTAAATCATTGTTGCTTAATCTTCCCGATGACCGATTTCTATCGATGATGACCAAAGTGATTAACCAGGCAGGTTTCCGCTGGTCGGTAGTTGAAAAAAAATGGCCACAATTTGAAACTGCCTTTTTAGATTTCAATACTCTCAAACTGAGTTTTCTTTCTCCCGATCAATGGGAAAGTTATATGATAGACACACGTATTGTTCGTCATTGGCAAAAGATTTGTGCGGTACGTGAAAATCTATCGTTTGTCTGTGATGAGTCACGTAAGCATACTGGCTTCGCTAACTTTATAGGTCGTTGGCCGGAAGAAGATCAAGTGGGCTTAATGCATTATTTGAAAAAGCATGGGTCTCGCTTAGGTGGTCAAACTGGGCCACGTTTTTTGCGTTACGTAGGGTTGGATGCCTTTATGTTGACGGGAGATGTAGTGCTAGCGATGCAGAATGCCGGACTTGATATCGCCGATAACCCCAGCAGCCAGCGAGACTTAAAAAAGGCACAAGCGTTAATGAATCAATGGCGAGAACAAAGTCATCTACCTTACACGCACATCAGTAGAATTGCTGCGTATTCCACCGGCATTAATTACGACAGTCTATAAATAATTAATCATTAGGTAAACCCTCAACCTCTTCCAATATGAAATGAGCCTTCACCATGATGATGTGGCCTAATAAGCTGTCACCAAACGATAGGTGGTAAACGCCATCAATCAAAAGATATCAATGAAAGTGAAAAAAATCCGGTTTTACACTAGAATGTAAAGTAGATACAGCCAATGTAGTGATTAATCAAAGCTATTCCGTGACCGATGCGGTAGGCGTCGATAAAAGCGCCATACGCCGGTGTGTCAAGCAGCTAAAAAAGGCCCCGCTTGGGCTATTCCCCAATAGGGAACAAGGAGTGAGAGGCTAAAATTAAGCGCATAGAAAGGTAGAAAGAGATTCTAAAAATACCCCAAGGGCACGAAGAGGCAACGGCTCTCTTGATGCTGGGCACGACACTATGAACACGATAGTGGATGATTTAAAAGGGCATTGTAAGCAGCAAAAATCATTGTCTGTATTGGATATCGCCCCAATTAATACCCGCCAGTAAAGGCTTCAACCAACAGCGTTTAGCCACATAAAATCTGGCGCCGTCTGTTAGAACAGCCATGCCACTACCATGGCATCAAAAAGAATACCTCGACATATGTAACGTTAATTATGAACCCTACAGTAAGCGCATTTTAAAAAAATTGTATATGTTAGAAGGCGGGGGGGAAAACTCATATAGAAAAGAACGATACAACGAGCTGCGCCAACGCTGGCTAACAACATAGGTTCGCCACCCAAAGAAAATTCCAAGGTGATGATATTAAGGGGCACCTCTGGGTTCTTAGGTATTTAGACAATGAAAATGAGATGTCTAAATACGTAGAGTCTCAAGGCTTCGATATTATCGGCCCGATGAAGTGTACTATTGTAGAATTAGCAAGAAGGGCATTTAATGCAGATGATGTCGTCGGTGTCGAAGGTAACAACTTATACCAGGCACTTTTCGCCATGAATTAAAAGGTACTTTATTGATGCTCCAGCCGCCATTTCGCTGTAATGTGATAGCCAAATATTTTACTGACTTTATAGGAATTGACTTTGCGTTTACCGTAGGTAAAGAAACAGAAAAAGGGTTTTCTATTAAGCTAGACAATATTAAAAAGATGTTAGATGTGCTGGACAAACGCATAAAAATGTAAGGTATAGCCTATGCCTATCATTAGAATACCTTGTGCAATATACCACTTTAAGAAACACTCTGATTTGTCTTTTAGAGCACTTAGTATTATTCTTAAAATGTCATAAAAAGCATGGTCTAGCGATTTTTATATGTCAGTAATAGTATCGCTAGATGTCAACGTCCCATTGTTGATGAAGCAAGGGTAGTTTGGTTGAAATGTTATTATCCGTCCGATAGTAGCGAGATAAACTGTTTTGTAAATTAACGCAAAGATACTGCTGAAACCCAGAAAATCCGCATTTTTATTGTTATAAACCTGTTGTAATTAAATCAATTGATGGTCTTGAATGCTAGCGTCTGTTTCTTGTCGGCAACGAAAACTCTACCACTATGGGTCGATCTAAAAAGAGGCGTGTATCATTTTTATTACACTAAGTCGATGTGGATAAAAATTTTTACATCCTATATTAATTGCTGAAGTTTTTTTGTTGACCGTGGTTATTAATAGTGTTTTTTGATGCATATAAGGGTTGTGCTGGCGAGTTTTCGCAAAAGTTAAAGGATGATATTTCTCAAAGTAAATTATGTAAGCTTAGAAAAGCCGCAACATTATTGCTGGTTGCGGCTTTTCTATGTTGGCCTAATTTACGACTGTAGCACTAAATCGGTGTAGCCATTTCACCTAAACGTTTGGTAAGCAGCTTGTTTTCATTGTAATCAATCGGAATGACCACAAGGCTTGGACCACTTTCATTAAACGATGCTTCTAGAGCTGCTTGTAGATTACTGGCGTCGTTGATTAAGTGTCCATTCCAGCCAAAGGCCTCGGCCAACTGCATCCAGTCCGGGTTGTTAAACGCAAGATCAGTACTTCGATCAAATTCAGCTTCTTGTTTCCAGCTAATTAAACCGTAGCCGCCATCTTCCCAGACCATCACTGTCATATTACAGTTTAGGCGACGAGCTGTTTCCATTTCTTGTACGTTCATCAAGAAGCCACCGTCACCACAAATAGAAAGAATACGACGTTCTGGATACACTAAGCTAGCAGAGATCGCGCCAGGTAACGCAAAGCCCATTGAGCAGAAACCGTTAGGTATTAAACAAGTATTTGGCTCATGAGCATGGTAATGACGGGCAATCCACATTTTGTGGGCCCCCACATCAGATAATAAAATATCTTCAGGACCTAGTACTTGGCGAGCATCCCACAGTGCTTTTTGTGGGCGTATAGCCGCTTCGCCAGCGTCATCTTTATATTGTTCAAGTTCTGCACCCATTACCGCACGCATTTTTTTCTGGCTGCTAAGATCATGATTAAAACCGCCATCGCTAGCGATAGTTTCATTGAGCATTTCTAATGCATGGGCGATATCGCCAACCACTTCAATTTTGGGGTCATAATTTTCGTCAATTTCTGAAGGCAAGAAGTCAATATGAACCACTTCTGCTGTCTTGCCATCATTCCATAGTTTTGGATGGTACTCGACCATATCAAAACCAATAGTGATCACTAGGTCAGCTTTTTCGAGTGCATAAACAGGGATATCTTTCGCGCCTAAACCCACAGTATAAAGGCAATAGTCTTTATCCATGTCCACGCAACCTTTTGCCATAAAGGTGCTCATTACGCCAATGCCTGTGGTTTCACAGAGAATGCGTAATTGCTCACTAGCACGGCGACGAATACAGCCATTCCCGGCAATGATAATCGGCGTTTTAGCGGCTTTAATACGGTCGTAAGTCTGACGAATAACATCTGGGTCGGGTACAGAACGTAAAAATTTACGTACCGTTAATGGCTCTTTTTGACTGTCAAGTTTGGCAATGTCTTCCGGAAGCTCGATTAATACAGCCCCAGGCTTTTCAGTGCGCGCTACGCGTACGGCTTTACGTACAATCTCAGGAATATTATCTGGATGCCATACAGTCGTTGCCCACTTGGTCACCGCGCTGAACATGTCAACAACATTCATTACCTGGTGCGACTCTTTATGTAAGCGAGTCGACGCGCCTTGGCCGGTGAGTACAATCATCGGCGCATGATCCATATTGGAGTTAGCTACGCCAGTAATTAGGTTAGTTGCCCCAGGGCCTAATGTGCCTAAACAGCCTGCAGGGTTGCCCGTTAAGCGACCGTATACCTCTGCCATAAAGGCAGCGCCTTGTTCATGGCGAGTAAGAATAAATTTGATCTTGGACGATCCTTCTAGCGAAATCATAAAATCGGCGTTTTCTTCACCGGGAACGCCAAAAATATATTCGATGCCTTCTTCTTCTAGACATTTGACTAATAGATCGGATGCCTTCATGGTATATTCCTTGTTTGATGACTGAATTAAGACTGTGTTTGTTCAATTATTCGGCAAGCGTGCATTTCTATGCTCTGGAAATATACAACTATGTATTACCAATCTAAGTAGAGCTTGCCGTTAAGTAAAGCGATTCTTTCTAACTAAGTGGTTCGGTCTAAAGTGATTCTTGCTTGAGCGAATATTGAAAGTGAAGAATAGCATGACTTGAATTCACTAGCTTCACCGCAGACAGAATTATCGGTAAAAAACACATAAATAATTCTTAGGAAGCTTTTAGAGCTGTCCCGATAGCAAACTTTAGGGTGACATGCCAGAAGTCATCACCCCAATCAAGTCCACGTTAGGTTCTGTTATTACAGCTACGAGTGATAGAAAAAGTGTCATCTACTAAAACATCCCGAATATCAGTAATAAAGAATAAAAGAATACAGAGAGTTAACTATGAACAACACCGTTAAGCCGCCAGAGTCGGATGAGCGTATTTCCTTAAAAGATTATGCCGAAAAGGCTTACCTCGATTATTCGATGTACGTCATTTTAGATCGTGCCTTGCCTAATATTGGCGATGGGCTTAAGCCAGTACAGCGAAGAATTGTGTACGCCATGAGCGAACTGGGGTTAAAGGCGACCGCCAAGTTTAAAAAGTCGGCGCGTACCGTGGGTGATGTTATTGGTAAGTTTCACCCGCACGGTGATTCGGCAGCCTATGAAGCCATGGTGTTAATGGCGCAGCCGTTCTCGTATCGCTATCCGTTGGTCGATGGGCAGGGTAACTGGGGTTCACCCGATGATCCTAAATCATTCGCCGCGATGCGTTATACCGAGTCTCGCCTTACGGCCTATAGTGAAGTGCTATTAGGTGAGTTAGGCCAAGGCACCGCCGAGTGGACGCCTAACTTTGATGGCACTATGGATGAGCCAAAAGTGCTGCCCGCGCAAGTGCCGAATATTTTACTTAATGGGACTACCGGTATTGCCGTCGGTATGGCGACCGATATTCTGCCGCATAACCTTCGCGAAGTGGTGAGTGCGTGTATTCATTTGTTAAGTCACCCGAAAGCGACTGTGGCAGAATTATCCGAATTTGTGTTGGCGCCCGATATGCCAACCGATGCAGAAATTATTACCTCGCCAAAAGATATTCAAGCCATGTACCACACCGGGCGCGGTAGTTTGCGCATGCGGTGTATATGGGGGAAAGAAGATGGCGATATTATCGTTACGGCCTTACCGCACCAGGTCAGTGGTGCAAAAATACTAGAGCAAATAGCGGCACAAATGCAGGCGAAAAAGTTACCCATGGTGGCTGATCTACGTGACGAATCCGATCATGAAAACCCCACTCGTCTAGTCATTATCCCACGGTCTAACCGCATTGATGTCGAGCAGTTAATGAGCCACTTATTTGCGAGTACCGATTTAGAGCGCACGTATCGTATTAATATGAACATGATAGGTTTGGATGGTCTGCCTGCGGTTAAATCGTTAGATGTTATTTTAACTGAATGGTTGTCTTTCCGTATGGTGACCGTTCGTCGCCGTTTGCAATACCGTCTAGATAAAGTACTCAAGCGCTTACACATTTTAGAAGGTTATCTTGCCGCTTTCTTAAATATAGACGAAGTAATCCACATTATTCGTACCGAAGAAAAGCCGAAACAGGTTTTTATCGAGCGATTTAATATCACTGAAATTCAAGCCGAGGCGATATTAGAATTAAAATTACGTCAAATTGCCAAATTAGAAGAAATAAAAATTCGTGGCGAACAAGACGAATTGGCGACAGAGCGCGAATGGCTAGACAGCATGTTAGGGTCAGCGACTAAGCTGAAAAACCTGGTGAGGAAAGAGCTAGAAGCTGCTGCTGAAAAATATGGTAACAACCGCCGCTCACCCATCGTTGTGCGTGATGAAGCGCAAGCACTTAGCGAAAAAGATTTGCTCACCAGCGACCCCATCACTGTCGTGTTGTCTGAAAAAGGTTGGTTGCGTGCAGCCAAGGGCCATGATGTCGATCCTTCTACACTTAATTATAAGTCCGGCGACAGCTACAAGTTTGCTTCCAAAGGTAAAAGCAATCAAAACGCATTGCTGCTTGATTCTACCGGTCGAAGTTACGCCATTGCAACACACACACTACCGTCAGCAAGGGGCCAGGGTGAGCCAGCGACTGGTCGCTTAAACGCGCCAAGTGGTGCAGTTTTTACAGGTTTGGTCATGGGTGATGACAAGCAGCGCTTATTAATTGCGAGTGATGCAGGCTACGGTTTTGTGACTGAACTTGGTAACTTATACACCAAAAATAAAGCCGGTAAAGCATTGCTCACTATACCTAAGGGAGCGCAAGTGTTACCTCCCTTTATGATCGATGACGTAGTCGATGCACATGTCGCCGTCGTTAGTAACGAGGGACGTTTACTGATTTTCCCGTTAGCTGATTTACCTGAATTAGGGCGTGGCAAAGGCAATAAAATGTTGAGTATCCCGGGTGCGCGAGTCGAGTCACGAGAAGAGTTTGTTGCGTCTATCGCAGTTATTCATTCGAAACAAAAGCTCGCCGTGTATTCCGGCAAGCGCCACACCACATTTAAAATGTCAGATCTAGAACATTATCGTGGCGAGCGCGGCCGACGTGGTCATAAGCTACCTCGTGGGTTTCAAAAAGTAGATTCAATGTCGGTGATTGAATAGCCACCACCGATGGTTTCTTACTATGCCTAAGACGACTCGCCGCCATTTTTTTTATCAGCCTTCTCGTGCCAAGCGAATAGGCTTATTAGTGATCGTGGCAGTGTTAGGTAGTTTTTTTGTCTATCTTTTATCCGAGTGGTCAGAGCGCAAGGCTTTGCTTGAAGCAAAAGAAAAAGCTGAGAGCGTATTAACGTATCAGTCATCCAACCTGGCATTACAGCTGAATAAATTTAGTTTGATTACCGCATTAGTGTCTAAGCGAACCGATGTAATTGACTTGTTTCGTCAGCGTAATAACAATGCATCTAACGTACCGACAGCTATTCCTAACAGTCGTCAGCTCGCGTCTATTATTACGGGTTTGTCTGGCGCAAAAGATTTTTGGTTTGTGGGTAAACAGGGAGATGTTTTTTCCAGTAGCAATCATTTGATGATTGGCACTAATGTAAAAATAGAGCCTTATTTTGAAGCCGCCATACAAGGCCGCCTAGGTCGGATGAGCGATGTAGATAGCGTAGGTATACGATCTTATATATTTGCATCGCCAGTATTTGTTGACAAAAAAGTGGGAGGCATGGTGATCGTACGTGTCAACTTAGACGTGGTGGAATACGTTTGGGCATTGCTGAGCGAACCTATACTAGCCACTGATTCCAATGGCAGGGTGCTGTTATCTAATATTGTCGCATGGCGATTAAATACGTTTGATACTCTGATTCAGAAACGGTATAAAACCGCAGGTAAAATGCCCCGTAAGTTATCAGAGCCGACGGAAATATTGACTAGTCTCACCACGATTGAGTCAGTAGATTCGCCTTTAGAAAATTATTCGCCAAGGCAAATTCGTTTGCGTCAACCCATCATCGAAAACACCTCTAATCGCTATATCGAAGTGACTAAATATCTTCCACTATTACAGTGGAATCTTCACGTCTTGGTCGATCTATCCCCAGTACGGAAGCAAAAGATCACCACCATGATAATCAGTAGTTTAATGGTTGTCTTATGCATTTTATCACTGTGGATTATGGTTGAACGGCGTCGACGCTTAATCGAACTTGCTCGTAGCCAGCAGGCTTTTGCACTTCGTTTAGAACGCCAAGTGCGTGATCGTACTCGAGAGTTAACTGAGTCTAATAACTTATTGGCATCGGAGGTCACCGAAAGGCGTTCAGCTGAAATGGCCCTACGTGAAACCCAAGATGATTTATTGCAAGCCGCTAAATTGGCTGGTATCGGGCAAATGTCGGCAGCACTGGCCCATGAGTATAATCAACCTTTGGCCGCCATTCGATCCTACGCAGACAATGCCAAACAATTATTGCAGTTAGAAAAACCGAACGACGTAATCGATAACCTGGCACGTATTACAAGCCTTACCGAACGCATGGCCAGCTTGACCAAAACGTTACGCTCTTTCGCGCACAAATCAGACGACACACTAGCCCCGGTTAACTTGGCTAGCGTAATGGACGAAATGATTATTCTGTTATCACCACAAGCTAAAAAACAAGGTGTGGAGCTTTTGGTGTTAGCACCCAAGCTAAACGTTCAAGTGATGGCGGGCCATTTAAGGTTGTCACAGGTGGTCATTAACCTAGTGACAAACGCTATGGACGCCATTCAGCATGAGCATGTTCAGCGTGTAGAAGTGAGTTGGAATATACTTGGTGACACAGTAGAGGTGTGGGTAAAAGATAGCGGTAAAGGGATTTCTGACTCAGTAAAAGATAAAATATTTACTCCATTTTTTACCACCAAGGGTGTCGGTGTTGGCTTGGGGCTTGGACTATTTATAGTCCATACCATGGTAAAAGAATTTCAGGGAACGATTGACGTTAAACAAGAAAAAAACTACGGCGGCGTGTTTTGCATTACGTTGCCGTTAGCAAAATAAAATGGTTTTCTATACAGTTCATGCTACATAATGTGGTTAATAAACCAATCAACGCTATTAAATGTGAGTAATTAATCAGTGGAAAAACCAACAATTTTACTTGTCGATGATGATGCTGATCTACGACATGCGTTAAGTCAGAGTTTGGTGCTGGCAGGCTTTGATGTGCTTGAGTATGAAAGCGCAGATGGCGTGATAGATAATGTTCATCGCGGTTTATATGGCGCGTTAATCACCGATATTCGAATGGTAGGTATCGACGGCCTAGAATTAATGTCAATGGCCTTAGAAATCGATCCGTCTATGCCGGTGATTTTAATTACGGGTCACGGTGACGTTGCGATAGCGGTTGAAGCAATGCGTGCGGGTGCTTACGATTTAATCGAAAAACCGTTCTCTGCCGACCGCCTAAGTAACGTGGTCATGCGCGCACTAGAGAAAAGACGTCTGGTACTAGAAAACCGCATATTGCGCCAAGAATTATCGGGCCAGATAGAGTTAGATAAAAGTATTGTGGGGCGTACCCCGTCCATGTTGCGCCTTCGCAAAGAGTTAATGGCATTAACTGGTGCCGATGTCGATGTATTGATATGGGGCGAAACTGGATCAGGAAAAGAAGTCGTGGCGCGTGCACTTCACGAAGAAGGCAATCGAAAAAATAAGCCCTTCGTGGCGCTTAATTGTGGAGCTATTCCCTTAGATATTATGGAGTCAGAATTGTTTGGACACGAAGCGGGGGCATTTACTAGCGCAAATAAAAAACGTATCGGTAAATTAGAGCATGCCAACGGTGGGACTATTTTCTTAGATGAAATTGAATCGATGCCAATGGAGTTGCAGATAAAGTTATTACGTGTGATTGAAACCCGCTCTATAGAACGTTTAGGCTCCAATAATATTATCCAGCTTGATGTACGATTTGTAGCAGCGACCAAAACTGACTTAGAAGAAGCCTGTCAGCAACAACGTTTTCGTGCTGATTTGTATTACCGCTTAAATGTCGTCACAATTCGTATTCCTCCTTTACGCGAGAGGAAAGACGACATCCCCGCGTTGTTATATCATTTGGCTCGCGAGGCTAGATCACGTTACCGCCGGGAGATTCCGGAAATAACACCTGAAATAATAGCCGATTTGATGGCATATGACTGGCCAGGAAATGTACGCGAATTACGTAATATCGCTGATCGATTAGTACTAGGGATTTGGGCAGGGGTGGGTGACAATGCGGAAGAAGATACCGAAGCGAATGTATCAACCACACTCGCAGAGAGAGTAGGGCATTATGAACGATCAGTGATCGCGACTGAATTGCAACAACATAATGGAAGCGTTAAAAAAACCTACGAAACATTAGGCTTGTCTCGAAAAGCCTTATACCAGAAAATGAAAAAATATCAGTTAGATAAAAAAGTGTTACTTGATGAAACCAACGAGAGTTAACGCTTATATCAGCACATAGTGAGATAAGGGCGCTCTACAATGGGTATTGGCGGTCTTGCTGCGAGAGCGGCACATCTTCGAAATCAAATGAAAAAGACATTTTGTCGTCACTGCGGTTTGCACTACGATCATTCTTCTTCTGAGCAATGCCCACACTTAATTGGATTGGAGCTACAGCCGTTATCCGCCAAAAACAGTCCGCATTTCAAAGTGGAAAATCTCTCGGTATGATATTTTTTATTGTAGCGTTAGTCTCCACTCTATCGATGTTAATCATCGTTGGCGCATAAGTTCGCTAGCAAGTGAACCCGGTTCTCATCTTTTATCGATGTTTCCACTTTGAAGTGTGTCGTTTAGGTGACATTCCCCGTGGTTTGTGTGTCGAAACCAACCTATTGTCATCGTTTATTCACGCTCAACCTTTTTATCCCCGCTCCTCAAGCCCCAATTTATCAGACATTAATATTTTTGGCACACTTTCTGCTGGACTCTCAGTGTTCTTCGCTTCGTGCGTCGAAAATTACAACTATAACCAATGATATTGAATATTAATCACATACACTCCTGAGAGGGGAAAATTATGAAACGTTTATTTACTGCAATTAGTGCTGCGGCATTGCTTACTAGCTCAGCTTTTGCTACTGCTGATTGTGATCCGGGCGAGATTGTTATTAAGTTTAGTCATGTCACAGCAGCAAAGGGTCACCCTAAAGGTGAAGCGGCAGGTGCGATTGCGGCAAGAATTAATGAAGAAATGAATGGCAAAGCGTGCATGCTGGTATACCCCCGCTCACAATTATTTAACGATAATAAAGTAATGGAGGCATTGTTATTAGGTGACGTACAGGTTGCTGCACCCTCTTTATCAAAGTTTGAATCTTATACCAAAAAATATCGTTTGTTTGATTTACCGTTTTTATTTAGTGATATGGGTGCGGTAGAAAAGTTCACTAATGGCCCTACAGGTCAAAAACTATTGTCGGCAGTAAGCGATAAAGGCTACGTCGGCCTCTCGTATATTTTTAATGGTCTAAAGCATTTTTCTGCCAATAAACCGTTGGTAGTCCCTAGCGATGCAGAGGGTTTAAAGTTTCGTACACAAACGTCTGATGTTGCGGTGGCCATGATTGAGGCTATGGGTGCAAACGCACAAAAACTGGCTTTTAAAGAGGTGTACGGTGCATTACAAACAGGGGTTGTTGATGGGCAGGAGAATACTTGGTCAAATATTTACAAACAAAAATTCTTCGAAGTACAAGATGGTGTTACCGAAACCAATCATCAGTTACTAACTTATTTAGCGGTGACCTCTAAAGATTGGTTAGATAGCTTACCTGTCGATGTACGTAAGCAGTTTTTAGCGATCTTTAAAGAAGAAACCAATAAGGCGAATTCAAAAGCGACGGCTATTAACGCAAATTCTAGAGAAGAAATCATCAAGTCTGGTGGTATTGTTAGAGCATTAACACCAGAACAGCGTAAGATCTGGGTCGATACTATGAAGCCAGTATGGTCAAAGTTTGCTGATGATATTGGTCAGGACGTAATTGATGCTGCTGTCGCTGCAGGTCAATAATTCTCATTTCTTATTATTATAGAAAACACACTAATGGCGACAGTTTTCGCCATTAGTGATGTTCGTGGGTGTTTATACATTGTTTACATATCAATATAGTAAGGAGTTCCCGTGAATCAGATTCCGGAAAACAGTCGTTCAGATAATAATAGCTTTAAAAATAAAACACCTAAAAATAAAATTATAGAGTTCATCGATCGTTTCGAAGAAAATTTTATCGCTATTATTTTAGCGCTTATGGTGATGATTAGCTTTTCACAAGTGATTGCACGTCATGTATTCCATGCTGGATGGGGGGGCGCATTAGAATTAACACAAGTATTGTTTGCATGGTTAATCCTTTTTGGTATGAGCTATGGCATTAAGGTGGGTTCACATTTAGGTGTGGATGCGCTAATTCGTACATTCCCTAAACCGGTATTCCGCTTCTTTGCATTGTTCGGTGCAGCGACTTGTGTGGTTTACGGTGTGACATTATTTTCAGCCGAATGGTTAACAATCTTTGGCGTAGAGTCGAAGGGTGGTGCGTGGTTCTACTTTAGTAAAATTTATAGCGTTGGCATTGGTATGGAAGATATTGTATTACCCAGTTTTTTTCCTGAATTTTTACACGGTGGCGAGCGTTTACCTCGCTGGATTGCTTATATTATTTTACCCATTGGTTTAGTGTTATTTGTACTGCGTTCAGTGCAAGCCTTTATTGCTATCTGGCGAGGTGAGAGAGAGATGATCATTGCCTCGCACGAAGCTGAAGAGCTCCTAGAAGAGCACAAAAACTCAGCGAAGGAGCCGTAACGATGGAATCGATTATTTTATTTGGTTTAGTCTTTGTTTTCTTATTTTTAGGTGTGCCTGTCGCGGTATCGTTAGGTTTGTCGAGCATATTAGTGATCGCGGTATTTTCACATGATTCGGTATCGTCGATTGCGCTACAGCTATATACCGCATCACAAAACTATACTCTTTTGGCTATCCCCTTCTTTATTTTAGCCTCGTCATTTATGTCTACCGGTGGTGTGGCTCGACGTATTATTCGCTTCGCGATTGCGGCGGTTGGGCATGTTCGCGGTGGTTTGGCTATCGCAAGCGTCTTTGCGTGTATGTTATTTGCCGCATTGTCGGGGTCATCACCTGCGACGGTAGTCGCTATTGGCAGCATCGCCATTGCAGGTATGATGCAGGCAGGCTACACCAAGCAGTTTGCTGCGGGTGTAATAGCCAATGCGGGTACCTTGGGGATCTTGATTCCACCGTCGATTGTGATGGTCGTGTACTCTGCGGCAACCGATGTGTCAGTAGGGCGGATGTTTCTAGCGGGCGTATTTCCCGGCTTATTAGCAGGCTTTATGTTGATGGCAGCAATATATGTTAATGCCCGTATGAAAGGCATGAAGAAAGAACCGTTTGCGGGGATGGGAGAAATTCTAGAGGCAGCAGGCTCAGCGTCATGGGGCTTATTTTTAATCGTTATTATTTTAGGCGGTATATATGGCGGTATCTTTACGCCAACCGAGGCTGCATCAGTGGCAGCGGTATATTCCTTTTTTATTGCTGTTTTTATCTATCGCGATATGGGGCCGTTAAAAGACGTGGCATGGTGTGAAGAAGACGAAAGTTTACCCAACGCTGCACTACGTAACCTGAGTGTCACGTTAAAAAATAGCGTGGTAGTGTTCTATCATCAAGAAACCCGCCAAGTGATGGTGGAATCGGCTAAAACCACACTCATGCTAATGTTTGTGATTGTGAATGCCTTAGTATTTGCTCACGTGTTGACCTCTGAAAACATTCCTCAGCATGTGACTAGCCTAATGTTGGATGCAGGCTTTACATGGTTTACCTTTCTTATCGCCGTTAACTTAATTTTGTTATTAGGTGGACAATTTATGGAACCGTCAGGGCTGTTATTAATTGTTGCGCCAGTGGTGTTTCCTATCGCCATAGAGCTGGGTATTGATCCGATACACTTAGGGGTGATTATGGTGGTGAATATGGAGATTGGTATGGTGACACCGCCCATAGGGCTGAATCTGTTCGTCACATCGGCTATTACGGGTATGAGTATGGTTGAGGTAATAAAAGCAGCGATGCCATTTGTGTGTGTCATGTTTATCTTCCTTATTCTGATCACCTATATCCCCGCCATTTCAACTTGGTTGCCGATTACGGTGATGGGCCCAGAAATCATTACTAATTGACGTCGATCCGTTAACAATGAGCTTCGTTGGCAGCTTCGGCTGCCTTTTTTTATGCTGCCATCATCTTTAATTGCCCTTTCAAAAAAGGGTTGATAACATGCAGTTATGGATAATGACAGCGAAGACTTTTTTAACGAAATGCAAGGTGTGCAACCGCTCCAGCGTGAAAAGCGGGTTGCGTTGAATATCTCGACGCTCGATAAAAGTACCGTCAAAACTCGCCAGCAAGCGGCACAATTTGAAAATATATCCCTTACTGATCCGTTAGTAAATAGCGGAGTCGAACAGCTAGATGCGAATGCGCTGCTGGCTTATCAGCGCCCGGGCGTGCAACACGGCGTGTATAAACAGTTGCGTATGGGGAAATATATCATTGAGGCGCGTTTAGACTTACATCGTATGACCGCCGACCAAGCGCGGTTAACAATATATCAATTTGTACGAGATTGTATTACTCACGATATTCGGTGTGCATTAATTACCCACGGCAAAGGCGAGGGCAGAGCAATCCCGGCAGTGCTTAAAAGTTTAGTCGCCCATTGGCTGCCACAAATTGATCAGGTTTTGGCTTTTCATTCGGCACAAAAACACCACGGTGGTGCCGGTGCAACGTATTTACTATTAAAGAAAAGCGATAGAAAACGTTTAGAAAATTCAGAGCGACATCAGTGATGGCGTGGTATTGTTCTTCCCATTATTTATTAGTGCCTTGTCTGTTTTATGTGCCGTTCTCCTAGCTTACCCCACGCTCCCGTCCATTCAATGAGAAAAGGTGATTGTCGATGGACTATGATCGAGTTAAACAATATTGCCTGACCAAACCCGAATCACGAGAAGATTACCCCTTTGGGCCTGACCTTATTGTGTTCAAAATAAAGGGAAAATTATTTGGTACTTTAGGCGAAAAAAGCGGTGTTGGTCGTATTAATGTAAAGTGTGATCCCAATGAAGCGATCATGTTGCGCGATATTTTTCACGCCGTGATTCCTGGTTATCATGCGAATAAGCGCCATTGGAATACTGTGATTTTAGATGGCAGTATTCCACCGGGGGAAATCGAAAGAATGATAGATCGCTCTTATGGCTTAGTGGTGAGAAAGTTAAAAAAACTCGAGCGACAATCGCTAGAACTAAAGTACGGAAAGGAACCGCTTTATTGCTAAAGAGAACGGCTCTGTTGGCCTGAGCTAGGCTGTAGTATTTCAAATATTATTTCGTTAACTCTACCCCAACAATAAAAGACAAGGTTAAGTATATTAATACCTGTATTAAGTCTATTTTTGTAGTCATTGATAACAAGCCAAGCATGGGAACTATATTCACGTATAATCCCAATCTTCAGCTTACTTCACTTTATAAGGCACTTTTTTTGATAAAAAAATAGTTAAACTTAGCATTCTCACATGAATTGTCGGTCTGGTTGGGTGCGCTACTCAAGTCACCGAGCAGCCCACAGAAACTAAACGAGCATCCGTCAAAGTAGGCGATTTCAAAAAAATTGTTCTTGTAGCTAGTGAAATAGCGCCGATTTATGCTGAGCATGGTGAAAATATCAAAGCGGTTAATAAAATAGATGAAATCTTGGCGACTAGAATTACCGGCTTACTTGACAATGTAACAGTCATCAAGGAAGAACAGCTCGAAGAGTCAACTATTTCAGCTTCTCAAAAAGGCGATACACTTATTATCAAGCCGTACGTAAAACAAATTAAATTTATTGGCGGCGCTGCAAGGTTTTGGGCCGGTGCAATGGCGGGAAGTTCGGTAGTCATTTTCGATGTGATACTTAAGGATGCTACCACCGGTGAAGTTATAGGCAAAACAGGTTCTTACCGGAGAGCAAGAGCTTATGCAGACCCTTTCGGCGTAGGCTCTAACCGTATGTTAGAAGATGTCGCTCAAGATATAGTCAATTATATTTCTGCTAATCAATGATGCTTTGAAATTTGCAATATTAGTAGCGTTAGCGCTCAGTTAAACGAAAACCACTGATTTAATGGGGTAAATCAGTGGTTTTTTTCTGTATTTCAAAAATAGTGCTCCTCTGTGTGCAATACAGAGCAATAACAGGTATCCATCCAGTAGAAGTATGATACTCCATACAAGTGGATACGTTGAGAAGTTATTGTTTATTCAACGTGCTCCCCTCTTGCTTGAAATATACATACGACAATATGTCACTTTTCTTATGCGATATTTCCACATTAGCCCCCTTGTTTATGTTGACTATCATGCCGGGATGGGTGAATATCGTATAAAATGCATACATTAAGGAAAGAGCATGACTAACGACATTTTACATTCACTAGGCATTAACAGCATTGACCTAATCGAGCACTATTCAATTCGATCAGAAGATAATCAAGATATATTAAAAATATACTATAAAAAAGCCAAAGGTGATTTGTTTCATCGCAGCGAAAAATTTAAGTTTCCGCGCGAACACAAAAAATTTAAAAACGAAGCAGGTAAATACGAAGATACCAAAGAAATTTCATCAACTTTGCATAAGGCGATGATCGAGCTAGATAAAGTTGTGTTAACCGAAAGAAAAGAAAAGGATATAAAGCAAAAAATCATTACTGATTTACGCCACTTAGAAAAAGTGGTTGTTAGTAAAATTGCTGAAATAGAGGCAGACTTAGAGGGCTTGAAATAAGCTTGCTGCTAGTAACTGTGTATTGCCATGTGTCAATCACACGGCGATAAATCATCTCCCTTCTCATCCATCGTAGTCGCTAAATCCAGCCCGTAGAGTTGTGATGCAATATTTTAGCGTCCGGCGACTTCATTTTTTTATATAATCTAGTCTACGATAAAGCTCAGTCAGTCTAAAAACTGAAGCATAGTGCGTTCAGTGTGCTTTTCTATAGAGCGATGCTCGTTTACAGAAATCGAACATGTTAATTCTTCATAAAAGATGATTAATACAGATTGAAAGCTATAGCGTGTAAGCAGAGCAGGTATTAATAACGCGAGACTGTAAATGTATATAAACAAACAATCATTTTCTTTGTACCCGCTGCCCGCTATCTTTTTTTTGCTCATCGTCAGTGGGTGCTCATCAAATTTCCCTAACCCTAAAAATTCTGAGTTTAAAGACGTTAACGGTTTTAGTGGTCAGCAGTTGTTTTTAAAGACTTTCAGGGTTCATGGGGGTGATGCTATTGATGAGCTTAATGATGTCAATGTTGGCATAACAGGTCAGTGGAAAACATTGATTACAAAAATTCAACCATTAGTCACTGACTTTAAATTTCGAGTAGACTCGCAAGAAAAAATATTAACAAAAGAGTTTGTTTACGCTGCTCTCTACACCGGCCCCAGTGGCAACAAAAAAGTCGTGAGAACACCTTCTTCTCTAGAGATTTTTTATAATCAAGAGCCATCGTTGGATGCCGACGTTATTAGTGCAACAGCTCTAACAGCCGACGCATTCTATACCTTTTTACTCGGTCCCCTAGCGCTGCATCAATGGAAAGATAGTTTTACGCGAATAGAAGATAAAGTTGAATCTGGGAATAATTATCATCGTATCTATTTTCTCAGAAAGCCAGGCTTTGGGTTCTCTGAAGCTGATGAAGTAGTGTTGTGGATAGACGCAGTCACATTCTTGACAACAAAGGTGCAAATAACCTTAGAGGGGCACAGTACAACTAGAGGTGCTCATGTTCAGGTAGATTATTTAAACTATGTCAAAGTGGAGAACTATATATTTCCAAGTAATTTTTACGAGAAAGTAAATGCTCCTATTTCTATAGGGGCTCATGCTTGGCGGTTGACCGGAATTGACATCAATCGCGGACTGAGATTAAAAGACGTTGATAGTAAAGGTTATTCTGCTCGGGCTGAAAAACCTGCGAAGCCCATTAAGTAAAGTAAAACTGTCAGGGTTGGCCTTGCGATTCTGATAGTAAGTTTCTATTAGTTAATTATATCGCTCTTTTTTCGTTTTTATTATTCCATTTTTTCCCGAAAAAACTACGCATTAATTCGTCAATGGTTCGGTTGAAAAATATATCTTTTAGCAAAGACAAGCGATGTGCCAGTGTTGTTTGAAAGGTTCTTAATGTCATCGAGAACCTGATTTTCTCATAAGTAATTAAATACCATTATCCAGGAGGGTTATAAAGGCAGTGCATTGAGGTCGAGTCTCTAGTTGAATTAATCCCGATAATAGATTTCAATCAAATGAAACCCAAACTGACTTTTTACAGGCCCCTGTACTTGTTTGAGTGGTTTTTGAAAAATAATCTGTTCTACCGGCTTCACTAGCTGACCTTTATGGATCTCACCTAGGTCGCCCCCTTTTTTAGAAGAATGGCAGGTGGAATGTTTTTTTGCTAATACATCAAACGGCTCGCCTTTTAATAAGCGCTGTTTAAGTTTTTCTGCTTCGTCTTTCTGTTTGACCAAAATATGTCTTGCCATTGCGACCATGAAAATCTTCTTTTAAGCAAAAGGAGTTGATATAAAATAGATGCTGTTAATAATAACCATTAGCGGGTGTGCATTGAATGATTCTGAATTATTGACGCTGATCTTTAATTGATTTTTTGGGGCTATAAAAATGATTGAGTGGCCCATTGCCTTTTCCTGTGGTGACGTCCTTCCCGTGTTCAATCGCATCATGAACATAACGAAGAGCATGCTCCACGGCCCCTTCTATCGTATAACCTGTCGCTCGGTAAGCCGCAATAGCCGAGGACAAAGTGCAGCCAGCTCCATGGATATTACGAGTCGATATAGCGTCTGAGGTAAACAATTGCTGTTTGCCCGATTGATCAATATATAGATCAAACATCAAGTCGCCTTGCAGGTGCCCGCCCTTTAACAATACCGCCTTACAAGTTGTTTGTAGTATTCGGTGGGCAGCCTCTGCCATATCATCTGCATGTCGAATCATCATACCGCTTAAAATAGCGGCCTCATCAATGTTGGGGGTGACCACGGTAGCTAACGGAAATAAGCATTCCTTCAATACGATAATAGTTTCATCTTCTATTAATCTATCTCCGCTGGCGGCCACCATGACCGGGTCGAAAATAACATCGACGGTAGGGTATTGTTGTAATGTTTCTGCAACCATTATTGCGAGTTCTTTGGTATGTATCATGCCCACTTTAATGACCTTGGGCTCAATATCATCCATTACGGCCTTAATCTGCTCACGAACTATTTCTGCCGGAACACTATGAATACCGGTCACTCCTAAGGTATTTTGCACGGTAATAGCGGTAAGCGCAGAAGTGGCAAAACATCCTAGTGCGGATATCGTTTTGATATCGGCCTGAATACCTGCGCCTCCTCCACTATCGGAACCAGCAATGGCAAGAACAGATGGATAATAAAATGTCATATAAAGCGGACTCTATTGTGTAGCAATGTGTAAATTGAATTAAGGGTGATAAAAGTAGTTTAAAATGAGTCGTGATAGACGAACAGTATCTAGCGGTATTTTTTAGTCTAGTCTACACACCGCTATAGCTCGACAGCGTAACGCCGGTCGCTCTTTGGTTGGTAAACATATCAAGAAGAGCAACTAAGGTGAGATAATCCACCGACTTCAAAGTACTCAGGCGGCTTCAATCTATAATACTTATCCTCTATTGCTTTTGACTGCTCGGCATAAGGCTGTGTCATCACGTTCTGCAGTTCCTGAATGAGAGCGTAGTCTCCAGTAGTCGCCTGCTGATAAGCCGGCACCACAAACCACTCGCGCAAAATAAATTTCGGATTGACAAGTTTCATCTGTCTAGAAATCTCCTCACGTGACCGGTGTAAGGTATTATTCGTGTTTGTTGGGCTGACACTATTGAGAAGCTCCTTCCAGCGTGAAAGCCACGCTGACCAGCGTGCGTTTATCGCCTTGTCGTCGGTATGACGGTAAAAGCTTCTCTTAATGGGGCTAATGTCATCGGGTATAGACGAGAGCTCGCGAAAGAAAATAGTGTAATCAACCGGTGTCTGCATCATGAGCGTTTGAAGTTCATTGATCAGTTCTTTGTTAGGCTCAATGTTAGGCTCAATGTTAGGCTGAGTGTTGGGCTCGGTATAACGTGCTTGGTGCGCTGCGGTATTAAAGGTCTCAAGCCCCAGCTTAGCCGACCACATTTTTTCCATTTGTGCTCGCATCACTTCCGAAAACCCACCTTGAATCTCGTCGAGTTCTTGCAAACAGTCCGGGTGCGATACCAGTAAAAGTCGTAGTGACGAGCAAAACATGTCGAAGTTACGTTGCGCTGCGTTGGGCTGGTTGATGAATGAAAAATGATGACCGCCACCCGTCCAAGGCTGATAATGTGGGTCAAACACATCGCAGAAACCGAAAGGGCCATAGTCCAATGTAAAGCCACCGGCTGCGCAGTTGTCGCTATTGAAGTTGCCTTGGCAGAAACCGACGCGAACCCAGTTCGCCACCAACAATGTCAAGCGGTTGCGAAACTCATGCGCTAGCAACACCACTTTTTCTGGCGTGGTGATTGAGTTATCGATCACGTCGGTGTACTCACGATCAATCAAGTGCAACACAATCTTATCGAGTTCCTCCATCGCCTTCGGGTGTTCCTGTTTCCGGGTACGACGAGCAAAAAGTTCGAGTTGACCCACGCGGAGGAACGACGGTGCGACACGTGTCGAGATGGCGGCCGCCTCGGATATCATCATGTCGGGATTTTCTGCACGCGAACCCTCCGAGTACCATGGCCGCTTGACTGTCTCGGTTTTCGAAACATACAAGCTCAACGATCGTGACGTGGGTACGCCCAGCGCGTGCATGTGCTCCTGCGCTAAGAACTCACGGATACTCGACCGTAATACAGCGCGACCATCCGCGCCGCGACAGTATGGCGTACGGCCGCCACCTTTGAGTTGCATCTCCCAGCGTTGATCGTTGATGACGGCCTCAAGCACGGAAACGGCACGACCGTCTCCATATCCGTTACCGGTGTGGAATGGGCACTGCTGGATGTATTCAGTGCCGTAGATAGATAGCGCGTATCCCGTTGCCCATCCAATCTTGCGCATCGGCTGCGGGACCTGCCTAATATCACCGGAAAACATCCTTACGAAGTCGGGTGACTTCGCCATACTGTCGGCAAAACCCAGTTCGGCAAAAAAGCTTTGGCTGTGCGCCACATACTCTGGGTCTTGGATTGGCGTAGGGCTGACCGATACATAATGCCCCGTAAAAACTTGTCGCGGCGCGTGGTCGGCCCCGTCGGCAGTCGCGTCAGGATCGCCGTTAAGTGCATCCACAAGAGAGTAGTTTGCCAACTTTGCGAGATCGTCGAGAGTTGATATGGTTGGTGATGTTTTCTGGGGCGGTCGGTTCGTCATAGTTCTTTATACCAAGGCTCGTAAAGGTAAACTTGATAACTACACACGATAGCTACACATGATAGCGAAAAAGCACCTGGTGAAAGTGTCAAGTTCTGCGCAAAAGACGCGGCTTGGGCGGCTATTTATTTGGCGTTCTCTTTGAACTCTCTTTGAACTCTCTTTGAACTCTCTTCGAATTCTTTTTGAACGCCATGCCCGCCAGATACGCGAGTGTTAATAATGTCTGCTTTTTCCTGAAACTTCAACAGCCTGACGACAGCTTTTGGTATGGAATAGACTCGTGACAATCGTCCACGTCCCGTCGCTTGTCATTTTAGGCAAGCTTGTGTGTTCTACTCGCGTCATTTATCTCTCTCTAGTAGAAAAAGGTCGGGATCTATCGCAAATATCGCACTGTTTATTCAGTATGAAGACTAAGATCAGTCCGGCATGGCGAGATGGTTGGCGTTGGTTGGTCATTTAAGTACGTGCTATTAGTGTTTAACCCGATTGATTTCTCAGCTAGTCTTAGCCTGTCGAGCTAACCATTGAAACACTGACTTTTTCGGTGTTTTATTAAGCTTTTGAATAAAAGTGAAGGGAATAGCACTCAAGCCATATTGATCTCGCAGCGTCGACAGCATGACCAGCCATAATTTTACCGTCATTTCCGAATCATACAGTGCGCGATGATAGTCTCCTGTTGATGGAATTCGGGTGTACTTCACTAGCGTTCCTAACTGATGGTTAGGTGCCTGCTGGAAAATCCTCCGGGCCGCCAGCAGCGAACAACTAAAACTACCACTGTAAGATCGAGAGATTCTGGTTAACTCTGCATCGAGAAAACGTTTATCAAATGAGGCGTTGTGGGCCACCAAGTTTTCACCCTCGATAAAATCACCAAAGCGATGCATCACCTCGGCACAGGGCGCGGCATCCTCCAGCATCGCGTTGCTGATACCCGTGTAGTCTTCGATAAAAGAACTCACCCGTTGACCAGGATTCATCAATGCTTGAAAACGATCCACCACCACGCCGCGCGCTAGCTTAACCGCGCCGATCTCGATGGCACGATCGCCCTCATCAGGTGACAAACCTGTGGTTTCAAAATCCAACACGACTACTGTATTAGCCATCACCATATTACATCGTATCTCTTGTCGGTCAGTGGCAAGGCTTAACCCCGTTATTTTTACGTTAACTTGTTTTGTCTTAAGTCAGAGACTAATTTGCCTCCTATACCCCAGTTATCCGTATCTACCTCATCTATCACAACAACTGTAGTTGCCGGATTTTTTCCCAATACGGATGAGAGCAAATCCGTAACCCCGGCTATTAATTCAATTTTTTGGTCTTTTGTAGCGCCTTCATGGGTGATTTTTATATTTACATATGGCACATCTAGATCCTCGAGTGATAAGTTATAGTTCGCTGTAGGGTATTGGTATGGAATCTATCGTTAATAGGGTACTGCTTCTTTAGCATGTTTTTAGTACAGGTAATGGTCGCCATACGCCGGGATCACAAGAGGGTGTAAATGGGTAAGTCGCATAAGCAAGTGCCACTTGTATTGGATGCTATGTTTATTGATCGTTGGCAGCTATAAATAAAGGCTTTTAAAATAAATATATATATATTTTATGAGGCAAGTGATTCGTCGCGCCTAGTTGGCCGCTGGTTTTACTCTGGTGATAAACAGTTCAATGTCGTTCGATGCTTTTGTTAGAATGTGTTCCGTCAAAAAAAAGAGGTGATCATAAGCTATGCTTCCTCTGGCTCTTCCTTCTTCATCTCTACTTTGTTTTTCATGGCGATAGCCATCAATGCCATGCCAATAACAATAGCACCCCCACGGATAAGCCAACCCGTTGTTTCACCCCAGCTATTCGTCCACATAAATAATTTTAATTCATATCCAAATTGACTGAATAGTATTGAACCAATACCCCAGATCAATATATATTTGCCGATATTTTTCATCTTATGACTTCTTTTTTGAATAGTATAACGCGAGAATATTTTCAATAGTATATCACTGCTGTCCCGTTAAGTTCGGCTCAATTAACTATAGACTACGTCAATCATAACCAAGTGGCGTAGTGGTAAGTAAGCGACTTGAAAATAAAAAAGAAACCCCGTCATTCCGGAAAGCGTTTTTTGCTTATCCGGAATCTAATGATTTCAATAGTTGACTGGATACCGGGTCAAGCCCGGCATGACGACATTACGCTAACGGGACAGTAGTGATAGCGCATAGAACACCAACTTGACACAATAAAGCACATCACTCCACGGCGTTACGATACGCCTACCACGGATAAGTACCAAGTGAAGTCCTGCTTTCGGCACCCGTCTTTGTGACGTCATACCGTCATTATTTATCCTGGTGTCCAAATTGTAAGGCGGCCAATGTTTGGTACTTGGGTGAGCTGATCAGTAATTGTTGATGGCTGCCTTCGGCAATCATACGACCATTTTCCATAACTATAATACGATCAGCATGGACAACGGTGGCTAGGCGGTGGGCGATGATTAGCGTGGTGCGATTTTTCAGGAGTTTATTTAAGGCTTTTTGTACCCAGCGTTCACTTTCTGAATCTAGAGCACTAGTCGCTTCATCTAATAATAAAATATCAGGGTCATGTAAAATAGCCCTCGCAATCACAATGCGTTGTTTTTGACCGCCACTTAAACGCACACCGTTTTCACCTAAAAAACTGTGGTATTGATTGGGCAGCTGCATAATAAAGTCGTGAGCGTATGCGGCTTTTGCCGCCTCCATGACGTCCTTATCACTCGCATCGGGTTTGCCGTAACGGATATTATGCATAACGTCAGCACTAAATAAGATAGGTTGCTGCGGGACTAATGCCATTTGCCGACGAGCAAATGGCAACTCGAGTTGCGGTAAAGGAATGTTATGTAATTGTATTTCGCCAACTTGTGGATCGTAAAAGCGTTGCAACAATTCGAACAGGGTACTTTTGCCCGCACCGCTACTGCCCACCAAAGCAATAGTCTCGCCTTGCTTGATGATTAAATTAATATCGTCTAAAGCACAAAAATCTGGCCGACTGGGATAGCTAAAGCTCACATTAGTAAATTCAATATGGCTAAAGTGATGATAATGCACTGACAATTTATTTGTGTCACGATCAGTTTCAGGCAGAGTGGCTACTTGGTTAGCGTCTGGAGAGCGAATCAAGGGCTTAACCGACAACAGTTCTAGCAAACGTTCGGTTGCCCCTGCGGCCCGCTGTAACTCACCTAACACCTCAGATACCGCGGCAATACCCCCGGCGACCATCACCGCATAAAAAATAAATGCCGCCAGTTCGCCGCCGCTCATATTGCCGAGTAAAACATCCTTTGCGCCAACATACACCATTACCCCAATAGCAGAAAAGGCAAACAAAATCACTAAAGCGGTTAATAAACCACGGTTCATAATGCGTTGCTTGGCGACGAAAAAAGCATTTTCTACTTCTTTAGCAAAGGCATTGCGTTCATTTTCTTCACGTGTATAGCTTTGCACCGTTTTGATTTGCTGTAATATTTCACCCGCATAAGTCCCCACATCGGCCACGCTATCTTGACTCGCTCTGGACAGCGCACGTACGCGTTTACCGAAAAATAATACCGGTAAAATAATAATGGGTAGCGCACCAAAGACCACCAAAGTTAACTTGGCATTGGTGATCAGCAACATAAACAAACCACCCACCACTAACAATAATGAACGCAGAGCAAAGCTGATACTCGAACCGATAATCGACTGCAAGACAGAAGTGTCTGTGGTTAGACGGCTTATAAGTTCGCCTGAACGGTTGGTTTCAAAATAGTTGGGTTCTATGGTGATTAGGTGATTAAAGACAGCTTTACGAATATCGGCGGTGACTCGTTCGCCGAGCCAAGTGACTAAATAAAAGCGAGCAAAAGTCCCTAGTGATAGTAATATCACTAGGCTTAAGAATGACCATAAAATAGTATTGAGCTTACTGAGCGACCCCCCGACAAACCCATCATCAACAATCAACCGTATGCCTTGGCCCAAAGATAAATTAAGGCCGGCAGTGAGCATTAATGATAATATGGCCAACAATAGCACCCAGCGATAAGGCTGCAAAAAAGGCCATAAGCCAGTTAACATGGCAAGCCCCGCTTGGTTGAGTGTGGGTTGTGGGTCTTGCACAGAAGACGAATGGTTTTTCATATTATCCTATAGTATCCCTTTGGGTCCTTATTCGCTTTACCGCCTGTTATATATGCTATAGCGGTTATTGAGTGCGCTAGCGTAGCAGCCTAGCGAAAGCGACTCGCTATAACTGACAATAAAAAAGGCCCTTGTTTCTTATATACGCTAGCGTGATAAGAAATATCCTTATATACCTACATCTTATTGGTGATAACGAAAAATCAGTCTTATACTAGGTGAGAGCAGAGTTTTAGGTCTTTTATCCAATGGCAAACAACCACAGTAGTGATCAGGGTATGAATCCATCCATCAAGCAGATCTCCATTGATCAGTTGCAAATGGGTATGTTCATTACCGATGGTAAGAATGATTGGGTGCCTAATAAGAATTTTAGCCGCCAGGGTATGGTCAACCGAGCGGAGGTCATCGAGAAAATTCGCGCGTTGGGAGTGACAAATATCTATATTGATACCTCTTTAGGTAAAGATGTCCAGCCTGCTAAGGCGACAGTGACTCAACCTCTTCCCGTGCCTAAAGCGCCTTTTACCAAAGAGATGGAACATGCCAAAGTCATGCAGTCTGAAGCGACAGAGCTTATTAGCCGCTGCATGTCGGATATTAAAATGGGCAATGCGCTAGAGCTTGCCGAATTCACTAAAATATCTGGCCAAATGATTGAATCACTGAGTCAGAACCACAATGCGCTTGTCTGTGTTACCCAATTAAGACAAAAAGACCGTTACCTAATGGAGCATTCATTTAACGTGAGTGTGTTGATGGGTATCTTGGCGCATACCATGGGTTATAGCGGAGACACATTACAAGAAATGGTGGCCGGCGCGTTACTTCACGATCTGGGTAAAATTCGTATAGCCGATGAGATTTTGCATAAGCCAGGTAAACTCTTGCCCGCAGAGTGGGAGGAGATGAAAATGCACGTGACCTATGGCGAAGAATTACTCCAAGATATCCCTTCAATCACCACTATTATGCTGGATATTTGTGCCCAACATCATGAGCGCATAGATGGTGGGGGGTATCCTCGTGGGCTCTCTGGCGATGAGATTCCTGTTCATAGTCGCATGGCTTCAGTGGTTGATGTCTATGATGCCATTACCGCTGAACGGGTCTACCACAAAGGGATGGCGCCTACCGTAGCCTTTAAAAAACTCATGGAATGGAGTGAAGAAGGGCACTTAGATAAACAATTGGTTCACTACTTTATACATGCGATGGGCGTTTATCCTGTCGGTAGTGTAGTAGAACTAGATAAGCAAAAATTAGCGGTAGTACTTGAAGCGAACCCCGACGACCCCAAAAAACCCAAAGTCATACAGATGTATGACTTAAAGATCAGACGTTATGTGAATAAGCTTGCGATTAATCTGGCAGATGAACGCTGTGGTCGGCATATTGTAAAAGCGGTGTACGCTGAAAGCTATGGTATTAAGTTGAGAGATTTTATTTAACCCTGAGTAGCTTTCTTCTGGGTAAATAAATCTTCTAAAGTAACCGCAAAAGTATCTCGAGCGTATTCTTGAATATTCTCGCGACGCGAAAAATAGTCACTCAACCAGTTCTCAGTATACCGGTCTAATGTAATAAGGGTTTTATCTGGAATAGATTCGTTGATGGGCATATCGACTAGACACGCAACATCCCACATCGTGACTGATTGTAAGTCTCTGCATAGCGAATATGCGCCATTGTCGGTCACCGCGATCCATTTGTTTTTTACCAATAACGAGCGCAGAGTTTGCCAATGCACAAGGCTAACTCCAGTATTTAAGCAATCCTTGTCGGAAACAATGTCCCCCGTTTGAGACTTAGCCCTAAACATCCCCAAGCATTGTAATATTGCCCGAATATCAGATAAACGAGCATTCCCCGTTCCATAATTGTGTTCCGATAAGGTACGCACAAACAACGCGCCAGCCAACACGATTGTCCACAGTAAATTAGCCCACAATAAAAACAATGGCACGATCGCAAATGCGCCGTAAATAAGCTTAAAGTCTGTATTGGATACCGCTGCACTAAAGCCCGCCTTCAGTAACTCAAAACAGATGGCTGTAGCAAAACCGCCGAAAAATGCGAAGCGCATCGGCACCCGGCAATTGGGCACCGCCGCAAATAGCAGCGTGAAAGCCATCATAGTCATCAGCAAGGGGATGATTTGAAATAATAGAGGAGTGACGCCGAGTTGATCATACTCCTGTACCACTAAGCGCAGCGACAACAAATAAGTACTCACCAACAGACCTGCGCCGAGCAAGAAGGGACCAAGACTCAATACCGCCCAGTACAACAAAAAGCTCGACAAACCTTTGCGCGCCTGCTTTACGCCCCATATGGCATTAAACGCTTTTTCAATGTTGGTGAGCATCAAATACGCTGTGACTACCAACATGCCCACACCAATGCCGGTTAGGTTGCGTGCCTGGGTAGAAAAATCCGAAAGGTAACCTTTTACCTCTTCACCGGTTTCGGGCACAAAATTGTCAAAAATGACACCTTGTAACTGGTCGGCAACCCCATTAAAGGCCGGTATCACCGAAAACATCGAAAACGTCACCGTCAGCAAGGGCACTAAGGCAAACAATGTCATGTAGGTTAACGCTGCAGCGTTCTTTTGGCAGCCCTTATCGATAAACTCTAAGCCTAGGTTGCGGGCGAAGCCAAATACTTCTCGACCAATATAGCGCGACTTTTTGATTAAAGACTGTAGATCCATAACGGTGTGCTCTTTTACGATGTAGGGCTAGTTTACCTTGAAATACCCGCGCACGAATACTTATGGGCGAATATGCGCCGCACCATGAAATATCGTACAATGACTAGCATTGCCGCATGAACAGACGCTGTCCGTGGGTATGTTTTTAAGGCGTATGTCGAGTATAGTCGTTAGGCATAACCATGTTAACCGCCTCCCAATATGGCTGGCAGTAATATCAAATACACTTAATATATAGGAATATACAATGGCAGTTTACACGATCACACGTTTCGCAGCATCAGATATGGATCAGGCAGGAACCATTGCAGAAAGTCTTCGAAGTGAACTCGAAGGCGTCGGCGCAGACTCTATCGATATGGTTTCATACGGTAACGGTAAAGGCGTTGTTCTTGCGAGATACCCAGATCAAGCCACAATGGATGCCGCAGAGGACACCATAAAAATGGTCTTTGGTAAAATGATTGATGCGGGAGTGGTTGATGGCGATGCGATCCATCCTCATGCTGGCGTGGTACTGAATTCTTTTTAAGGCATCAAAAAAATATGGGGGTGTCATTTGGCTTCCCCCGCTTTGACATGTGAATAGTTCATAGCACCTTCACCTTCTCACCAATCCAAAAAACTGTATTAACTCTCCAGTAGTTATCCAGCAGCTATCCGCTAACGGTGAATGAATTTAATTTGTAATTTTATCAAGTCAAACGAGGCCAGGTCGAACTCCGCCACCAGCGCATCAGTCTTTTCATAATGCTCGGCAATATAGCGTCGCACATGAAAAAACTCATCAATCATAGCGCACCTTTATTATATCACCGTTTATCAAGTTTTATAGGCGCTTGAGCTACCTATGTTTTCATAGCCGTATCAATGTCGTAGAGCAAGCGTTCACCATTAAAATTAAGCGGCGCTAAAATCAGTTGATGACTTTGGCGTTTTTCAAGAGCATATGACAGTCTTGTCGAATGCTCTTGTATTTAATCAAGTAATCCATCGTTTTTTTTGCATAGCTTATATAGCGAACCATAACGGTCGCTAAGCGGATCAATGCTAGGCGCCACGCAACATTTTTTGTATACATTACGCGCCGCTTATATAAGTTGAGTAAGAACTTTTTTTGTGGTGTGAGTTTTGTTTTCGCCAGTGAATGTTTTTGCATCGTTCAGTGCCATAGTATAAGTTAAGGTGTTTTTCTTGTCTTTTAATTTATAGCGAACGTTAACTCATTCACTTCTTGATAAGATGATTACATCACGAAAAATTATTCGGCCAATCATGCGACTCTCACTCATTCTATTTTAAGAGTCCCTGTCCTTGTTGTCCTTGTTTCTGTGAAAGAAACGCTTACCGTTGTCAACACAGTGTCGAGAACGTCAACACGTTATTCCGACATTAATACCGAGCGTATTAAACTGGACTCGGCCGGCGGGTGGTCTGACATTATGGCTTGAGCTACCTCCGTGAGTAAGCACCACTGAGCTGTATCGCCAAGCCAAGGAAAAGGGTATTACCATAACCCCGGGGGCGCTATTTGCTGCGCAACACAAGTACGGTAATTGTTTGCGCATAAGTCTCACCGACGAAGGAACTGAAGAACGAACTTCTGCACTGTCAGAGATGGATAATATTCTAGCGAGACATGCGTAGCTATAAAGTCTGTTTGTTAACGACGTAAGACTGACCAAGGTATTGAGTTCGTGTTTCTTGTTGTTTGCTTGAAGAGTGCCTGTCCTGGTAAGGGGGTAAGGGATGTTAGTCAGTGTTAAGAGTGTTTGGTGTGATTAACTAAGCTCATTCGCTTTTCGGTAAGGACCTAGGTAATCAAATAACCGTTCGGTCACTCGCCAGTACTGCTTTTGCTTTTTGGCTATAACAAAGTCAGGTGCAGGTAGGTAAGGTAAAAACCCCTCCACCTCGTCAAGTGAGTTGAATTGAATCGATTGACTGCCGTTAGCTATTCTTCGTGAAAATAAATCGTTAAAGGCTTGTCTCGAATTTTTATCATTAAAGCGGAAGATTTCCACTAACGTGAGGCCGTCTTCGTCGTGGTAGGTGACGCGTAAACACTTGTCCGCCCAGATAATCTCAGGCGTAATGGCAGAGCAACGCAGTACTTTATTGTTTTTTAAATTTAACGCACTTCTTAATAAATCATCGGGGTCAATTAATTTCTCTGAGCACTGCTGGCATTGTCTAGCGGCAATATCGTTTTCTTGGTGGCAATAAGGACAGTGTTTGAAGCGAAAACGGTAAGTGCATTGCCCCTCTACGTCTGGGCCTTCGGGGGTGTTAATCAAGCCATGACAGCGACGCCCAAAATGCTCAAGAATATTACCTGCTGCGTCTTTTCTCCCCCAAAATGCATTCGCAAAAGCGCATTCAGGGCAATGGATTTGAACCGCAACGGAATCTTCTGTGGGTTTTTTTTCGCCAATTTCGGGTTGAAAAATATTGTAACCATTATTGGTATAATCCAATACCAAGCAATCCTTTTTCCCCGGGCTCAGGCGCAAGCCACGACCTACCATTTGTTGAAATAAACTGATGGATTGAGTGGGACGCAAAATGGCAATAACATCCACGTGCGGCGCATCAAAGCCCGTTGTCAATACCGACACGTTCACCAGGTACTTAATTTTTTTGGCTTTAAACGCGGCTATTAGCGCGTCACGTTGGGTTATTTTTGTCGTGCCGGTGATCAAGACAGCTTGGTCATTAGGCAAATAACCGGTAATTTCTTGTGCGTGATCTATGGTCGCAGCAAAAATCATCACGCCTTGACGGTCTTGACTAAGCTGAATAATTTGCTCGGTGACCGCCTTTGTTACCCGTGGGTACTTGTGGATGAGTTCATTTAAGGCGATATCATCGGTGCTGTGTTCGCCGTCTACGCTTTCCGTCAACAAACTAAAATCATAGTGCGCAATCGCAGCATCATAATGAATGGGCGGCGTTAAATAGTTGTTTTTCACCATGTGCTGGAGTGGCAGTTCGAAGATACATTGTTTAAAAAAAGAGGTAGTGCAGGGTCGTGTATAACCATGGTAATGATGCTGATAAATCCAGCCGCTGCCTAATCGATAAGGTGTAGCGGTTAAGCCAAGAATTTTTACGGTAGGATTAAGCGTGCGAAAATGCGCCAGCGCTTTATAGTATTGACCGCTGTCGTCTATGCCCACTCGATGGCATTCGTCAATAATAATTAGGCTGGCAGGGGTTTGAAAAGAGTCTAGGTTCGCCGAAAGGGACTGAATACTCGCAAAGACCGTTTTTGCGCTGCTGTTTTTTTGGCTGAGTCCTGCCGAAAAAATACCCGCTGCTGAACCCGTAGCAAGAAACTTAGCGTGATTTTGCTCAACTAACTCTTTGACATGCGCAAGGCAAATGACGCGCCCCTTTGCCAGTCGACTTAACTCAGCAATCACTAAGCTTTTACCTGCACCGGTAGGCAATACAATCACCGCCGGATCATCGCCACGACGGAAGTGCTCTACCGCCGCCTCAACAGCGCGAGTTTGGTAGTCTCGTAATATGAAAGCCTGGCTCATAATGCGTGGAGTCTGGGAAAGGGGTGAAACTACAGTATCATAACGACGAGGGTGATTTAGATATTTTATACGTGAACAACTTATCGACATAATCAAAGCAGATCTATAGTCAGAGCTGTTGGCGGTCATTCGTTTGAAGAGTCTGAAGAGTCAGAAGAGACCGCTGTGAAATATAAGCAGATTGTCACTTCATTACGAGGAAAAAAACCTTTAGGCCGTCCATCGTGATTAAAAGTTGTATCTATCCCCACTTATACAACCTTTTAAATAAATGTCCAAGCCAATATGCGTGTCATCTTATTCCCCTGTGCCATTTTTATTTCTCGTACCTCCGAGGCACCCAGTTTATCCAGCCATTTTTTTGCAGGCTTCACATTGTCATTTTTTGAAATCAGGCTAGTAAACCAGCGGCATTGATTTGAAAATGCCTGGCTTTCTTTTATTAATTTTTTAAGGAACACTCGTTCACCACCCTTGCACCAAAGCTCTGCTTCTAGACCACCAAAATTGAGTGTGGAAGGGGCGGATATTGATTTGTGATGGGTGTTGTTATTAAACCCCGTCGTCGACTGTTGTTTGCGATGACGAGTAAGGTTGTTGAATTTACGCCGGTTGCTTTTGAATGCCTCATCTTGAGACGCATGGAAAGGGGGATTGCATACGCTGACATCAAAGTATTCCCCCGCTTGAATAATGCCGTCAAAAATGTGATTGTTATCGTGTTGCCTGCGCAGTGTAAAGTAGTCTTTGAGAGAAGGGTTGCGAGCAATAATTGAACTAACATTGTCGAGCGATTGTGTATTAATATCACTGCCCACACAATGCCAGCCGTATACTTTACACGCTAATAGCGGGTATATACCATTAGCTCCCGTGCCTATATCGAGTAAGGTGACTTTGGGAGAAATAACAGTCTGTTCAGTCGTTAACTCGTTACATCCAAGCAATTCAGCTATGTAATGAATGTAGTCGACTCTACCGGGAATGGGCGGACAAAGAGCCCCTTCCGGAATATCCCAGTCGTTAATGTGGTAGTAGCATTTTAATAGTGCGGTATTTAGCGCTTTTACGGCCGATGGGTCATCAAATGCTATAGAGAGGTTGCCGTGAGCGTTTGTTTCAACATGCGGCGATAGTGACGGGTAGCCTTGTATCAAAGATACAAAGTCATAACCCTGTTTGTGGAGATTCCTCGGGTGTAGGCCTTTGGTGTTAGGCTTGCTTTTGATTTTGCTTCGGCGCAGCGTGTTCATGGTGATATGTCCAAGATTTCGTATCGGTATAGGACTCTGCCCCTAAAATTAAGGTTTATGGCAAAATCGACTGAAAAGTGTTGGGCGAGAGAGCAGCGCAATATGCATATGAACCAATTTGAAGATGCTTATATTGTGTTTTCTGGCACACCAGAAATAGCGAGTGATTGTAATGATATAAATGAAAAATATCAAAAATCTCATCAAGCTAGCCACATTATTGAGTCTTTAAATCAATGACAGGCATTCATTTGTTAGGATGCAGCTACCGATGCCTATTTTTGTTCTATGGCATGAGTTCGAGTGCCGTTAGCAACTCACTAACTGCACCAGCGATGCAAACTATTAAAAGGGCTTGAGATATATTTATTAATCATATTATAGGAATTCTATCTGTGAAATAAAACACAGCAAGTCCTGAAAAAATAGTCTTGGCTCAAGTGTTTTCTTAAAAAATTTAAACATTAGTATCTACTCAGCGTACCGAAAAAACTATTTGGCAAAATCAGGTAATGCGTCATTAAACAGTATTTGGTCTACTCCCTATTACAGCCTTTACTGGATAAAGGGCGTCAACCTTAAATCTTCTGCCGATTTATCTCGGCGAACTGCATGCCCATTATTCTGCGTGCTTCTTACTACAAACTTGTTAAGCCATAGGCAGGATGAAACGGTATGAGTGAGATACTAATTATGGCTTTACGCTTATCATTTTTTATTAAAAAATGACGTTCTTCGCATTTCCACAGCAAGTCGCCACAATTAACCGCTGCTTTATTTTTTCAAAAGTTCCATGATATTCTTGTAATGCTGTTTTTATTATCCGGTCAGTGACGGCATCACAAATGCAAACGTACGTGATAATTATTCCTATTTCTCGAATGAATGGTCATCATTATTGTCTGTGATTGCATATAATTGTCAATGATTATCATTAACTGATTTATGGTTAAAAAAATCTTAAAACTAAAAAATTTATCACCATTTATTTGCTTGAAACATGTCAATGTTTTATGCTTACAGATAATGAGACAAGATGATTTAATCTTAATAGGAATCAATAGCATGAAAGGTAAACCGGAAATTAATCAGGCGCTCAACTCGGCGCTAAAATTGCAGCTCACCTCTATCAACCAGTATTTTTTACATGCGCGGATATGTAAGAACTGGGGACTGGAAAATCTAAACAAAAACGCCTACAAACGATCCATCAATGCCATGAAAAAAGCCGATGAAATCATTGGGCGTATTTTATTCTTGGAAGGGCTGCCTAATCTGCAAGACCTCGGCAAGTTATATATCGGCGAAAACGTGCCGGAGATCATTAGCAATGACATGCGCATGACAGGCGAAGTGATTTTACAGCTGCGAGAAGCAATCAAAACGTGTGAAGAAGCGCAAGACTTTGTGTCTCGTGATGCACTCCAAGAGATTCTTGAAGAAGAAGAGGAGAATCTCGATTGGCTGGAAACTCAGCAGTGGTTAATTGACAACTCAGGCATTAAAAATTATTTACAAACCATGATCGGAGAAGACTAATGAAAGGTAGTCAGAAAGTAATTGATGCGTTGAAAGGTCTTTTGGCAGGCGAGCTTGCTGCCCGTGATCAGTATTTTATCCATTCAAGAATGTATGAGGATTGGGGGCTGAATAAGCTTTATGAGCGTCTTAACCATGAAATGGAAGATGAAACTGGACACGCTGATCAAATGATAAAGCGTATTCTTTTTTTAGAAGCAACCCCTAATCTCAATCAGCAAGAGCAGATGAATGTTGGCAGCACGGTTCCAGAAATGCTGCAATGTGATCTGGATTGGGAGTATAAAACAGCCGGCCGACTAAGAGCAGCGATCGCAGTTTGTGAGGAAGAGAGCGATTACGTTACCCGTGACATGCTAGCAAAACAGCTAGACGATACTGAAAATGATCATGCACATTGGTTGGAGCAACAGCTCGGCTTAATCAATAAAATTGGTTTGCAAAACTATCAGCAATCCCAAATTTAGGATTGAAATTAAAGGGGGCAAAGCCGAATGGCACTTACTTAAGGCCTAATGCCAGTGATTATAGTGATTAGCGAACTATCCTTAACTAAGCGGTTTCACTCTACCTATCCAGATACAAGGAAGAAACTCGACAAAACCAATAAGGGTAACCATTTTCAGTTTTACCTTGTAGGCTTGAAACCCCTATTTTTACTGAGTTTAGTGCCTTAAGTAAGTGCCATTCGGGTCAAAGCCCTTTTAAGGCAAGTGAAATAAAGTTTTGGATTTCTTGGCATCGTTTCTTCCTTGAAGTCGATTATATTGAATGATTTTCTTACCACAGCTTGTAAGTGGGGAAGAAAAGGGCTTTGACCCCTTTAATTTCCTTTAATTTCCTTTAATTTAAACATATACATATGTATCTGAGATTATGACTATAAGAAATGCAGGGTTTGACTTTACTCAGCTTGTCGCAGCATTGCTCTTTCTGTTAACATCTATACCTATGTTGACGTGGGCCGATCGCGACTATATGTATGATGATCAGCCGATACCTGATTTTATCCTCAATCAATTTCCCGCAGGCTCCCCTTACAGAAACCTCTCATCGATAGGCCAGCTCAGAGCTCGTCAAGCCAATGATTTCCTTAGCTTTCTCGACATAAATACGCCAAGACCAAACCTGAATAGTGCCAATCCTGGAACTTATGCAGCTTTCGAACAGGCAAATAATGAGTATATTGCTGCTGAGCAACTAGCGCAGAATCAGATGAATGCTATTTTCCAAGGGTTTCAGACCGAGTTCGCAATTATGCGAGCACAAGAAGGATTTGATTTTGCTGATATTCGGAATAACCTTGCATCTGTAAATGCATTAAGGCGATTGGTCAATTCACTTGGCGGGTATGCATTTTACCCCGCTATAGATCAAGCAATAGAATTCGTTATAAATACAGGACGCTTCATCGAAAATAGGGTGTCGGGTGATCCTTTGGCAAGCTGGGCTAGCAACCCTTCTTATGCTGGCAAAAGCGGCCCCAATTGTTATGGTCATGCTACTGGGCCAGCGTGCAGGGGTCGAGCGCAAAGTACTCCTGGGGATTATAGTGGTGTTGGAGACGCCACTTTTAATAATGATGGCACATTTGAATTAAATAATGTTCTTTCTGGCCTTGTTTCGGATGGTTTAAGTTTAATGCCAATTGAAGGTGGATACCCTATTTTCTTTGTACTGAATCGACATGATTATCACTTTTACCGACAAGACAATGACGGTACTTGGTCTCATAAGCCTGGGGATATGAGAGTAAAGAGATCGAATATGTATGGCGGATTAATTACAAACCCCATGTCACTTAGTGTAAATGAACACGGCGGGTACTGTCCGGTATGCTTCTTTTGGGCGCCCCCAGGGTTTAATGTAGATAATATTAACCTAGGTTTTGACCCAGATAATCCTGGAAAGCCCCCTGCAAGGAAATGAGGTAATTAAAGGGGTCAAAGCCCTTTTAATGCCAGTGAAATAAAGTTTTGGACTTCTTGGCATCGTTTCTTTCTTGAGGTCGATTATGTTGAATGATTATCCTACCACAGCTTGTAGGTGGGGAAGAAAGGGCTTTGCCCCCTTTAATTATTCGCAATGGCTGGCGGCCAAATGATAGTCGGTGTAAATGATTGGAGTAAAACCATCAAAATCCCTGAAATGGGATTAACGAAGATATTGATTTAACAAGATTTTTAGAAAGCCTGGGTTAGTTATAAGCAGAATTTAAAGTTAATTGAAAGTTAATTGGAATGTTTGGAAATCAATCACAACAACTTAAAATAGGAAATTATTATGATTATTAGTAGATCTATCATCGCAGTAGTTACAACAATTGGAGTGTTGGCAGGTTGCACGACTCAGGATGCTTATACAGGAGAAAGTAAAGTAAATAGAGCCACAACCTATGGCGCAATTGGAGCTGTTGTTTGTGCAGCGATTGGATCAAGAAAGAACAGTAAGCGCGCACGTAATTCCGCTGCTGTATGTGGGCTGGCAGGAGCCGGTGTTGGTGCCTACATGGATAATCAAGAGAGAATTTTGCGCGCTGAATTGGTTGGCTCTGGTGTTCAAGTTATAAGAGAGGGGGATAATTTGCGTCTAGTTATGCCAAATAATATTACGTTTAGAGTCGATCAAGCTATTTTAAACTCATCGATTTATGGAACACTTAATTCTGTAGTTAAAATATTAAACGAATTTAATGAAACGCGTTTACAGATTGCTGGGCATACAGATTCATCTGGTAAAGCCACCTATAATCAAAAACTTTCTATTAGGCGGGCAAACAGCGTTAGTGATTATCTAAAAAGCCAAGAAGTCAGTGTTGACCGTTTGGTGGTGTTTGGATACGGGGAGTCGCGGCCGATTGCAAGCAATGCCACTGACACCGGACGTGCAGAAAACCGACGTGTTGAGCTTTTAATTGAGCCTAATGGGTGAAAAAAAATCAAACCGTTTTCGGCTCATTTGATAGAATGTTACTTGAAGCAGAGTCTAAATTAAAACGATTGTAATAATTCTCATGCCACTTAAAACAACTCTACCAATAAAGAAGTTAAAAACGTATAAATTTATAGCAATAATATTAATTCTTATTTCTGTTGCATGTCAATCTGTAAGCCTGTCAATCTGTAAGGACAGGCGCTACAAAAAAGAATAACTGATTTTATTCTTTCTTTCTCTGTTGTTTTTATTTTAAGACTGGTTTTGTGGGTTAGGTGGTGCGCGCCAAGGGCATTAACGAAGGTAGCATTATAACAAAGCATTTTAAACCAGAATTTAGGCAAGAAGTTGCAGAGCTTGTTGTTGACAAGGGTTATTCCATCAGGGGAGCAGCAGAAGCTATGAGCGTGGGGAAATCTACAGTCGATAAATGGGCGCGCGATCTCCGTAAAGAGCGTAACGGAGAAAAAACCCAAGGTGCTCCCATCTCAGAAGAAAGGCGTAAAATATCAGCCCTAGAGCGTGAGATACAGCAGCTTAAAATGGAGAAACAAAAATCTGTAAGGACAGGCACTACAAAAAAGAATGATCTCTTAAAGGGGGCAAAGCCCTTTTAATGCCAGTGAAATAAAGTTTTGGATTTCTTGGCATCGTTTCTTCCTTGAAGTCGATTATATTGCACCTTGGATTCAACCAATAAGTGCATGGCTTGAATGGGTAGAAAAAGCGGTCAGCTGCATGTAGGCTAATCGTTTTTTCTCCGCCAAGAGATGCAGCGATGAAAACCTACGTACAGCTAACCTATGAACAACGATGCCAAATTTATGCATTCAATAACACCGATTTATCACAACAAAAGATTGCAGATGCTGTTGGAGTAAGTCAATCGGCGATTAGCCGCGAACTCAAACGTAACCGAGGCAAGTGCGGCTACCGCTATCAACAAGCACAGAGCAAGGGGAAGAAAAGGGCTTTGACCCCTTTAATTTCATACGGCGACGTACCCCGCGAAAATGGCATCACAGGAAGAAAATTGATATGCTTGCGGGAGAAATAAACGAGGTAAAGATTATGCAACAGCCAGCAGTCAGTAGTGTTAAAAAATCCCTTCATAACATTGCCGACCAATTGCCCGAAGGCGCAACATGGAAGGATGTGGTGTATGAAGCATATACCCGTCAAGAAATTGAAGATGGATTAAATGAAGCGCGTCGAGGTGAGTTTGTGAGTGATAATAAGCTCATCTCTACCTTTGCAAAGTGGGGTGTTAATATTGCAACTCAAGTGGACTGATAAAGCCTTACAGCAGTTTGAAGAGGCGATAGTCTATATTGCTGAAGAAAACCCGATAGGTGTCCAGCGCGTTGCTCAGAGTGTCGCTGATGCGACAGAGCTTTTATTATTTACCCCGAGTATAGGGCACGTAGGTCGAATCGTTAATACTCAGGAATGGGTCGTTAGAAAGACACCCTATATAATTGCTTACGCGATTGATGGTGAGGAATTATGGGTTTTACGCTTGATCGCCTCAAAGCAAGACCCCGCACGTTTGCTTGAACACTAATCTTAAAGAGCTTCCCGCACAGCCAAAAGATTAAGTGAATATTGAAGGGCGCCCACTCTTCATCTTTATCCGTGAGGTCTTACCTGTGCTAGACAGAAAGCGTTACATTGGAAGATTGTAAATAAAATGCTGTGAGTGCCCATTAATATTCATTAAGCACAATGCAGGCGCGTTTTGAATTTTTTTTGTGAACATGAACACACTCCTTAAATTTGCTGCTTGACGCCTATATTTTGGCTGTATAATATTGCGCCGTCAAAATTGCACTTAAATTTTCAAGCAGGGAAGTTATGATTAAAAAAATAATAGTTCTTACATGTTTTGTCGTTATTAGTTATCCCGTATTCTCTCAAACAGTAAACCCTCCGCAAACGCCTACTGATCCCACTTTCAGTGCAGAAGAGCTAAAAAATGTTCAGGCCATTTCTCAAGCGCTATTGCATGTTAGAGGGCAAAAAAAACGCCAGTTGCGAGCGGAAGTACAGCCTATCCTTGAGGATATAAAGCAAGTTGAGGCTGCATTAAAAGATATTCAGCTAAAATTAGATAAGCCGCGTCTAGAGCTATCGTCCAATCAGCCCGTATCGAATGAAATCCAGCTGGTACTTGATAATGAGTCGTTCCTAAGTAGCTTTTGGAAAAACGTCAATGATTATATCGATCAAGCCTTAAATACCTTGAGTGTCAGCAGCAAAGATAGGTTGTTATCAAGTAGTGCGGGTGAGTCAGATGCAGAAGTTAACCAATATGTTCAGCAACAGCTTTTAGCTATTCACGAAAAGATAAAAGACCGTAGCGAAAAAGTGGAGGACGAATTACCTCCCATATGGAAAGTTTGGCAAGATGCAGACCCGCAAAAACAAGCGATAGTCGATAAATTATCCGCAATGATGGATGAGCTGGCAGACATCCAGTCTGCCGAGGGCAATGACAAACGTAACAAAGTCATGGCAATGCAACAAAAGCTCGCGCCCAAGCCTTACGTCCCCGTCAAGCCAGAACCGACGCTAACGTCTATCACAAAACATCACGACTAAAGTGATTATCAATAAGGAATTTTGATGTATGTTTGATGTAAAAAAATTGATCAAGAGCGCGATTTTATGTGGATTTTTGTGTCAGTCGGCGCTTGTTTCTGCAACGTGTTTAACGCTGGACGATACGCCCACGCTGTGCGAAACATCGGAAATTTTATTTGTCTCTGGTGAAGCTGCGCAATTGCAAGAAAAAGCGCAAGCATTAAATAATGCAGTCGCTATTTACGAATACCTACGTAACAACACGGAATACTCGGTTTATCACGGTTCAAGAAGTAGCTCTGTAAATACGCTCTTGGGGCTTGCTGGCAATGATGTTGATTTAGCGACAACGCTCATTGCGCTTTACCGTGCAGTCGGCATTCATTCTCGTTATGTGGTGGGTGAAATCCAACTGAGCGCAGAAGAAATAGCGAACTGGACGAATATCGCCAACCCTGCGTTAGCTATTGCCATACTTAAGGACCAGGGCATCAATGTTATTGATGACTCAGACCCTGCCGCTGTTGTCGTAGAGCATGTATGGGTAGAAGCTCTAGTAAATTTTTCCAATTATCGAGGCACCCAAAGCGATCAGCAAACCTGCGCTCAGGTGGGCAATGGTTGCCAATGGCTTGCGGTAGATCCTTCCTTTAAGCGTCGTCAATTCAGTTCGGATACAAAAGAAGGTGGTAAAGCGTATTACCGTAATTTATTGGCAGAGGTGAATTTCGATTATTCTGCTTATTATCATGCAGAAAGCAATCAAGCGTTAAGAGATAAAAGCCCATTGGAAATTTTTGAAGAACAAGCATTAGCTTATCTTCGAGAGAATCACCCAGGAGTGACCTTAGAAGATGTCATTGATTCGGGTGAGGTTATTGTTGAAGCGTTAGGCTTGTTACCGTCATCGCTTCCATACAAAGTAGTGGGGAATCAGCGTAAATATAATTCTATTGTGGATCACGACAATAGCGATGATGAAAGTGTTAAGTGGCAAAAAAAGGTTAACGTAACCATTATTCCGATTGCAAATGGTTATGTATGTATTGACCTGCCTATTTCTTTTGTCGCTAACTCGACCGCTGCTGAATTGAGCACCAAAAAATTAACCATTAACTGGGGTAATATCAATGGTGCAACACGACTTTCCTTTCGTCTTGATGGCCAACAAATCGGCACGGGTATTCAAGCACACTTATCCATTGATTGTGGGGCTGGGCCAGAGCAATTTGGATTGGGTTCTCGGTTTAACGTCAATATCTCTATTGATGGCCCACCGAATGTTGAGCCGATATCAGTTGATTATGAAAATCTGGTGGTAGGCGGCTATTATTTGGTCGCAACAGGCGGAGAAACATCTAATTGGAGCCAAGTACATCGAGCTTATCAGAAACTGCTTAATGACAGCGCAGAACATGCTTTGCTGACCAATACTCAAAGCGATGTGTATGTTGATAATAATAAAAACGGTATTATTGACGAATGGGACAGGTTGTTACTTGATGATCAGCTTGTGCAAGATAAGCTAACGGGGGGGCTGCTTTATACTGCTCAAGCACATTATTACGCTCGCCTAAGAGATAGCAGTAAACGTTACAGTCGTCTTAAAAATGTAGTATCCCCGATCTCAGCATTTGTCGGGATAGTGAGTACCACTTATGAAGTGGAAACAGTTGGCTCGACGCCGTTTGCTCTATTGCCGGGAGGCTTGTTAATCGATCTTAAAGGCATTCGTCTTAATGGCAGTTGGGAAGCCGATAAAGAAGAAGCCTACTCTAATAGTACCTTTAAGTTTTTAGGGCATACGGCCTCCGCACTAGAGCATGAAGTGTGGCAAGAACTAACAGGCTACGACGCGGTTTCCACCATGAGAGGTATTCAATTTGCGTTAAAAGATGGGGCGGAGTTATTGGATATCCATAACACCCCGAGCGAGGACACCTTTGAAGCTGCCTTGTTATCAATGGGTGCGACACATACTCCTCCTGTAGGGTTTACCAAACACGAATACACACTCTTTGGTAAGCGTCTCGTTAATTGGAGCTATTCAGGTAGTGACACTCGGGGCATGTATGTCTTTCGAGGTAATGTGGATGCTTATGAACCATCGGATACTGAAAGTACGATCTTTGTTGTGAATACTTCTGGAGCGTTAAATCAAAATTTAAGCTTATATGATTCTATAGAAAATCAATTATTGAATTTAGCGAGCAGTGACGGTGCGCTACAAACAAAGTCTTTTGATATTAATGGTTTTACGGGTTTGACGGTAATAGGAGCCAATGTTACCTCACCTTCTGGCTTCACTCTGGAGAGCTACCAAAAAATCAGTAATAGTGTTTGGCGCTTTACTGTTCGTGAAACCGCACAGCATGCAGATGGCATTAGTCAAATCAATCTATCTATAGTGTTCGGTGGGGGTATTGCTACTGCGGGAGTGAGTTTTGATACCTCCGATCCTTCTTATACACTAACTTGTGGTGGTCAAACATATAATGCCAAGGCAACCCAGCTGTTAATTAATTGGCGTCAGTGTTTTGATGGTTTTGTGAGTAGTAATGAGCTGGGAACTACCATTGCGTTCTTTGATCGTAACAATGGCTTTAACCCCGATAGTGTGTTTTACAAAAAAGTATCTCCTGATTTAAAAGAACATGATATTCAGTTAATCAACAAAATCCGCGCAGACATGTATTCTTCTCCCGACACTGCGTGGCGTAACTACACTATCCCCTCGACGCTTACCCACGGACCCACGTATTTATTTTCTGTTTATATAGAAGATACATTCGAGTCCGACACCAACGATCTGGTGTCTTCTAGTTATATCATTCAGAATAATAGTCAGCGCTTATTCGCTGGTGGTGGTTACGTTCCCGAAGGTAAAGGTATCGATCCAGCGAATGATACCGAAGCAGTAACGGTGACAGGCAGCGGCGAAGAAATTGAGCTTAATGTCTCCCAAGTGGATTTTAACAACGAAGTCTTTACCGACAAAAATCTCGTCGCTATTGCCAATAACGATATCGTAAGAACCCCCTCTACCGTTGATCCTGTTAGTACCGTGACGGGCAATATGTACCACGATGAAACCGATATTCTCATTTCGGGCAAAGGTTTGCATTACGCCTTTACGCGTACCTACAATTCCAATCAAACCACCAGCGCAGGCGTTAATTCAGTTAACCCTAATCACCTACCCTTTAGCCAAGGCTGGACGCATTCGTACAATATGAAACTCGTTTCCAACGACTACGGCCAGTACCCTAACTATGGCGTTGATTTAGCGCCAGAAAATGGGAACAATAACACCTCCTCCATTACCTATATTAATGAGCGTGGAGGCGAACACAATTATTTAGTCGATGATGGTGACGTGAATTCTCAACCCACCTCGCCAAGAGCCGACTTTGATGAGTTGCGCCTTAATAGCCCTAGTATTGGTTTACACACCATCACCTACCGTAATGGTGTGAGCTACATCTTTGATAGCCAAATTCCTAGCCAAATCCCTAGCCAGAGCGCCGATATGCGTATACCGGGCACACAAGCTCGGCTGGTCAGCATTGAAGATGCCTACGGCCAGCAACTTAACTTTAGTTACAATGCACAAAACCAACTTATCGCGATCAGTGACAACCTTGAGCTGTCTGGCCGTACCGGCTTAGCACTCAGTTATCACAGCGATGGTGTCTTAGCGGGGCGCTTGCACACCATTACCGATTGGAGTGGTCGTACATGGACATACGCCTACAATGATCAAGGCCAGTTAACATCAATGACCGACCCTCTCAGCCATTCAATGGCGTACACCTATGTAGAAGGCACCCATTGGTTAAAAGATATTATTCATCCAGAAAGTCGTGGTGGGAAGCAAAAAACCATGACCTTTAGCTATTATGAAAATGGCCAGGCTTACGATTATGTTGATCAGCTAGGGCAGCGAGAAAGCCTTATTTACGATCTATTCCGTCGCCGCACCCGCATTACCAATCCTCGTGGCTATAACACCGAGCATTATTACGATCAAAATGGTGCCTTACAAAAGTTGGTTGAACCCGACAACGGTATTCTACTCTTCGACAATAACGCCGATGGCCTACGTTACCTTAAGCGCAATGCCTTAGGGTATAGCACCCATTATTCCTACCATAGCGATCGCAGCTTAGACGGTGCAGCATCGGATACCCAAGGGCAGGTAACCCGAGAGCAAGATGCCCTAGGTTATCAGCAAGATTACGACTACGGCATTCACGATCAAATTATTCGAGCAAAAAATAAAAACGGCAATGTGGTTGAACAAGCATACTATCAAACAACCAATATTGCTCAGGGAGCCGTGGCAGGTAAATTACGCTTAACGCGAATACTCAGTGCAACCGTCAATGGTATTGTCCACAGCAACGTGACGACAAGCCATTACCGTTATAACGCCGACGGCACACGCAAGCAGCAAGTTGAATATATTGATCCCACCAACCTTGCTCGTCAACGAATAACAAATTACACCTACCAATACAATACCGACGGTTCTTATCAGCTCACTACAAACGTGGGGGCTAGTGGCGTTAGTACGACTATTACACAAGTGCAAACATTTGATGCTCTGTGGCGTTTAATCTCTTCGACTCAATACCGCACGGTGGGTTCAAATAGTGCTCCGAACGCGTTAACCACGACATACGCATATGATTCATTGGGAAGGGTGGTGCGCACCACCGACCCTGTGGGCAATATTCAAGAGACTGAATACGATGCCAATGGTCAAGTGATCCGTGAAACAGCTCGCTATATAAGACTGAGTGGTAACTCACCAGATATCACGCCTAGGTATGCCCAGTGTACTCAAGATACCGCGTACCCGAGTCACGATACCTGTGTGTTGGCTGAACATACGTATGACGTAGCAGACCGTTTAACGAAAACGACCAATATATTGGGCGCAACGGTCGACTATACCTATGATGCAATGGGTAATGTACTGACGACTAAAAATAGTCTGGGCCATACGCTACACTACCAATACGATAGCAAAGGTCGCGCTATTCAAGTCACTAATGAAAACGGCTATAGCCTAAAAACCGCGTACGATTTGGCGGGTCGTGTCGTCAAGGTTACAGACGCAAACAACAATGCTGTCCGCTACACCTATGACGCACTCGGTCGTCGCCTAAGCACCACCAGCCCCGAAGGCCGCATCACCCGTTTTGATGAATACGACGGCAATGGTAATTTACTCAAAGCCAGCGATGCCAATGCGGTAGCTAACCAACAACCGATTAATAGCCAAAATGTGAGTGCCTCTAGTGTGTTTGATGAGTTTAACCGTTTGGTCAGCAGCGTAAATGCCAACAACGAAACCACGACTTACACCTATGATCTGTTAGGCAATCAGACCTCAATTACCGATGCTAAAGGGCAGCGGACGCAATATGTTTATAATGACTTAGGCCGATTAATCACTGTGATAGACCCGATCATTGAGACACCTGCAGACAACGTGGTAACAATGGCTTACGACGAGTTAGGTAACCCCATTAGCCAGACCGATCGTAACGGTCATACCATTCACTTTGCTTACGACCAACTTAATCGCTTAGTGCGCAAAGACTATTTACACGACGGCACCGATGATCTTTTACAATACGATCACTACGGTAATCTGGTGTCGATTCAAAATCCCGATGTGACTTACACCTACACTTACGATGTCGCCGGTCGAATGCTGAGTAAAACCGATAGCCGACAAAATCGGACGCTACAATGGCGCTATGATGTAGTAGGCAATGTGTTGAGTAAAACCAATTACCAAGGCGATATTCAGCGTTTTACCTACGATAGCACTAACCGTTTAGTGGCAGCGGCACTTAGCAATGCGCAAGGTCAGCTACAAATTCAGGCCAGCTATCAATACGACCCTGCAGGGCGCTTGTTAAGCCGTATTCTCTCCAACGGTTCAGCCAGCCTTTACGACTACGATAAAGATGGCTTGCTAACCCAGCTGCAACAAATCGATGTGGCCGGGCAAGTGATTCACAATCGCCAATACCAGCACGATCGTGTAGGTAATATTCGCCGTATTGTTAATGCTTATAAGGCAATCGATGGACTCGATATTATGGAGTCTACGGACTATACCTACGACGGTAGTTATCGCCTATTAAGTGCCGATTCCAGCAATGATAGTCACGATCTTGCCTACACCTACGATGCCGTAGGCAATCGCCTGAGTAAAACTCAAGCAGTTAATACCCAAGGAGCTAGTACCCAATACTATGACTATAGCGTCGGTAATCGTCTACAGACAGTACGCGACAATAGCCCAACCGGCGCACTACGTTATCAGCTATTTTATGATGCCAATGGCAGCCTAATTCAAAAAAATAACGGCAATAACCAAGCCTTGCTACAGCTAGACTACGACCAGCGCCGCCTAGTCAAAACCATCGCCGCGAATGATGATCAAAACACCAACAATCAAACGCTAAGCTTTAGTTACGATGCCAACGCGTATCGTACCGGCAAGCAAACCAACAGCGAACAAACCGGTAATGAAGAGAAAAAATACTATCTAGAAGCAGAGCACCTAGAATCCACTTACAATCAAGATGACCAGCTCATTGCTAGTTATTTACGTGGCGTAGTCGTCGATGAAATTATCAGCGGCTTCGAGAAAAACAACACAACAGGTAAACTAGAAAACCGCACCTTCTATCACGATCAAGTCAACTCAGTCAGTGAGCTAACCAACCATAACGGCGACATAGTGCAACAGCTACGCTACGGCCCCTTTGGTGAAAGCTTGAGTAATACAGGTACTAGCCAAAATAGCCTTCGCTATACAGGCCGAGAGCTAGATACAGCATCGGGTTTATACTATTACCGTGCACGGTACTATGATCCTGAGTTGGGGCGGTTTATTAGCGAAGACCCGATTGGGTTTAGGGGGGGCATTAATTTTTATGCTTATGTGGGGAATAATCCGTTGATTGCGAATGACCCTAGTGGGAACTTGGTGAATTTTGCTTACCATGCTGCAGGTGCTGCTGTTGGTGTCGTCAGTGGAGGTATTGCTGGGTATGTCGCTAATGGTTGGGATGGAGCTTTGACTGGAGCTTTAATCGGGGGTTCAGTTGGTGTACTAACTCCATGGTTATCAGCACAGGCTGCGACGGCTGCTACTGCATTAGGAGCAACCGCTGCAACATCGACAGCTATCTCCACATTAACGCCCTTTGTAGTGGCGCCAACTACCATGTTTGTCGTTCAGGGAGCTTCTAATGTATTATCAGAAACACCAGCACCATTTTTAGATCAGAATTATGTGAATGTTGCCTCGTCTACTCTCGGACCCTTGTTTGGGGCAGGTAGAAATGTTGCATTAACAGCTCAAGGTGCTGTGGCAGCAAGCACTGCAAGGGCAACATATCAAGCTACAGGTAGTGAAGTGTTAGGTTATGCATCCGCTGTAACGACGACAGGGGTTGCGGAGTTTGGATTTCAATATGCTGTAGATGGAGCTGCTAATGGGGCGTACGATATGTTATTTCCACGCAGCGGTAGTGCAGGTGGGTTTGTGATTTATCCAAATAGGATAAATTCAAATATGACGAATAGAGTATATTCTAAATAAGGCTAAGGTGGTTAATCGAGCAGGAAAAGAAAAAGAATTTTCATTATGATGTTAAGGGTGAATTGTAGGGAGCTAGGATCACTGTGAAGAATGTACTATGAGTCGAGGGGTAGTAGTGATGAAGTGCTGGGTTGCTAGAACTTACGTATATATGTTTAGTTTTTTCTTCGTTGGTTTGGGGGGAGTTGTAATTTATTTGTCGGTTAAAATGGGATCGACTAATGATTTTTGGCTAGGTATTTTAATAGTGGCTTCTCTTTGGTTGTATATGGGGTATGTTTTATTTGGCTTGTTAAAATACCCCCATGTAATTCTGGATGGTCATAAGCTTATTTCTCCAAGCGTTTTATTCAAAGAAAAAATTATCGATTTAGATAGTGCTTATGAATTTCATGAAGGTAAAGCGTTAAATTTAATTGTGTTTCAAAATAGAGTGGCTCTTTCTGTTATTAGGTCCGCACTTAAAAAAGATGATTATCTTCATCTTAAGCGAATTATTACAGAGAAGTTTAAGGGGGCGGAGTGATTTTTTATTGGCGTGAGAAAAAGCAGGGGTCAAGTCTGAAATCAAAGGGTCAGAGTCCAATGGCACTTACTTAAGGCACTAAACTCAGTAAACATAGGGGTTTCAAGCCGACAAGGTAAAACTGAAAATGGTTACCCTTATTGGTTTTGTCGAGTTTGTTCCTTGTGTCTGGATAGATAGAGTGAAACCGCTTAGTTAAGAATAGTTCGCTAAGCCCTGTAATTACTGGTATTAGGCCTTAAGTAAGTGCCATTCGGGTCAGAGTCATTGATTTCTTAGTTGGCAAACATAAAAAAGTATAAAAGTAATATATGAAGTAACTGATTCGCCAAAACCTACCAATAGATATGGTTAGAATGGTAATGAATTTTTTATAGGAAAAAGAGAATGCTAGAATCAAAGGGTCAAATCCATTGGTTTCTTAGTTAGTAATAATAAAGCTGAGTCGAAGTAATATATGACAACCGGTTTGTCAAAACTTATCCAATAGATGTGGTTAGAATAATGACAAATTTTTATAGGAAAAAAGAATGCTAAAGGAAAACGGAATGCTTGCTAAGGGTAAACAATGGTGTATTAGTGTTGCATGTGGGGGGTGTTTGTTAGCGGCAATGCCTCTAATGGCCTTAGATACTGTGCAAGCAACACAATCTATACAGTCTGCGATTGCTGCGTTAGAAAATCAGCAAAATGTAACTGATGGCGGCTGGGGCGTTGATGATAATACTTTTGCGTATGTGCAAACCTCGTCCAGTGTTGAGGCCCTACGTGCAGCTAATCAGAGAACGCCTGCTTATTATCGCGGTATTGCTTGGTTAGAGAATCATAATGCGGCTAATGCTGATACTGGGTCGCGTAAGATTTTAGGTTTAGTTGATCATGGCAATAATCTCCAAACAGATGTAGATACTATTTTTGCTAGACAACAATTTACTCATAAACAAGGTGACGAGCCACAACAGCTCGGCTGGGGCTTGAGTGAAGGTTATTATCCTAATGCCTTAGAAACGGCCTTGGTGTTACGTGCATTGCAAACCGCGATGGCGGTAAATGGTGGCACTGAACGTGATCATATTATTAATTTTTTATTAGCCAATCAAAACGCCGATGGCGGTTGGTCGTTGCAAACAACAAGTGACAGCGATTATTGGATTACTGCCGAAGTGGTGATGGCTTTATTAGAGCAAGCATCAGATGCATCGATAACAGAGGCTTTAGTGCAAGCCACGACATTTTTACAAGGTGTGGATACCACCAACGATAGTCACATCGTCGCAAGAGTGACACAGGCTTTATTTCGTTATCAGGGCTTGGAAGGCTGGGTAGATCAGTCTATCCAAAACCTCCTTTCTCGACAGGCGGGCAACGGTGAATGGGAGCATGTGTTAGCGACGGCGAGTAGCTTACATTTATTGTCGCTAGTGCTGGAGTTAGATTTGAGCGCCGCTCCACGGGTGAGTATTCATGATGAAGCGTTGCGTGAATATATTAATACATTACTGGGGCATAGTGCTTACGGTAATTTGTCTCAAGCAGACTTGCTAACCTTAAATAGTCTAGACTTACGTGAGCTCAGTATTGCGAGCCTTGAAGGCTTGCAATTTGCGAGCAATCTCTCGCAAATTAAAGTCAATGGACAAACCAATGTCGCTGCGCTGAGCAGTTTGACCGGTCTTGATATTGTTGTTGATTCCGATGGCGATGATATTGCTGATGGTAATGATAATTGCCCTCACTTAGCGAACCCTAATCAATTAGATGATAATAATAACTCATTGGGCGATGCTTGCGAGTTTGGCTTTTTGGTGGCAGACCTGCGTTTTCCAGATGAAAACTTAACAGCTTGTGTAGAGCAAGTTGCAGAGGCTGAAGGCTGGCAGTACGCCGCTGAAATTACCGCGCTATCGTGTGTTTATAACAATATTGCAGTGGCCGATGGTATTGAACAGCTAAGTAATTTAGAGGCTTTAGATTTTACGGATAATTTACTCACCGCTATAGATGTGTCGTCGCTGTTGAAATTAAAAAAACTCAGTGTAGGTTATAATCAGCTAAGTGCGCTTAATGTCGATGGCTTGGTGGAGTTAACCGCTTTAGATGTGTGGAGTAATCAGCTGACAGAGATCGATGTGACCGATTTAACTAAGCTCACGAGATTACATGTTGATAACAATCAATTATCTGAACTGAATGTGGCGCATTTACTAGATTTACAGTCGTTACACGTAGGCAATAACTTTTTAACCACAGTAGATATTGCTGACTTACATCAGCTGACACAACTGTGGGCATACAACAATCAAATCGCAGTATTAGATGTGTCTTTGTTAGTGAATTTAACGCGATTGCATGTCAGTGACAATGCGTTAACATCGCTTGCTGTTGATGAATTATTGCAGTTAAACTATTTAAATATTGCTAATAATCAATTGACCCACTTAAACACGACTGACCTAGTGAGTCTTGTTAAGTTGTATGCACAAAATAATTTACTGTCTGAATTAGATGTGTCAGCACTGATACAACTTGACGAACTAAACGCGAGCAATAACCAACTGACGACTTTAAATGTTGCCGCGTTAAATAAGTTGGTGGTTTTATTGGCCGATAGTAATCAACTGTCGGTATTAGAAACATCTGACTTACGGCAATTAGTTAGATTACACGTAGATAAAAATCAGTTGTCGGTATTAGATACATCAAACTTAGTTAATCTAGTTTCCTTACATGTTGCTCATAACCAATTGGTCGATCTTGATGTCTCTAATGCGGTTAATTTATTATATTTATGGGCTTACGACAATGAGATACGGGTATTAGATGTATCTGCGTTAACTAAGTTAACAAGACTGTACGTAAAAAATAATCAATTAATGGAACTAGATCTTGCGGCACTACAAAATTTGGCGTGGCTCAGTGTGACTAATAATGCACTAACCTCGTTAAACGTTGCCGACTTAACGAATTTGCAAGGAATTTATGCCAGTAACAATCAGCTGTCATTACTGGATGTTGCAGGTTTGGTCAACCTTAGACACCTTTCTGTTGATAATAATCAATTGTTAGAGTTGAATGTCTCAAACCTTGTAAACTTAGTGAACTTTACCGCTTGGAGAAACCGGTTAAGCCTCATAGATGTGTCTAACCTTACCAAGCTAACGCGGTTGCATATAGATAATAATCAACTAACTGAGATAGACGTATCTAATTTAATTAACTTAACATCCTTACATGTAGGAAGTAATCAGTTGAGTGAGTTAGATATTTCATCGTTGGTGAATTTAGAAAAAGTATATGCACAAAATAATCGCCTGTTGACGATAGATTTTTCAGACTTGACGGAAATAATTACATTTAATGCGGCTAATAATTTGTTGTCCCAATTAGATATGACCAGTTTACAAAAGTTAACGTCAATAAAGGTAAGTAATAATGAATTAACCTCATTGGACATCACGGGCTTAGATGATTTGCAGTACCTCAACGCTAGCTATAATCAGTTGACAAGTTTAGCCGTAGATAATTTGGTTAATTTAACACGGTTATATGCCACATATAACCAATTGCAGCACTTAAATGTAAGTAACTTATCTAACCTTATTGAATTTACGGTATGGAGTAACCAGCTAACAGAACTAGACGTTTCTGCATTGACGCTACTAACGAGATTGCATGTTGATAACAATCAGTTAACGGCTTTAGATGTTTCTAATTTAGTCAATTTGATTTCACTGAATGTTGGGAATAATAATATTACATCTTTAGATGTTTCAATGTTAATTAATTTAGAGCGACTTTGGACTTATAATAATCCTATTGCTAATTAAGTAGACTCAAATGTAGAGGGATTAAATATTATTTAACAACTATGATTGGTTTTTTGGTGTTCGTCTATCGATCAAAATTTCTACAATCAAAAGGGTCAAAGCCCTTTTAATGCCAGTGAAATAAAGTTTTGGATTTCTTGGCAACGTTTCTTCCTTGAAGTCGATTATATTGAATGATTTTCTTGCTACAGCTTGTAGGTGGGGAAGAAAAGGGCTTTGACCTCTTTAATTTCAGCGATCATGTTTGAAATATATATGGATCTGAGATTATGACTATAAGAAATGCAGGGTTTGACTTTACTAAGCTTGTTGCCGCATTACTCTTTCTGTTAACATTTATGCCTATGTTGACGTGGGCCGATCGCGACTATATGTATGATGATCAGCCGATACCTGATTTTATCCTCAATCAATTTCCCGCAGGCTCCCCTTACAGAAACCTCTCATCGATAGGCCAGCTCAGAGCTCGTCAAGCCAATGATTTCCTTAGCTTTCTCGACATAAATACGCCAAGACCAAACCTGAATAGTGCCAATCCTGGAACTTATGCAGCTTTCGAACAGGCAAATAATGAGTATATTGCTGCTGAGCAACTAGCGCAGAATCAGATGAATGCTATTTTCCAAGGGTTTCAGACCGAGTTCGCAATTGTAGCGAGCCACTTTCCTGTCGTAACTTTTCCCAAATTAATGGTCGTATGATTTAGTGATTTTACGACCGTTTTGCCACACTCTCATCATAAATAATTATCCTTTTTCCAAATTAAAATCCTA
>JBLILH010000002.1:0-225966 GCA_047636495.1 Candidatus Endobugula sp. | reverse complement strand
ATCGTGGATCTTAAGGAGGAGAATGAATTCCTAAAAAAAGCGACGGCGTACTTCTCCAAGCCAAATTGGTAAGGTACGCCTACATAGAGTCTTTGCGTGGCGAACATTCGATCGAAAAGATGTGTGCTTGGTCGGCGGTGAGTCGTTCTGGTTACTACAGGTGGCGGGAGCGGGAGCCCAGTTTTGATGCTAGCTATCGAGAGATTGTTCGAGTAGCCACTATTGAGAAATTTCACCCGTTTAAGAAACGTTATGGTGCGCCACGCTTAGTGCTGGAGTTGAACGAGGACGGGGTTGCATGTTGCGTTAATCAAGTGGCAAAGCTTATGTCTGAAGAGGGGCTTAAGGCTCGTAATGGGAAAAACTTTAAATATAGCCCTGCAGGTGTAGAAAAGAATAATGTTGCAGGCAACCTGTTAAACGTGACTTTAATGCAGGCCGTCCCAATCAAAAATGGGTGTCAGATATTACCTATATTTCCATCAAGGGAGGTCACGTTTTTCTTGCGGTTATCATGGATCTCTTTTCACGGAAGATAGTTGGCTGGTCGCTTGATAATACGATGACCACGAAGCTTATTCTAGATGCCTTTAACATGGCGGTTGCAACGCGAGGATGTGAGCCTGGATTAATTCTGCATTCTGATCAAGGTGTACAATATCGAGCAAGTGATTACGTGTTAGCGCTTTACGACGAAAAAATAACGCCAAGTATGAGCCGAAAAGGTAATTGTTGGGATAACGCTGCGATGGAATCATTCTTTTCGCGACTGAAAGTTGAAGAGTTATTCGCGAATTCGTATCAATATTTGAATGAAGTCTATTCGAGTGTATTCGAATTCATTGAATTGTTTTACAATCCAGTAAGACGACATTCTGCCAATGGGCAAATAAGCCCTGCAGCGTATGAAAATATATATTACAAAATGTGCGCCTAATCCGGTGTCTACTTTTCGTGGTGAACACCAACTAACGTATAGAATGGCGACAAATTTAAAGAACTCACGTGAAATGTAATTAATGGAAAAATAATGAATCTTATAAAAATATTATTGTTAACGCTCAGTGTTGCTATAGTCGGTTGCGCACAGGTTCCCAGAGAGTCAGTAGAGTTGTCTGCTACTGTTGGTCGTGATTTAGCGGAAATGCGAAAGTCGCATACAGCGCTTATTGATATTTATTACGGTAAATTAATGAGTAATGTAAACCAATTTATTGACAATGTGTATTTGCCATATCAAATACAAAAAACATTATCAGATAATGCCATAAAGCAAGAAATGCTATCTGCAATAGAGTCTGCTAGCCGTATAGATGTAACAGGGGAAAGACAGAAAGATGCATTTCAGAAAATTCAATTCTTTCACTTACTTATTCATGAGGAGGTTGAAGCATACAGAAAAATAAAGTTGAAGCCCGTAAAAGATCAATATAAATCAGTATTGGCAGGAGTAAATAATACATATGAAAAAATCCATTATGCCAATTCAATAGTTACAGGACATTTGGCTTCGGTGCTAAAGGTCCATGATGCTCAGAATGAAATACTTGAAAAACTGGATCTTAAAGATATTAGAGTAGAAGTAGGGAAAGAAATGAGCGAAGCTTCTGACAAGATTTCTGAACTTCTCCTAGACGCCAAAGAAGGAGAAAGCAAGTTAGCAGAAATAGTCTCAAAATTTGAAGATTTAACGAACAATGATCATTAACTATATAATTAAATGAGGTAGTAATTATGACACCGAAAGAGTTTAAAGAACGGCTTCGTCAAAAAATGATAGAAAATCGGGAAGCATTTGAAGGCGAGTATAAAGATCAACTGACAAATTTAATGGGGTTATCTAAAACAGAAATTGACAAAATCACTCCGGATTCAACAGATTTGGAAGTATATGACCAGTTAATAACCGTTGTAAAAGAAGCTTCGAGAATTAATCTTGCGCAGGCCGAGTTACAGTCTCGAATTGAGGAGCTGGGTGACACCGCCATTAAAATTGCAGAAAGGGTTCCGTCACTATTGGTTTAGTTTGTTCGTTAAAGAGGTCGTATTACACTTTTTTTAAAAGGAGTGCAGAAATGACCGTTGAGGATAATTCAAAGTATGAGTATCTTGATGATGATCAAGGGAACCCTTCATCGTAAGCGATGTACAGACTCCACCACCCCAATGTGAAGTGGCCAAGTATTCTCGTACATAATGACAGGCGCCTTTTAAAACATTGAAATATCGCCCAAGCTGGCCGGCCTCAGGGCTTAGCCGTTTCGCTGAGGCCTGCGACTGGGTGAATGATGTTGTCGGTTGGTATAACACCGAGCACAAGCATAGCAAGCTTAACTTCGTCACATCCGCTGAGCGTCATGCTCAACAGGATGCTGAGATCTTAGCGAAACGTAAGCAGGTAATGGAGAATGCGAAACAAGCAAACCCAAACCGCTGGTCTCAGTCAGTGAGGAATTGTGAGCCTATCGGAGTGGTAATGCTGAACCCAGATGAGGTAGAAAATATTGAGATGAAAACCTTGGGTTAAACATAAAAAAAATAGTGCCCACTAGCTTGAAAAACACCGGTGGTTTCAGATCGATGGGCTATCACCATCGCGCTGGTTCGTAAACCATGCGTGTTTAACGAGCAGGTATGGTAAAAGCATCGACATTGTGCGAAAGCCACAGCATGTCGCCATCGCGCTGCGACGTAGCTCCAAGATAGCTAAAAATCATCTGTCGAAGTCGGTGCGGTAATTCTGCGGTAGGTACTTGTGCGAGGAAGTCCGCAATGCGATTGCCTTTCTCGATGTCCGCTTGAGAATCGGGTTTGCAGCACGAGGTAATATCAAGCGTCGCTTCGATACGCTGACAGTCGAACGCAATAGAGTGGTTATGCAGATGCTTGCTCAGATCTTCGCTGAACCAAGTAGGCCCACTACTATCCACCGCCCAAAACGAGGAGGAAAGCTCATTCAGTGTGTCGTTCGAGGCAATCAAAATGACGAGCCTACCACCCTCACTAACTAGGTTTAGGGCATCATCGATAGCTTGTTCCGGGTTATCCATGTAGTAGAGGGAATGCACCATCATGACCAAGTCGAAGCGGAGGTCGCCGCTAAAGTCTTCAAAGCTAGTGTTATGCCCTTCTATATGAATGCTGTTATCGTTTCCGAGCCCCATTCGATCGACAAAGCGTTCGCACTGCTGGGGATCTGGCTCCAGTCCGACATAAGAAATAGTCGACGTGTGTGCTTTGCCGGCGGCCAGAATGTTGACATCAAGGTCACCCGCGCCACAGCCAACGCTCAGTAGGGACGTGCTGTCTTTGGAGAACTGGGGAATCACATGCTTGGCAAACCAGCTAAGAATCAATTTTCGCTGATTACTCGCCGATTCGTAAGTATGAAGGCACGCTGCGTAGTGTGTTCCCTCAAGTGGCGTAACGTCTGTGAGAAGCGCAATTTCTTGGCGAATATCTTGGATATTCATAGTCGATTTTTCTTTCCTGTGTATCACGTTGATTGTTGAGTTGAGCCTCCGACGATCTAAAACAGACCTGCACGGTAGGTTTTTTTAATCTATCGCACTTGCTAAGGGCGCTCGATCGCCTAATCCAATTTTGCCGAAGTAATTTGCTAGTTGCCGTGCTATCGTAGCACGATCACTGGGATGCTGTTGGGAGTAACACGGCTTTGCTTATTCTCTTTGTAGACACGACTAACAATCTGGAGAAATAATGACGGGAACACCCGATACCTTTGCGCGTAGCTGTGAGCACTGGAGTGACGAGGGGCGCGACGAAATGGAGGCCTTCTACGAACTTGCACGGGTTGATTACCGGTATTTAGCCGAAGCGTATGATTGGGCTGGCACTTTTCAGGCGCTCGCTCGTCGCACTCTTGCCGATAAAAACAGCGGGGTCCGCTTGGCCGATATTGCCTGTGGCAGCGGCAAGTTTCCTCAGGCGCTGCTCACCTACGCCGAGGTTGCAAATCTTGGCGCTGACGTCACCGTCAATTACGACTTACTCGATCCAAGCAGGTTTTCTTTGAGCGAGGCTAAGCACGCGCTGGCTTCTCCTTTTCGTGTGGGTGACGAGTTCTGCTGCACCTTGCAGGATTGGAATGTTACCCCCGGCTACTACGACATCGCATGGGCTACGCATGCGCTATACTGCGTGCCAGCAGAAGAACTTGAACAAGCGCTTGCGCTTATGTGTAACGCACTTTCTCTGACAGGCTTCGGTTTTGTTGCGCAGGGTATGCGTGATGGTCACTACGTCGGGTTCTACGATCAGTTTCTTGCGGCTATGAGCAACGGACAGGGTACGCCCTACAGCGATGGTGCGCAGGTCGCTAAGGTGCTTGAAAATTTGGGCATGGTCGTTCGAACCCGCGTGATTGAGTACACGACGCTGGTGCCTGCGGATCGGCCCGAGCTGCTCGAGGCCTATCTACAGCGCTGTGCATTTAACGATACTTTTAGTCTTGATGAAATGCGCTCACATGAGCCGCTGGCAACGTATCTGGCGTCATGCCGCGACCCGGAATCTGGAGACTACCGATTCACACAGCGAGTAGGCATGAGCCTTTTTGCGCACACAGAAACTGGTCTCATATTAGATGATGCTGAATCAGCAGGAATCGCTTGAATGAATGATAAACCGTCCGTAATCGCTCCAGTACAAAACGATGAACTTTCCACGGAGTGGGACCGCGACAACCAACAGTGGTGGAATGAGTATATGGTCAGTGCGGATAACCAGATTATGCTTGATAACGCCTCTGAAATTGAAGCGGCGATGGGCCCTGTCGACATCGCTCCAGTCTCTGCCTATGAGCATCAGCCCGTCTCGATGCCAAATCTGGACGAACTGGAGGCGGAACTTATCACACCTTATACACTCGATCCTATGGCTATTGCGCGGTTCAATCGTGATGGCTATGTGAAGCTCAAGCGAGTGCTCTCGCCGGGGGCGCTTGCGCTGTTGCGACTAGAAATGGAGCAGAGTCTGCTCAAGGAACTCGGTGAGAATCCCCAGCTAGATTTTCGCAGTGGTGAAATGATGTGGCTGAGTAATACCGTTTTCCGAAAGTTCGTCCTTAGCCCGCGTATCGCTGAGATCGCGGCTACATTGCTAGGCGTTTCGCGCGTACGGCTTTACCATGACAATGCCCTCGCCAAAGAGCCCGGATGTGGACGTACACCTTGGCACTATGACAAGGAGCATTTCCCCATCGCGAGCAATAACATCTGTACTGCATGGATTCCACTGCAGGCTATCCCCCAGAATATGGGGCCGCTGGCGTTCGCGGTAGGCATGGAGAACTATCAGTTGGTTGAATCTATCGAACTCAGTCGGTTCGATACGAGTTACGACCGCGCCGTCAACGATGTTTTTGCGCAGCAAGGTATCGCTGTGGATGACGCTGCGTTCGCATTGGGCGAGATAAGCTTTCACCATGCGCAGTCTTTTCATACTGCTAGAGCCAATAACACGGCAGAGTCCCGCATGGTTCTAGCAACGACTTATTTTGAAGACGGAGCTCGCGTCGTGTCTTCGCCAACGATGATCTCAGGAGACTGGCGCAAGTTTATGCCCAACGTCGGCCCCAACGAGCTTATTGAAAGCCCCTACAATCCAGTCTGCTTCGCGCGCGATCGCTGACTCTTCGAATTTCTTAAATTCACAGAGGGTAACAGCGCTTAAGTCGTCGGGCGTTGCTATATTTATAGCAACTGTATTTTAATAAACATATTCCGTAATCAATCCGTAAAAAGAGTTACAAAGTATGAGCGTAGTCTTGAAGCAAAAAGTGGTAGATGAACTCGATGAATCAACAATAGAACAAGGGGTGGATGGTTTTCTCGCTGCTGCGACTGCTGCCGAGGTGCTTGCAGGTTTAGCGCAAAGCCCGAAGAAAATTGCTCCCAAGTATTTTTATGATAAAAAAGGTTCAGCTCTTTTCGATGCGATCACACGAGTGGATGACTATTATGTGCCGCGTGTTGAGCAGCAGATCTTTGAGCAGTTTCGATCTGAGATGTGTGCGGCTATGGGAGCCGGAGTCACACTGATTGAACCGGGGGCCGGTTCCTGCGAAAAAGTGAAATGGTTGTTACAGGAGCTTCAACCCAAGATTTATATGCCCATGGACATCTCGGCCGAGCATCTTGAGGAAAGCGCCGCCGGACTCAAGAGTCTCTACCCAGACCTGCGCATCATACCGCAGGTTGGAGACCACACCGTAGATATTAATATTGAACTTGATGAACCTACCGAACAAGCTGTGTTTTTCTACCCCGGGTCATCGATTGGTAATTTTGATCCCGCTGCGGCAGAGTGTTTTCTGCGCACTATGCGCACTATGCGCAAGCAGCAGCAAACTAAGGTGCCCAACGCTAGCGCGGCAGGTGGACTACTTATTGGCGTCGACGCCAAAAAGGATCCCGCATTTTTAAATGCTGCCTACAACGATCGAGAGGGCCTTACGGCGAAATTTAACCTGAATGTTCTGGACCACCTGAACGAGTTGCTCGAGGGCAATATTCCTGTGGAGAACTTTGCGCACCATGCCTTTTATAATGAGAATGACGGTCGTATCGAGATGCACTTGCGCTGTATAAAATCACACACTGCAACACTCGCGGGTCAGCATCTTGAATTTACTGATGGCGAACTCGTTCATACGGAATACTCCTACAAATACCATCCGGGTGAATTTATTGATTTGGCCAAGCGAGCTGGCTTTGCGATGAAAGCGCTGTGGCAGGACCCTCAGAAGTGGTATTCGGTCATATATTTTGAGCCATCCTCATCTGCCTGAAGCACGATGCATGGGACATGTATGAACACCTCGAATAAATCAACACTATTCAGTGTTTTTTTAATGGCCTTAACGGGTTTTTAGGCCGTCATTAAACTGAAGTGGCTAAGTATTCTCGTACATAATGACAGGCGCTTTTTAAAACATTGAAATATCGCCCAAGCTGGCCCGCCTCGCTGATGCCCGCGACTGGGTGGATGATGTTGTCGGTTGGTATAACACCGAGCACAAGCATAGCAAGCTTAACTTCGTCACACCCTCTGAGCGTCTCGCTTAACAGGATGCTGAGATCTTAGCGAAACGTAAGCAGGAAATGGAAAATGCGAAAGCAGCAAACCCAAGCCGCTGATCACAGTCAGTGAGGAATTGTGAGCCTATCGGTGGAGTAATACTGCACTCGGATAGAGTAAAAAATATTGAAATGAAAGCCTTGGGTTAAACATTGAAAAAGTAGTGCCTACTAGCTTGAGAAACACCGAAAGCCACAGCTTAATCATTACATCGAACCAATCATTCGAAGACTGGGATGAGCTATTTCATAACACGGTGATGACGGTTGCCGCCATAGACCGGTTAGTCCATTATGCCAAAATACTGCAATGCCAGGGGGGAGAGTTACCGACGAAAGACGATGTTAAGCAGTAAGGACTAGCAGGGATCAACCTGACAAGTTAATTGTCGCTAAACCAGACAAGTTAGTTGACGCGCTATAATTAACGCTGTTCAAGCGTTAACGTCTTAACGCAGCGGGTCTATTACGTCGTCGTTGTGAGATTTCGCGCAGTGAAATATAAATGCCACTCACGCAAATAATTGAGATGCCTAGCCAAACTACGGCATTCGGCAGATAATCAAAAAACAGGTAGCTGAGCATCGTGGCGACAATGATTTCGGTATAATTAAAGGGTGCCACAAGAGATGCCGGAGCGTATTGACAGGATAAAATTAACAAAAAATGACCGGTAGCGGCGATCATGCCAATGGCTGCAAACATTAAGATCGCCTCGCTATCGACCGGCACCCACACCAGCGACACCCAGGGGGTTATAGCGACACTGCCGACCACCGCAGTATAAAACAGTGTCATCAGCGGGCTACTACTGGTAGATACTTTCCTCGTGACTAAAATATAAAGCGCATAGCTCATACCCGCGATTAACGCATACAGCAGGCTAGGCTGAAATTCATCGCTATTAGGTTGTAACACGATCAGTACCCCCGCAAACCCAAACAATGTCGCCAGCAAACGCCTCAGCCCGAAGGTTTCACCGAGTATGAATGGCGATAGTAGCGTCACGATTAAGGGTGATACAAATAGCAGTGCAAGTGCATTCGGAATCGGGTTAGACTTGATGGATAAAAAGAAAAAAAACGTGGATGATAGCAGGCAGAGGCCACGAAATATCTGAATCCACGGATGTTTAGGCACGACCCACCACTTCTCTTTTCGCCATATTAAAAACGGGATCAGCCAGATCACATTAAATATAAACCTTCCCCAGGTAATTTGTAACACAGGGTATTGAGCGGCTAATGTCTTGGCAAGAATATCCATTATTGGAATGACCATCATGCCCATAATCATTAGTCCAATGCCGAACATCGGGCGGTCGTGGCTTGGTTGATTCATAACTCTCCATATAGCTTGTCAAGCAGGTTGATATAGGAACCTCGGGTGAGACTTCCAGAAAGTAACAGCGGGGCAGTCTATCTTTAAAGCGGGTAATAAAATAGGGTCCTTACGCGTTGATACCCGCCTTTAGAAACAATAGGGGCAGACTTGATTGAGACATAAACTTACATCGCCATTTAATAATTAACTAAGCAATGGAGTATGACCTCATTGCTTTTGACGAAGGCATTAGCCGCCTACAGGAGCACCGTGATTTCAACATTACCCCGCTGGGTAGAATATGGTTCGTTCATACTTGCATTAGTAGCAGGGTTTATTAATTCCATTGGATTATTAGGCTTCAAGCATCAATCAATTTCACATTTATCAGGTACCGCTTCGCTTCTTGGAACAGGCGTTGTGAATTCAACATTTATTGATGTTTTTCATTTGCTTACAATTTTATTTAGTTTTCTCGTTGGCGCTGCCGTTTCAGGTTATTATTTGCGCAGCGGCGCATTGACATTGGGGAATAACTACGGCGGTCTGCTTTTTTTAGAGGCGGGGTTGCTTTTCGGGGCTATCTTTTTCTTAACTAAAGACTCATTGTACGGTCATTATTTGGCTTCAGCTGCTTGCGGATTTCAGAATGCACTAGCCACTACTTATAGTGGTGCGGTTATTCGAACAACACATGTAACGGGCATATTTACTGATCTCGGAATTATGCTTGGCTCAAAAATGAGAGGCGATAGATTCGATAAAAGAAAGGCCTTACTGTTCCTACTAATAATTATCGGTTTCATTTTTGGTGGAATTTTCGGCGCATATTTATTTGTTTTTTTTAAATTTAATGCCTTATTTATTCCGGCGGGCATCTGTTTGTTACTGGCGCTATCGTATTCAATTTACAATGCCAAACTGAGCCGCTAACAAGCCCGTCAATTTGACCCTCTTATGCAGCCTTCGGCTGGAAAATGATGGCGGAGTAGGCGCCGCCGTGAAATGTAAAGTTTCTTACATGTAAAGGGCGTAATGTCAGTTAGTCTGACTTTTTGTTCTGCTACAGTAGCAAGATTTTTCAGTAATTGTGCTGTGATAACTGACAAAACGAACTGATAATTTATCGTCTCGTATCTCACAATCTCGGTGATCTGTAATGCATCTATGCACTCAATAGACTGGTTTTGCGGCGCGGTAAAAAAAATATCGGTAACGTAAAATGTCGTATTTTTGCTTCATCAATTTAACATGAGTACGCGTTTTGGCATGGCTTTACTATTGCAAAGGCTTCCTGTAGACCCAACATGTGTTGGCTATTTGCCCACTATGTAGTGTTTTTATTAGGATCAATTCGGCCTTACATGCCGTTTGAGTATTCGCCTGGCTTCTTTTTTTACTTGGGGTCTGTTGCGCCATTCCCACAGCAATTCTTTGGCTTGCGTGTAGCTTTTTTTTAGATCGACAATAGGTTCTGGGTAATCTATCCCTAGCCTGAAATCATACATTAGCTGCTCCATGTCGGTTAATAGCCAGGGCGTATGAACCATACACTCTGGTAGGCATGCCAGCTCCGGCAGCCATTGTTTAACGAACGCGCCATCGGGATCTTTTTCTTGGCCTTGCTTAACGGGGTTATATATACGAATAGTGTTGGTGCCCGTTACGCCTGCTTGCATTTGAAACTGGCTGTAATGAATGCCAGGTTCAAAATCTAAAAACAACCGAGCTAAGTGCTCCACACCTTGTCGCCAATCTACTCCAAGGTGATGGCACAAAAAACTCACTAGCATTGCTCGCATTCTGAAGTTAAGGTAGCCGCTATGGTGCAAGCTGCGCATACAGGCATCGACCATGGGGATTCCTGTGCGGCCTTGTTGCCATGCCTGTAAACGCTGTTGAGCGATCTCCCCCTTGATTCGCGGCAATGTTTCGTAGCCTCGATTAACCGGTCGAAATTCCATTATACATTCACTCTCAAATTTTTGAATGAAATGGCAATGCCAGTGAAGGCGAGAGCTAAGAGCGACCAAGCTACGACGCCAATCAGGGGTATTCCAGTGAGACAGCACGGCCTGATATGCCTGGCGTAAGCTAATATTTCCCCACGCTAGATAGGCGGAAAGCCGTGAGCAATGTGTTTGGCTTAATACCGGGCTTGAAAGCGAGTAGGCATAGGCTTGACCGCGTTTTTCAAAGAACGAATGGAGCGTTGCTTTTGCGGCGTTTTCACCGCCGTACTGAAAAGGCAAACTATCGTAGTGAAGTTGTGACATGTCTGAATAATTTGTTACATCATTTCGGGTCGTTAACGGTAAGCTTTGAAGCGTGTGGTCAGTAAACCAATTTATCGCACCGATATTCACCGTGGCTTGTGGCGCCCTCATTATTGTTTGCCAGTTTTTGTCCCAGTCTACACGGTGGCGTAAACCCCTCACTACCGCCCCAAAAGGTTCTTCATGCCACGTTATATCTTGTTCGGCACACCAGCGTTGAATAGCGATGTCGCGCTCAAAGGTATTGCTGAGCCCCACTTCTTGATGAGAGAACAGGTGAGCGATGTTACAGTCACGGTGCAGTGTAGCTAACGTCTGTTGCGCATCCGCCTTTACCCAATAACCACTTCTGTTAGGGATTCGCTGTTGAATATCCTTCAGTGACTGTTTGACAAAGCGCCAATGCCGAGCGGAATAGTGTGGGTCATTTAATAATATCGGTTCAAAGCAATAAAGCAACAGCACGGGCAAACCCGTTTGCGACGCAGCCAGCAGCGGTGCATGATCGGTTAAACGTAAATCTCTTTTGAGCCAAACAACACTAATTGCCATAATACTACCGAAGAATGCCAGTATCGATACCGGTACGAGCTATTCAATAGCTCAAGTTGGGTGTGTTAATCACCCCGATGGGATTATTGTGCCGGGTGTTATAAGCATCGGTCGTATCCAATGCCAGGCTGCCCATACTCAGTATGTTTGCCTATAATAGATGTCGCCACTGATTGCCCGCAAATATTTTTTTGGATTTTGTTATATCCGTACAATTACCACTATATATTGCGGTGTACTCCCGTACACTTTTTTCTATAGACCATTACGTTGCATGCACTTATCAGGATGAGTATGTCATGGCGACATGGCGGTGTTTTACGGCAGATAGTTGATGGTAAGAGCGTCAACTAGAGCGTCAAAAAGGTAAGCTGACTTTTGGGATACCGCGTATCATTGGTAGATAGCTACTGTGTCGTGCGGCTATTGAGGTTTACACGGCCTCAAACTTGGTTAGTCGTTAATGCTAACGCTTCCCCAGCATACACAGGCAGGGTGTATCTCTTTTGATGCATTCGATGTAAGCGTAATCAATAGCAGGCCGCTCATGAACCTAAGTGACCGGTATTAACGCAATCTGTGGACGAATATGACGGAGGTTACTTGCGCCATTAACCACACCGATAGATGAAATGTCAGCGTCGACTTCATCAGTAGGATTTGCACTATTCATAGTGTAAAATGCGGTTTGTTTTTTACCCTATTATAGATATTTACCTATTATACTCACGTACATTTATTTATTCACTTCAACTGCAGGTGCTATTCCCTATGTTTGATAAGTCACAAACCATCGAAAACTTTGATCCTGAATTATGGGCTTCTATGCAAGCCGAAGAGCGTCGCCAAGAAGAGCATATTGAGCTGATCGCTTCAGAAAACTATACCAGCCCAATGGTGATGGTTGCGCAGGGTTCAAAGTTGACCAATAAATATGCCGAGGGTTATCCGGGCAAGCGTTATTACGGCGGTTGTGAGTATGTTGACCAAGCGGAAGTGCTCGCGATTGAGCGCGCTAAAACCTTGTTTGGTGCAGACTACGCTAACGTGCAACCTCATGCGGGTTCTCAGGCGAATGCGGCGGTATTCCAAGCGTTGTGTAAGCCGGGTGACACTATTTTAGGTTTTAGTTTAGCGCACGGTGGCCATTTAACGCACGGTGCTTCGGTGAATTTTTCGGGTAAAACGTACAACCCGATCCAGTACGGCCTAAACATAGAAACCGGTGAGGTGGATTATGATGAGGTTGAGCGTTTAGCCGTAGAGCACAAGCCGACTATGATTATCGCGGGTTTTTCTGCGTATTCACAAATTATGGACTGGCAGCGTTTTCGTGATATCGCCGATAAAGTGGGCGCTTACTTACTGGTCGATATGGCGCATGTCGCAGGTTTAGTCGCTGCGGGTGTTTATCCTAGCCCAGTGCAAATTGCGGACGTCACCACCACCACCACACACAAAACCTTACGTGGCCCTCGCGGTGGTTTGATTTTGGCGAAAGCCAATCCAGACATTGAGAAAAAACTGAACTCGGCGGTATTCCCTGGTGGTCAGGGTGGCCCGCTGATGCACGCAATTGCAGCAAAAGCCATTAGCTTTAAAGAGGCGATGAGCGACGAGTTTAAAGAATACCAAAAACAAGTGGTGGTGAACGCGAAAGCGATGGCGAAAACCTTTATGGATCGCGGCATTAAAATCGTTTCTAACGGCACTGAAAACCATCTAATGCTAGTGGATCTAATTGGTAAAGAGTATTCGGGTAAAGATGCTGATGCTGCATTAGGCCAAGCCTATATTACGGTCAATAAAAACTCTGTGCCTAATGACCCGCGCTCACCGTTTGTGACATCGGGTTTGCGTTTAGGGACGCCCGCGATTACTACGCGTGGTTTCGGTGAGTCGGAGACCATTGAGCTAACGCATTGGATTTGTGACGTACTTGAGTCGCTAGAAAATGGCAGTTCTGAGAAAGTCATTGCCGAGGTGAAGCAAAAAGTACTGACGGTTTGTGCAAAATTCCCCGTGTATGGCTAGCCTAGAGCTAACACGCTGTTCTGTTACGCATCTGCTGATGACTAGTGACTGAAAGTTCATTCATTATTCAGCCATACATCGGTAATTCAAAGTAGTGGCAAGCAGCGTGTAGTTGACAATAAAAAGGCCGTCTGTTTTTCAGGTGGCTTTTTTTGTTAGTGGTTGGTGGAGTGTTGATCGCTGTTATTACAGGCGGTTATTACAGGCGGTTATTTTAGCAATAATGCTGCATCGTTAAAATGAAAGAGATGACGTTTCAATAAGTGCGTCATGCCAGTGCGTACGGTGTTTTATGTATTGCATCGGCAGCCAAAGGCAGTGATGGCCTGCCATTGCCAAGCGTGCCAACATTATCGACCAGCCCGTTCAGTGTTACTGCCATGGTGGATGCAGAGGCTATTGCGTTTGACGGTGAAATGCTTGAGTGGGAGCGTCTAGCAGACAGTGGTAATCGCAATGTTTGTCGTTTTTGCTCAACCTGCGGCAATCGGGTTTATCCTGATGCCCCAGATATGATTAAACTTACGTTAAAGCCTGTAGGTGTCGATGTGTTCTCAGTTTTTACGCCTTCGGGACATGTGTGGGTATCCGAGAAGCCGAACGAGTATACGATTCCAGCGGGTGTCGTGATCCATCAGCGACAGCCGAGTTAGGAGATGCTGTTTATTGTCGGTGTTTTCCCCCGTTAGTGCTTACTTAAGCAATGAACAGGCTCCTAGAGGCAGTCTATGGTATTATGTCGCCCTTTGAATGGGAGACGTGTGATGCATTGCCCTTTTTGTAGTACCGATGATACCAAAGTCATTGATTCGCGTTTAGTGGCGGATGGCGACCAAATACGCCGTCGCCGTCAATGCTTATCTTGCCATGAGCGTTTCACTACTTACGAGATTGCTGAGCTATTAATGCCACGCGTGATTAAACAAGATGCCTCGCGTGAACCTTTCGATGAAAATAAGTTAAGAGCCGGTCTGCACCGCGCATTAGAAAAGCGTCCAGTCAGTGCTGAAGCGGTAGAGTCCTCGGTCAACCAAATCAAACACTATTTGCAAAGTACTGGCGAACGTGAAATTGCCGCGCTAGTGATTGGCCAAAAAGTGATGGAACAACTACGCGAATTAGACGAAGTCGCCTATGTTCGTTTTGCTTCGGTGTATCGTCGTTTTAAAGATATTAATGAATTTCGTGAAGAGCTAGACCGTTTAGAAAAGCCAGAGGTTAGCTAGCACATGATTTTCGCTGCATCCTTCACCGCGTCTGCTGACGACTACCGGTTTATGTCGCGCGCGCTACAACTCGCCGAAAAAGGCCGCTACACCACTCGTCCAAACCCCTGTGTGGGTTGTGTGTTGGTAAAAGAAGGGCACGTTATCGCTGAAGGCTGGCATTATCGCTCGGGAGACGCTCATGCTGAAATACATGCACTGCAGCAACTCATCAAGGAACCGTCAGTACCAGCGGGTGATATCACGGCATATGTGACACTTGAGCCCTGTGCTCACCAAGGTCGCACGGGTGCCTGCGCGCTAGCATTGGCCGATAGTGACAATGGTGTTGTTCGGGTAGTGTACGGTATGGAAGACCCTAATCCGCTGGTGGCAGGCAGGGGCCTGGAGATATTACGTCAAGCGGGCTGTGTTGTTGATGGGCCATTATTGCTAGATCAAGCGCAGGCGACCAATAAAGGTTTCATCACGAGAATGCAGTGTGATCGACCGCGGGTCAGTGCGAAGATTGCTATCAGTGTTGATGGACGCACCGCAATGAAAAACGGTGAAAGTCAGTGGATTACCGGCTATGCCGCCCGCCAAGATGTACAACGATTACGCGCACGGAGTTGTGCGGTGATTACCGGGGTAGACTCAATCATTCATGATAATAGTCGCCTGACAGTAAGAGCAGAAGGCTCGACACTAGATAACATTGACGATGTGTTATGTCGTCCACCACTGCGAGTGGTGCTGGACAGTCAGTTGCGTCTTGCCGAAGACGAGTATGCTCATGCCGCAATATTTGACGGTGTTGATGATGGCGCAATAGATCGCCAATGGCGCGAAACAAGTGTGGTTGTTTTTGCCGCTGAGCAGGCCAGTGAAGAACACATAACATTGCTGTTAGCGCGTTACCCTAAGGGTGTGACAGTTGAAAAAGTACCTGCGGTAGCGAGTGGGGTGAATCTAGAGCGCGTGTTGTCGGTGCTTGCAGAACGCTATGAGTGTAATGATGTGCTGCTAGAAACGGGAGCGCGGCTCTTAGGTAGCTTTTTGCAAGGGCAACTTATTGACGAGCTGATCATCTATCAAGCCCCGATATTGATGGGTAGTGATGCGCGGCCATTAGCTGCATGGCCATTAAACCAAATGAGTGAAAAACAACAATTAACCGTTATCGATCATCGTATGATCGGTAACGATGTGCGTATAACTGCTACATTGAATAGGCGTGGAGCTGAATAGCTTACCGTCGGTAACAGTCAAACGCACCATTGTATATTTAAGCAGCATGTACAATTGGTGTGTAAATACGTTATCGACATAAGGTATAAGTCCAAGGTATTCAAAATAAGTTATTAACAGCAGGTTATTAAGAATAAGGATGCGAAAATGTTCACTGGAATTATAGAGGCAGTTGGTAAAGTGGTGGCGGTTGAGCCAGTGGGTGGCGATGTGCGCCTGCATATCGATACCGCGAGCTTACCGATGGATGCGGTACAGCTTGGCGACTCGATAGCGACCAATGGCGTATGCCTTACTGTGACAGAAAAAACGGCGACAGGCTATTGCGTGGATGTGTCGGTAGAATCATTGGACTCGACGACGATTAGAGAGTGGCAACCCGATACTACGGTTAATTTAGAGCGAGCACTCACACCAGAAAGTCGTTTAGGTGGACATATAGTGAGCGGACATGTAGACGGAATAGGAGAAGTAATTAGTCGTCATCCCGATGCACGTTCGGAGCGTTTTCTAGTGCGTGTGCCGACAACAATGGCAAAGTATATTGCACACAAAGGCTCAATCACGATTGACGGTACTAGTCTCACTGTTAACTCGGTGAATGGCTGCGAATTCGACGTCAATATTGTTCCTCACACCATTAATAATACGGTCATGGGGCGATACCAGCCAGGGACAAAAGTGAATTTGGAAGTGGATGTCATCGCACGTTATTTAGAGCGTTTGTTGCTGGGCGATAAAGCCGCCGAGCCGAACGCGGTCTAGGCTGAGCAGAGTTAAATAAAGTTAGGTTGGCCATGGAGGCCTATTAGACAACAGTCATTGTAAAGAGATAATATGAAACTCAATACCATTGAAGAATTAGTAGAAGATATTCGTTTAGGTAAAATGGTCATCCTAATGGATGACGAAGACCGCGAAAATGAAGGCGATTTGGTCATGGCGGCAGAAAAAGTCCGCGCTGAAGATATTAATTTTATGGCGACCCATGCGCGTGGCCTAGTCTGTCTTACATTAACAGAGCAGCGTTGTCGCTTACTTGATTTACCGTTGATGGTCCACGACAACCGCGAGCAATACGCGACTAACTTTACGCTATCGATCGAGGCCGCCGAAGGCGTTACCACCGGTATATCGGCGGGTGACCGTGCGAAAACGGTTCGCGCTGCCGTCGCGCGCAATGCTAGCCCTAAAAGCATCGTTCAGCCTGGGCATATTTTTCCATTAATGGCTCGACCTGGTGGGGTATTAAGCCGTGCGGGGCATACCGAAGCCGGCTGTGACTTGTCAAAATTAGCTGGTTACGAACCTGCTGCTGCGATTGTCGAAATAATGAATCAAGACGGCACGATGGCTCGCCGACCAGACTTAGAGCAATTTGCAGAGCAGCACGATTTAAAAATTGGTACGATTGCTGACTTAATTCATTACCGTTCAGTCACCGAGAAAACAGTCGAATGTATTAATCAGCGTTCAGTTAAAACACGTTATGGACAGTTTTCATTATCGACGTATCGTGATGTTGTGTGTGGTGATATGCACTTCGCTTTCGCTAAAGGTGAAATAAGTGAAGATGAACCCACGTTAGTTCGAGTGCATTTACTAGATACCGCTAGGGATTTGCTGTCCATCGAAAAACAAGATGCCGAGTTCAAATCGTGGACGTTTCACGATGCAATGGTGCAAGTTGAAAAAGAAGATAGTGGCGTTGTTGTGTTAATATGTTATGAAGAAAATAGTAGCGACATTGAAAATCGTATTGAATCAATGTTAACGGGTGTGCAGCAAACGGTCTCTCAAGACACGGTCTATCGTCAAGTCGGTACGGGTGCGCAAATTTTGCGTGATATGGGGGTGAAGAAAATGCGCCTTATGTCTGCGCCAATGAAATTCTCTGCGCTATCAGGTTTTGACCTCGAAGTGGTCGATGTTATATCTAATCCCGAATAGCATTTTTTAAAACGTGCAGTTAAAAAATCAACTCAAAGACATATTGTTATGGCCGGATTCTTACCTAAACCTGTAAGCGAATTCCATGTTATCCCTGAAGCACGTATTGCGATTATTGCCTCGATGTGGCATCCCGATTGTGTGAATAGTATGGTTGAGCGTGCTGTTGCTGAATTAATCAGAGCGGGCGTTGACGAGCAAAATATTTTTACTCATACCTTGCCAGGTTCTTTAGAGTTACCCTATGCTGCACGTTGTTTGTTTGAAAACGATAGTGAGTTAGATGCGGTGATTGCATTTGGTGTAGTGCTAAAGGGCGATACCACTCACGATGATAATGTGATGCAAAATGTAGTGGATGGCTTCGGTCGTGTGAGTGATCGATATCATAAGCCTATTATTAACGAAGTTATCGGTGTGAGATGTATTGCCGACGCGCAAAAACGCTCGGATAATACGGTTGCCAATAAAGGAGTTGAAGCAGTGTTTGCTCTGACAGAATTATTACGTTGGAAGGCTAGCCTGCCGCCAGCGAAGTAAATTTATATTTATCATATATTTGCTAGTGTTGCCATTAAAGTGTGATGGCTAGTGTCAAAATATGCGGTGCGGTTTGCTGCCACAATTAAAGAGTATATTCATGAAAGTTTCCCCCGCCACTCGTCGTAAAGCACGCCACTTTGGTATGCAAGCTCTCTATCAATGGAGTATGACCGGTGCTGCTTTAAATGAAATTGAAGCTGAATTTCATGTAGATAATGATATGACACATACGGATGTAGATTATTTTCATGAGTTAGTACATCAAGTGCCAGCCAAAGCATCGGAGTTAGATGAGACCTATTTCCCTTACTTGCAAGACAGAAGCGTTGCCGAACTAGACCCTATTACACTGTCATTACTGCGCCTCTCGACCTACGAACTGATGTACCGAATTGACGTGCCTTATAAAGTCGTTATTAATGAATCTGTATCGTTAGCGAAAAAATTTGGCGCCACCGACAGCTTTAAATTCATTAATGGTGTGTTGGATAAATTAGCCGTGAGTTTACGAGCGGTTGAAGTGAAAGCAGAAAGAGGTTAAATCTTATCAGTATTATTGAACTTTTGCCGTTAACGTTTTATGTGGTGTAACGCTGGGGTGCGGGACTGGATGGCCAATGTCTCTGAATGAATTTGAGTTAATCAAACAGTATTTCACCCGTCAAGCAAAACACGCGTCGGTGGTTAAAAGTATTGGCGATGATTGTGCTATTTTATCTATTCCTGAAAATCAGCATCTCGTGGTATCCATGGATACCTTAGTGGCAGGTAGGCATTTTCCTGAATTTGCAACTCCTTATCATATAGCAACCCGGGCAATGTGTACCACGGTAAGCGATCTTGCTGCGATGGGCGCTACCCCCCTGTGGTTTACTCTAGGATTAACCTTACCAGGAATAGATAAAGAGTGGCTCGCTGAATTTAGTCGTGGCTTATTTGACTTGGCCGATCAGTTTGATATGGATCTTATTGGTGGAGATACCACGCAGGGACCACTAACAATAACAATTCAAGTGCACGGCGCTGTTGCAATAGACCAAGTACTAAGACGAGATAGTGCTAACATCGGTGACCGACTTTTTGTGAGCGGTTGTGTTGGGGATGGAGCAGCTGCATTGGCGGCGATTCAACACAACATTGATCCCTCAGCTGAGGCGAAAAAATATTTATTGTCCCGCTTCTATCGACCGCTACCTCAAATTGAGCTGGGCAAAGCGTTAGCTCCTTTTGCACGTGCGGCAATTGATATATCTGATGGTTTGTTAGCTGACGCGCAACATATTGCGGATGCTAGCGAGGTAGGGTTAGTCATAGACGTAGACCGATTGCCAATACACCATTACTTACAGCAATATGACCTTGATGTGGTTCGTACTTGGGCGCTAGCAGGTGGCGATGATTATCAGTTGCTTTTTACGGTAAGCGACGCGACGCTCCCAGATATTGCAGCGCTAGCAAAAGAAAAGGGTATATCCATCGCTGAAATTGGCTCCGTTGTGGCGGCAAGTGAAGGCGTGCAATGCTATGCAGGCGGCGTACCTTACTCTCTCTCTACACACTCTCTACTTTCACAACAACCAAAAGGTTATCAACATTTTACTGCCTAATTTTACTACCTTGCTAACTCGACCGGTGCAACTCTTGGCTCTTGGCTTCGGAAGTGGTCTTGTCCCTAAAGCGCCTGGTACCTTTGGTACTTTAGCGGCGATCCCTTTGTTTTTTTTGATGCTGTATCTGCCTGCTTGGGATTACTTGTTAACGACGTTGGTGTGCGCGGTACTGGGTATTTATATTTGCCAAGTTTCCGCGACGCAGTTGGGTGTGCACGATCACCCTGCAATTGTGTGGGACGAGTTTGTAGGCCTGTGGATTAGCTTAATCCCTTTAGTCTTTATTGGCTTTACTTGGATCGGTCTTGTCGTCGGTTTTATTTTATTTCGTTTCTTTGATATTGTAAAACCTTGGCCTATTTCTTATATAGATAAAAATATTGGTGGCGGTGTCGGTATTATGTTGGATGACGTGGTCGCGGGTGCTGCAGCGGGGATATGTTTGTGGTTTTTTCTGTTGCTAATAAGCTAATGCCCAATAATACAAGGATGGTGATGTCACTATGATCAATAGAATAACAATCATGTCTGCCGCAATGTTCTTTTTATTCTTGTGTAGTGGTGCTGCCAATGCAGCAGAGATCATCATACTGAAAGGCTTGTTTGGTAAAAAATCTGCGCTGGTGACGATAGATGGTAATGATCATGTGTTAACAGTAGGTAAGAAAAAGAAGGGTGTCCTGTTAATAGGTATCGAAGGCCAAGAAGCCATCATACAAATTAATCAGCAGCGTCAACGTATTAGTTTATCAAAGCAAGTTTCTATAGGGTATAAACAACCAACAATAAAAACGGTGCGTATTGCGAGCCAAGAAGGCGGACATTATTGGGTTGCAGCACAAATCAATGGGCGAACAGTCAATGTGGTAATTGATACTGGTGCTACGACGATTTCGATGGGGGTATCGACCGCAAAAGATCTTGGTGTAGACTATAGCAATGGCAAGCCAGTGCAGATGTCTACCGCAAATGGTGTGACGGAAGGCCGAATGGTTGTACTTAAAAAAGTCACTATTGGTGCAATATCTCGTTATAATATTTCCGCTGTCGTTGCTTTGAATGATGCTTTACCGGTTATATTGCTAGGTAATAGCTTTTTAAGCGGTGTTGATATGCGGACTGAAAATGGCGTGCTTATTTTAGAGCAGCGCTAATGTTATTGTCTTAATATGGTGACTTATATTTCGTTATTTAAGAGGTGGGTTAGCTGGTTATCGAGTAGTTTTTGATAATGAGGTTGCAGGCCGTTGACGGTCGTTGTAAACGAGCTGGCATCCTTTTTATATTCTAAGTATGTTTCTAATGTGTATTTATCAATTAAACTGGACTGTATGTAAGAACCGTAAGGTTTTTTGTTGTTGGCCAATAATTTAAGTGGTATAAAAACAGAACTCGGGCCTTTTTCTGTTGTCGTCTCCATTATCACCCCGTCCATAGTGATCAACGCATTTTTGTTCTTTTTATGAAGCGCGAGTAGCAGCTGCAGGCTGTAAATTGCATTTTCAATATTTTTCTTTTCAAAAATAAATATTATTTCGTTGTTGCCCACAACCAATATCTTTCCGCCGTATAAGCTTACGGCATGAGCGATGTTTTTATCTAGCAACAACATTTGTTGTTGCCTTAGCTCACTATTGAGCTGTTTGTTCAGTGTGTCGATATTATGTATGGTGATGATGACGTAAATAACATCGGTATTATCTTTTGATTTTTCGACGCCTGTGGGGATAATATCTGTGTGGCTACTTCCCGCTCTTCGTCTTGCATCCTCTTTTACTTTTGCGCCGTTCGAACCCGTTTCGCCGGAAATATCACTATTTCGGTGAACGGTTAGTATATCTTTTATTGAAAAAATAATACTTAACAGAATAAGGCCAGCAGCCCACCATAGGTCCGACGCCGCCTGAGATGTTGCATTAAAAGAGTGGGTGTCAATAACGACAGCCGTTGAGCCAATAATATTTTCACCGGATAAAATAGGCGATGTATACTCTTTTAGTGCACTGTGCTTAGGTGTGTTTCTCCCGCTTACTTGGGCTAAAATTTGGTTGTTATTGTTATAAACTACAATGGATGAAACCGCTGCCTTACGTGCAATGTTTTGTGCCGTAGCCTGAGTGCTAATTGAGTCAGCTTGTGACACGCTGTGAGCAAGTTGATCGCTCACAAGTAACGAGATGTTTTTACCGTATTGATCAACCACCGAGATCAGCCTTTCAGAATGATGACTCGACTGTATGCTATAGCTTATCGTCCAACCAATAAGGGCTGCTAATGTTACTAAAGCGGCCATTCTGTATGGCCGATGGTGAGCCGTAAAAAATTGAACGAACCGATTTTTTATGGATGTGCTCAATATGAACATACTCGTCATTGTACCTATGATTTTTCTTCGTTACGACATGTGTAGAAGCACTCTACGCGCGATTATTATAGTGCATTAATAACGGGTATTTTAACGTAAAAATTGTCGCTATAATATAGACCATTACAAGCGACCCAAAAGGCCGTTAAGCGCTATGTCGATATTTTAATGTACGGCGTTTTAATAGTACAACAACCTAAGAAGAGGGTAAGCCGTGAATAGCATGATGCTAGTAACATTGTCTGGGCCAAAAAATATTAATTTGTTAGCTGCCATGGGTGAGTTGGCAGAAATCTATTCTGCAAGCCTCAAAGAGATACAGCAAACACGTACGTCAACTCGACACTCTCTGCATGTGTTATTTGAGATCATTATTTGTGATAATGATGGCAATGATTATCACCGCTTATTTGGTGATTTATCGGCAGCCATAACAGCATACGCAAAGGATAACGCATGTTTAGTAAAGGTTGACAGCGTATCGCCTCTGGATCTAACACGTTCAGCCCAGCCTGCTTGCCGAATATTGTTAATAGGACGGAGTGTATCGATTACAGATATTTCTGCAGTTTATGATGTCACAAAAACCTGTGGTCTAACGTTCGAGACGGTTCAGTGGTTGTCTGACCGAGTTAGTCACACGGATGGGGTTAATGCCGATAGTCTTCCTACAGTCGTGGAGTTTTTATCGTCACAATTACCTGCCAGTGAGTCTAGATTACGTGCCACATTACTTCAGCTTTCAAGCGACTTGCAGCTCGATATCCATTTCCAAGAAAACACCTATGACAGTCGTCACCGACGATTAGTCTGTTTTGATATGGACTCCACATTAATTAACGCCGAAGTGATCGATGAACTGGCGAAAGAGATAGGTGCGGGTGAGCAAGTTGCGGCTATCACTGAATCAGCTATGCGAGGTGATATAGCGTTTGATGAAAGTTTTCGGCAGCGCATGGCGTTGCTAGAAGGTGTAGATGAATCTGTTTTGGTATCAATAGCAGAGCGTGTAGAGCTTAACCCCGGCGTTGAAAAATTATTAGTCAATTTGAACAAGCGGGGTTATAAGACCGCCATTCTATCGGGTGGATTCGATTATTTTGGGCGTTACTTGCAAAATAAGTTAGGGATCGATTATGTCTATGCTAATGCCTTAGATATTGTAGATGGAAAAGTGACGGGTAAGGTCATCGGCAATATTGTTAATGGTGAGCGCAAAGCGGAATTACTTCGACTACTGGCGGAGAAAGAAGGCTTGCTGTTATCACAGGTCGTAGCCGTGGGCGATGGCGCAAACGACTTGCCCATGCTGGCCTTAGCCGGGATGGGTGTCGCCTTTAGAGCAAAACCTAAAGTGACAGCAGCAGCAAAATTCAACATAAGTTATTTGGGGCTGGATAGCATCCTCTACTTGATGGGTTTTAATCCGGCGGATATAGAGTGATCAGCGAGTCGTATTTCTCAATAGTTTTGCCTACATGGATGTAGGTAAGGAGCGATAACAGGAAGCGGAAGCCCTAGCTAACAATGAAATCATTGTTTTTACAAATATCGAAGCCCATTAAAATAAAATCAATCTTCACTAGAGAATTCATAATTCATTTCAGCACTAGGCGCCTGTAAATAATTACCTTGGATGTAATGTACCCCTAGCTGCCACAGCTTAGATAATATACTCGCCTTCTCTATATGTGGAATCGTGGTTATTTTTCCTCTTTCATGAAGCTGTGCAACAAGTTCTTCTAGCCCTTTACTATTGTCAGGGTTCTCTTGTAGTTCTAGCGCTAGTGCGCCGTTAATTTTTATATATTTTGTATTAATATGTTCCAAGGTTTTTAATGGTTCTATCGCAGCACTACCGAAGTTAGTGATGCTAAACTCTATGCCTATTTTTTTTGCGTTGGCGACAAAAGTTTTAGTGGACATGATTTGCTGTATAACATCCGCTTCTTTTACTTGGAAAACTAGCGAACTTGCACTGACTTTTGCTGCATCGAGAGCCACTTTCACCCACGGTAATAAGCTGTCATCTTGCAAGCTAGCTACCGTTAAGTTAATAAAGTGTTGAGTGCTTCTGTTAGCGCGTTGTAAATGTTTGATGGATTCTAAAATTACCCAACGATCAATCTTTTTGCCTAGGCCTAGTTTTTCTGCGGCGGGTAAAAAATGTGATGGCAGCATTTCCTTGCCGTCAATATTCATGCGCAATAATAATTCATAACGTTCAGTCTCTTCTCCGCGCAAACTAATGATGGGCTGAAATAGAGGCGTTAAGTCATTGTTTCTCAGCGCTTTCTTTATGGTGCTAGCGAGAATTTCATCGCCTTCGGTTTTTCTATGGTAAAGCGTTACACCATTTCCATCTTTTATCTTACGTAAATCTTCGATGCATTTTAAGGCGTGGTGAAGCAGTGTTTGAGAGTTTTTAGTGGATTCATTAATGATGCATATCCCAATACTAAGCGTAAGCTGTAAGGACTTTTTATCAGCCTCGAAAAAATGTTCAGATATTTTTTTGCACAGCATCTCCGCATGATTGATAATTTCTTTGACGTCATGATTTTCTGAAATAATTGCAAAAGTATGGTCGGAAACCCGAGCTATAAAACTCTCATCATTATAGTGTTTTCGTATAAACAAGACAATGTTCTTAATAAGTTTGTCTGCGTCAGTGATGCTTAAGGCATTCTTAATCTTTCTAGAAAAACGATCTATATCGATGAGCAAGAATGATTGCGGTATTTCTTGCTTAAGGACCACGTCGACAGTGTTTTCGATTTCTTCGATGAGTGCTGTGCGGTTGTATAGGCCTGTTAAGGGGTCAGTATATTTAATGCTCTGCAGTTCTGCTTCTTTCAACACATGATTGACAACTTGCGCATAGCATATTAATTGGGTGCACGGTTCCTCTTCGTATTCTCCAAGAAATAGGTCGGCGGAAACTGTTTTTTCTTGGCCATTAGGCAAAAGTGTTGTGAATTGTAAAATGGCTTCATTGTTTGATGATTGTAGTGTGAAGTTTTTTAATTCTTTTTTAATGCGCGGGTGATCATCTTCTTTTATCGTGTCCATGATGGGCATATATTCAATGTCGTCCCTACCATTAAACCCTAATAATTCAGCAAAAGAATCGTTTGCATAGAGGTACATGCCATCTTGTACAAAGGCAATTCCATCGCGTGAGCTATCTAGCAACCGCTGATTTTTTCTCTCAACGTCTTTTAATTTTCTCTCGGTTACACGAGTGAGTTTGCGCTGCCGGCGATGTTCTAGCTCTCTATTAACAATTAATAATAAGTGTTGATCATTATCAACTTGAACGACATCACAGGCACCTAGTTTCATCCCATCAACAATGGATTTGTTATCTGGTTCTTGAGTGAGTAGCACCACCGGTATGTCGCGTTCGAACTTTTTAATATGTCGAATCACAACAGCAGGCGACAAGCATTTACTATCGTCGTAGGTGATTAATAAATCCCAGTTCTGATTTTCAAGCACTTTGGTTAGGTGCGCTTCAGCGTTAATGTGCTGTGCCCGACAGGGGTTCCCTGCATTATGAAACATACTGCTTAAGCGCTGGGCTTCCTGCGGTGAGTCATGAACGATAATAAGGCTAAAGGATGATATGGCTGAATTCATAATCTGTTCAATACTGTGATGGGGTGTGGTTAATATAGTACCTGTTATCGAGCTGGCGTGTCATGAGTTAGGTCGCATAAATGGATGAATATAGTGTTAGATAAGCACTTTTGATGGTTCGTCTGATATTTCGCGAACTAACTTTGGCACCAAATACCCCGGTAGCTGTGCAGTTATTTTGGCGTGCAGTTGCTTGGCCGTTAAGTCGCTAATGGCAAAGTGAGCGCTGCCTTGTACTTTGTCAAGCACGTGCAGGTAGTAAGGTAATACCCCCATTTCAAATAAATCTTCGCTGAGTTGTACCTGTGATATTACGTCATCGTTAATGCCTTTCAGTAAAACCGCTTGGTTAAGTACCGTAATTCCGACTGATTTCATCCGTTGCACGGCCGTTTTTAGGGTAAAATCTGCCAGTTCGTTGCCATGGTTACTATGCAGTACCATCACCACCTTTAAGCGTGTTTCACTCATCCATTGAATACATGCATCGTTGATGCGGCTGGGGATAACAATCGGCAAACGGCTATGAATTCGTAGCCGTTTAATATGTGGAATGTCGGCAATTTTTTCGGTCAACCAGCGTAACTGTTTATCGTTTGATGCCAAAGGATCACCACCAGAATAAATGACCTCGCTGATGGAGTGGTCGTCACGAATATGTTGTAAAACATCGGTCCATTGTTCTCGGCTTAGTTTGTGCTCATCATAAGGAAAGTGTCGACGAAAGCAGTAGCGGCAATTAATCGCACAATGGCCGTTTACCATCAGTAAGACACGGCCATGATATTTGTGGATAAGGCCATTAATGTGACCTGATTGCTCTTCTACTGGGTCTGTCGAGTAACCATCAGTGACTTCGCATTCAGCGTCCACAGGCAGTACTTGCTGGAGTAGTGGGTCATTGATATCACCTTTTTTCATGCGGGCAATAAATGCTAATGGGACCCTTAGGGGAAATAGCACTGCAGATCTCTGCGCCGCCTCTAAATAAGCAGTGTCTAAAGCTAGCAATGATAACAATTGTGCCGGGTCAGATACGGCATGTTGTAACTGTAGTTGCCAGCTACCCAGCGTCTCATCTGCGGGAGTATTCCGGTCACTACTGATTAATTGTTGCTCTTTATTGGTAATATCCTGCCATGCGGCCGCGGTTCGATGTATCATGATGGTTTTTAACATGCAATTAATTTGAGGGAATGATGGGTAAGTATTCTACCAGTGAGTTTCGTAGCGGTTTAAAAGTCATGCTTGACGGTGAGCCATGCGCTATTTTAGATAATGATTTTGTTAAGCCTGGCAAAGGCCAAGCTTTCAGCCGCGTTAAACTGCGTAACCTTAACACGGGGCGAGTGTGGGAGCGTACTTTTAAGTCTGGAGAATCATTAGAAGGTGCCGATGTCATGGACCAAGATATGGAGTATCTTTATGCCGATGGCGAGTTTTGGTATTTTATGGATCCTGTCACGTTCGAACAATTTCCGGCAGATAAAAAAGCGGTAGGTGAGTCTTACAAGTGGTTAAAAGAGCAAGAGCAAGTGTTAGTGACCCTCTACAATGGCTCTCCATTGGTGATAACGCCCGCCAACCATGTTGAGCTGGAAATAGCGGACACTGACCCTGGTTTAAAAGGTGACACTGCCCAAGGGGGGACTAAGCCAGCCACATTAGTCACCGGTGCCGTGGTAAAAGTGCCTTTGTTTATCTGTACCGGTGAGCTCATTCGTGTCGATACCAGAAATGGTGAGTACTTGTGCCGCGCTAAAGATTAATACCATGTCTTGGCAGCCTTCGGCTTCTTTGCCCGCGCTTCAGCAGCGGGCTCTGCTTTATCAAAAAATACGTGAGTTCTTTGCTCAGCGTCAGGTGTTAGAAGTCGATGTGCCGGTACTCAGTGAGCATGCAACGGTAGACCCTTTTATTGAAAGCCTAATTGTTAGTAATAATTTGCCCGAATCAGGAATGCTAACGACGCAATACTTACAAACTTCCCCCGAATTCTTTCTTAAGCGCTTGCTAGCGGTTTATCAGCAAGATATTTATTATTTAGGTAAAGCCTTCAGGCAAGGAGAGCGGGGTGCTCGACACAACCCCGAGTTCACTATGCTTGAGTGGTACCGTGTGGGCTGGGATGAACACGCACTGATGGACGAGGTAAGGCAATTGCTAGCACTTTTCCTGCCCAACCTTTCATGGCAATGTCTTAGTTACCGCGAATTATTTCAACAGCACTTGTTGCTAGACCCACATACTGCATCGGTGGCGGAGCTTAAGGCTTGTGCGCAACAGCATATTGATAGTCATTTTGATGCTGAAGATAAGCACTCATGGTTAGATTTATTGTTCAGCCATTGTGTAGAGCCCCAATTGCCACCAGGCTTTCTTAGCGTGAATGATTACCCTGCCTGTCAAGTGGCGCTAGCACAGCTGGATATTGATGAGCAGGGCCAGTGGGTTGCTAAACGTTTTGAGCTTTACTTGAATGGCCTTGAGATCGCCAATGGCTATAGGGAATTAAGCGATGCGAGGGAACAAGAGCGTCGCTTTAAGCTGGATCAGCAATACCGGCAAAAAAATGGTTTGCCCGCTCGACCTTATGATGAAAATCTAGTTAATGCATTGAAGCACGGCGCTTTCCCCGAGTGTTCCGGTGTTGCTTTAGGTATCGATCGACTACTGATGGCGATAATGCAAGTAACCAATATCTCCCATGTGTTAAGTTTTCATCGATAACCGCCTTCCCGACGCGCAGCTTCTTCTATACTCTTCTATACTCTTCTATACTTCCACTACTACGTGATTAAATGGTGTAAAAAATGAATCGTCTTACTTATTTCATCGTCTTGGTTTTGTTGCCTTCTTTAGGGCACGCAGCTGATAAATTTCAGTTTTTTACTATCGGTACGGGTGGGATTACCGGTGTTTATTATAGTGCAGGCAATGCTATCTGTAAGTTGGTAAACCAAAATTTTGTTGAAAATAAAATGCGCTGTGTGGTTGAGTCCACAGCAGGTTCGGCCTTTAATGTGAAGGCAGTGCGAAAGAAGGCATTGATGTTTGGTCTAGTGGAGGCAGGGGTCCATTATAAATCTTATATGGCTTTAGATGGCTTCTCTACAGAGGGCCCCTATAAGTCCATGCGTTCGCTATTTTCACTTCACGATGAAGTCTTGACGATTATGGCTAGAGCGGGAAGTGGTATTGAGACTATTGCCGATCTAAAGGGAAAAGTAGTGGATATTGGCGCATTAGGCTCTGGCACTCGCATTGGGGCAAAAAAGTTATTAGACTTAGCGGGTTTTAAAAATGATGATTTTTCCGCATTAAGTGATTTGAAACCAGACCAGACCACAGATGCACTCTGCAAGAAAAAAATAGATGCTTACATTTATATCGTGGGGCATCCAGCGAGAAATATCCGAGAAAGTACGGCTAACTGTAAAGCTAAAATTATTCCGGTTACGGGGGCTGCTGCCATAGGGTTAGACAAGATCCCGTACTTTTCTAAGTATGAAATATCAGCGGGACTCTATCAGTATAATCCTGAACAAGTTCCTACTTATTCAGTAAGGGCAACTTTGGTAGCCGATGAATCGGTGTCAGAATTCGTCGTGTATAATCTAGTCAAGTCAGTGATGGATAATCTGGAATCATTTAAAAAATTACATCCGGCCTTCTCTAATTTATCAATCGAGTCGATGGTAGAATATGGTTTGACAGCACCGCTTCATCCGGGGGCAGAAAAATATTATAAAGAACATGGTGTTTTATAGGGCTCCTTTATGAGCATGATTCCGAAGTTGAGTCTTTCTGATAATTTCACCTTGACAAAAATTATTGTCAGTGGGTTTGTTGTTATTATCACCATTGTTAGTGTGGTTTTCTTAGCTGGTTTTTGGGGGGTGTATCAGCACAATAATAGTTTAAGGGATGCGGCGTTTTTACGTGGTCTTAAAGTAGCTATTGTCAGCGATATTCTTTCCACCACTTACTATAGATCCCAGTCTACGATGCTTCTTTATGGTAGAGGTTATAAAGATTTATTTATTTTTGATGATAATTATAAAAAAGGCACGCTAGATTTTAATAACGCTATTGAAAGCTTAGGTCAGCTTGAATCCAGTGCAGAACAAAAAAAAATTATCGAACATGCTGTTTATAAGTCTGAACAAGTCGATAAGGTGCAGAAGTATTTATATAATTATTTTTCGCTTTATGAAGATGAAGTTGCAGAGCCAGATGTTTCACCGAATGAATTGGCCGTCATGTACGAATCCTTAGATCAGTCTATAAGAAATTTACTAGAGTATGAGCAAGTTGGCTGGTTTCGTGAGGTGTCTAATAGTATCGACTATAGCGAAGGGTTGTATAAAACCGGTTTTTCCCTTTTCCTCCTCACATTTTTAGTGAGTGGTGCTATCGCATTTAAAGTGATGCGCTTGGCTAGCTTTGCTGAAAGTCGTTTGCATAAACAAAGAGAATATGCACAGGCTACATTAATTAGTATTGCGGATGGGGTAATAACGGTTAACGTTAACGGTGTGATAAAGCAGATTAATAAAACCGCACAAGAGCTGACTGGGTGGACAGAGGAGGATGCGGTAGGCAAACATTTGTCCGCTGTCTACCACGCGTATTCATTAAAAACAGACCTGCTTATAGAACACCCAGCGGGCAATCCTATTAATAATAGTGTAAGAAAATTCCATGCATTACATGTTATGAAATCAAAAGATGGGACGGCCTACGAGGTTGACTCTAATTATTCTATTGTTAAAAATGATGGAAAGACTGGCGGAGCGGTATTAATTTTTCGAGATATTTCAGGCACCCAAGAAATGTCACGTCAATTGAAGTGGCAAGCAAATCACGATTCATTAACGGGTCTTATTAATCGCAACGCATTTGAAGGCGAAATAGAACAAGCGATAAAGAAGACGGCTGATGGTGTTGAGTATGCACTATTATTCATAGATTTAGATCAATTTAAAGTGGTCAACGATACCTGCGGCCATGTTGCTGGAGATGAACTACTCTCTCAGGTGGGATTAATTTTTGAAAAATGTATTCGTAAAACAGATGTGCTCGCACGCCTAGGCGGTGATGAGTTTGGTATCCTTTTGTTTGGTTGTGGCGAGGATTTGGCGTACGCTATTTCTGAAAAACTGTTAAAAGCGATCAGTGAATTTCGCTTTGTTTGGGAAGATAAAGTGTTTTTCGTTGGTGCAAGTATTGGGTTTATCATTATTGATGATGATAACACCAATTTATCTGAGTACATGAGTGCCGCAGATATGGCTTGTTATGCGGCAAAAGAAAGCGGCCGAGGTCGAGTTAAAAAATATGATAAGGAAATATCCGCTAATGCAGATGAAATGACTATGTCCGCTAGAATTACTCAGGCCTTAGATAATGATTATTTTTTATTATATTTTCAAACCATATTACCTCTATATCCATTAGATGATACTGAAACAGTATGTGAGATTTTAGTCAGGATGAAATCCCAGGGAAAAATACTTTTACCCAATAGTTTTTTGCCTGCGGCTGAACGATATAACTTGATGTGTAATATTGATCGTTGGGTGATAGGTCACACGTTAAATGCTATCTCCATTGCATTGAAGGCTAATACGGATGTTTATGATCAGTACTGTATTAATTTATCGGGTGCCAGTATCAATGATGAAGGTTTTTTTGATTTTGTTAGAAAAAAGATCGGGGAATACGCTGTTCCTACACATTATCTATGCTTCGAAATTACCGAAACAGTGGCTATTACTAACCTAACCAAGGCCGCTGCGCTCATCAGCCAGATCAAAGCTCTGGGATGCAGGCTTTCGCTAGATGACTTTGGTACAGGCGCTTCTTCATTCGCGTACTTGAAGTATTTGACGGTCGATCATGTAAAGATCGACGGCACTTTTATCAAAGATTTAATTGACGACCCAGTGGATTTAGAAATTGTGAACGCAATCGTCAGAATTGCGAAAGTATTGGGCGTAAAAACCGTGGCAGAGTTTGTAGAAACGGAACAATTGTTAAGCAAAGTTAAAGAATTAGGTATTGATTATGCGCAGGGCTATGCTATTTCACGACCAGAGCCGTTGTTGCTATGCCCCATTACTTCCGACGGATGCAGCGACGATCAATGATCGCCCTTGCATTTCAAGTCTTGATGCATATCTAAGGCAGGGTGCGCGCTAGTGGCTTCCCCTATCACTTTCGCTGGAACACCCGCTACAACAGTATGTGCGGGTACGGAATGTAATACCACGCTGCCGGAGCTAACATGAGCGCCTTCACCGACTTCGATGTTGCCTAAAATTTTAGAACCCGCACCGATTAAGACACCCTGTCTTATTTTCGGGTGCCGGTCGCCACATTCTTTGCCCGTTCCTCCTAATGTTACCGATTGCATGATCGACACGTTGTCCTCTACTATAGCGGTTTGGCCGATCACTATCCCTGTAGCATGGTCTAACATAATGCCTTTACCGATGGTTGCTGCTGGGTGGATATCGACCCCAAATGCCATCGAAATATGATTCTGTAGAAAGCAGGCCAGTTGCCTACGTTGGTTCTGCCATAGCCAATGCGCCACGCGGTAGGCTTGTAGGGCATGGAAGCCTTTATAGAATAAAAACGGGGTAGATAGACACTCGCAAGCAGAGTCACGCTCGAAGGTAGCGACAATGTCCGCACGCATCGCTTGGCTAATGGTGTCTGATGATTGCAGTGCTTCTTCGATAATTTCTCGAATTAACAATGCCGAGGCCGTTGGGCTGTCAAGCTTGCTGGCTAGGTGGTAGCTCAGTGCATCTTCGAGGCTGTCGTGATTTAAAATCGTTGCATGTAAAAAGCTAGCCAGCAGGGGCTCTTGTTGTGCGTGTTCTTGCGACGTGCTGCGCATCATTTCCCAAACGGGATCATTTTTGTTCATAGGGTTATCTATATTATGTGCTTGTTGGGTGAGGTGTTAATGTAAAAAGTCTCGATGTAAAAAGTCTCGATGTAAAAAATATAACGAACATAACTATGAATGAGTGTACCTGTTCGTTTTTACGGGGAGAAGAGGTGAGTCGATAATACTTTTGTGTAGTACGCTACAAGCGACAAGACGGATGTTGTGTTACACACCCAATCTGAATGATAGTATATAGGTAGAGTCGCATGTTATATTCTTTGTGCTGTGACCTTTACTGGCTTCGGGGGAGCCATGTCTATCTGCCTTGTCATCGCCACCGTAAAGCGGGCTCTTGTAACGCTGATAATTGTTCGCGTAATTCTACAATGTGCTCTGCCCAATAACGCTCAGTATTAAACCATGGGAAGTTGTGTGGAAAAGCAGGGTCGTTCCAGCGGCGCGCTAACCATGCGCTGTAACGCATAATGCGTAACGTACGCAAGCCTTCGACTAAGCTGATTTCAGCAGGATTAAAATCACAAAATTCAGTATAGCCTTCTAAAATATTAGCGAGCTGAACACAGCGTTGCTGATAATCACCCGAGAGCATCATCCATAAGTCCTGAATCGCTGGGCCGTTGCGGGCATCGTCGAAGTCTACAAAGTGTGCGCTGTCGTCGCGCCATAATATATTTCCGCCGTGGCAGTCGCCGTGTAAACGGATTGACTGGTACTCTACTTGGCCAAATAATTCCGTTACACGCTCAAGTAAGTCGCTCGATAACGTTGCATAAGCGACACGCAGTTCGCTGGGGATCATATCGCTAGCCAATAAAAACGCACGACTGGCCATGCCGTAGCTGGCAACATCTACCGTTGGTCGGTGGGTAAAAAGCTCTGTTTTGCCCAAGTTATGTACACGACCCAAAAGACGCCCAAGAATTTCCAGATGGTGTCCATTGTCCAACGAGGGAGCTTGTCCTCCGTGACGTGTGTACAGGCTCAAACGATAACCCGCATGCGTATGTAATGTCCGGCCGTCGAGTATAGTGGGAGGAACGACAGGAATATCAATATCGAGTAGTGCTTGCGTGAAGGTGTGCTCTTCAAGAATTTGCGCGTCACTCCAGCGCAAGGGTCGATAAAATTTCACGATGACCGGCTCGCTATCTTCTATGCCTACCTGATAGACACGATTTTCATAACTGTTCAGCGCTAAAATACGTGCATCACTCAGAAAACCTAAGCCTTCGACCGCATCTATCACGCAATCGGGCGTAAGGTTATGATAGCTTTCTTCCAATATGTCTTTTTCCATTATGCGCCTTCACTATGGTGTTCCCATGTATACAACACACAGATAGAAACACTGAACTAAAGAGTTGAACCAAATCGTTACATTACGCTAATAAATTAAGTCGTTAAGTTAAGTAACTGAATTAGGTGACTACCATAAATCATCTGGGTGGCTATTGCGAACAAATGACGAGTTGATAGGAATACCATAAGCTGTCAAAATTGTCATATTGTGTTAACCGCGACAATGGCTAAAATTTTTCCCCTTTGCGCACTGTTGAGATTTTTCTTATGGCTGCTTCGTTTACCTTTTCTAGTTTATCCATCCGTTTTCTATGTGCGCTGACACTGGTCATGTTGACCTATAATCCAGAATACTCTTTTTATCAGCTTGTCATTGCACAAATATCACCGGCAGAAAGCACAAACGTTAGCATATCCCTGCCGGCACTGTTGCTTGCGGGTATTATCTTAGCCATTGTATGGGTGATTTTTCTGCGCGCCACTTTACGCTCCCTAGGCCCAATAGGGATCACGTTAGTGGCCGCATTGTTTGCGTGTGTTATTTGGATGTTGGTTGATCTTAAATGGTTGGTCGTTGACGGGATCGTATTTCAATATAGCATATTGGTTATTGTGGCCATTGTATTGGGGGTCGGCATGTCATGGTCGCATGTTCGCCGCCGTATATCGGGGCAGGCTGATATGGATGATGTGGATCAGTGAGTATTATACAGAGCAATTTTTGTTCGTAGGCGCGAAAAATTCGCTCGATAGATACCAACGTCTATCCGCCCATATAGCGCTTACGGCGTTTCTCTTTAAGTTGATGTAAGTCAGTAAGGACCAGGCCATCAACGCAATGATTAAAATCAGGGTCCACGCTAAAATCGATAAACTGAACGCCACCATCTTCAAATAATTCAGTATATTGTTTATACAGTGTGGGGATGGCAACCCCCATGTTGCGCATTAAACTTTTTAGCTTTGCAAAGTCTTCCTTGTAGTTATCGCCGACAAACATGTCGTGGGTAGACGGTGGAAACTGATACGCCACATTGGGGGTGGCGAGTGTTGTAGAGGTAGCAAAATAGAGTTGGTAAAAGCACACTAATAAATCCTTTGCGGTACTGGGTATGGCATCGCTTAAAGATACGGGGCCAAACAAATAACGATACTGCGGTCGATGTTTTAAAAATGCGCCAATACCGTACCATAAATAATCTAAACTGCGTTTCCCCCAATATTTTGGTTGGATAAAGCTGCGACCTAACTCTAAACCTTGCTCAAAATACGGCTGCATATTCTCGTTGTAGTTGAATAGTGTTGCACTATACAGTTTTTTTTTTTCTTGAGTCAATCGCTTAGCATCACCAAAGCGGTATGCGCCAACAATTTCTAAGTCGTTTTTATCCCATAAAATAAGATGATAATATTCGTTGTCATACTGATCAATATCGCGGCGGCGATACGTTCCTTCACCGACAGCTCGAAACGCAATTTCTCGGAGACGACCAATTTCTCGCAATATAGGCGAGCTCTCTTGATAGCGGTAGAGGTATATGTCTTTATCGTCGCTGGTGCTACCTAACTTTTCACACAGACGTATGGCAGTAGATAACGCTTGACGATTTTCGGGGAGAGCGATAGCTTTTTGTGTGGTAAAAATCCCTCGCCTATTTTGGCCGACACGGTATAGATGCTTTTGTAGTAATTGTACTTTTTGATGCGATGTAATAGAACGATTGTTATAGCTGTCGTAAGGGATGATTTCGCCAACACGCATAGGTAAGTGTTTAGTGCGTTGTTTGAACATCTCGCGGACTAACATTAAGGTGGCGAGAGGCTTATAAAGCATAGATACTGTATAGAATAAGGGTGAGTTTTTTCCGTCAATAAAAATCGGTAATAACGATGCTTGAGCATTAGATGCCATGTTTAAAAAATCATTATGCCAACGACTGTCTCGTACGCCCTGTGGTTTTAGGCGAGATACTTCGCCCGCAGGAAAGATAATTAATACACCTTCATTATGTAAATGCGCTTGAATATTATCGAGCTGTTCTTTTTCAGTGGACGTGACTAAGTTGTTAATAGGTAATAATAACGAGTGTAATGGTATTATCGACATTAACGTTTCGTTGGCGACGACTTTAATGTCGCGGCGCACTTCACTAATTAATTTTATCAGTGCTAGGCCATCGAGGGAGCCCGTAGGGTTGTTGGCAATAATGACCAGCTTGCCTTGCGAAGGGATATTCTCTTTCTCGGTATCGCGAGTTGAATAACTAACGTGAAAGTATTCAAGTATTTGTTCAACAAAGTCTAGGCCATGTAAATGAGGGTATTTTTCGCCGAAGTTATTTATTTCTTTTTCTTTTAAAATATATCGAAGGAAAAATACCGTCGATTTTTTTAACCATGGGCGATTGGATAATTTTGGGTAATGTTTTTCGACGAGATTATCAACAGTAAACATGAATGCGACTCACTTTAGATCTGGATACAGATTAACTTTAGTGGTGAGTTTACGTGAGTAGTGTGTCATTTTTATTATGGGTGTTTGATACCAGTGCTGGTGTGAGCACCCAACGACGAAGTGTGGTTATACAGCGTGGTAGCGAGCGACTTCATATTACTCGTTGACGATAAATAACGCTTGCAACGCCGAGAATATACCATCGATTTCCGCGTTGATAGTAATGGGTTGTGCTGTTATTGGGTGGGCGAAGTCCATTTTTATGGCTGCTAACAATAGTCGATGACAGTTGAAGTGCTGTTTGAAAAAGTGATTATGTTTGCTTTTTCCATATTTTGGGTCGCCAATGATAGGGTGACTTAAGTGCTTTGCATGTTTACGTAATTGATGTTTACGCCCCGTTTTTGGGTACAGTTCGACCAAGGAATATCGACTAGTGGGAAACTGATCAACAGCATAGTCTACTTCTATGATCCCTAAACGACGATAATGTGTGACAGCCTCCTGTGCGGGTTTTAATGCCATACGTTGCTTGTCTTGCTTGAAGTCGGCGGTAGGTTTTAGCGGATGGTCAATGATCCCTTCGAGTGCAGTATAGCCACGAACAATAGCGCGATAAGTTTTACCCATAGCCTGTTGCTCAAACTGTTGCCCCATGAGTTGAGCAATTTTAGGCGATAAACCGAATAGGAGTACTCCCGACGTTGGACGATCTAAGCGGTGCAAGGGATATACCCATTGCCCAATTTGATCACGGAGTATTTGCATGGCATATTGAGTTTCGTGCTTATCGATTGGGCTTTTATGGACGAGTAAACCTGCAGGCTTATGAATAGCAATGAGATACTCATCTCGATAAATAATAGTGAATGGTGTTGGCATCAATGCTGTCGACTTATTTATTTAGCGGATTGGGTCGGGGGGGTGTAGTGGTAGCGTTTGCTACTTGTTTTTCTGTGTAAATGCATTCTTAGCGACGTCACAGGCGTCTCTTGAAATAACCGTATCTGCAAGTTTGGAGACCAGTAGCGATAATCCCCCTGTAGAGATAGCTGCGCCAATATTCAATATTGATCTGGCTGTGCCCGTTCCACTAACTCCCACTTTGGGCTGTGTTAACGAGCCTCGAATAGCAACAAATTTTGCTAGACTAGCCACATCAATACCTACCCCTTTCCGTGCCTTGGGGTTGATGCCCAAATTGATCTGCTCGGTTGTTAAGTCCACTTCACCATCCGCAATAATGATCATTTCTGAGGTTTTAATCGCAATTGAGTGATCAAAAAGCATTTTGCCGTCAGTAATGATCGACTTCACCACCGCGCACTCAAGTTGGGTTGTTTTTGAGCTCTTATAAAATGGATTAATAGCATTCAGTAGCGTTAACAGCATATCTGAGCCGATGAGTTCAAACGTGTTGTTAGCAATGATCCCATCGGTGACTACCAATAATAAATCACCCTGTAGATGACTTGCTAGAGCTTTGGTAGACACACCGTAGCTAGTAAGTGCAAGATCTAAGCGCATTTTACCACCACTCAACTCTCGTTTGGGAACCAAGGCCAAGCTCTCAAGTATAATACCTTGGGCTGAGGCATTGATGGCTATCGCCATTTTGTTATCAGTGTTGTCGATCGATAAATCAATAGTACTTTGTCCTCCGGCAATGCTTCCTATCTGGCTGTGTAGATGAAACATATCTTTATCTAATGTGATGCGGCTGTCAGTATGCGTCATAAGTGTTTGATTATTATGCATGACTGTAGCGATGGAGATATTGCCTTCTGCTTTAATCGTGTTTAGCCAGTCGTTGGGGAGCACGTCGTTTGTAAACAGCATATTGGTTGTTGAGGTGGGTTGTGGGCTAGATGCTTTGTTATCAATAACCTCGGTGTCAGGAATGACCAGTTGGCCTGAATTGAGATCAAAAGTAATAGCGTATAAATGAGTTATTTTTTCGTTTAAATCGACAGCAATATGCCCATTAATATCGGATTCTTTGGCGATCACCGCTATATCATTTAGCGAAAGTTTATTTTGTTGTAGTGTGAGTCTACCCCGTGCACTAGTGATTATCATCTCATCATTATAAGTGAGCTCGCCGATACTGACCTTGCCATCCGCTTTAATTTTATTGAGCCAATCAACAGGTATATGATGGGTTGCTTTTTCGGATGTGTTTTGGGTGTTTGGCGTTCTTGTATTTTTTGTGAAGTTGGGAATAACTAATGTTTTCGAGTTGAGATCAAATGTAATAGTGCGTAAATCGCTTATAGCTTTGTCAAAGCCAAAGGTGAAATTGCCGTTAAGATCAGAATCCTTCGCACTAATCGCCATATCTGTTAACGTTAATTGGCTTTTTTGTAGTTTCAGTTTGGCATTTGCCTTTAGAGGTAAAAGCCGTTCTAGTGCTTTCTTTTGTTGCGCAGCTTGTATGGATAGCGCGTTCCCTGGAAACTGATTAATAGTCGTGGTGAGTGCAATATCCTGCCCGAGGATGCCGTTGAGATTGACCTTTCCTGTTATACCAATACTATTACCGACACTATTATTGTTGCCTAGCGAAAGCACGGTGTTGCCCTCTATATCTGCCCCGCTTGTGGTTTTAGCTAATACTTTCCAGTTGCCCCGTAATACAACCGATTGATTAATAGCGATGTCATTATTTAGTGTAAGGGCTACATTGGCGGTATGTTCATGCTGAATACCTTGTATACCATCAACATTCGTCAGGGTGATACGAGAACGAACATTAGTCATGCTGCCTTGGCTAAGGCGTATTTTTTCTGATTGAAATACAAGGTTAAGTGGCGTGAGTTGTGACAACGGTGACCAGTGAATGCGGGATTCTTTTTTTGCGTTAACAGTACTTGCTTCAGTGTCTGTTGATGCAATTTGTGGATCTTGCTTCGGAGCCTGTGCAGACAGGATGTTACGTAAATCTAGTGTGGGTAAGTTCAACGTAATTTGGGGAACGCTGCCAGACGCACTATTGCTTACAGTAGACAACAAGGTACCTTGAAGCGGGAATGTCACGGCACCTTGTTGGTAAACTATCGAAAACTCTAGACCCTGCTCTGCGGCTTGTAATACCTCGGGGCGACGCAGGTAGTTAAGCTTAGCCGATGACGTGTCGGTGATATTAACAATGATGTTCGCTACTGTTATATTCGCTTTTTTAAGCATATTGTGTAGCGCACTAATATTGGGTGCTGATGTTTCTGCAGAAGCGCTGGTGCCACGTTGCACCAGCTGGTTAAGGTGGACAACCCCGTTTTCAGCAAACCCGTTCCACGCTTGGCTCTTGGTTATTAGCGATTGCCACGAAGTCGAAAAGGTAAAGTTCTCTAGTGTAACCGCTGTTTCATTTGCGTTATTAATCCGTAAACCTGCAATGACGATACTGGGCGTACTGAGGTCAATAGACATTTTTTCGGTATTAATATAGTAAGGGCTAACATACGGGCTTAGTGATAATAACGCTTGAGGTGAATACTGGACCAGCAGCAGCCCGCCAATAATAAGCGATAATCCAAGTAGAGAAATAGCGATAAAGGTGTTGATCAGCAAGCGCATTGTGCAGTTATTCCAATGAAGTCAAGTGAATCATACAGACATTGAGGCGGGTAATCTCTATGAGAAGGCCAGTTAAAAAGCGCTAACTGGCTGGCCTGATGCTTAAATCATCTCTTTGGTTGCCTTTTTCGTAAATAGCACGAATATTGATAACGTTAGACATTGGATAATATATGATTCGGACCGCTGCATTACTGGCACTACTATGGTTAAGTTCACTGACTTTTGCGGCAGATCGAGCGTCGCAGTGCCCTGGAGAGTTGAACCACTCCTTCCGCAAGCTTCACAGCAACGAAACTGTCAACATGTGTGATTTGTATAAAGGTGGCCCGGTATTGTTTGTTAATACGGCCAGTCACTGCGGATTCACACCTCAACTGAAAGGCTTGGAAGCGCTGCACCAAAAATACCAGTCGGAGGGGCTAGTAGTTGTAGGTTTTAGTTCGAATGACTTTAACCAAGCAGCGAAGAGCGAAGAGAAAGCGGCAAAAATTTGTTACTACAATTTTGGTGTGACGTTTACTATGCTCTCGCCCACCCATGTTAGAGGTAATAAGGCTAACCCCATATTCTCATACTTAGCCAAGGCAAGCGGTAAGCCGCCCACATGGAACTTTAGTAAATATCTAATGGTAGGAGACGGCAGCAAGGTTAGTTACTATTTAAGTTCGGCCAAGCCATTAGGCTCGGTGCTAGAAATGGATGTTCGGGCGCTGTTATCGATGGAGTAATGACCTCTCGGTCAATTAGATCGCTAAAAGGTAAAAGTTTTTTATGAGCCTGAAAGTTACCCCAGTGCCAAGAAATTATCGATCCCCTTAATCTGGTCTTCTGGATGATGATTAACGTACAGCACAGAGGTTTCGCTGTCGGCACATATTTTTTCAATTAAGGCGAGCACCAACTGCCGGTTCATATCATCTAGCCCCAAGCAGGGCTCATCTAATATTAACAACGGCGGATGTTTCACCATGGCTCGGGCAATTAACAATAGACGCTGATCACCATAGGACATTTTATTGAAGGGCTGACCGGCTCGATCAGCCATGCCCAGTAGCTTCAGCCATTGGTCGGCTATTTTACTCTGCTTTTCGGTGAATTTGCTGTACAAACCAATGCTGTCATAAAAACCTGAAATAATCACGTTGCGCAAGCTGGTGCCAACGCGATATTCCCATTGCAGTGCGGTAGATACATAACCGATAAATTGTTTGATTTGCCAGATGCTTTCACCGCTGCCGCGTATAAAACCGAACACAAAAATATCGTTAACATAGCATTGTGGGTGGTCGCCGGTAATGAGAGATAATAACGCCGTTTTACCGCTGCCATTGGGGCCGCTGAGTTGCCAGTGTTGATTGGCTTGTATGATCCAGTTGAGTTTGTCGATGATGATTTGGTTACCGTATTTTATAGTGACGTCGCGTAAATGTACCAGAGGCTGATCTGGATCGAGTGCTGGAATAGCCGTTTCAGCATCGGCTTGGGGCACACTCAAGTTAGTGGTTTTTAAATGTAATAATTGATGCAACTCACCAAAGGCTTGCGCGTCGTTAAGCCGTATTTGATGTTGCAATCTGCCGTTATCAACGTAGGCGATGTGGCTTATAAATGTTGGAAATTCATCAAAGCGGTTGAGTACCATGATCATCGGAATGGTATCGACCAATGTGTGTAAGTGCTCCTGCAGCATGGCTAGAGTATTCTCATCTAAGCCGTCGAAAGGTTTATCAAGAATGAGCAAATCGGGCTTGCTGGCTAGTGCGCGAATCAACATGACTTTCCGCGATTCCCCCGTAGACAGTTTTCTAAAAGCGCGGCCCATTAACTTTTCGACATCAAATTTTACGCTCAATTGTTTGGCCAGTGCGACGTCGCGACAATGTTCAAACAAAATAGTGTGAACGGGTGTGCCTTCGCTAATAACGTCCATAATATCGGCATCGTCCTTTTTTAATTCAGCGTCTATCAATTCAGCCTGTACTTCAAACGAGACCATGGCAACCTGCTTGGGTAAACCTTCAATAGTGCCTGCGGTAATATCACCTACGCTGGAGAGCACGGCTGCCAAGGCGGATTTCCCCGCACCATTGGTGCCGGTGATAACCCAGTGTTGCTGCGGTTTAATTTGCCAGTTGATGTCATGTAATTGAAAACGTTCTTCAAAATTAACCGATAAATGATTGAGACAAATATTCGGGCGACTATTGAGAATTACAGTGTCTTGCTGGGGCATGAAGTCAACATCCAATTAAAAAATAATATATTGTGCATAAAAAAAGCCGAGGTTTTACTCTCGGCCTTTTCAGTGTGGATATTAATAAGTGCTATAAAAAGTAGCACGTATTATCAAACATCAAGCTTATATGAAAGCTTATACGATTTTTTTCATATCTGACATGTGACCACGAAGCGTTGCACCAATCGCTTCAACCGGATGGCTACGCAATTGCGCGTTGACTTCAATCAAACGGGCGTTATCAACGCCTAGATCGTCTAGGTTTAAGCCGCGACCAATAACGTCGCTCTTAATGCCTTTCATGAAATCAGCTAACAAGGGGATGCACGCGTGGTTGTATAGGTAGCAGCCATACTCAGCGGTATCAGAGATCGTTGCGTTCATCTCATATAATTTTTTACGTGCGATGGTGTTGGCGATCAACGGGGTTTCATGCAGTGATTCGTAGTAAGCAGAGTCAGCAATAATGCCCGCAGCGGTCATGGTTTCGAACGCCAATTCAACGCCAGCTTTAACCATGGCCACCATTAAAATTCCATGATCAAAATATTCTTGCTCAGAAATTTCAACGTCGCCAGCGGGGGTTTTCTCAAATGCCGTTTCAGCCGTTTCTGCGCGCCAACCTAACAGGTTAACATCGTCGTTAGCCCAATCTGCCATCATCACACTGGAGAAGGTGCCGTTCATGATGTCGTCTTGATGCTTGTTGTAAAGCGGACGCATGATTTGCTTCAATTCATCGGCTAAATCAAAACATTTAATTTTGGCTGGATTAGACAAGCGATCCAACATGTTGGTAACGCCGCCGTATTTCAGCGCTTCGGTGACGGTTTCCCAGCCGTACTGAATCAGCTTAGACGCGTAACCTGCCTCAACCCCTTCTTCGATCATCTTGTCGAAACACAATAGTGAACCGGTTTGCAGCATGCCGCATAAAATAGTTTGTTCGCCCATCAAATCAGATTTAACTTCAGCGATGAAAGAAGACATTAATACGCCCGCTTTATGGCCGCCAGTACCCGCCGCGTAAGCTTTGGCCAGTGCCAAACCCTCGCCTTTAGGATCGTTGTCTTCGTGCACAGCGATGAGAGTCGGCACACCAAAACCACGCACGTATTCGTTGCGAACTTCAGAACCTGGGCACTTAGGCGCCACCATGATGACCGTTAAGTCGTCGCGAATTTTCATGCCTTCTTCAACAATGTTAAAACCATGTGAATAAGATAGGCAGGCGTCTTGTTTCATCAACGGCATAATGGCGTTAACCACAGAGGTATGCTGCTTGTCTGGCGTAAGGTTCAACACGACGTCGGCCGTTGGAATTAATTCGTCATAGGTGCCCACTGTAAAACCGTTTTCGGTCGCGTTCTTCCAAGATTGACGCTTCTCGGCAATGGCCGCTGCACGCAAGGTATAAGATACATCACAACCACTGTCACGCAGGTTCATGCCTTGCGCTAAACCTTGAGCACCACAACCAATGACAACGATTTTTTTGCCTTTTAGTGCATCAACACCGTCTGGAAATTCTGAAATGTGCATAAAGCGACATTTGGCGAGTTGGGCCAATTGCTCACGCAACGGCAGGGTGTTGAAATAGTTGTTAGACATGATGTGGGTTCCGTTTAATTAAAGGTAATTGGCTTTAGTAATGGGTTTTAAAGGTGCCCTAACAATACAAAGATTGGGGTGAAAAATGAGTGGCATTAGCCTATAGAAAATCACACGTTGCGTAAATTGAAATAAACGCAATACAATATGCCTAATTTTGCAACGTAAAAATAAGCCATTATGAATGCCCGCTGCTTAATTTTTTCATAGTCTGGCCAGCATATTGTATGTGGTTTTTGCTGGAAGTTAAGTGGCCCATGGTTTAGGGAGGGGGCAATAGCGCCTGTTATTCTGCAATATTTACTTTAGTGAGATCGCTATAAGCACAGAAAGGGTTTGCGGAGGACGCAAAAACGCTTCAGCTAATCATCGAATGAACTGTAGGGGTTTGGAGTAATAAAGGTAGGTACTTAACGATGCAGTGCAGAACAGGTGTGAGCGTTAAACCACATACATTTTTGGTTTACGCCTAGAGCACAGCACTTACCTTACTTCTGTTGAGACGATTAAAAACACCTTAAAAAAATCTGCTCGCCTACAAATGGTTGAGCGGAATCTTTTACCTAATTTCATTTTTGGGCCAGAAGATATTGTGGTGGTTATCGGTCAAGATGGCTTAGTTGCCAACCCCTTAAAATACTCAATTTTCAAGGACACCCACTTGATATTGTTAATTATCTACCTTGATAAGCGCATGCCCCTATCTGCTCGCCACGATTCTTTACGATAAGTGGCGGTGTTTTTATGTTATTGGACGGCAATGGTTCTTATAATTTTTACCATCTGCCAAGTAATTTCAAGCTCTGCGCCCTTGAACACAGAAAATCTGCTGGGAGCAGTACAGCTAATGTAAGCAATCACCAACCTTATGGTGCCCTAATTACAAGCATTCTTAAGTGGGTGTCCCATCTAATATGCTTTATCCCAACCTTATGGTGCCCTAATTACAAGCATTCTTAAGTGGGTGTCCCATCTGATATGCTTTATCTAATATTGCACTTTATCACGATGTCTCGGAAGTGATTGCAGGCGATATGCCAACACCCATTAAATACCATTCCACGGGAATGCAGAAAGCGTTTAAAGAAGTCGAAATTCAAGCAGAAAGAGAACTGCTGAGCCTATTGCCTCCTGATCTCCAATCTGATTTTGAGCCATTACTGGTGTCATCCAATATTCCCAATTACGTGAAAAATCTCATCAAGGGCGCAGACACCATTGCCGCCTATTTAAAATGTCAGGCCGAACTTAAAGCGGGTAATAGCGAGTTTTCTAAAGCCGCCGAAGATATATCGGCGCGTTTACAAGGGTTTAATCTAGCGGAAGTGAATGCGTTTCTAGCCCTGTTTGTACCCAGCTACCAGCTAACCCTAGATGAGCTCTTAAACGGCGGTGAAAAAATACGTAAGCTGCCACTCCAAGACCGATAAAAAACAGGCAGGTAAATACCCCTCTAATAATCTACAGGCTGCCTCCTTCTGTCCGTAGCTGATTGTCTGTGGCTGAACTTGTTAACGTTAATTCTCGTATAACGGTTTTAAATCACGGTAATTGTTGGGGTGAGGTATGCAACGTTTGGATTGTCGGCATCGAGTGTTGGTGTTTACACGATGGTTGTTAGTCGGCATCGTGTTTTTTTCGGCAAATGCGTTACATGCTAATGCGATGACTGTGTGGGATGCGCTTAAGTCGGGCAATCATTTCGCATTAATGCGGCATGCAATAGCACCCGGAACAGGTGATCCCGCCCATTTTGTTATAGGTGAATGCGCCACCCAAAGAAATCTATCTCGCGACGGTAAAGTGCAGGCCAAGGCGCTTGGGGATGCGTTTCGTACTAACGGTATTAATGCTGCGCATGTGTTTTCTAGTCAATGGTGCCGCTGTCTCGAAACTGCCTCCTTGCTAGCACTGGGTTCGGTTGAAGAGTTGCTGATAGCCAACTCCTTTTTTCGCCAATACGAACGCGAAGTGTCTCAAACGGCCATGCTGAAAAAATGGTTACAACAACAAGACCTAAGTACGCCCACGGTATTAGTGACTCATCAAGTTAATATTACGGCCTTGACGGGTGTGTATCCTAATTCTGGGGAGGTGGTGGTGGTTAAGCGAACAGAGTCTGATGATTTAATTGTTGTTGGTCAATTTCATCTGCCATTGTAATTCGATGTTATGATTCAGGTCGCAGATATTAATTTCTAACGGTTATTTTTAGAGTTTACGGTTTATGAAATGTTCACTACTAGCGTTGATGTTATTGGTCAGTATTTTATTAAGTGCTTGTTCGCAAAAGGCTGAGGTTGCTAAAAGACCTCAAGCAGATCATTTGGTGGAAGTGGTGGTGGCCGAGCGTAAAATGGTTGCTTTAGAGCGAGAAAGAACGGGAACGCTAAAAGCGATTCAAGAAATTCAAATTTACAATCAGGAAGAAGGCCGTATTACGGAATTCCCTTTTCACGAAGGGGATAAGATTAATAAAGGCGATGTTGTCGCCCGTTTAGATGATCGTTTACTGCAATCGCAGTTAGCGCGTACGCAAGCCCTAAGACGTAAAGCCGAGCAAGACGTCAAGCGTATTCGTGGTTTGGCAAAACAACAAATGACGGCTTTAACGGAGCTGACTCGAGTTGAAACCGATTTGGCGGTAGCCCTTGCTGATGAACAAACCTTAAAAACCAAATTAGATTATGCCATTTTACTCTCACCTATTAGCGGTGTTGTGAGCCAACGCTATTCTGAAGCAGGGAATATTGCCGAACGCTACACCCATTTATTAACCATTTCTGATCAGAGCCAGTTGATCACCGAGGTCACTGTATCAGAGCTGCTGATTAATAAGCTGCAAGTGGGTGATAAGGTGAGAGTGACCATTGATGCATTGGCTTCCGATCCCTCAGCCGCGGTTATAGGCACTATTTATCGTATTCATCCTAATGTCGATCCTTTAACTCGGCGTGGCATCGTAGAGATTATTTTAAACCCAGTTCCTCTAGGCGCAAGACCCGGTCAATTGGCGCGAGTGACTTTGCGTACTCAAGAAGCAGAGCGTTTGCTGATTCCATTTGTCGCTTTACGTCGTGCGCCAGAGGGTGAGTATGTATTTGTGGTTGATGAGCAACAAAAAGCCCAAAAAGTGCCTGTGCGTAGCGGTTTAAGCGTTGGCGATCAGATAGAAATATTGAGCGGTATTGTGGCGGGTCAGCGAGTCATTATTCGAGGTTTTACCAATCTGCGCATCAATAAAGCGGTGGTATTGGTCGATACTACATCTAAAGAACGGGATGGCATTGCTCCTCCTCAATCGCCCCCTCCAGCCGCAGTGAATTAACCGCAGTTACCTATTATTATCGAGAGATGTTTCCTATGAAGCCTAAAGCAGGTGGTGGTTTAGCTAGCTGGTCTATTGCGCATCCCGTGGGTGTGACGATGATTGCCTTAGCAGTGATTGTGCTGGGTATGTTTTCGCTGGTGCGCCTCTCGATTGACTTGCTGCCCCATATTATTTATCCAGAGATTCGGGTACGTATTATTGATTCGGGCGTGCCTGCATCCGTTATGGAAGATAGGGTGACACGCCAATTAGAAGAGCAGTTGGCCGTTACTGAAGATGCGATTTCTGTGCAATCTAATTCGAGCCGAGGTTCTGCACAAGTAGACTTGGCGTTTAACTATGGTAAAGATATTGATGTGGCCTTGCGGGATGCGAGTACGCGCCTAGATCGCGCTAAGCGATTTCTTCCCGATACGATTAACCCCCCTACGATCTATAAGTTGGACCCTGCGCAAATTCCCGTGATGGAGTTTGTGATTAGCTCGCCGCTGCGTGATAGCGTGGAATTACGTAGTTGGGTAGATGATAGTTTTAGCAAGTGGTTTTTAAATTTACCCGGTGTTGCCGCCGCAGAAGTGGGCGGTGGTTTATTGCGAGAAATTCAAATTATTCCAGATCAGCAGCGCTTGGCGGCTATTGGTTTAAATTATCGTGATGTGATTAATGCCTTAAATACCGCTAATAGTGATGAGTCTATTGGGCGCTTACAAATGCCAAATAATGAAATTACTGGGCGTATTAGTGGGCGCTTTAATTCATTGGATGAAATTAAACGCTTACCTATTGCTGCGCCATCAAACGGAACCGAGCAAACGAATCCCATTTATCTGAGTGATATTGCGCAAATTATTGATAGCAATGAAGACGAACGAATCATGGTTCGTGCGGATGGTGTGAGTGGTATTAAGCTGTCCATTCAAAAACAACCCACAGCCAATACCACCGAAGTTGTTGCTGTGGTTAAGGAACGTCTCGTATGGCTGCAAGAGCAGCGAGTGATCCCTAGTGATGTCACGGCGACAGTTGTTGCGGATCAATCGATTTATATTTTGCAGTCCTTAGAAAATGCATCGCTCGCGGCCATTAGTGGTGCCTTATTGGCGATGGTGGTGGTGTATATCTTTTTAGGCAATTTACGCAGAACATTAATTATTGGTAGTGCCATACCAATTGCGATTATGTTTACCTGTGTGCTGATGGGTTTAGGTGGTTTAACGCTAAACATTATGACATTAGGTGGGCTAGCATTGGGCATTGGTATGTTGGTGGATAACACCATTGTTATGTTGGAAAACATTTATCGCCATCAATGCAATCATGAAAAATCAACCGATGCGGCAAGAAATGCCGCTATAGAGGTTAACGGCCCTATTATTGCGGCCACATCGACCAATCTCTCGGCAGTAATACCCTTTCTTTTTATTGGTGGCTTAACCGGGCTTTTATTTAAAGAACTAATCTTTACCATATCGGCGGCTATTTTCGCCTCCATGATTATCGCATTAACCTTAGTGCCTGCTTATGCCGCAAGAGTGACACAACTCGATACTAATCGAGTTCGTCATTGGGTGGATTCGGGTATTTATCGTTTACAAGATGGTTACTCGTGGGTAGTGAGTCAATTGTTGCGTTGCCGTTGGCTTGTGGTCGCTGGGTTTGTTGTCGCCTTGGCTTTTAGTGTGCCAGTATTTTTGAGCGGAAAACAAATCTTTCTGCCTAAGCTGGATGATGGTCGTGTGCGGGTGGTTATTTCTGCGGATGTGGGTGTCTCGTTGACAGAAATGGATAATAAAGTGCAACTTATTGAATCTATATTTGAAGCGCAGGCAGAAACAGAAACCGTCTTCACTTTAGTGGGTGGCTCGATATTTGGTCGCTCTCAACGCGAAACACCGAGTCGCTCGACGATTATTGTGCAATTAACGTCGTTAGCCGAGCGCGGTATTAGTAGTGGTGAATGGATTAAGCGAATGAATAAAGCCATCGCTAAGGAAGAATTGGCGGGCTTTAAAGTGCAAATGTCTCAACGAGGTATTAGAGGCATACGGACTAACAGTGGCGATGATGATATTAGTTTACGTTTGCAGGGGGAAAATTTAAAAGAGTTAAAAGTGATCGCCGACGGCATTACTGAAAAAATGCGCCTGATTCCTGGGTTGCGTAATGTGGCGCATTCGGCAGAAGACGAACAGTTTGAAATCGCCATTATTCTTGATCGTGAACGCGCTTCACAATTTGATATTAATTTGGCCGATCTAACCGAAGCCGCACAAATCGCCTTGCAAGGAAAAGTGATTAGTGATTATTTAGATGGCGATAAAACCTATGATATCCGCTTACGCTTATCCCAGTCTTCAGTAACGACACCGCAAGATTTGGAATCGATTATTTTATTCCCCAGTAAAGGTAATACGCCTCCAGTTTATTTAGGTAATGTGGCACGTATCGAATTATTGGAAACCCCCGCCACCATTAAGCGTGATAATCAAATGCGAATTGTCGAGCTAAGTGCATCAATTACCGAAGATACAACCTTGGGCGAAGCGATTGCAGCTATTAAAACCATGCGATCAGAATTAGATTTGCCTATAGGGTATACCTTGTATGACGGTGGTTCTGAAAAAGCCTTACAGGAGCAACAAAATTTAACCGATGTGCTCTTACTATTAGCTTTGTTTTTAGTCTTTGTGGTAATGGCGATTCAATATGAGTCGTTACTGAATCCATTAATTATTATTTTAAGTGTTCCTTTTGCTGCGACAGGTGTGGCTTTAGGTGTTTATGTTTATGACCTGCCATTATCCATGCCTGTGTGGCTAGGTATGATTATGCTGGTGGGGATTGTCGTGAATAATGCCATCTTGCTCGTAGAATATATTGAGCTAGAACGGCAACAATATACCGATATTGGACAGGCTATTGTCGAGGCCGCACGTTTACGTTTGCGGCCAATATTAATGACAACACTCAGTACGGTTGTTGGTATGTTGCCACTTGCCATGGGCTTAGGTGATGGCGCAGAAATGTTACAGCCCTTAGCGATTGCTGTGGTGTGGGGGTTAAGCTTTTCGATGTTAGTGAGCTTGTTGCTAGTGCCGATGGTGTACCATATATTCCATTCTTTGAGAAAAACGGCGTAGAAGAAAAGCGTTGCCTATGACAGGGTTATTACTTTTCTTTTAACCACGCGATTGCGTCGTTATCATTAGTAAAATATTTTATCTCGCCTGTAATAAACCATGAGCCATTTTGGCAACGATTTCTTGCCAGTTTTTATTGCCGTAAATAGCGACTTTTTTAAATTAAACTTTAGGGGTCAGAGCCCTATACAAAGCCTTTCCCTTGCCAAACCAATGCTCACTTAGGGCTCTGACCCCTATACTTATTGAAACCCACGGCTGTTCCTTCAGCATAACGTCCCGTTCCTAAAACTGAGCCATCAAAATCTAGAGTTACTCTAGCTAAAGACAATTTTTTTAGTCACTTTAACACCATGTCACTCACAAAACACTGCAAGTTGTTGGTGCTCTCACCGTCCATGCTTGACAGGCTGCGGCTAATGGTCGCGACATCCGGCAGTTTCGTTAAGCCAAGGACTCGTTTTACCATTGGATCATCCTGATAAAACCGCAGATGACGCAGCTCTCGATAGCCCAATAATAAATGGACAACAAGTAAGAGTACGATTGTTGCCTCACCAAATATTGGGCTTACTACCCGATGTTTGAAACAAGCGTGTAATGAATTTTTAAGAGATAAATGATCAAAGAGTGTTTGAAAAACAGTTAACCCCGAAAAGGAGGTGAGTTTTTGGTCTTCAAAGCGCAGATTAGGGACGGCATGTGTTTTACGATTGACGCTAGATTTGCTAGACTTCATAGTGGCGGCTTGCTATTTTTTTGTTTGTTTTTATGGTGAATTCATTCTATCAAAATAGCGAGCCACTTTTTTTAATTATTGATAGAAAGTTTAATGTTTTTTGGAAAAATATTCGAATCCTGGACTTCACTAGGGGTTAATTCTAGATAGCGCCAAAAAACTTACAAATACCCTATATTTGTAGGCTGAAATCGGTTTTTCAGACATTTTTTATGCAACTGGAAGGTAGACTATTACTCATCAATGAACGACGACTCGAATCGCGCTGTGATTAATGGCGACACAATAAGAATAAACCAAGTAAGAGCTAGTGATGGAAAACGGTTTTATTATGATTGCAAGATCAAGAACGATGAGATTACTTGGAGAATGAATCGGATAGATGGTGTTATGGGACCATGGAAGAGCGCTGTTACATATTCAGTATCCAATGGAAAGGTGCTTATTAAGTAAACCCCTCTGGCAGCATCATAGTAATATATAGCAAGGTATACAGGATGGCTTTTTGGTATACGATTAAAATTGAAAAGTTAAAGGTTACTTCTGCACATAGCTAGGGCCAAGTCTTGTCTTTGGCCGATAGCGGACGACATTTTCGAGGGCAGCCACTCAGCTGTGATTATTAAAAAAATGTCTTCTTTCGACCCAAAGCAGACGTTTGAAAAGATAAATATTTGGATTAAAGAGTACTTGAACTACCCGGTGCTGCGGAAGCCATTTATATTAAAGGTGAAGTTGATGTGAATCAAATTACTGAGAATTTAGAAGTCAGCAAGATAATCATGTGCCTCTATTTGAGATGTAGAGGGGTATGTGTTGATGGAAAATAATAAAATAAAACATGTAAAACTTACTATTGTTCTACTGGTAATAATACTATCTTTGTTTTTTAACTCTTTCGCTACTGCCATTTCATCAAAACAAGTAGCATGTCTTAATTTTCTCGCGATTACATGTTCTGGTATTACATCGTTAACCACTTGGAATTATATACCATTTGCGACAGTAACTGGGGCTGTAGGTACAGGCTATAGTGCAAATTACCTGTGGAGAAGGCTTTTACCTGCCCAGCAAACAACTAATTCTATTCTCACTACATCAGCAGCAATTGCTAGTTCTGTTGTTTCTAACGAAGACATTGAGAGTCCCAGTGATGGTATTGCCCAACTTTCCTGGATGGCAGACTCTGGCGCACCTATCCCTGGAATACCCTGGTGGGAATTAGACGGAAATGGCATTTTAGACTTTGAGATAGTTAAAGCATTAAATTACGATGGTCTAAGTGGTGGAGAAATTTTCAGCCAATTAGTGAAAAAAATTGGTTTTGCTAACATAAAAGCGGTTAAAGCAAAATGGATAAATCGTCCGGGCTATGACACTGATTATAATAATTTTATGAGTGGGCTTCCTAAGAGCGTTCACCCTTACTGGTCTGTACGAGCGCACACATTTCTTGGTAAAGTAGTGACAACAGATAGATATGGACTCAAAGGTAATCTAGTTGGAGTGAGATTTTTAGGTCACGGTTCTTATGGCATTGAAGATTTTGTTGAGCTTATATTTTATGATCCAAGCGATACATCTTTTACTATCCCCTCCGCAGAAGATGACATAAGGGCTTTCCCTTCATTTCTTGATGGACACTTACCTTTTGATTTGTAGTGATAGTTATTGGTTGTGTATAACGTCCGCTTTTGGCCGTAAGCGGACGATATTTTCGAGGGCATGCACTGCCTGTTATTATTGAAAATAATGTCTTCTTTCGACCCAAAGAAGACATTAGAAACTTAATGAGTTCTTTTTTAATATGATAACGAGCATTCACGATAATATTGATAAAAGGGAATGCATCCCTTTTATCAGACTGTTACGTGAAAGGTTGAAATTGAAACTATCAACTTTAGGGGTCAGAGCTCTATACAAACCTTTCCCTTGCCAAACCAATGCTCACTTAGGGCTCTGACCCCTATACTTTTACCCCTATACTTTTTGCCGTCCAATATCATGAAAAAAAACGCCTCTTATATTAAAGAATCGTGGCGAGCAGATAAGTGCATGCACTTATCAAGGTAGATAATTAACAATATCGAGTGGGTGTCCTTAAAAATTGTTTTACTTGATGGGCTACACTTGGAAAGTGGTCTTAGTAAATTAGCACTAAATGAACTACAAAATAGAGTTTTTTCAAACATCATAGAACAAGTTGAAAATGGTTCAGGTGGTTTTGGTGAATACATTAGTGATCAAGGCTTTTGTAACCATAAAGGCGTGGTAAATTGGGAATGGGATTAAATAGGCTCAAAACAATTGGGGCAGAGTAAGAACTTAAACATCCCTCTTGGCCGACTTCGGCACTTCAAAAGATAAGCGTTACAATAAAATAGTGTGCATGGGTTATGTATAAACCCATAGATAGCCCAATGGGTTTTGTATGGCTCATTTTAAGATTGATTGTTTTTCAAAAATAAACTACCCTGTGATTCATATATAAACCGATATACGGTTTATTGACTTATATGTGAATCAAAAAATGCCAAAATCAGTGACGCGTTCATATTCTCGCTATACCGAAGAAGCAGTCACGCTTCTCTCGGGCCTCATTCGTGCAGCCAGATTAGGACGTAAGCTAAGCGCCCAAGAGGTGGCTGAGCGCGTGGGTATCTCCAGAAGCATGCTTCAACGCATTGAGAAAGGTGATCTGAAATGTGAGATCGGTGCGGTGTTTGAAGTGGCGACTATTCTAGGGGTGAATCTGTTCAATGCTGAGCCGTCTTCATTTACCCTAGCAAGGCATATTAAAGAAACCGAAGAGAAACTCGCTCTGCTTCCTAAAAAAGCGCGTAAAAAGGTAAAGGTAGTTGATGATGACTTCTAGTAATCAATACAAGGAGGGATATGTCTGGATATGGCTACCGGGAGAAGTGCATCCTATTGTCGCTGGAAAACTTGAAGCCGATGGCGACGCGCTTTTATTTAACTACGGTAAAAGTTACTTGGAACGCATTAAGGATGCACCGTTAGCTATTCCCATCTACGAGCCTGAGTTGCCATTAAAAACTGGGGTGCGTCCTAATCTGGATGGGTTAAATATGCCAGGATGTATTCGTGATAGTGCGCCTGACGCTTGGGGGCGTCGGGTGATTATTAATAAAAAGCTCGGTTTAAAAGGCGCCAACACTGATACGGCCACACTTGATGAACTCACCTACCTTTTAGAGTCCGGCTCAGATCGGATTGGTGCATTAGACTTTCAGCAATCACCCATTGACTATATACCGCGTTTGGCCAAAAACGTGAGCATGGAAGAGTTGGTGCAATCAGCGGAGCGTGTTGAAAGGGGGGTGCCACTCACACCAGAATTAGATCAGGCGCTCTACCATGGTAGTTCGATTGGCGGCGCGCGCCCTAAGGCGTTAATCGAAGAGGGAGGCACAAAATATATTGCTAAATTCTCTGCTACCAACGATTTATACAGCGTGGTGAAGGCCGAGTTTATAGCAATGCGTCTGGCAAAACTGGCCGGTATCAATGTTGCTTCAGTGAAAATGGTAAAAGCGGCCAATAAAGATGTTGTGCTCATTGAACGCTTTGATAGGGAATATAATGGCAAGGGCTGGGCACGGAAGTCTATGGTCTCAGCCCTCACCTTATTTGGCCTCGATGATATGATGGCGCGCTATGCTAGCTATGAAACACTAGCTGAAATTATTCGTCATCGATTTGTTGAACCTAAAGATACACTCAAAGAACTGTTCTCGCGTTTAGTGTTCAATATTCTATGTGGCAATACTGACGATCACGCCCGAAACCATGCCGCGTTTTGGGATGGCAAACATTTAAGCTTGACTCCAGCCTATGATATTTGTCCCCAAGGGCGCGCGGGTAATGAGGCTGGGCAAGCTATGCGTATTATCGGAGAAAATAATTTAAGCCAGCTCAAAACATGCTTGTCTGCTGCACAAAATTTTTTACTCAGTAAAGATGAAGCCTCTATAATCTTTGAGTATCAGAAATCTATTATTGAGCAACACTGGAAATCAATATGTGATGAGGCGGAATTGAATGAAGTTGATCGTAAATTACTTTGGGAACGGCAATTTTTAAATCCGTTTTCTGTAGAATAATAATTATGGTTCCTTTGTGTCTAGGTATGGAGACGTTTTGAGTATCCGCTTCTTGGTTGTTAGCAGTCTTACTTTTTTCAAACCAAAAGATTCCCTCTATTCTCAGCAATCCCTAACTTTACTTCTGCCCCACTATTAAACTCCACAAAATCATCGACCATACCATCACTAAATATCACCCCATTGCCTGACATAAGCGACGATACTTTCATTTTCGATTGATTGCTGACTTTGCCGTAGACCAAGTCGGTGCCTGTGGTATTACTAGGGAATGGCTCTCGCACAGCAAATTGTAGGTGGTCGGTATCCCATGCTAGAGGATTAGTATTGTTCTCACTGTTCGTACTATTTTTACCAAGAATGCCTGTCGCGCCAGCAATAATACTTTTCATCCAGCCGGTGCTACCTAAGCCTGTTGATACGATAATACCGCTAGAGGACTGGGTTTCGGTTTGTTGGTTTACGGTTAATGCATAGCGTGCAGAGGTGTGCGACCGTGGACCGATAAATATATCGTTAACGGCGATGAGTTCTTGCCCGTCATTCAGCGTGGCTTTGGCCATGGTAATGTATTTACTTTGATACTGCTTTCGCAACACGTCGGCAAAGAGTAAGCCAATATCAGCCACTGCAAAAGGCAGTAACACGCCATCAAAGCGAGAGGGGTCTGGATTGATGGCGATAACGGGCTGCCCGTTTAAGTATTTTAAGGTGTTGGCAACTAGGCCATCTTGGCCGATAACCACCACAATATCTTCTGGCCCAAAAATAAAATTAGGTAAAAAATTTCGCTCAACCATTTGTAGGCGAGCAGATTTTTTTAAGGTGCTTTTAATCGTCTCAACAGAAGCAAGGTAAGTGCTGTGCTCTACGCGATAATCGTCAAAGTCACCGCCCTTGCTGTTAATCACAAAGGCGGCTTGAGCTTCGGTGTTGTACTGTGCCACTAGCTCTTCAAGGCGTGTACGGCGAGTCACTATGATTACTTTTACATTAAGTGAAGATGAGGTTGAGCTAGAACGGCTCATGCACGTATCCTCTCGGTAAGTGATTGCAGTAAGTCGGGCGTAATGTTTAATTGGCCAATCTTTTCTGCTCCACCTGCCAGCTCTCTAAACGCCTGCGCCATTAATTGCTGGGGGTCTAAGTTACCCATGGTTAACGCTTCTAGCACTTTGGCATCCACTTTAGATAGCGCTTCCATCGTGGCACCAATTTCGTAGGCTTTAGCATCCGCTTGCTTGCATTCGTTTTGCGTCGCAATATCTACAAGTTGTTGACGCTGCTGTTCTTGCGCAATATCGGCATCAAGTTTTTCTCGCTGCATTTCTTGGCGTTGTTCGGCTAGCGCACGTTCAGATTTTAGTTTGCCTTCTTCTATTTCTCGTTGCTTATTTTCTACTGCTATCTCTGTGTTGAGCTCATTTTCTTTAACGGTTCGCTCTTGCTCGATAGAGGCATTTCGGCGACGGTAAATTGCTTCGTCGGCTTCTTGTAATAGCTGCTCTCTTACCGAGGCCTCCAATGCTCTTGCAGTTTCGGGTGTCGGTTTAATCGCGACGATGGATAAGTCGATAATCTCTACGCCTAATGTTTGTAATACATCGGGTTGAGAGAAATCGGCTTTAATGGAACGCACTAATGTTTGTGATGACATAATCGCTTGCCGCAAATTAAGCTGCTCAATCGCTGCGCTCATTTTTACCTGCACTAGATTGGTGATTCGGTTGAGTAACTTATCTGGGTCGTCACGATTCTTTAATATAAGGGGCGTTTTTTTTCATGATATTGGACGGCAAAGGTTCTTGTTATTTTTATCACCTGCCAAGTCATTTCAATCTCAGAGTCCTTGAGCCCAGAATATCTTCTGGAAGCAGGACAGCCAATGTGAGCAATCATAAACCTTATGGCGCCCTAACTACAGGCATTGTTAAGTGGGTGTCCCCATCTATCGTCGAGAGTTGGGTCGTATGCTCTAACCCATTGAGTGGGTTGTTTGTGATGTGAATAGTGGGCTGTGGCGAGTGATGTTGTTTGCAGTAAATGGTGGGCCCTCCCAGACTCGGCTGAAAACTGCTCCTGCGTTTTCGGCATTCCCTCCGTCCTAGCGGTCAACTGGGGCCTGGCTGTTCTTAAGCCGGAATCAAGTCATTGATTTCGGTTTTTTTGTTTCTATTGTATGTATTACCCCATATCCCACCCCTGATTAGTTTCTACCAACATTGCTAGATCACTTTTAGCTAACCTAGTTGACAAACAACTTCTACATCATGCTGCATGATGCATTCGGTCATCAAGAAACACTCTCCGTCTAGTGTTACACATGCTGCGTAAATGGCATTACTGCAAAATATTGACCCAAAAAAGTTTTTCGACTACCCTTCTGCATAATCGCCAATACTGTAAAAAATATGACATTAAATGATATTGCTCGAATTCGTGCTGGGCACGCCTTCCGCAAAAAATTGATCAATGACCCCAGTCAGAAGTTTCTAGTGATTCAAATGAAGGACGTCGACTTCAATGGTGATATTCATTGGAGCTCAATGGTAAGAACGGAGCCTGCCGCTGCCAGTCAGGATTTAGTGGCTAAAGATGATTTACTGCTGGTGGCTCGTGGCGCTAACAACACGGTTTATTTTATCGGTGAAGAGCCGCCTGAACCCTCATTGGCAGCGCCCTATTTTTTCCACATCACACTGCTATCCACATGTTTAGATATCATTGATCCTGGATTTTTAGCGTGGCAAATCAACCAAAAGCCTATCCAAGATTATTTTCGGAAAAATGCTGAAGGCTCTACATCCAAGGCGATTCGACGTGAAATAGTCGAAAATGTGGAGATATTCACCCCGCCTATGAGCAAGCAAATGAGTATAGTGTCACTCCATAAAAACGTATCTCAACAGAAGAAGCGTCACGAGCAATTAATGGCAAACAGCAAAACGCTAATGAGCAAAATGGCTTGCGATCTATTAAGACCAGATCACTTAAGATAGCGAAGAACCATAAATATTAAGAATCAACACAAACAAGGTTTGAAATTATGCCACACAGCCAAATAAACCAAGACGATATCAACAAAGCGGTATGGGGTGCGTGCGATACTTTTAGGGGGGTGATCAGTTCAGATACCTATAAAGACTTCGTACTGACCATGCTGTTCTTAAAATATATTTCTGATGTCTATAAAGACGATCACGACAAATTGGTTGGGCAGCATGGCAATAACCCAGAATTGATTAAAGCGATGATGGCTAAGCAGCGTTTTGTGTTGCCCGATGGTGCCAGCTTTTGGGCTTTATACGAGCAGCGTCATCAGGCGGGTAATGGTCAGCGTATCGACCAAGCATTACATGCTATAGAAGAAGCCAATGGCACTAAATTAAAAAACGTGTTCCAAGATATTAGTTTTAACACCGATAAACTCGGCCAAGAAAAACAAAAGAACGATTTATTACGGCACTTGTTAGAAGACTTTGGCAAAGACATACTTAACCTAAGCGCAAGCCGCGTGGGCACTTTAGATATTATTGGTAACGCCTATGAATATCTTATCAAGCATTTTGCGGCGGGTAGCGGCAAAACCGCTGGCGAATTTTATACTCCGCCAGAGGTCTCAGATTTATTGGCAGCTATTTTAGAACCCCAAGAAGGCGACCAAATATGCGACCCTGCTTGCGGCTCGGGTTCGCTATTAATGAAATGTGGGCGCATGGTGCGTAACCATTTTAATGGCTCTAAAAAATATGCCTTGTTCGGGCAAGAATCTATTGGCTCTACCTGGGCATTGGCCAAAATGAATATGTTCCTACACGGGGAAGACAACCACCGTATTGAATGGGGCGATACCATTCGCAACCCCCTTTTATTAGAGACAAGCGGAAAAGATAAAAACGGCACTGGTTTATTACACTTTGATATCGTCACCGCAAACCCGCCGTTCTCATTAGATAAATGGGGCCACGAAGATGCGGCGAGCGATCACTACGGGCGTTTTCGTCGCGGCGTACCCCCCAAAACTAAAGGAGATTATGCGTTTATCTCACACATGATCGAAACCCTAAAACCCGGCTCTTCATCAAAGAAGGGGGGGCGGATGGGTGTGGTGGTGCCACATGGTGTGCTATTTAGAGCCTCAAGCGAGGGCAAAATTCGCCAACAGCTGATAGAAGAAAACTTACTAGATACAGTAATAGGTTTACCAGAAAAGCTCTTCTTTGGTACCGGCATTCCCGCCGCTATTTTGCTGTTTAAAAAACAAAAAACCGATAACAAGGTCTTATTTATAGATGCCAGCCGCGAATTTAAATCGGGAAAAAATCAGAATCAATTAACGCCCGAGAATATTCAAAAAATTATTGATACCTACAAAGCGCGTAAAACCACCGATAAATATTCGTATCTTGCTACTTTTGATGAGATTAAAGAAAACGACTTTAATCTTAATATTCCGCGTTATGTCGATACCTTCGAAGAAGAAGCAGAGATTGATTTAGTGGCAGTGCGAAATGAACGAGTGCAACTTAAAAACGAGCTAAAAAATCTTGAGGTAGAAATGGAAGGCTATTTGGCGGAGTTGGGCTATGAGTGATGTGTCACTCATAGAAAGTGTGCTGTACGAGCAAATTAGCACGCTTGTCGAACAGTCGCGGCAACAAGTGCAGCAGACCGTCAACACCACCATGGTGCAAACCTACTGGCAAATAGGCTGCTTAATTGTCGAAGGCGAACAGCAAGGGGAGCGTCGCGCCGCTTACGGAAAACAGCAGCTTGCCAACTTGTCTGAGCGTTTAAGACAGCGCTTTGGCAAAGGCTTTGATGTGACCAACCTGCGCAATATGCGCCGTTTTTATCAGCTCTTCCCAATTCGAGACGCAGTGCGTCTCGAATTAAGCTGGACGCATTACCGTATTTTAATGCGTATTGAAAACCCAAAGGCCCGTGAATGGTATGCACAAGAAACCATTAACCAGCACTGGGGCGTGCGCGCCCTAGAACGTCAAATAGGGGTGCTCTACTACGAACGCCTACTATCGAGTAAAGACAAAGCCACCGTAGAAAGCGAAGCACAAGAGAAGACACAAGCACTGGCCGAAAGCCCAAAAGATTACCTACGCGACCCCTACATACTGGATTTTTTAAACCTCGACGATCGAGCCTATCAAGAAAAAGACTTGGAAGCAGGCATTATCACCAACCTACAATTTTTTTTGCTGGAACTGGGAAAAGGCTTTGCCTTTGTTGAACGGCAGCAACGTATTCGCACCGAAGACCAAGACTTTTACATCGATTTAGTATTTTACAACTACAAACTTAACTGCTTCTTATTAATCGACCTGAAAATAGGCAAGCTCAACCATCAAGATGTGGGGCAAATGGACAGCTATGTACGCATCTACGACCAACATAAAAAAGAGCCCAACGACAACCCGACGATTGGCCTTATCCTATGCAGCCAAAAAAGTGAAGCGGTAGTGAAGTACTCCGTACTCACTGACAATGAACAATTATTTGCCGCGAAATATAAGCCGTATTTACCCAGTGAAGAAGAACTAAAACGGGAACTACAGCGAGAGCGAGAGCTCGTTCAGCAGCGCCTAAATGAGGAAAATCCCGATGTGTAATGCCCTAATGTGTAATGCCTGGCAATCTATTGCCAATGGGCCATTAGCTGAGCTTGAAGTTCAAATGGAAAGCTATTTAAAGGGGCTGGGTTACGATGTGCAGGATGCACAAGTGCCGCGAGCGCAAGGATGCGCAGGAGCGGCGGGTGCCGGAGGTGTGGAATGATAGTGCCTAATGGGTGGAAAGAAGGAAGAGTGAGAGATTTAATTAAATCTTTAGATTCAGGAGTCTCAGTTAATTCTGAAAATGATGGAAATACTCTAGCTGACTATAAAATTCTTAAGACTAGTTGCGTATCAAAAGGCTTCTTTGATTTCTCAAAAACAAAATCTGTCATTATGAACAATGAGATAAGTCGGCTAAAAGAGCCTGTACTCGCTGATACAATAATAATAAGCCGAATGAATACACCAACATTAGTTGGAGCAAATGGCTATATAGAAAGCCAGATAGAAAATATATTTCTACCCGATAGATTATGGCAAGCTAAACCTAAGAATAAATTAATAAGTATGCGTTGGTTGGGCTTTTGGTTCTCTTCGAGCCATGCCCGATATTCACTCAGCGCAACTGCTACGGGCACAAGTGGCAGCATGAAAAATATCACTAAACCTGATGTTTTCAATATTAAAATTAATATACCACCTCTCCCAGAACAACAAAAAATCGCCAAAATCCTCTCCACATGGGATAAAGCGATTAGCACTACCGAAGCCCTAATCGACAACAGTAAACAACAGAAAAAAGCCCTAATGCAACAACTGCTCACGGGGAAGAAACGTTTGCTTGATGAGACAGGGAAGGTGTTTGAGGGGGGCTGGGAAGAGACAAAGCTAAGTGATTCGGTTTCTTTATTACGTAGTGGTTTATCAAGAAAATTAGAGTCTGAAAATGTTGGCATTGCTGTTATTCGTTCAAATAACATAGGAGAAAAATTTACATTAAATAGCAATCTTAAATACTGGTACAAAAATGATCCGCAAGGTGCCAATATTGTTAATTATATATTGGATGATGGCGATATATTGGTTAATTTTATTAATAGCATGGCGCAAATTGGAAAGTCATGCATTTATAAAAAAATTGACAAGCTAGATTGTATATACACGACAAATTTATTGAGATTAAAAGTAAATACTGTAATTGCTGATTCAGAATATCTATTTTACCTAACTAAAACTGTAAGATACCTATCTCATATCAAATCGATTACAAAGCCAGCAGTTAATCAGGCCAGCTTTACTACAAAAGAATTTGGCAGTCTAAAACTGACACTTCCGCCATTAGAAGAACAAAAAATAATTGCTTCTGTACTTGCCAGCGCAGATAAAGAAATCGAACTACTCGAACAACAACTTACCGATTTAAAACAAGAGAAAAAAGCCCTAATGCAGCAGTTGTTAACAGGTAAACGCAGAGTCAAAATTAATGAAAAGGCGGTGGCCTAATGCATAACTTCACGCCCGCCAAAATAGAGCGCTTCAATGGCAAGCACTTTATTAGGTGCGCTTCTAAGGCTTGCGTTAACTCTTTACAGCACCCTAATACACAGCACTCTAATACACCGAACCCTAATATTGACGGCATTAATAATATAATACATACTGTTGGCAACATAACCGCCACGCTTAGTACCCTTTGGGTGTCGCGCAACCTTGGCGGTTTTTCTTTGCCTGCTACTTTTCAAGCGCCTGCTTGTACGGTGGGCAAATGTCGCTAGCTACTTACAGCAAGCCACCCCTGACGTTTACAGAGCAAATCACCCGCCTTGAACAAAATGGCATGGTGTTTAGCGACAAACAGCAGGCAGAAACCCAATTAGCCAGTATTAGCTACTATCGATTAAGTGCTTATTGGTACCCTTTTCGCGTTCGCGATCAGCAACACCATGTTACCGACCAGCTTCATCCAGCAACGCATTTTGACGAGGTGCTGTTTTTATATACCCTTGATCGTCAATTACGCTCACTGGTATTTGATGCTATCGAACGCATTGAAATAGCCGTTAGAACCCAGTTCACTTACCATATTGGTCATCAATACGGGGCGTTTGGCTATGCCGACGCACACAACTTTCATCCTAATTTTAACCACTCAAAATGGCTTGGAAAATTGCAAAAAGAGATAGCCAGCTCAAAGGATGATTTTATTAAGCACTACCAATTAAAATATAGCGGCTATCCCATCATCCCTATTTGGATGCTCACTGAGGTTATGTCTTTAGGGGCGCTTTCTTTTGGGTACAGTGGTTTACGTAATAATCAGAAAATAGGCGTTGAAGATAAAAAGGCAATAGCGCAATACTTTACCCTTCATCATAAAAAATTGGGCGACTGGCTGCACACACTGACTTACGTGAGAAACATTTGCGCTCACCACAGCCGCCTGTGGAACCGTGCCTTATCAATAAGACCCGACAAAACTAAAGAGAAACACTGGTTGCCGCCTATTACCCCCAGAAATGATCGTATGTTTTATATATTATGAGACCTTTGCACGGAAGATGATTTTGCTTTCAGGCAAGGCAAAAACGCACGGAAAGAGGGAGTTTATGTATTATAAATGACCGATTGAGTACGTTTTTAACGCGGCATGGGAGCAAAATGGCTTTCGTGCAAAGGTCTCATTATTAATGCTGTGACATTTATTGAAGGCCACGGGTAATGGTGATGATTGGGCATTACAGGTTAATCAGCTACTAGAGCAGCTAGATCATAGTCGCCAATGGCGTTCAGCAATGGGATTACCCGAAAATTGGAGAGAGCACCCAATATGGCAATAGCACCGAACATCGACGCCATTATTTTACAAACGCATACCTCAAGGGCACCCTATGCTGACATTTAACTGCACACAAGCCGCTGCTGATTTTTTTAGCACGACCCAAAAAGGCAAAAAAATCTCTCCCCTTGAGCCAGCACCGCATAAAACCATTGCTGAATCCATAGCTGGCTCAATAGCCGAATCTAATGCCCCATTGCAATGGCAGTGGTTGGTGCATGCCATCAAAGTAAAAGGTAAACCGGTGTTGGTGGTAATGGATTACCAGACCCGCTTTAGTATCACCTTGTCGGCCATAAAAAAAGGCGATGACATGGCTTTTTTAAATAGTGTTGAGCACCACCTAAGAGTTCACGTTCACGAAACAATGAGCGCCGTTAATCTCGATTTGCAGGCCATCGAAAGTAGCTTTGAACGCTATAGCCATCAACACAATAACTGTGCTTTTTACCAGCGCGGCGATCGCAGTGCTCAGGCGCATATTAATGATGTGGTATGGCATTTTCGCCGCTGGGTCGATGACCTTGGGGATGTTCCCACAGGGGTTGATTTGATAGGCCATGATGTCTTTGCCAACCAACTGTTACGCAAGCGTAAGGCAGAAAAAGACTACTTTTACCCTCAGCGTGAATTCTTACACGCGTGGTTAAGAAGCTATGGCGAACACAATATCGCCCAGGCGGATGCATGTATAGACATGCTTCAGGCAAAGGCACGCGCCGATTTCGCCGCTAGGCATCCAGAGCTAGTCCATTTAAGGTCAGGCCGTTTAGAGCCAGATCATTCAGAACCAGAGCATGCAGAGCCAGGCCATTCAAAATCAATGCAGCCAAACGAATCCACGGAGTCGCCGGGTGTAACGGGTACTCATACCGCACGCAGTAATAACGTCATATCACTTGATGCTTGCAGGAAGAAATAATGACTGAGCCATCAGCCAATTTTAACGAAGAATTCAGTGCAAAAATACCCGCCTTAACGCTGCTATCAAGCCTCGGCTACACCTTTATTCCGCCAAGCGACTGTGAAGCACTCCGTGGCAAGCCTAATGTGGGCAATAAGACGACTAGCCAAGTAATGCTACTGCCGATAATGCGAGCGTTTTTAGCCAAACAAACCTTTCCCTTTGCCGGCAAGCAACACAAGCTGACGGATGCGGCGATTGATAAGGTGATGCACGAGCTGAACCCAGCGATGAATTTAGGCTTAAAAGCAGCTAACGAGAAACTCTACAACGCGATGATGTATGGCGTGAGTGTGACCGAATTTATTGACGGTAAAAAAGCCTCGCCCACGATTCAACTGATCGATTGGCAACATATCGATAATAACCAATTCCACTTTTCTGAAGAGCTAGTGATACAAAATGCCGAAGGTACGGGTAACCGTATTCCTGACATTGTGTGCTTTGTTAATGGCTTGCCCTTAGTGGTGATTGAGGCAAAGCGCCCTGACTCTAACAAAGAAGGTAAATCAACCAATAGCGAGGCTATTTCTCAGCAGATTAGAAACCAAGGCCAACAAGAGATTCCTCATCTTTTTGCTTATAGCCAGTTGCTGTTAGCCGTCAATGGCCATGAAGGTTTATATGCAACCTGCGGAACTTCAGATAAATTTTGGGCAAAATGGAAAGAAGAATTAATACCCGAAGCGGAATTTATTCGCTTAAAAAATCATAAGCTTAGTCATGAACAGCTCGATGCTTTATTCAACCATCGCCCTAATGACGCCAAGACTGAATACTTATCATTAATTGCCAATGGTGACTTAACGGTGACCGATCAAGATAGACTGATTATCAGTTTATTACGCCCTGATCGTTTATTAGAGATGACTCGCCTTTTTACGTTGTTTGATACCAAAGCCGGCAAAATTGTTGCCCGTTATCAACAAGTGTTTGGTATTAAAGCTTTAGTTGACCGCATCAATTGTTTCGATACCGATGGTAGCCGTGAAGGTGGTGTTATTTGGCACACTACGGGTAGTGGTAAGTCTTTTACCATGGTGTTTTTATCGAAAGCGCTGATATGGTTAGAAGAGCTCGCGCAATGTCGGGTGATTATTGTCACTGACCGTGTTGATTTAGAAGACCAGCTGAGTCGCACCTTTGCATCGGGTGGGGTATTGACCGACCGAGATAAAAAGGATGCCATGGCCACATCGGGCAAGCGTTTAGCCGAGCAAATTGGTAAAGGTAATGAGCGCGTTATTTTTTCTATTATTAATAAGTTTGGTTCGGCGATTAAGCAAAAAGAATGCTTTAACGATAGCCCAAACATTATTGTCTTAGTCGATGAAGGCCACCGCAGCCAAAACGGAGAAAACAATATCCGTATGCTACAAACGCTGCCCAAAGCCGCCTTTATTGCCTTTACCGGCACCCCACTATTAAAAGATGATAAGACCGAAAATAAGTTCGGTAAAATTATTCACTCTTACACCATGCAGCAAGCGGTTGAAGATAAGATGGTGACACCGCTGCTATATGAAGAGCGTATCCCTGATCTAAACGTGAATGACAAAGCCATTGATGCGTGGTTTGACCGTATCACTGAAAAACTGACCGACAAACAAAAAACGGATCTTAAAAGAAAGTTCTCGCAAAAGGGGCAGATTTATCAAACCGAGGGCCGGATTGAATTAATTGCTCATGATATTTCTGATCATTTTCAACACTTTACATACCTACATCTAAAAGGCCAACTGGCTTGCGACTCGAAGGCTTCGGCCATTCGCTATAAAAATGCTTTAGACAACATTGGTAAAGTAAGCTCGGTAGTGGCAATGTCGCCACCCGATACGCGCGAAGGTCATGATGTTGTCGATCAAGAGAGTAAAGATATTGTTCAAAGCTGGTGGAAAGGTAACGTGGCGCAACACTACGGTGGTGATGAAAAAGCGTATACCAAAGCCATTATTGAAGACTTTAGCCGTGACGATGGCCCAGACATTATGATTGTGGTAGATAAGCTGTTAACGGGCTTTGATGAACCTAAAAATACCGTGCTTTATATCGACAAGCCACTGAAAGAACATAACTTAATTCAAGCCATTGCCCGAGTGAACCGCCTACACAGTAAAAAGCAATTTGGTTACTTAATTGATTACCGTGGCATATTAAAAGAACTCGATACCACCATTGAAAAATATCAAAACTTAGCTGACCGCACCCAAGGTGGTTTTGATATAGATGATCTCAAAGGTTTATATAACCGCATGGATACGGAATACAAAAAGTTACCCGGCTTACATAGCGAGCTTTGGGCAATTTTTGCAGACGTAAAAAATAAGCAAGACGGCCCTGCATTAAGGCAAGCATTAGCGCCTAAGGTGAAAGAGTTTGAGGGTGGTTTTGTTGATGCTAATATAAAAAGCCGTGATGATTTTTATTCTATTCTTACGGCATTTTCTAACTGCATGAAAGTCGCTTTACAGTCTGCTAGCTACTTTGACGATAAATCTTTCGAGAATAAACGAGACTTGTTAAAACGTGATTTAAAAGCCTTTGTAGACTTGCGCAAACAAGTGCGTGAAGACGCTAATGAATCTATCAACTACGATGAGTATGCCGAAGATATTAGTCGCTTGTTAGATAAACATATTGCCGGTATTGAAATAAAAGAACCAGAGGGCGCTTATTTAGTCGGCAATTTGGGTAAAGATGTTAAGCCGCAAGACTTAAGCGATGACGAAGCTCGTAACCAAACCGACAAGATCACGGGGCGCATCACTAAAACCATTGAAGAAGACCTTGCTGATGATCCTTACGCACAAGAATATTTTTCGAATCTGTTAAAAAAAGCCATTGAGCAAACGAAAGACATGTTTGATGCACCAGTTAAGCAATATATTTTATTTGCTGATTTTGAAAAAGATCTAAATGAACGCAAAGTGGCTGACATACCCAACGACTTTACAGATGAATCGGGAAAGCTCAATAAGCATGCTCAAGCCTATTTTGGCTTATTTAAACACTTATTTGGCAATGATTATTTAACCGAAAAAGCATTGGACAATAAAAAATTGGATAATACACAACTAGTGAAGTATGCCTTTGATATCGATGATGTGGTTAATAACGCAGTCGCGGAATATTCCATTAACCCAGCTGAAATTGAAAACGCCATTGGCGTGAAGTTGTTACCCATGTTATTTGCCGATTTAGGTATTGATGATGCGCAAAGGCTTATTGAGGCAGTACTTAAGATTGCTCGCCTTGGTTTGGCTAGGGCTTAAATGATGATGACGCCCTCTTCAGGTAATACTAAGATTCACCCTACAATTCACCCTGCAATTCACCCTACAATGACGGGTGAGCATGGCGTGATTTCTTATGGTAGCGTGATGATTCATTATGACGTGATTCGTCAATCCATTAACAGTAAAGCAGCCGCTCGCAAGGTGGTGATCAAAGTTCATCCTGATCAACGGGTGGCGGCGACAGCACCCCAAGATGCATCGGATGAGTCGATTCATCAGGCAGTGCTTAAACGAGCAAGATGGATTTGGCGCAACATTGAAGAGTTTGCCAAGCAAAAACAATACGTGTTACCCAAGCGTTATGTCAGTGGTGAAACTCAATTTTATTTAGGTAGACGCTACGTGTTAAAGGTTAGCGTTGATGCAGAGCAAGACCCTAGCGTTAAGCTGAGTCGCGGTAAATTAAATGTAATATTGCACAAGGATAATGATGATCGAACGGCTAATGTTAAGCCTCTAATTGATAAATGGTATCAGCAGAAAGCTAAAGCTATTTTTGATGAGCGCCTAAATAAAATGCTTGCTAAGGCAACGTGGGTAAAAGGCATTCCATCGTTTAGAGTCATGGCAATGAAAAAGCAATGGGGCAGCTGCTCGACAGCAGGCAATTTAATGCTCAATCCTCATCTGGTCAAAGCGCCAAAAGAATGTATAGATTACGTGATACTACACGAGCTGTGTCATATTGCTGAGCACAATCACGGCGAACGCTTTTGGCGTTTATTAACGCAAGTGATGCCCAACTGGAAAGACATGAAGACCCAGCTGGATGATATGGCAGAGATGTATTTGAATGGGTGAGTTGACACATGCCATCGAAAAACAAATTCATGACACCTTATGCTTGCAACATGAAATATGAAAACATTTAGTGCTAGTATAAGTTGTCACAATGCCGTATTTAAAGGGCTTCAGGGGTGCCTGCAAGCATAAGTTGTCGTTTGATGACAACTTATGGCTACACTGACATCTTTTGTGGGAGGTATTGTGCATAAATGGTGGGCCTTCCCAGACTCGAACTGGGGACCTGACGATTATGAGTCGTATGCTCTAACCAACTGAGCTAAAGGCCCATTACTTGTCTTTTTGTTTGCTGGCGTCGTTGCGTCCTCGAAACCTTCGGTCATGTACTTGGTGTACACTCCCTCAGTTTTCTGCGGGGCGCCTAGCCAGCAAGCAAAAATCCTGCGTAATGCTTACTATCTTTGTCTTCTAGCTTTGTCGCGTGCTTAGCGCCATGGATGGCGTGTATGCAATCTTTGCAGGAGCCTTAGATTGTCAAACCTCGGTCTTGTACTTAATGTACATTCCCTCGCTTCGCGGCTTGTAACTAGAAAACAAAATACCTGCGTTTAGCCATTACTTGTTTTTTGCTTTCTGGCGTCTAACCATCAAACAACAATCCTGCGTAATGTTTACTGCTTCTCTTGCGCTAACGTTTTAAAACAAAAAAACGCCTCCTTTCTCTATGAAGAGTCGGGAGGCGCGTATCATACCTATTTTTTCCTATTCGTCCAAGAAACTTCTTAAATGATCTGAACGACTTGGGTGACGCAGTTTACGTAGTGCTTTTGCTTCGATCTGACGAATACGTTCGCGAGTCACATCAAACTGTTTGCCAACTTCTTCTAAGGTGTGGTCAGTATTCATATCAATGCCAAAGCGCATGCGCAGTACTTTGGCTTCTCTGGCGGTGAGGCCGGATAATACATCGCGAGTAGACTCGGTTAAGCCGACATCGGTGGCGGACTCTATGGGTGAGGTGATGGTGCCGTCTTCGATAAAGTCGCCTAGATGTGAATCTTCATCATCACCGATAGGGGTCTCCATCGAGATAGGTTCTTTGGCAATTTTTAATACCTTGCGCACTTTTTCTTCTGGCATTTCCATGCGCTCGCCCAATTCTTCTGGCGTTGGCTCACGACCCATTTCTTGTAGCATTTGACGAGAAATACGGTTGAGTTTGTTGATCGTCTCGATCATATGTACCGGAATACGAATGGTGCGGGCTTGGTCAGCAATAGAGCGGGTGATCGCTTGGCGAATCCACCAGGTTGCGTAGGTCGAAAACTTATAACCACGACGGTATTCAAATTTATCAACGGCTTTCATTAAGCCGATGTTGCCTTCTTGAATCAGATCAAGGAACTGTAAGCCACGGTTGGTATATTTTTTCGCAATCGAGATAACCAAGCGTAAGTTAGCTTCAACCATTTCTTTTTTCGCACGACGTGCACGCGCTTCACCAATCGACATGCGACGATTGATTTCTTTAATCACCGCGAGATCAATACCCGCAACGTTTTGTATTTGATTAAGATTTCGCTGTGCGCGTAAAATTTCTTCTTTTACTTCTTCTAGTTTAGGAGAATAAACACGATCTTTATCGATGATGCTGATTATCCAAGTAGGATTTGTTTCATTGCCTGGAAATTCTTTGACAAACGTCTTGCGTGGCATTCTCGAGGTGCGGACGCATAATGTTAAGATTCTTTTTTCTTCTTTACGGACTTGCTCTAATGCGCCGCGTGCTTTTCGGTACATAGGCTCAAACTGGCGAGGCGGTAGTTTAAAAAATTTAACAATATCGCCCAAGTCAGAAAGTTCTTTGTCCGCTTCTTTGCTACCCCGTCCGTGCTTTTTGATGACTTTATTGGTTTTGACCAATTGTTTTTTCAGTTCACCAAAACGTGCATTCACTTCTTCTGGATCAAGGCCAGTGTCGACTTCGTCTTCATCGTCGTCTTTATTATCTTTATCTTTATTTTTTGCGGCGGCAGAAGGACCTGCTGGCGGCACATCATCAGCGGGGTCTAGCCAGCCCGCAATCACGTCAGGAATGCGGCGCTCTTCTTTTGCTAAGAGGTCAAACTCATCGACTAGGCCCTGAACTACTGTTGGCCAGCAGGAAAGCGCGTGCATAAGGTCGCGTGTCCCTTCTTCAATGCGTTTTGCGATGGCAATTTCGCCTTCACGTGTCAGTAATTCAACCGTACCCATTTCACGCATGTACATACGTACCGGGTCAGTTGTTCGGCCCGCTTCGGTTTCTACTGCGGCTAAGGCTGCGGCGGCTTCGGCTGAAGCTATTTCGTCGGCAGATGAATCGCCATCACTCATCAAAATATCTTCGGCATCGGGAGCCGTCTCGTAGACGCGAATTCCCATGTCGTTGATCATTTGAATAATGTCTTCAACCTGATCTGGATCAGAAATGTCTTGGGGTAAATGGTCGTTCACATCCGCATAGGTTAAGTAACCTTGCTCTTTACCTCGGGCAATCAATAACTTGATGCGGGATTCTTGTTTATTGTTTGACATGCACGCTCCGGTTGCGCAGGGTATATCTAAGTTATATTCGCAGGTGACTGGAACTGAATTGACCAATCGGGTCGCTGTTATACACTATTTGAGATACTGAATTATGTGTTTTGGGCTAAACCGCTAATTATAGACGATTTATGGGTTTTTATGCTAGGACTTCGATGTATATTGCTAGGTATAGAGGGATATAGTGGGGTGATTTATTCAAAAATCAATAGATTATGTAGGGTTAATTGGCTCTCGCCGTAATTGCCTTCGAGAATAACTGCTTTTCGGCGGAGGACCATTCGCTAGAAGGCTTTTTTTGGAGTTGCTCGATGATGGCGTTACAGTCTCTTTCTTGCTGTTCTTTGAGTATTGCCGCGAGCGTGTCCTGAAACTGGTTCGTAGGATTAAATTCTCGACTTTCTTCTGCGCTACTTAGGTTTTCAGCGCTACTTAGATTTTTAGCGTGATGGAATACCGCCGCTTTATCCATAACGACGTGTAATTGCTGGCTAGATTCTGCGCCATAAGTCCCTTGCCAATGGCCAATAATTTGGCTGCGGGTAAACTCCGGGCGCTGCTGTAGTAAATCAATTAAATTAACGAGTACTTTCACTGTCTCTTCTTGGCTATGACGAAGTTCGTCAATGTCTTCTGCTGCCGAGGCAATATTGGGCTGAAACAGCAGCAGGCTCATCGCTTGCTGGGGTAATTGATTTTGTGAAGGTTTTTTTTCATGGTTGCTCGTCAGGCGATCACTGCTTAAGACGCTACTCTGGTTGAAGTGTTGGTTGAAGTGTTGGCTGGAATGCTGGCTAGAATAATTTGCATATTGATCCAGTGATGAGTCGTCAGTTGAATCGTGGGCTGAAGCCCTGTGCTCGTCGTCGTGATAGCGCTGGACATCATCATGTTGAGAATTGTTGGGCGGTGTATGGTCCCTGTAAGAGGTATTGATCGCTAGCGATGGCCTGCTGTCTATAGTGTTGTGAGCTTGTTTTGAGTAGGTGTCGCTGGATTGTTGGCTGGCCTGTTGCGGTAATTCTTCCAGCAAGCGCATTAACGCATCCATGCTGAGCTGTGTGCGGTTGGCTAACTGATTAAACATTAGCTCGCGATAAACGCCCCGTGGCAACTGATCAATCATCGGCGCGGCCAGCTTACAAAGGCGCGCTCGGCCTTCCATGGTTTGTGTATCAAAGGTTTGGCCTAGCGCTTCAAATAGAAAGTTTTCGAGGGGCGATGCCCCTTCAATTAATCGAGTGAATTTTTCTTCACCGATTTGACGTATCAAGGTATCAGGGTCTTCGCCATCGGGTAAGTAGAGAAACTTAATTTGGCGGCCATCTTCCATTGCGGGCAATGAGTTTTCCATCGCGCGGCGTGCGGCTTTTCGGCCAGCTTTATCCCCATCAAAACAAAATACAATCTCGTTGGTGTGCTTAAACGCAATACGTAAATGTTCTTCGCTACAGGCTGTGCCTAGTGTTGCAACGCCATAACGAATACCGTATTGGGCAAGGGCGACCACATCCATATAGCCTTCAACGACCAATACGCGGGGCAATTGGCGATAGGCTTGGCGCGCTTCGTAGAGGCCGTAGAGCTCTTTGCCCTTGTGAAAAATGGTAGTTTCAGGCGAGTTTAGGTATTTTGGTTTTTCATCGTTGAGTACGCGCCCCCCGAAGCCAATCACGCGTCCGCGACTGTCGAGAATGGGGAACATAATACGTTCGCGGAAACGGTCGTATACACGATCCTTTTCTTCATTCCGAATCAACATGCCGCCATCTAATAGCAGGTCTTGTTTTTCGTTAGAGGTGCCCAGCGCCTTAATAAGGTTGTCCCAGCCGGGAGGTGCGTAACCAATGCCAAAGTCTTTGGCTATTTGGCCGCTAAGGCCTCGATGTTTAAGGTAGTTAACGGGGGTGTTCTTTTGTGGATGTTCGCGAAGCTGCTGCTGATAATAGTCGTTCGCTTGCGCCATTAGGCTATAGAGTAATTTGCGTGCTTTTTCGTTGGCTTCATCTTGCGCACGTTTTTGTGGGTCTTTGGTTTGCTCTCTTGGAACTTCGATACCGGCTACTTTGGCAAGGCTTTCGATGGTTTCTGGAAAACTGAGGCGTTCGTAGTCCATGACAAAACCAACCGCATTGCCACTGGCGCCACAACCAAAGCAGTAAAAAAACTGTTTGTCGGGGCTAACACTAAAAGAGGGGGTTTTTTCATCATGAAAGGGGCAACAGGCAGAGTAGTTTTTCCCTGTTTTTTTGAGTTTTACACGGCTGTCTATCACATCAACAATGTCAATGCGTTCGAGTAAGTCATCAATAAAAGTTTGTGGGATTGAACCTGCCATAAGAAAGAGTTTACCGTTTACTGCTAACAGTTTACAGCGAAAGCTGTACCTTAGTGAGTTTCTATTGTTTTAGGTGAGTAAAGGCTTATTTTTTAGCGATACGCAGAGAGGTCAATGGCGCGAGTGAAATATTCCTCTGAATCAAACGTTCTCGCTAACAGCATGGCGCCTTCGATATTGGCGAGTAACCTAATCGCTTCTGATTCTGCATCTGCAACACTGTGGCTGGTTAACAGGGAGCTTAACACTGAATTTGGGCTTCAAAGAATTGGCGAGTAGCTGTTTTTACGCCATCCGGCAGAACATCTATTTCTGCGGTAAACATACGGCCCAAACACATCTTTTGATCAATGTTGAGTGCGTGATACAGCAGCGCGGCGTAGTCCGATAATTGTTGTTCTGTGCTGCCGTTCGATTCGCTAATTACTTGTAGGTGTTGGTTGAAATTGTCGGTATAGCGCTGCACTAACTCCGCGGCAAGATCGGCTTTGGTGGGAGAGTGGTAGTGAATACTCGCACTCTTAATGCCAATTTCTTTGGCGATTTCACAAAAACTAAACGCGTTATAGCCTCCAGACTGTGCTTGGCTTTTTGCTGACTGAATAATGCGTTTTATGGTATCTGAGGACATGGGGCCTCTTGCCTAGTGGATAACAGTTAATGTGGTAGTACCGTTGGTAGCTTTGCCAGCTAGTTATTCAGCCGGTTTTCTTGCCGTCTTAGCTATTAATTGTGACATTAAAATTCTACCTACCGATAGGTAGCTGATGTGTTTTTATCCGCGTTCCTGCTTTGGGAGTGCTAACGTTAATAAATAATTCAGGGGAATGGGTATAAGTCAGTCAGTGGCGTTAGTGGTTGGTGGGTCAGGTGGTCTGGGTAAAGAGGTGACTAAGCGCTTGCTGTCTCAAGGTAATACCGTTATTTTATTATCACGACAAATGTCGTCGTTATCTAAGACAAAGTAAGCGTTAGAAGCGGAAGTGAAAGGGGTGGGGTTGAAGTGGGTGAAATTGACCTGTAAGACCAGCAGTAAGTTAACGGATTTGTTGAACCGTTAGCGAGTGAATCGCGGCATATTGTTCCCTAGTGAACGCGGCGGGATTTTTTAAGCCTGTCAGTTTTTTAGCGTATTCAGAAGCTGACTATGATCTACAGATGGATATGAATAAGGCGTTCTTCTTCATTACTCAGGCCGTCGCAAAAAACATGAAAGCGCGTGGCAGTGGCTCTATACTGACTATATAGTGACCATCGTTTTTATGTGGGCACATCAAGTGATCAAGGCAACGCCATCATCGGCGTACTCTATGCAAAAAATACGACTGCATGCGCTGACGAAAAATTTAGTCATGGAGTTGGCTGAAGATGGTATTAGAGCCAATGCGGTTGCGCCTGCAGTCGTATTGACGACAATTTATAAATCGTTTATCGAATAAGACCAAATTGAAGGTGCCTTGCAAGGCTTTAACGATTTTCATCCTATTGGGCGAATTGGTTCGGCGGGTGATATGGTCAATGCGGTGGAATTTTTGTTATCTGAGAAGGCAAGCTGGATGACGGGTACGGTAGTCGATGTTGATGGCGGTGTGATGGCTGGCTGCAATTAGATAGCCTGTGCGAATAGGGCGTGGTTTTGTTCAAAAAAACGTGTGCTCTGAGATAAGCTGACTGACACCCTGTGATATGAAGTAATGGCTATAAGCGAACAATGTTAAGTCAATGTGGGTGCCGGCAAAAGTACGTAGAGAAAGTAATATGAGCTATTGGGATGAATTATATCGCCAGAGCCAGTTAGTTGAAGTAGGCGAGCAGGCTTTAGTGAACACGCAGTTTAATGCGCAGCTTTCGGCGTTTGCGATGGTCAATTCGGTTGATGCCGAATGGCTGGCGTCGCCTGCGAAAGGCGTGTTGCGATTGTTGCTTGAGCGTGATGGAGGGGAGAAGACAACACGTGCCACCAGCTTGGTGGCGTATCAGCCAAATAGCCAGTTTTCACCCCATGCGCATCCACGAGGAGAGGAGTTTGTGGTGTTGTCAGGAATTTTTTCTGATGAGTATGGGGACTATCCCGCTGGCAGTTACGTGAGAAATCCGCCAGGATCATCACACCAGCCGTTTAGTCGGGAAGGGTGTTTGATTTTTGTGAAGCTTCAGCAGTTTGATCCGCAAGATGATTTGCATGTAGTCGATACTTCATCGGCTAAGGGCAAAACTAATCACGAGCAAATACTGTTTGATGGCTACGAGCAGGTGTTGTTTCTGAATGTTGAGCAAGCAACTCCGCTCCCTAGTGCTTATATAGAAAAAGGCGTTGAATTACTCGTGTTGTCGGGCAGCGTAGAATGGAATGGTGAAGAACATGAAGTAGGCACGTGGATGCGCTTGCCGCCATTAAAGTCTCGGCAATTGATGATGAATGCTGGCACGCAGTTGTGGGTAAAGGTAGGGCATTTATCTGGTGTTGTAGGCAATGAATGACGTCGACGTTGCCATTGTTGGCGGTGGTTTGGCGGGCGCTTATCTTGCTTATCGTTTGCAGAAAAAAAATATATCGTACGCGTTATTAGAGGCTAAGCCACAATTCGGCGGGCGTATTTATAGTGGTGAGGTAGAGAGCTCTTTTGATTTTGGGCCCACATGGTTTTGGCCTCATCAGCACAATATGCAAACGTTATTGAATGCGTTGCATCTACCATTTTTTGATCAGTATAGTCGTGGCGATGTGTTGTACCAAATGAGTCGGGATGCACCGCCTCAGCAATCGTCAGGTGCTAATGCGATGCTGTCTTATCGTGTTAAGGGTGGGATGATAGCGTTAATCCATGCCTTACAAAATACGCTCGACCCTATGTCGTTACACCTTTCTTGTTCGGTGAAACAATTGTGTAAGCAAGGTGGTGGTTGGCTGTTGGGTAATGACGATGAGCAATTTAATGCGAAGCATGTGGTGTTTGCTGTGCCACCACGCGTATTGTTGGCTCATCTCCCGTTGGCTGATTATTTATCCCGTGATTGTGTCGCATCTTTATTGCAAGCGCCAACATGGATGGCCGCGCAGGCTAAGTTTATTGCGCATTATAAAACCGCTTTTTGGCGTGAAGCGGGTTTGTCTGGCGATGTGTTTAGTCGCGCGGGCCCACTGGTTGAAATTCACGATGCTTGTAACCAAAGCTATGCTGTTGAGCAGTGTGCGCTTTTTGGGTTTGTCGGTATAAGTGCTCAGGAACGAAGACGGGTCGGCCATGATGAGTTTGAGCAGCATTGTTTACGGCAGTTAGTCGCTATTTTTGGTGAGCAAGCAGCGAACCCTCAAGCGATGGCATTAAAAGATTGGGCGCAAGATGAGTGGGTTTGTACTGATGAAGATATAAGCGAATCACCTCGTCACCCGGCTATTAATCTACAGCGTTACAGAACAGAGCTGGAGTTACACAATATCAGTTTTGTGGGGTCGGAATATGCAGAGGCCGAAGCGGGTTATTTGGAGGGTGCGCTGATTTCTGTGAATGATTATTTTAAGGCTCCTAAGATAAATTACAGGCATAGGGATAAAAGCTCATAAGGTGAGAGCGTTAAGGTAAGATGTTTAAGTGGAGGGGTGCGGCGAGATATTAGCTGAGTTTCGCTTTAATGATTTTACTGGCAGCGCCCATGTCGGCACGACCTTGTAGTTGAGGCTTAAGAATCCCCATTACTTTGCCCATATCTTGCATGCCGCTGGCGCTTGTGGCGGCAATGGCTTCGTCGATAAGGTTAGATACTTCGTCGTCGGTTAATGCTTGAGGAAGAAATTCCGTAATCACGGTAATTTCAAAATGCTCTTGGTCGGCAAGCTCTTGGCGATCGGCATCTTCATATTGCTGAGCTGAGTCACGGCGTTGTTTGACCATTTTGTCGAGCACGACTAAGACGCGCGCTTCATCAAGATCAATGCGTTCATCTACTTCGATACGCTTAAATTCAGACTGCATTAAGCGAATAATACCTAGGCGAGGTTTATCTTTCGCCCGCATAGCCATTTTCATTTCGCTATGAATACGGTTTTGTAATTCGCTTTTTGCCATTATCGATATTCTCTATCAGGGTTGATCGGATTATCAGCCCAAGAGGTATAACTACGTCAATAAAGTCTAGTTAAAAGACAAGCTATTAACTAAGCTAAAAATCAGAATCGTTGTACTAAACCAGAATGGTTTAGTACAAACGCTGAAACTTTTTCGACTCGCGTTGTACCTTCTTCGCGTGACGTTTAACCGCAGCAGCAGCTTGACGCTTGCGCACAGTGGTTGGCTTTTCGTAATGTTCACGACGACGAACTTCGGCTAGAACACCGGCCTTTTCACAAGAACGCTTAAAGCGACGAAGAGCGATATCAAATGGCTCGTTTTCTTTCAGTTTTACTGCAGGCATAGTTAACCCTATTGGTGAGTGTCAATGTAAGTAATTCAGTGTCAGTTTTTGGCGAGCAGATGAACACTCTACTCGCAACTGCAAGGGGCGCAGATTTTACACAGTCACGGGGTCGATCACAAGTGTTTGTGTTGGTATTTTTGATCTCTCTGGTATGATGCACTGCTTAACGAGTGTGCGGACTACCGATTCGCGTTGCCGAGAAAGGTATTAATTAACATTATAGGTCATTGCACGGGTAAAACTTTATTCCCGTATCAAAAGTTGGCGATTCTTTGCGAGGCCAAAACTCGGGACGAGGACTAAAGATCATTTGTGCCAGGGTCTCATTATAAACAGAGCGTGTCAGCGTGATAAACAGAGCGTGTCAACGTGTTAAATAGAGAGTGTCAACGTGTTAAATAGAGAGTGTCAACGTGCTAGTATTAGGAATTGAAACGTCTTGTGATGAAACTGGCGTCGCTCTTTATGACAGCGAAAAGGGCTTGTTAGGTCATTGCTTATATAGCCAAATTGCTTTGCATAGTGAATATGGTGGCGTGGTTCCTGAACTTGCTTCGCGTGACCATGTGCGTAAATTGTTACCGTTGGTCGACGAGCTGTTAAGTGAATGTAAGTTAACGAAGCACGATATCGAGGGTATAGCCTATACCAAAGGCCCCGGTTTAGTGGGTGCATTAATGGTAGGTGCGTGCACGGGGCGTGCGTTGGCGATGGCCTTAGATGTGCCCGCGTTAGGCGTACACCACATGGAAGGGCACCTGCTTGCCCCTATGCTTGAGGAGGCGCCACCTAGCTTTCCTTTCGTCGCATTGTTGGTGTCAGGTGGGCATACTCAGTTGGTGCGTGTTGACGGTATTGGGAAATACCGTTTGTTAGGTGAATCATTAGATGATGCCGCTGGCGAGGCATTTGATAAGGCCGCCAAAATGTTGGACTTGGATTACCCCGGTGGGCCAATGATTGCTAAGTTGGCAAAATTAAGTAAGGCAAAGCCGGGTGAAAAAGCGCGATTTACTTTTCCTCGTCCCATGACCGATCGTCCTGGTGTAGATTTTAGTTTTAGCGGTTTAAAGACCTTTACTTTAAATACCGTCGCCAAACATGCGCAAGCTAATGGTTTGCCCGACGATCAAACCTGTGCGGATATCGCTAGCGCATTCCAAGAGGCGGTAGTCGATACCTTGGTGATTAAGTGCCGTCGTGCTTTAGCGCAAGAACACCTCAATACATTAGTGATTGCGGGCGGGGTGTCGGCGAATACACGATTACGTGAGCGTTTAGAATCGGCGCTGAAAAAAATACAGTCAACGGTGTTTTATGCTCGTCACGAATTTTGTACTGATAATGGAGCGATGATCGCCTATGCGGGTTGCCAGCGGTTGGTCGCGCAACAGCAAGAAGGCTTAGCGATTAACGTCACGCCTCGTTGGCCGCTAGATGAGCTATCGCCCATTGACGGCTCTAACGCTCAACCGTCTTGATTGCCATGCAGTAAAACAAAAGAATAGCGCTATATTCAGTGCCGCAAGCAATAACAGTCACATAGATAGGTAGTAGAAAAAATGGATAAGGTCATTATTCGTGATTTAGTGTTGGAAACCATCGTTGGTTTGTATGAGTGGGAACGAGTGGTAAAGCAGCGTTTGTTAATTGATGTCGATATGGCTACTGATATTCGCCGGGCTGCCGTCGATGATGACTTGCAATATACCATTGATTATTCTGCGGTTTGTGCATCCATAATGATATTGGCAGATGAAGGAAAGTATAAATTAATTGAAACTTTAGCTGAAAATATTGCCGTTATGATTCAGCAACAATATTCCGTTTCGTGGTTGCGCGTAGTGGTTAAAAAAGTAGATGTGATGACGAATGTTGGTTGCGTAGGTATTGCAATAGAACGAGGCAAAAAATAATAATGTCTGCTCCGATTACCGCTTCCAGTTCACTTTCGGCTCCAGCTTCGGGGGAGCGCCAATTAACACCCAAAAAAATTGCGTTGGGCCTGGGCAGCAATTATCAGCAAGAACACTATCTTCAGCAGGCGCTTGATGCACTGCAGAAGGTGTTTGGCGAGTTAACTATTTCGTCGGTATATGATAGTCCTCCAGTAGAAAAAAATAATATATCATCTCCCCATTTCACACAAGGTATGTCTATAAATACTCATTATCATAACGCGATAGTCGTTGTGGAGAGTGTGTTGTCTGTTGCTGAGATAAAAAAAATAACACGTGATATTGAGCGGCAGTGTGATCGTGACCGTACAAAGGCAAAGGTGACGATGGATGTTGATTTTTTATTATATGGCGACTTGCTCTATAACGAAGGTGATATTCATCTGCCTCATGCTAGCATCGAGAAGAATGCTTATGTGCTAAGGCCCCTAGCAGACTTGCTGCCTGTGATGACGCACCCTCAAGTAGGTGAAACATTTCTGGTACTGTGGCAAAAAATGGTGGCACACGACGGTTCAACGTTAATGCCGGTGGATTTTATTTGGCAGGATGAAGTGGTGTCCGTATCCCCACCTTGTTTGTCACTATAAGTATATGTTTTATAATCCGCTGTAAAAGACGCAATGTAAGCGGTACCATTAAGCTACATGAGGCTCAATAATAATGTGAAAAACTGATGTTAAACGCAATCGCTTTTCACGAACAACTCATGAGATAAAAAGAGACAGTAAGTTGTGAACACTCCCCCCATTATTGCCGTTATTGGTGCAGGCCCCGCCGGCTTGTCGGCTTCGCTATGGTTGAAGAACTTGGGGTTGACTCCGGTCGTAATAGAGCGCGAGTCACAAACCGGTGGGATGCAGAACGTTAATTTTCTGAAGAATGACTGGGTGTTAGGGCAAGTAGATACTTCGGGGCTGAGTATGGCTGAGTGCTACCGTCAACACATTGAAAACAAGTCTATTGATATTCATTTGCAAACTGATATTAGCGCTATTTCACGCGCCAATAAAGATAAATTTTTATTGTCCTTAGAAAAGAATAATAAAAAGTTATCGCTTGAGTGCGAAGGCATGCTGATCGCCAGCGGTACTCGTTATGTGGATCAAACTATCTTATCACAGCAGGTAAGGCGTGTTGCTGGCGAATGTATTATCGAAGGGCCTTATGCGTTTGTTGATATTGAAAAACAGCAGAATAAAAAAATTTTGATTGTGGGAGCCGGAGACAACGCCTTTGAAAATGCTGATATGTTACTTCAGCAAGGGTGTAGCGTGGTCGTGATTGCTCGCTCTGTGCCTAGAACTCAGCGCAAGTTTTTGGACCGAGTGCAGGGCCATCCAAGGGCGACGGTCGTGGAGAATGCGACATTATGTGCGGCAGAAAAGAGTCAACAGGGCGGCGCTAAGACTGAAACGCTCACGCTTACCATCAATTATCAGTCTCCGTCGTCTAGTACTGAGCAGCATAAACTTATTGTTGTTGCAGTGGATCGAATTCATATATTGGCGGGTTATCAGGCGAATACTGATAGTCTCAGACCGCTCATTTCTTCTGGGCTCGATGAGTTTTTAGCGTGCGATCAAAACCAATTTTTACAGGTAGATCGATGGGGTCGTACCAATATTTCTCGAATATATGCTGCGGGTGATATTTGTAATACCGATTTTCCCTGTGTGGTGAGTGCTATCTCATCGGGGGCGCTAGCCGCCAAAACTATCAGTCAAGATCTGTTACGCTAGCTCCTAGCACCTAGCACCTAGCACCTATAAGCCCTATGGTTTAAATTTTTCTAGCCATTCTGCTAATTGTTTTTTTCGTTGATGCTGTATCGCTTGCCCCAGTGCTGCTTTGGTAAAGCCTTGTTGAATTAACGATTGATGATCGACTGTCTGATATGCATGTAATGCGCGTAATAGTTCGGCGGTTAATACGTTGCTTGCCGAATTAGAAAAGGTGATGGCGTCGTTGGCTGTCAGTAACAATCTAAAGCGGTCAGGCCTTCTGATTGTATCGCATTGCTGAAATAAGCGGCTAAGTGTCTCTGTACTCCAGTGATTATTCGACGTGCATAAATCGTGATGTTGCTTAAGTAATATAGCCAAATCAGTATAATCGTTCGGAGCGGAAACGTGCTGGCATACAGCATTAATTTCATTGGGTTCGAATATAAAGCAAAAAGCAGCAAAACGAATCATTGGGTGTTGTTGTGGCTTTCGGCTAGATAACGATTCTGACGAGTAATACGCCATCGTGTTTAACAGGGGCGCTAGTGATAAATCAGCTATTTTTTGTTGTATCGCCTTTTGATCAGAGACTAAGTCGCCTAAAGCGCCGCAGCGATGCAACGTATAAAAAAATTGTTCTGGGTGACGCTCAGACAAGGCTTTATGTATTTCTTGCCATACGCGCTCAGCGACGAGCGCTTGGGTTTCACCTTGTTCGACAATGTCTCTCATCATCTGCAGAGTGTCATCTGCAATGCAAAATCCAAGGTGGTGATAGCGTGCAGCAAAACGCGCAACACGTAATACTCGTACAGGGTCTTCGCGAAAGGCAGACGATACGTGACGTAAAACTTTATTTTTTATATCTTGCTGCCCACCGTAAGGGTCGGTGAGTGTGCCGTCATCGGCTTTGGCGATGGCGTTAATAGTTAAGTCGCGGCGCTGTAAATCCTCTTCAAGACTAATGTTTTTATCGGTATGAAACGTAAACCCTTTATAGCCTGGCGCGGTTTTTCGTTCGGTGCGTGCGAGTGCATATTCTTCGTGTGTCGTTGGATGTAAAAATACTGGAAAGTCTTTGCCGACAGGTGTGAAGCCTTGCGCCAACATTTCTTCAGGTGTGCTGCCAACAACTACCCAATCTTTTTCATGATAGGGGAAGTTAAGTAATTGATCACGGACTGCGCCGCCGACAAGATATGTTTTCATAAGTAAATATTATCGGTCTATGGCTACTTTTTTATCAATGGCTACTTGAGTTTTCGGCTAAAATCCACGAGACTCGCGATGATGAAAATCTCGACGAGGTATGCACACCCTAAGCATGCGTATCAATAGATAGTATGGTTGATTCGACACAGAATAAATGATCACGAAAGATTATGTTAACACACAAATTACGACTTTCCGTTACGCTTGTGCGTAAGTATTTTATCGCTTAGTTAGCGTTTCCCCGTCGAAAATATACCACCGTGTGCTAATAAAAAATCAACAATATATTGGTGAATAAAAGCTGCAGTCTAAAAACTACAGCTTTTTATGTTGTAGGGTATATAGATACAATGATGTTATTGATGTCATATAGCGCTAGTCGTCGATGCTATAATAAATGATCAGCAATCCGAGTAGGTTCCGAGTAGGTAGGGTATGAAAATCAGTAACAAAAATAATGAAAAGAATAGTAAGGTCAGTAGAAATATAGGCGTCATATCATGATAAATGGGCTAGCGTATGGCGTATTAATCATGATTTGGTCGACAACTCCTTTAGCCATCAAATGGAGTGCCAACGATGTGTCGTTTGCGGGTGCAATATTTTGGCGAATTTTGCTATCAGCGATTATTGCTTTGGTGATTGTTCGGGCAAAAGGTGCAACGATTTGGGGGTATCATAATGGGGTCCGATTTTATTCGATTGCGGCTATCGGCATAGCACCCAATTTTTTATTGGTGTACTGGGCGTCGCAATGGATACCATCAGGGTTGATCTCCGTTATCTTTAGTACCACTCCGTTTGTTATGGGTGCGTTGTCATATACTATTTTGGGCAAGCAAGTCTTTACCGTACAGCGGGTGATTGCATTAATGATTGCTGTCTGTGGATTACTAGTGGTTTTTGCAGATCAGTTATTATCGGTTGGCGTCAGCGGTGTCTACGGCATTATGGCGATGGTGTTGTCAGTATTTTCTTTCTCTGTTAGCGGTACATACTTACAAAAAATAGAAAGCAATATCCCTGTGCTCCAAAAAACTGCGGGAGGCTTATGTTTCTCCGTACCAATGCTCGCATTGGTTTGGTGGATGCTTGACGGCACAATACCTTGGCCTATAAGTCTTCAGAGTGGCTTGTCTATACTATACTTAGCGATTGCAGGGTCGTTGCTAGGCTTTGCGTTGTATTATTTCTTATTACATCGTTTGTCAGCTTATGTGGTGTCGACAGTGGGGATGGTCAGTCCTGTTTTTGCCCTGCTGCTAGGATATTTTTTAGATGATGAGCCGCTGACGTCACGCATTCTGATGGGGACCGGGTTGGTGCTGTTAGGGTTAACGTTATATCATGTGCGGAGTGCAATATTTAAGAGCATGATGCTAAAGAGTGTGGTAGTGAAGAGTATGGTAATGAAGGGCAAGTTAGCAACGGCATTAACCATGTGTTTATCAAAAAAATAAGGGGCTCATGTGAAGATATTGGTAACAGGCGGCGCAGGTTACATTGGTAGCCATACTTGTGTGGAGCTATTAAATGCCGGTTGTGACGTGGTTGTTTTTGATAACTTGTGTAACAGTCACCAAGAATCACTGGCTCGTGTTGAATCTATCACGACAAAAAACATTACTTTTTGCCAGGGGGATGTAAGAAATCGCGATGACCTTAATCAGGTTTTTACAGCGCATGCCATTGACGCGGTGATTCATTTCGCAGGGCTCAAGGCGGTAGGTGAATCGTCACAGATTCCATTACATTATTACGATGTGAATGTATCCGGTAGCATTGCACTTGCACAAGTGATGTCAGAGCATCATTGTTACCGTATCGTATTTAGTTCGTCGGCAACGGTTTATGGCGCTGATGCGCCCAGTCCGTATGTTGAAACGTTGCCCACCAGCGCTTGTAATGTATATGGTCGTACCAAGTTAATGGTTGAGGAGATATTGCAAGATGCTTGTGGACAGCCAGGTAGCCAGTGGCAGGTAAATTTATTACGTTATTTTAATCCAATAGGTGCGCATCCTAGTGGTTTAATTGGCGAAGATCCTCAGGGGATTCCTAACAATTTGTTACCTTATGTGGCGCAAGTGGCGGTTGGGCGTTTAGATAATCTACAGATTTTTGGCAATGATTATGCAACACCAGACGGGACGGGTATTCGTGATTACATCCATGTAGTGGATTTGGCGCGGGGGCATGTTAAGGCGTTGGAAGCTATGTTTGACGCCGATGCCGGATGCCGGATATTTAATTTAGGTGCAGGCAAAGGATATAGCGTGCTAGAAGTCGTCGATGCCTTTGAGAAGGTGTGCGGGAATAAAATCCCTTATCAATTTGCCCCACGCCGCGAAGGCGATCTCGCCAGCTATTATGCCGATGCAACACTCGCATTAGATGTACTGGGATGGCAAACAAGGTACGGTTTACATCAAATGGTGGAAGATACGTGGCGCTGGCAATCGGGTAACCCCAATGGTTTTCGCCCAAGCTGAAGAGATGATGTTAGGCGGATACAGTAAAGAGTTGTTGGTTGTCGAGTTGGATCATGGTCATTTTGTTCCCCCATACATAACCCGTGTCTAACGCAAAAACGTTCTCGCTATAGGCTTGACCTTCTAACGCAGCCCAGTGACCAAAAAGAATACGGACATCATAGGTTTTTCGATTAAGGTGCTCAAACCACGGTGCGTAGCCTTTTGGGGCGTGATGAATTCCTGCTTTGGTCTCTAGTTCTAGTTTTCCCTTAGCAGTGCAAAATCGCATGCGAGTAAAGTAGTTAGTGATGACTCGCCAACGGTCGGCATCTTTGAGTCCTTTTTTCCAGCATTCGGGTGTGTTGCCATACATCGTCATCAGAAAAAAATCGCATAAGTCACCGCGTAATACCGTTTCGACTTCTCGGGCTCGTTCTTTTGCTTTTTTAAGCGACCATTGGGGGGGAATACCCGCATGAACCATGGCGAATTCTAACGTGGGATCATGGTGTAGCAATGGTTGGTGACGAAGCCAGTTGACTAGAACTTCACGGTCAGGTGCATTAAGAATCTCGCTAAGTGTGTCGGAAGAGGACTGCGCGCGCACCCCCGCTGCTACGGCGAGCAAGTGTAAATCATGATTCCCCAAGACCGTTACCACGGAATCGCGCATGGCATAAACGAAGCGGAGTGTCTCAAGACATTCACCACCCCGGTTAATCAGATCTCCTGTTAGCCACAACGTGTCGTTGTCCGAGTCAAAGCTTACTTGCTTTAATAATTGCTTGAGCGGTTGCAAGCACCCTTGCAAATCACCTACGGCATAAACTGTCATGGCGTTTTTCTCTTAATAAAATAGCATTAGCTGGTTATTCGTAGCTAACGTGTTTGCTAATTAGTGAAGCGATTGGGGGCGAGTTAATGAAAAAGCGGGGATCGGTACATTAATGATTACACCTGCTGATGTACGCATAGTGTAAGAGCCTTCCATTATTCCCGCGTGTGTTTCGAGGATAGCATTGCTCTTATAGGTGTATTTTTTACCCGGTGAAATATGCGGCTGTTCGCCTATTACCCCATCGCCACTGACTTCTTGAACGTTGTCCTTAGCATCGGTAATAATCCAATGTCTGCTCAGTAGCTGCGCACTGATGTCGCTACAGTTTTCGATACTAACGGTGTAAGAAAAAGCAAAACGATTTCTTTGTGGTTGCGAGTATTGTTCCAAATATTCAGTATTAACTGAAATTCGTATGGTGAATTTATTCATGTATTGATAAGCCATTTAATGTGTTGCTGAGAGTAACATAGTCTTTTATCGATAAGTTTTCGGGGCGTAAAGACACATCGATACCAATGGCTTCGCCGAGTTTGTCTAGGACTTCTTTATCGATCAATTGCTTTAAAGTGTTGCGTAATGTTTTCCGACGCTGCTGAAAGGCAAGGTTTACTAAGTGACTTAGGTGCTCTACATTGTCAGCAATATGGGGTAATGTTGTGTGCGGCTCTAGCCTAACAATAGCCGAGTCTACCTTGGGTTGAGGGTCGAAGCATTCCGGGGGCACGGCAAATAAATGTTCGGTTTCACAATAATACTGCACCATAATGCTCAGTCGACCATAGTTTTTTTCGCCCGCTTTCGCCACCAGTCGGTTCACCACTTCTTTTTGCAACATAAAGTGCATATCGCGAATACGATCTTGATAAGACAAAAGATGAAAGATTAACGGTGTCGAAATATTATAGGGTAAGTTGCCTACAATACGCAGTGGCTGTTGATCTTTTATCAGCGTTGCAAAATCAAACTTCAATGCATCGTGTTGATGAATAGCAAAGTCGGGGTATTTAGCAAACTGCGCTAATAAAATAGGAATAAGGTCTCGATCTAACTCGATGACCTGAAGTTGCGGGCACGCCAAGATAAGTTGTTGGGTGATGGCGCCTTGTCCAGGTCCAATTTCTATCAGACGATCCGATGGTTTCGCAGCAATGCTAGTGACAATACGATTAATGATATTCTGGTCAGTTAAAAAGTTTTGTCCAAAACGTTTCCGCGCCTTGTGCGTAAAAAGAGGGGGCTTACTCATTGTCGTATCCAAATATTCCGTTTGTTGATTCCGTCTGTCTCATATAGGCACTGCTTGCATTGATGGTGTCATCGCTAGAGCGTACTGGATAGCTGTAGTTAAGCTGCCGGTATCAATATTACCTGTTCCCGCTAAATCAAGCGCCGTACCATGATCTACTGATGTACGAATAATGGGAAGCCCCAGCGTAATATTAGCGGCAGCACCGAAACCTTTATATTTGAGTACGGGTAAGCCTTGGTCATGATACATCGCGAGTACCACATCAACATGATCTAAGTATTTAGGCGTAAATAAAGTGTCAGCTGGCAATGGGCCCTGGCAGTTTATCCCTTCTGCCCTCAATTGCTGTAATACCGGAACGATGATGTCAATTTCTTCTCGTCCCAGATGGCCGCTTTCGCCTGCATGAGGATTGAGCCCGCAAACGGCAATAGTCGGGCTGTCGAGCATAAATTTTTCATGCATATCGTGATGGATAATACGCAGTGTCGTGATTAACGACTCATGGGTGATCGCTTGGGCGACATCTTTTAGCGGCAAATGTGTCGTGGCTAGTGCAACACGTAAACCCTCGGTTGCCAGCATCATGACGACCTGTCGAGTGCCTGTTTTTTCAGCAAAATACTCAGTGTGTCCGCTAAAGGCTATGCCTGCATCGTTAATAATGCTTTTTTGTACTGGCCCAGTTACGACTCCATGGCATTGATTGGTTACACAAAGCAGCGTTGCAAGGTCTAAAGATTGTAATACATATGCAGCGTTACACGTATCCAATACACCTGTTTCTACAGGGGTGTTCGTCGGAATAGGAATAATACCCAGCTTGCCTTGAGGTAACACATAGGGCTCGTCGTTGGGATTTATTTCTTCTAGCTCAATAACGCAATTAAGCTGGCGTGCTCTTTGTTGTAATAGCTGGGGATCAGCAATGGCGACAAACTGCAGATTATTTTTGTGTGACGCTGCTGATGTTTGTAACGCATAAATAATGGCTAAATCAGGCCCTATACCGGCAGGTTCTCCAGCGGTATATATCAGTCGTTTAATCAAATGAGAATTTCCACATAGGCACTCTCACGCAGTTCTTTTAGCCAAATCGCAAGTTCATCTTGAAAGCGTTGCTGGCCGATAATATTACGCACTTGTGATTGTTTGACATCATCAAAAATATCTTTTGTACGTTCGTCTTCGACGATTAAAATATGCCAGCCAAAGGGTGATTTAAATGGTTGGCTAAGAGTGTCGATAGGTGTGGTCTGCATCGTTTTTTCGAAAGCGGGTACAAATGACCCCGGTGATGACCAGCCAAGATCGCCGCCACTGAGTTTAGATCCGATATCGTCCGAATTTTCTTGTGCAACAGTGGTGAAATTCGCACCGTTAGCGATTTCCGATCGTAGAATATTAATTTTCTCTCGAGCCTCATCCTCCGTAAATAAGTCATTGGGCTTGACTAAGATATGCTTTACTTTGTATTGCGTCACAATAACCGGCTCCGCTCCTTTTCGATCAAAAAGCATGAGTATATGCACGCCAGCACCACTAAAAAATGGCGCTGTTATATCACCAGGATTCATACTGACGACACGCTCTGCAAATAAGGGAGGCAAATCCTGTTCGCGTTGAACACCGATGTCGCCACCTTTATTTGCATTAGGCCCCTGCGAGTGTTGTTGGGCGAACGTTCGAAAATTTTCAGGTTGTTTTTTGACCGTGTCATGTAGCTTTTTGGCTTTCGCCATTATTTTTTGCTTATTCTTTGCGTTATAAGGAGAAAATATTTGGCCAACATGAAAGCGCGGTACCAGCCACTCCTGGCCTTCTTTTGACAATAAAAAGTTATCAACTTCTCGTTCAGTAATGTTGATGCGTTGGCCGATAACCCCTCTTTGCACTCGGTTAATAAGTAACTCTTTTTCTATTTCTTTTTTAGCTTGAACTACTGATAAATTCTGCGCTTCAAGGTACTCTGTAAATAGTACGTTATTTCGCGCCAACTGCATCTTTGTTCTGTTTAATGTATCTTCTATGTCAGCATCGCTTATCTGCAAATCATTTTGTCGGGCCAAGCTTAGCTGGAGCTTTTCTAAAATAAGCGTGTCTAATAATTGGTTACGTAGTCGGGTTTCGTCAACGTCCTTGTTTCTCAGCTGAAGGCGAATGCGGGCTTGTTGTATCTTTTGTTCCAGCTCTTGCGCAAAAATAATATCGTCTTTGACAATGGCTATTACACTGTCAATGCTGTTATTGGCTAATGCAGAACCGCTACTGAGAAAAATAAATAGCAAAAAGTAGGCGTTTAAGAATGTATTGATTAATTTTTTCATTTTCATAGATACGTATAATTAAAAAGAATAATGTTTGATTTAGTTTTCGCGGTAGGTCGCTTGCCACTGCTCGAAGCCATCGATAGTTTCTTCAAATAAGCGACTAAACTGGCTTCCTGTGCCACCTAGGCCCAAAAATTGAAACTCGAGTAACAGTCCCTCATCATATCCAGCGCTGTTGAGACCACCATCGTCTATAAATCGCTTATAGGCAAAGCGGGCTCGATAACAACAGCTATTGTACTCGAATCCTAATAATTGTTCTAAGTCACGGTTATTGGTGTGATCGAAGTCTGCATGAGCGAAAACATACCAGCTATGACCTGCCAGCGGGAAAATTAACGAGGCTTGGGACTGTTGTGTTGTGCTGGCAGAAATGTCATTACGTAAAAATCGGTGACTGAAGTTCAGTAAGCTACTATTATCGCCGCGATACTTTATGGATAGCGTGTTATCGTCGATATTCCCACTATCATCATTATAGATAAAATTGTTAGTTAATCGCCAGTGCTTACTAAATTGCGAGCTAAATCGCCCAGCAATAGGTGAATTGTTAGCGGTATCTGTTGTACCAGAGAGCGTTACTCTTCGCTCATTAAAATAAATGGCTTTACCTATGCTAGCACTAAACCACTCTAGGCCTGACTCATTGTCAATAAATCGAGTGGTTAATCCCATCGATAACTGATTGGCGTCATCAATTCTGTCGCCTCCTGCAAAACGGGTGTCGTTAAATAATTGGTTATAGCTAAAAGTAATGTTTGATGTGTCAAAATTGACATTTCTATCGCTACCAGTGATATCAGATTGGTCTTTGAAAGGACTATAAAAGTAGTACAGGCGAGGCTCAAATGTTTGCTGGTGGCCGTCGCCGTCGCGTTCGAAATATAAGCCAGCGTCTACAATAGCTTGAGGAACAATGACCGACGGAGTGCTGTTTGCTCCGGAAGCCAATGTTGACTCTTCTAATTGATAGGCAAGATAGCGCGCCTGAATGCGTGGTCGAATAAATCCAGCCTCGCTGCTATGGTCTAGCTCAGAGGCATATGTGAATCGCACTCTATCGCCCACCAAGGTAGTATCTCCTGCATCATCTGCGTCGCTGTGAGCAAAATGTGTCCATTCATTATCCAGAGTGATGTTCATATCACCCAATGAAGACCCCCCAAAATTATATTCACCGTCTAGAGTGATTTCTGGCAGTAGTTTGTATGGGCGACTGATAGTGTCGTCCAATATTTGATATTGCTGGTTGTTTATTTCGAATCGCCAGTTTTCAAATTGGTAGCCAGCGGTTATTTGTTGGCTCAGGCTGGTATCGTTACTTGAGTTTATTCCTGAGTTATCAAAATCATCTAAATAATCGTTGTCGCTAACTTCGTTGTAGTCGATGGTGCTAAACCAACGTTGATTCTTGCCACCTATCTGATTGATGTTGATAAGCCAGCGATCATCGCCCTTAAAAGCGTTTGCCTCGGCATCGGTTTTGGCCCCACTATCAATCTTTGCTTGCTCGCTGTCGCTTAGGACACCTTTATCGTTCGCTAAATGAGCTAGTGTTATATCTGTTTCAAATTTTTCATTTAAGTGTCGGCCTTTAGCGTCTATTAGTGCGCCATGATTCTCTAAGAAATGGGGGGTTAACGTGAGATCATAATTCGGTGCCAAATTGAAGTAATAAGGAATAGATACATCAATGGCCCCGTTATTCGATGCGATAACAGGGTATAAGAAACCGGATTGTCTGGCACTTCCTACCGGGAAGCGCAAGTAAGGCCAGTAGAAAACAGGTATTCCTTTCACCACTAAACGCACATGTTTGGCAACACCTTGATTTTTTTCGGTATCGATAGTTATTTGGCTGCCTCTTAATACCCAGTCATTGTTTCCTGGCTCACAGCTTGTGTACTCACTTTCCTGTAAGTCAATTAACTGCTGGTTTTTGGTAAGCTGCTTGCCTTTGCCGCGAATATTAGCGGAATGAATCACGTAGGTAGCATCATCAATAGCTAGCCGGTTTTCACGTTGATTGACAACGCCTTTTTCAGCGATCAATAGAAGGTCGGGCTGTCTAACGGTTAGCTCACCTTCAATGACGATAGTTCCCGTTTTTTCACTATAAACTGCTTGCTCTGCTGTGAGCATTTGAGCGCCCTGTTTGACAATGACATCGCCAATAAAAGTGATGTGCTTAAGCCCATTTTTTTCTTCTATTTTGCTCTCATTAGACGATGCTTCCGTCGGTGATAGGCTGGTATTGGGCGTGTTATCGAGGTCTGCTAAAGGAGAAATATATGCTCCACAGCTACCGATGGGCAATTGTGCTTGCTGCTTTAAGGTGAGTTGTTCGTAGGCAATCCAGTCAAGCGTTTGTCTCAGGTCTGCTAGACTCGATGTTGAATAGAACGCACTGACTATTATCAGTAGTAATGCTCCTATCTCAATAGGGTAACGAATGCCTCTTGTGCTGCATAGTCGAGAGGGTAACATTGAATATTTACTTCCGTATTAAGCCGGTATAGTTAACAAATAGTTAACAAATAGTTAACCGCTAATCATACATCTCGTATTGAGATGATATATTTAGACAATTCTACTGTAAAATATCAGGCGAGTCGTGTCTAAACATAGAAAATTCTACGGGTTGGTATATTTAATATCACTTTCTCACCTAAACATCACTCTGTGGCGAAGGTTTCTTTGCCGCCAGTGTTGCTAATAAAGCAGTATGAACGGATCAGTGCGAATGAGGGGTTATCCATGGAACAGCTAATGTCATTGCATCGGTGGGTGTCTGCAGCACTCCCTAAATTGACCGCAGAGGGTATATTTATGCCATCTGACTCGTCTACACAGGCTCTTGTGTTACTGCCACTCACGGGTGACGCAGGTTTTCGTCAATATTACCGCGTGAATACGTCGCCAGAGTGCTTGTTGGTCCGTGGGCCTAAACAACCGGGTAAAAGTGAGTCTGGTGCTCACTTTGCAGACTTATCTTCAGTGTTGCATCAGCACGGGGTACCTACACCTTTAATCTACGCCTGCGACATTGACAATAATTATCTCTTGATTGAAAGCTTCGGAGGTACAGATTTACTAGATGTATTGTCAGCCGATACAGTAGAGGCATATTATTCACTGGCACAATCTACACTGATTAAATTGCAGCAGGTAGACCAACTTAAGGATTGTTTGCCGGTTTACGACAATGCGATGTTGCTGCAAGAATTAGCGCTATTTCCTGAATGGTTTGTCGAGACGATGTTGGGGCATGAGTTGTCATCTGCCGAACGTAGCATGTTTGACCAATTAGCGAGTTTTTTGAGCCAGCGAGCGGCAGAACAGCCACAAGTCGTTGTCCACAGAGATTATCATTCACGCAATATTATGTATCGTGATTCGGGCGAGCTTGGGGTGATCGACTTTCAAGATGCGGTTTATGGTCCGATCACATATGATCTGGCGTCATTGCTGAAGGATTGTTATGTCCGTTGGCCGCCTGAAGATGTTCAGCGGTGGGCAATGGATTACATGAAGATGGCGATCAAGGCAGGAGTAATGCCAGAGGTTTCATCTCAACAATTTGTGCAGTGGTTTGACCTGATGGGATTGCAGCGGCATATTAAGGTGTTGGGTATTTTCGCCCGATTATCTTTACGCGATGGTAAAAATAGATATTTAAGTGATCTGCCGTTAGTGATGCGATATACCTTAGAAACTGCACAAAAATACCCACACACTCAAGCCTTCGCTCAATGGTTTGAGCGGGTGTTGTTGCCGATGATAATGCTGCAACCTTGGTATCACGACCATAATATAGCAGGTGACGTTCGATGAAGGCAATGATTCTAGCAGCAGGGCGTGGTGAGCGTATGCGCCCATTAACAGATCATTTGCCTAAACCGTTGTTATCGGTGGCGGGAAAGCCGCTGATTGTCTATCACCTAGAAAAGCTCTCGCTGTTAGGGGTAACCGATGTTGTGATTAACGTTGCTTACCTAGGTGAAAAAATTAAGCAGGCATTGGGTGATGGTCATCGGTGGGGAGTCTCCATCCATTATTCGGAGGAAACGTACCCCCTAGAAACAGGAGGTGCATTACATCAGGCATTAGACTTATTGGAAGACGAACCGTTTTTACTAATTAATGGTGACGTGTGGTGCGATATCGACTTCGGTGTGATTAAAAAATGTGATATACGCCAACGTGTTGGTCATTTGTTTTTGGTAGTAAATCCCTCCCATAACCCCCTAGGCGACTTTTGTCTTAATAAGTCGTGTGTTGTGGGTCTTCAGCAGGGCGAACCCAGTTACACTTTTGCGGGTATAGCATTAATCGATCCTAAAATGATTCGTCAGTACCCACATCGTCGTAAAGCCTTTGCGCTAAAGGAAGTGTTCGTTTATTTCCTTGAGCAAGGGTTATTGGCGGGTTCTCTTTATGATGGTTTTTGGTGTGATGTGGGGACGCCTGAGCGCCTTCAGCAGTTAGGTGATCATTTGTCGCGAACGCATAAAATGTAACCATTTTTATTCTTGCCCTTGTTACATAATTGAAATATATAGCCACTACAGTTGCACCGATCTTAACTATCCCTTCGGTATATATTTATGTGGTTTTTATTGTTTGGTAAGTACAAGGAAATGGTGGCCGCGATTGCCGTCTTTCTCGTTCTGGATGCAGGCGTTCTCCTGCTTAATTTTTATACCACTTATCAAATATCTGATGATGCACATGCGATTCATTTAGCGAATCGTCAATCGATGTTAACTCAACGTCTATTTCATAGTGTTGAACAAATCAGAGACGACTTGGTTGCAAATCGCAGTATCGATGCAAGTCAAAAAAAATTAGCAACGAGCTTTAAACAATTTGACGAAGTGTTTGATGCATTTATTTATGGCGGGAGCTTAATTGGTCAAGGTCAAGGGCAGGACTCTTTGCTACTTGATGACGACTATCAAGCCCTCAGTGATGAGTATCTCACTAAAGCAACAAAGATATGGCAGCCATATCGTAATTTAGTCAGTGGTTTGGTATATGCAGATTATTCGGAAAATGTAGACCGCGATAAGTTACTAAGCAAGGCTGAAGCATCCATTGTTTTTTCTCGTAAAAACGGTGACAAGTTATTAGGCTTCGTTAGTGCCTTTGCCACAGCTGTTGAAGATAAAGCGCATCAAAAAACAGCGAACTTGCGTATGATGCAAGGCATAGCCATACTTTTGGCCGTGATTAACTTTTTCATTATCCTTTTTCATTTTGTTAGGCGCTTAAGCTCTAGTGACAACGCTGCTAAGCGAGCACAGGGTGAAATGTCTGAAATTATGAATACGGTAAGTGATGGTTTGTTCTTGTTAGACCCACAATACCACATTGGCTCTCAATACTCGGCAAGTATGAAGCCGTTATTTCGCCAAGAAAAACTCTCAGGTGTTGGGTTTTTTGACTTGCTAATGCCACTCATATCTAAAGACGATCTGTCGGTGGCAAAAGATTATGTGGACACATTGTTTAATCCACGAGTAAAGTCCAGTCTGATGGATGAGTTAAATCCGTTGCAGGAAGTAAAGCTTAATATCACAAATAAATATGGTGAAAGTGATCATTTTTTTGGATTTACTTTTTCGCGTGTCTTCGAAAATAGTCAAATTATCCATCTGCTGGTGTCCGTGAAAGATATTACGGAGTCAGTAGCATTAAGGCATAAATTAGCTATTAGTCATGCACGTATCAATCAAGAGGCTGGGGTTATTCTCTCGTTGATGTCAGTTGACTTTCAGCTGCTAAATGATTTCATAAGCTTGCTGGAGGACGGCATATTAACCATTAACAATGAACTAGAAAAACCCATGTATCATTTTCCTGATTTCGTCCAAAAATTAGAAAAAATAAACCGTATCGTTCATGCTTTAAAAGGCGAGGCTTCGATGCTGGGCTTGGAAATGGTAGAGAAAAACTTGCACTTATTAGAAGATAATCTGGCGAAATTAAATAATAAAGATTTTTTGGAAGGTGATGATTTTCTTTCGGTAACCGTCGAATTGAAAGCCTTGGTTAAATCCGCTGAATCGATCCGCTTGTTTATCTCTAAGTTTTCTGAAATGGCGATAAAACACGGTAAAAATCAGTCGTTGATTGGTAATGTTAATAAAAGTCCCTGTCGAATAAATAAAATGACACCTTTACAGAGCGCATTTACTGACTTAGCAAAAAAAGTCAGCCGTGATAATAATAAAAAAGTTCATTTGGATTTTTCTTCGTTTGATGAAAGCCTTATTGCCGATAAGCATTCCCATGTAATTAAGCATATCATTATTCAATTGTTGCGTAATGCGATTATTCATGGTCTGGAAACACCACGACAACGGATAACTCTGGGTAAAAAAGCTGAAGGCACCATTGCTATAGTAGTGAAAGAAAGTCATGAAAGCATTACTTTGATGGTTAAAGATGATGGCCGTGGCATTGATTTTCTATCGATTAAAAAACACTTGTTATCCACACATATTTATACACAAGATCAATTAGATGTTATGACGCCGAGAGACTTGGTTAGGGTTATTTTTAAACCAGGATATTCTACGGCGAAGCATGTTGATAATCATGCGGGGCGCGGAGTCGGCTTAGATGTTGTTAAAGCATATACCGACAGCATGGGCGCATCACTCTCTATAGGATGTAAAGCGAAACGTTCCTCAGAATTTCGTATTTCAATACCTACTAAACATGGCGGGAACGCATTCAATGCATCCGCTTTATCCAGTCAGTGTGCGTAGTTACGTTTAACGTCAATGGTTGTGCTTGCTTAGTGTCCGTCGAAAAATAGGGATCTGCGGCGGAAAATTAAAACGGTCACTGTTGTATCACTAGGTGTTGTTGTTTGCCATACGCAAATATTTGTATTTGGTAGCACACACCTAACCATTTTTCTTTCCCCTCGCGACGAGTCACTTTTGGATGGGCACTAATCAGATGTGAAATGCGTGGGTAAATAAATTTTCTTGGTGTCTACAGTAGGTGTTTTGTGAAATTAATGATTGTTGACGATTCTTTGGCTGTACGTAGAAAAATAGAGCGCTGTGCTAAAACAAGGCAAGGTGTAACTGTTTTAATGGCCGTTAATGGGCGTGATGCCATCACACTCTTTAAAACTGAAATGCCGGATTTAGTCACCATGGATTTAACCATGCCGGAATTGGGTGGGGTGGAATGTATAAAAGTACTCGCAAATCTTAATCCAAAAGTGCATATCTTAGTGGTGTCGGCCTTGTCCGATAAAGTGACCGCATTAGCGGCGATTAAAAACGGAGCAGAAGGTTTTTTAAAAAAACCATTTTCAGATGAAGCATTAGCGATAGCGTTGACTGAACTGCTTGAAACGGAGCCTTACGAAACATGATGACTGACAGTGAAGTGCAGGTGTTTATCGACGGAATCAAAAACTATTTCATGACTGTGTCTGATAGTAAAGCGGTAGTGGGCACGCCTTATTTAATTAATGCTAATAAGTCTCCTCACAGTGATTATACAGGGGTGATTGAGATCTCAGGGATTCGCAAGGGAAAGGTATATGTATTGGCAGCAAGGGCGATGTTACGTCATTTGCTGTTGAGTTTAGGTGAAAAAAATATTTCATCAGAACTTATCATCGACATCGTTGGCGAAGTAGCGAATACCATATCCGGTAATGTGAGAGAGCAGTTTGGATCGCAGTTTGTGATCTCAACTCCAGTCATTATTGAAGGTAAAAATGACGCTATTGAGGACGTTAATCAAGCATTTAGCGTGCCATTTAGATGGAAATCTTATACCGGTTATTTAGTGATTTGCCTTAAATAGCCACGTTAGGTGGTGGTGATAATGGCGTGTTAAAAGGCCGTGCAGTGAATATATTAACTCGGCTTTTGATTAATCGGCTAGGCTGTCATTCGACATTTCAGCCAGCATCCACTCTTTAAACGCCTTCATTGCAAATGTCATTTTACGATTCTTTTGGTAAACGAGATAAAACGCTTTTTCAAGTTTAAGACGCTTATCAAATGGCATCACCAATTCACCCTTACGAATGCTCTCACTCGCTAAACTAATATCTGCCAGGGCAATGCCGACGCCTTCTGCGGCGGCTTTTACTGCAAGTGAGCTACTGGAAAACGAAATGGGGTACTTACGCATATCGTATTCAGTATCCGCTAAGCCGAACCATGCTTCCCATTCTTCTTTGCGCTGCTTTACAAAAAATAGTTTGTGTTCAAGCAGATCCTTAGGCGTCTTAATACTATATTTTTCTAATAGTTTAGGGCTGCAGACAGGGACACGCTCCGAGTGTCGCAAAAATGAACATTCAACATTAGGCCAATCCCCATGGCCAAAATATACCGCGATGTCGATGTCGGACCGAGGAAAGTCAATGAGTGTGACGCTGGCGTTAATATCCAGCTGAATGTCAGGGTTCTTCTCGTAAAATCGTCCAATCCTAGGGAGTAACCAATAATTTAAAAAAGCAGGCGTCATGCTAATGCTCAACTCACCTGTATCGTGAGAGGCAATGAGATCCTGCGTACCTTTATCTATTTCTTTTAACGCCTTCTGAATAAATTTAGAGTATCGCTTACCTGCAGGTGTGATTTCAATTTGGCGTTTCTTTCTTTCAAATAATTGAACCCCAAGAAAACTCTCTAGTGATTTGATTTGATGGCTGATAGCGGAAGGAGTTACATGCAGCTCTTCAGCCGCTTGGTAAAAGCTGAGATTGCGAGCTGCGGACTCGAAACTCAATAAGGCATTCAATGGGGGTAGGCGTTTGATACTGGCAGTCTCTATTGGTGATTTTTTTTAATGAGTCTCATGAGGAGACTTCGTTTGTATTATGAGTAATTCACAACTATATTACCCGCATGTCTAACGAGTACTGATTCATCATTGTAACAGAGTTAAAAACTGGAAGATTTACATTTTTATCTGCGCTTGTTGTAGTTAACTACGATTTTTAGGTGTGAGATATTCATTTTATGTTTTTTCAGGTGAAGAAGCTGGCTGCTCCTTGACTATTCCCACTTTTTTAGTCACCTTTTGACCGCTATTGCCTATGGGCATTAGCGGTTTTTTTTGTCCTGTCACTTATATTTACTGAATACAGCCATAACCATCATCATATTATTGTAAACTCTACTCGAGACTTTAGCACGAACGCCATTTTGCTCCCATGCTGCGTTTACCCCACAAGGGGGCACCGAGGAAAAACGTACTCAATCGTTCATTTATAACGCATAAACTTCCTCTTTCCGTGCGTTTTTGTCTCGCCTGAAAGCAAAATCATCTTCCGTGCAACGGTCTCTACTTGTATAAAATTTGTTTCCAGTTCTGCGTGCCAGTAAATTAATGGATGATAGGTGTATCGTATAACCGCCTTCAATAATCCAGCCGTATAAAACAGCATATCTTCATGATAGGAACAATATGGATCCGTTAACTCAGGGTGTAATCGGCGTTGTAGCTGCTCAGCAAGTCGCTAAAAGACAAGTATTAGTGGTGGCGAGTGTGCTAGGTGCACTGTCGGGTATGGCACCAGATGTAGATGTCTTGATTAGTTCGAATACCGACCCACTGCTAGCGCTCGAATATCATCGACATGTTACCCATTCACTTTTTTTCATCCCTTTTGGCGGCTTAATTTGTGCGCTGGTTTTCTTTATCATCTTTCGGCGGTGGATAGACAGTGCGGGACTTAATTTTAAACAGGTGCTAATTTTTTGTACTCTAGGTTATGCAACACATGGTCTTTTAGACTCCTGCACAACCTATGGCACGCAGCTGTTATGGCCGTTCAGTGATATTCGGGTGGCGTGGAACACCATATCTATTATTGATCCTTTGTATACGTTGCCATTACTGTTGTTTGTTATTTTAGCCATCGTTAAACGAAAAAAATTGATACTGTCTAAGCAGTTATCGCTCTGTGCGCTGTGTTGGGTGTTAGCTTACACGGCGTTAGGTATTATACAGCGAGAGCGAGTGGAAACTGCCGCTCAACAAATAGCGGAAGCAAGAGGCCACACGCCTATTAGTGTAGAGGCTAAGCCTAGTTTTGCTAACATACTATTATGGAAAGTCGTTTATCGCACAGAATCACGGTTTTACGTAGATGCGGTGCGTGCGAGTTGGCACGTTACCCATTATAAAGGGAGCTCAATTGCTCAGCTGAATGTATCGAGAGACTTTCCGTGGCTGGACAAGAATTCTCAGCAGGCGAGAGATGTAGAGCGTTTTCGTTGGTTTTCTAATGATTATCTTGCGGTATCTCCACGCTTTCCCCATCGTATCATCGATATGCGCTACTCATTTATACCTAATCAAGTGAAGGGAATGTGGGGTATCGAATTAACGCCCGGTGAAGATAGCGATCAGCATGTCCGTTACGTGGCAGATAGGGAGAGAGATGGAAATACATTTACGATACTTTGGAATATGATACTCGGTAGACTGCAAGATACGTCAGGCTGATACCAAGAGCATTAGCGACCATGTCCCATCCTGAGAGCATGCGTCCAGTGAAGGGCTGTATAAATTCGATGAGTCCGCTGTAAGCAAAAATTAAAAGTGCGGATGCGATGTATTGTGGGTTAGATCGAGTGAGCCGCCAGGCTAATAACGTAAAAAGTGCGTAAGTGATGCAGTGTGCTACTTTGTCATTGTATACAGGAGGCACAAAATCTACGGTAGATTTTAGCGACAACGAGGTGACCGCCATCGCATAAACAATCAACAAGGTCATGTTGAGTGGATGGTTATGTCTTTGGTAACGCAATAATGCACCTAACGAAGCATGAAGTTGGTCGCGCAATAGTGGACTATGTTGAGGCTTTAGTGGATTCATAAATCGCCACCCCCAAAATAATACTCCCGCCAATAGCCGTGAAAATACTAATGGTCTCGCTTAATATCAGCCACGCAAACAGGCTACCTAGTACTGGCTGTAAGCAGCTCACCATAGCGACGGTTTTTGCCGCGAACAGCTTATAGCTTTTCACCAGTAAGGTGTGTGCAATAGCGGTGGTCACTACGCCTAGAATGATCACGTAAAACCACTGAGTATTGTTCAGTTGACTCAACGCATCAGTGTCAATGAACAGTCCCAATATCAGCGTGATTAATAGCATTTGATGTAGCATTAAGGTGTCACTTCGGACGTCGGTACAGCAATATTTTTGTAGCGTATTTCTAAAAGCAAAAAATATAGCGGACAGCACGCCAGAGGCCACACCGGTAATAATTTCCAAAGAGAGCCCTCGCTCATCGCTCAATATCTCGTCAATTAAATGGTCGCTAACAATGACGGATAAACCGATTATTACGACAATAGCCAAGCAAATATCGAGTGCTCTGACTTTTTTTCGTGTAAAAAAAGGTTCGATAAAAATGGTAATAATGGGGTAGGTATATAGTGACAGCATGCCAATAGCGACAGAAGCCGCTTGCATGGCGTAGAAAAAAGTAATCCAGTGTAAACCCAGCAAAATCCCGATGCCGTAAACAGTGAGTACTGACTTCAGGTTAGGTAGTTTAATGGTTCCTTTTATACATATAATAAATATCAACAAGGTTATCCCTGCAAACACGCTGCGAACATGCGTAAGCGTCGTCGCGTCAATAGGTAAGCCGTTTGAAAACAAGCCATTTAAACCGAGTAAAAAAATTGATGTATAAAGCGTGACGTGAGCGGTAGATGGTTTCATAGTATTGGTAGATTACAGGGGGAAGATGAGCGGGCTTTTTTAAGGAGTTTTTTGATGGCTTCACTCGCAGCTATAAAAGCAAACGTGCCGGTGACCATTGTCGCGGCCCCAAAACCTTGACTGCAGTCAAGTCGAGCGCCTTCCGTCATAAATTCTTTAGATGTGCACGTCTCGCCGGCGTCATCAGGGTAGGTCATTTGTTCGGTAGAATAGACGGCAGTGATAGTAAAACGCTGTTTGGGGTTGCGACTAAAATGATGTAATCGCCGCAAGTTATTACGTACTTTTGACAGCAGAGGGTCGTTTTTTGTTTTGCTTAGGTCGCTGGAAATAATTTTCTGCGGGTCACGTTTACCGCCAGCGGAGCCCACCGTGATGATCGGAATTTTCTTCCATTTGCAAAAATTAATCAATTTGGTTTTAACCATCACCGCATCAATAGCATCAATGACAAGATCAAATTGTTGAGAAATATATTCTTCAAGATTATCTCCATCAATAAAGTCATGGATAGCATGTACTTTTAATTGTGGGTTAATCTGCAGAAGTCGCTCTGACATCACATCGATTTTAGATCGCCCGATAGATTGCTGTGTGGCGTGTAGTTGACGATTAGTGTTAGAAATACACACGTCGTCTAAATCCATTAAGGTGATGTTGCCTATTGCCGAGCGAGCGAGCGCTTCGGCGACCCATGAGCCAACACCACCAATACCAATGATTAACACGTGATTGTTTTGGAGCGTTTTAACCGCTCGCGTGCCGTAGAGGCGAATAATTCCGTCAAATCGGGCACGAGTATCTTGGTTTATTTCTGTTGTCATAGCCAGTTAATGGTCGTTTATATCGTCTTGTGTTTGCTGAGGTTAGTCGTGATGAAGATAAGCCTTAAATGTTACGTCATTAACCCAAAAAGCGAGATGTCTAATCTCGCTTTTTGGGTGCTACGACTTACATGGGGCATAAGCTAAACGTTTAGAGCGCGTTACGGCGGTAAGGACGGTAAGAAGGGCGCCAGAAGTTGCTATCAATAGCTTTTTCAATATCTTCGTCGCTGACTGTGGGGGTGACGCCATCAATAATAGCCTGTCTGAAGACCATTTTAGCAATGTACTTGCTCACCTCACGAATATCGTTAAGATCGGGTAGTAATTCGGCTGATCCTGAGTTATGCACTGCCGAGTACTCGGCTAATGCATAACTAGAAGCCATTAACATATTGTCGGTAACGCGGGTCGCTTTACTCGCCACAACACCTAGGCCAACGCCCGGGAAAATATAGCTGTTATTGCACTGTGAGATCACATAAGTTTTGCCATTCAATTCGACCGGTTCAAATGGGCTGCCCGTTGCTACAATGGCATTCCCGTTGGTCCACTTCAAAATATCGGCCGGTACGGCTTCTACTTTTGACGTAGGGTTAGACAGCGGCAGAATAATTGGCTTAGGGGTGTTTGCTTGCATTTGTTCAATAATGTCTTTGGTGAACAGGCCAGCGACAGTCGATACGCCTACTATGACAGTTGATTTTGACAACTCGACGGTTTCTGCCAGTGTGGCAGTGTCGCCACTTACGCTCCATTCCGTCAAACGCTCATCCGATTGACAAAGGCGTAGTTGAAAATCTTTTAGGCCGGTCATGCTGCCTATAACTAGTCCACGACTATTGATCATAAATATGCGTTTGCGCGCCTGCATATCATTAAGCCCTTCGGACACCATTTGTGCAACAATCTGTTCGGCAATTCCGCACCCAGCAGAACCAGCACCACAAAACGTCACAACCTGATCTCTAAGTCGTTCATCTTTGGCTTTACAGGCTGCTAATAATGTTCCTACAGTCACCGCCGCAGTACCTTGGATATCATCATTAAAGCTGCAGGCGGTATCACGATAGCGCTCAAGTAAGCGGTTGGCATTGTGACCAGCGAAATCTTCAAATTGAATTAACGCACCAGGCCAGCGACTTTGAACGGACTGCATAAACTGTTCAACAAAGTCGTCGTATTCTTGACCGGTAATTCTCGGGTGTTTAGCGCCCATATACATTGGATCATCAATCAATGCTTGGTTGTTTGTGCCTACATCAAGGGTAATCGGCAGCGTGTAAGCAGGGCTAATGCCGCCACAGGCAGAGTAAAGGGCTAGCTTACCAATGGGGATTCCCATGCCGCCGATGCCTAAATCGCCTAAGCCTAAAATACGCTCTCCATCAGTGACAACAATGACTTTAATATTACGCTTAGTCGCGTTTTGGAGCATGTCGTCAATATTGTTACGATCATTGTAGGGGATGAATATGCCACGGTGACGACGATAAATACGTGAAAACTGTTGGCATGCCTGACCCACTGTAGGGGTGTAAATAAGGGGCATTATTTCATTCAAGTTTTCGGTGATAAGGCGGTAATATAGTGTCTCGTTGGTGTCCTGAATGTTGCGCAGATAAATATGTTTGTCAATGTCGGTAGTGAATGACGTAAGTTGTTGGTAAGCACGTGCTGTTTGCTCTTCAATGGTTTCCGTAATGTCGGGTAATAATCCGCTAAGATTGAAGTTGTCGCGCTCTTCTTTAGTAAATGCACTTCCCTTGTTCAATAATGGGGTCTCTAATAACATTGGGCCTGCGTATTGTATATAAAGTGGCTTCTTTTTCATTGGCTATGCTTCTTCTCGGGTTATTGAATCAATATGGCTAAGTCATTATCGCTAGATTGCAGTTGGATTGCATGCTGCAGAGGCGATGGTCGACTGTAAAATCAAGTGCTTTTATGTGCCGCGTGGAACTGATGTTGCGCTGCTTGCGGGCCTACAGCGTTAGGTTTGCGCTTGTGGCCGGTGCAGGATTACGTGTGATATCAAATGGACAGTCAGCATAGCCGAAACATGACAAAATAGTCAGTACAAAACGATGGCTGTTAGACCATCATTTATTAATGGCTTGCTTGTTTTATTTTGTCTTCATTTTCGCCACTCCACCTTGATGAGTGCGGCAACATAAAACAGAGATACAATATACATAGTCGCAAATAATAAGTGGTATTTTCGTCGATATTAGTGCGGATGGTATGTTTTTTTCATTACACCAGTAATGCCACTGCATGAGCAACGTTAGCGATGAATATACCCGCTAGCGAAAATAATAAGAGAGATATTGTACGGTGTTTTCTGCTTTTTTTAAATAAAAAATTCATCAGTGGTATGTTTCCCCTGTTTTTGTACCTAATACAGGTTGAATTATCTATCCTGCTGCCATCCTATACTTTACCGCTATTGTTCTAGGTTTAGGTCGTTGTCGTGTCGCTTCTCCTCATCCTTGACTACGCAAAATGCACTCAATGCCAATGATGTGATCGATCGTCAATACTGCCATCCGTGTAGGCCGCTTATTAAAAACACCATAGTATTGTCGTTCGCTTCATATACACCGTCTTAACGCTATCACTTTTCGCGTCACTACAGGCTGAAATCACTGACTTGGCGCCTGCGGAGTCGAAACTTAAGCCCCATAGGCTAGCCGGTACTTCGCGCTCTAATAACTTTTATAAATTGGATGATGATAAAAGTGGCCCTTAGCGCAATGCAAATACCTTAATTACTCACCTTTGGCAGCTAGACATTGCAGGGGAGTGAGATAAACCGAGTATTTATAATCCATAAGATATATTAACTCGCGATAAGTGTGGTGAACGTATTCACCGCATCCGCTGTGTCGAGGCAGGGTCAATGGTCATCCCATGGGTGGGTTTTCCTTTGGGGGGTTGGCTTGCGGGGTTCGATCCTAAAAGTACGGCGAAATATGTAGCGCTTGAGACGATCTATGATGACAATAATTACTTACCGGGGCAGAATAACGGTGTGCTGGAATAACCTTATCGAGACGGTATTTTGAGTAGAAAGAAGGTCTTTGTTGCTCTAGTCGTTAAGTTTACTGGTAATATACGCATCTGAGACCTATCGATAATTTTGATTGTTAATTGTACTTTTATGAGCCTGCCGACCCAAAACCCCATTGATTTCACGCCTATCAAGCATGCAATGCAAAATAAGGTAATAGACGAAGTGACCCGCTACCTAGCGATAGCCGAGTTGCTATATCATCAGCCCATGCCGAATATTCCTGTACTCTTCGACCTCAAAGGTAAGACGGCAGGAATGTACCGTGTTAAAACATCACGTCCAACGGGAAATGTAGGCAAAGTCAGCAGTAGACTGCCTTCTCTTATGCTAGATGTGTTGGCCGCGGGCATGACTAGCGAACGGCTCATCCGCTTTAATCCGTGGTTATTTGCGAAGTACCCAGACGATAGTTGGTGTAATACTATTCCGCACGAAGTCGCTCATTATATAGCCGATCGCTTATACGGTATAAACCGTATCCGACCTCATGGTAACGAATGGCGCAAGGTCATGATGGATTTAGGTGCTGAACCGATTGTGAGAGCGAATTATGATCTTGCAGGCATTCCCACTCGGCAAATAAAGCGATTTCCATATCAGTGTGAATGCCGCATCGTTGATTTAACGACTTACCGACACAAAAAAATCCAATCCGGTCGACAACGTTACCGTTGCAGGGATTGCTCGGCGGAGTTATCGTTAGTCATTGCCTGATGTGCAGTCGACTTACATACGTTATTAAAAAAAATACCCGCAAAGCACCTAAAAAACCACTTATAAAGTACCTGACTGGCTTGAGTTAATATACGCTCTACACTACTCTTTACTTTCAGTTTTCTTGTCTATTAATATCTTTTTGATAGGTTTTGCGTTAAAGGACGTGCCTTAACATTAGATGCGTTATCGTTACCAAGAGGGCAATTATTTTGCTTAAATATGCATTTCTCATCACCTGTAGCCTGATTATGGGTGCGCTTGCCGTTGAATATAAACACTACTATACCCAAAGTATCCCTGTGCCGGTGGCCACCTTGGCTGATGGTGCAATTTACGAAGGGGAGTTGCGTAAGGGCTTGCTGTCGGGCTCAGGTCGTTTGGTCTGGCCCAATAAAGAATACTACGAAGGTGATTTTGAAGAAGGTCTGTTTCACGGTGAGGGACTACTCCATACTCGAGCGTATATTTATGAAGGTGATTTTGCAGAAGGGCGTATGAGTGGGGAAGGCATCCTTCGCTATCAACAAGGTGATTTATACAAGGGTGAGGTGTTTGAGGGGTTGCCTCACGGAAACGGCGTATTTACCCATGAAGATGCAGTTTATACTGGCGCATTCGATATGGGTGAGTATCACGGAAAAGGGGAGTTAATCGCTAATGGCTCCCGATACAACGGTGGCTTTAATAAAGGCCGATTTGATGGAAAGGGGACATTTAACCTAGTGGTTGAAGGCAATGACGAGGTTATCGAAACATACAGCGGGCAGTTTGTGGGCGGACAGCTAACCGGAGCTGGACAATGGAAAAAAGGCGAAGCCTCTTATGAGGGTGAGTTTGTCGATTATCAGTTTGACGGCAAAGGTATCTATCGTGATGGTGATGCGGTTTACGAAGGCGAATTCACAGCGGGAAACTATCATGGAGAAGGCGTTTATGATGACGGTGAAGGCGAAAGCTATACCGGCGATTTTCTGAGCGGGCTCTATCATGGGAAGGGTGTGTTGGTCGACAATAGCGGCGACGTATATAGCGGTGAATTGAGTGATGGCCAAAAACACGGCCAAGGCCAGTTAGACTATGCGCAAGCTTTGGATGGGATCACCTTAGTTAAGGGCATGTGGGAGCGTGGGAAACTTATTTCCGCAGATGATCCGCGATTAGCAGTATCACCTGAAGTGATAGCAGAGCATGGGTTATACCACCAGTCTGCGTTGTTGCAGTCGGCGTTAGATGCGGTTGTGCAAGAAAACTCTGAGACTATTGATTTGTATTTTGTGGGTATCGGTGGCGATGGTACTCAGGGCGTTTTTCGCCGTGAGGTAGGCGCCGTCAAACAATGGTTTGATGAGTACTACATTACGGGCGACCGCTCTGTCGCGTTGATCAATAATCGGTTTGAATATGACAAACACCCATTTGCGACACTGATGAGTATCGAAAAAACGTTGCAGTCCGTGTCATCAAAAATGGATGAAGAGAACGACATCCTTTTCGTTTATTTATCTAGCCATGGATCATCAGATTTTCGTTTCAATTTAGCGCAGCCCGGATTTTCTTTAGCATCGTTGCCTGCTGAAAAACTTGGTGAAATGTTAGCTAAGTTACCTGTGAGGCATAAGGTGGTAGTGATATCTGCCTGTTACTCAGGTGGTTTTGTGAAAGAAATTAAAGATGATTATATGATGGTGATTACTGCCGCATCGGCAGATAGAGCATCATTCGGTTGTAGCGATCGCTCGACAATGACGTACTTTGGCGAAGCCTTTTTTAAAGACGCCCTGTTCAACAAAAATGCGCCTGCCGTCAGCTTTGCCGCTGCATTTGATCGTGCTCGAGAAATTGTTGAAGGCCGAGAAGCTCAGCAAGGGCTAGAAAACTCTAAGCCATTAATATATAAGCCTAAAGCTATTTTAGCCAAGCTAAAACAATGGCGTGAACAGCAAAACGATCAGCAGCAGAAGAAACCAAACCAGGTATTGGATCCGACTGATAAAAGTGTTGCGTCCGAATGATCGGTTTAGAATGGTATGAATATGCTCTGATAGGCCTATTATTCATTTGGAGTGGTGTTGTCCGTTCGGGCTTTGGGTTTGGTGGCGCTGTATTTGCGTTGCCTTTTCTGTTGTTGATCGATAATCAACCGTTAGTCTATTTGCCTATCATTGCAGTACATCTATTGATTTTTTCATCTCTCACGGTATATCAAAATCATAGAAAACAAGCCCTGTTAACGGCCGATTCAACGGATCAAACGCTATCCGGTGTTGACTGGCCTTATTTGAAAAGAGCATTAGGTATTATGATAGTCCCTAAAATGATAGGGGTTCTTGGTCTGCTAACGTTGTCACCTAAAGTGATGAGCGTGATTATTTTTTCTATTATCGCGGTATATGCTTTTTCATATATTCTGAATCGGCCTTTTCAAAGCAATCATAAAGTACTTGATGTTATCTTTTTAATGTTGGGGGGTTATATTAGTGGGACGTCGTTGATAGGTGCGCCATTGATTGTTGCGGTTTTTGTTAAAAGTGTGGCTAAACAACAGTTGCGTGACACGCTGTTTGTGTTGTGGTTTATTTTGGTCATCATAAAAATGTCGTCGTTGATTTACTATGGCGTCGACATGCAGTTAGTGCATCATTTGTGGTTGTTGCCTTGCGCTACCATCGGTCATATTATTGGCTTACGGCTGCACAAATATTTGCTTAATACCGATAATGTAAATTTTTATCGTATATTTGGCTCGATATTATTATTGACAAGTATTGGAGGTATTACCAAAGAGTGGCTGTAGTGCCGAGGAGGTGAGTGTCAGCGTTTGGCAGCTTTTGGGTTGTTCACTTCGATGCCTTGACCGTAGGTATCTAAAAAACTTCTAATGCGGCGGGACAGTTGATTTTCTTTCCAGCTCTTTTCATAGGATAGCTCAGTTATTTTGATTTGTTTATATGAGACAGCTTTCGCTCTTTTGCTCATAGCCTGCCTTATTTTTACATCGCGTTGGTTGCGGATATCATGTGCGACATAAATATCTAAAATAGGTATTTCTGGATCAAAAAACCACTCTCTATAAATATTTGTGTCGGATGGTAGTTTATTTCTAGCGTTGAAGATGACTGAGCCCCGAATAGGTTTTTTTATTTTCTTTTTTAGGCGTTTATCTTCAATATTAGGCGCAATACTCTTTATGAGTTTATGACTACGGATAGCCCCTGTTCCATTCCCCATTAAAACGATGTTATATTGCCCTTTATCGTGTAAGAATTTAATTGCGGCGGTGAGTCTTTTTTCCGCGATTACCTCGATATCTTCTGCTGTTTTAGTGAACGTTTTATTCTTTGTCGTCGCAAGTTGTTTATCGGCTTTACTCCCATCTTCTTGCTTGGCCTCCTCATTTTTCTGGTTGTTGTCGGCGTTCTCGTTAGTAATGTCGCGATTAGGTCTCGGTGGAATTATTTTCGCTGCGAGAGTGCGTTCAGGACGTTTCTTAGCGGCGGAGTTAGGTAGTTGGATGGCCATAGTTGCCCATCCATATTCAGGGAGGGAGTCATGTAATGGCTGTGTGGTTTGCGGCCAAGATGGATGCTCGCCCTCTGCGTGTAATATAAGCAATGCGCCACGTGCGTCGCCGGACCTATCTTCTTGCCAAATAGCTAGAAAGTCACTTGTCCCATCATTTAACCAGTGAACTTTACTGTTAGAAAATTGCAAGGCGAGAAGAAGCATTTTGCGCTTCTGATCTAGTGCAAGCGTTGAGCGCGGTAAGTAACTGGGTAATCTGGTCGGGGGTGGCGCAACCTCACTTTCTTCTTCGGCTTGCTCTGTTGCTATTTCGGCGACGTCTTTTTCTTCAGCTGCTTGCCCCATCGTATAACCTGTAGGCAGGCAAAAGCCTAAAATGAGTATGCTGGTCAAATATAACGTTTTATTCATATATATAGTGTAGACCACCTTGAGTGCGTGGTGTGTCGTAACGTTATCAATTACAATGGCAGCTGACAGATAATTATTTAAGTAAAGGTATTACATGCAGACTCCAATGATTGCCCCTTCCATTTTGTCGGCTAATTTCGCCTGTTTAGGTGAAGAAGTGGATAATGTATTGGCCGCAGGTGCTGACATAGTACATTTTGATGTGATGGACAATCACTATGTACCGAATCTAACGATTGGGCCGCTGGTGTGTAGTGCTTTGCGTAAGCATGGTGTAACGGCACCAATCGATGTGCACTTGATGGTTGATCCTGTGGATGATCTGATCAGTATGTTTGCGGATGCGGGTGCGACTTATATTACATTTCACCCCGATGCTTCTCGTCACGTAGATCGCTCTTTACAGTTGATCAAAGAAAAAGGCTGTAAGGCGGGCCTGGTGTTAAATCCAGCGACGTCCATAGACGGCATTCGTCATGTGCTACCGCATTTAGATATGCTGTTGTTGATGTCGGTTAATCCTGGTTTTGGTGGGCAAAAATTTATCCCTTATACCTTGGGTAAGTTACGTGAAGCACGAGCCGCTATTGATACACTGGGTTTAGATACTCGATTAGAAATCGATGGCGGCGTGACGGTAAACAACATTGCAGAAATCGCAGCTGCCGGAGCCGATACATTTGTGGCAGGTTCAGCCATTTTTGGTAAGGGTGATTATAAAACTACCATTGATGCAATGCGTGAACAGTTAAATAGCGTGCGTTAATACCCAACGCATTACATAATTTATGACACCACTCATAGAAATTTTAAGTGATAGTATTTATCCCATGAACCTAGAAAAATTCTCACAACTTGCTGCAGAAGGATTTAATCGTATCCCGGTTATGCGCACGTTTTTAGCCGATGTTGAAACACCACTGTCCGCTTATATTAAGCTGGCCAAAGGGGCGTATTCTTACTTGTTTGAGTCGGTGCAGGGGGGGGAGAAATGGGGTCGTTATTCTATCATCGGCTTGCCGTGCAAGACGTTACTTATAGCCAATGGCAACGTAGTGACTATTGAAATCGGTGGTGTGGTGACTGAGACGCATACAGTCGAAGATCCTCTCGCATTTGTTGAGGCATTTAAAGCACGTTACCGTGCGCCAGAACTCGCAAACTTACCGCGCTTTCATGGGGGGCTGGTAGGATATTTTAGTTATGACTGCGTACGTTATGTTGAGCCAAAACTTAAAGCGGGAGTCAATGACGATGTTATCGGGACACCTGATATTTTATTGATGGTATCGGACGAGATTTTAATTTTTGACAATTTATCGGGCACCTTAAATTTCGTCATTATGGCCAACCCTGATATTGCCCAGGCGTTTGCTAAAGCGGAAAGCCGTTTAGATGATTTAGGTCGCCAGCTCCAGCAGCCATTACCTCCCCAGCGACTCGTTAATTTAGACGCGGATGAGCGTGCAGAACAGTTGTTTCAGTCTCATACGGGTGAAGCAGCGTTTGCTGATTCGGTCGATGCTATTAAAGAGTATGTGTTGGATGGCGACACTATGCAAGTGGTTGTTTCACAACGTTTATCAATGGATTTCAATGCTGAGCCCTTAAACCTCTATCGTGCTTTGCGTAGTATTAATCCATCACCGTATCTATATTTTGTCGATATGGGGGACCATCAAATTGTGGGCTCCAGTCCAGAAATTTTAGCGCGTTTAGAAAATGCTGAGGTTACCGTTCGTCCTATCGCGGGAACCCGTCGTCGGGGTTATACTGACGATGAAGATATCGCTTTAGAAAAAGAATTGTTAGCAGATCCTAAGGAAATCGCAGAGCATTTGATGTTGATTGACTTAGGGCGAAATGATGTCGGGCGTGTCGCAAAAACAGGCACGGTCGAGCTGACGGAAAAAATGATTGTTGAGCGTTATTCCCATGTTATGCATATTACGTCTAATGTGACGGGCGAAATTAAAGAGGGTTTAACGGCAATGGATGTGCTCCGTGCCTCATTGCCCGCAGGGACTTTATCCGGGGCACCAAAGATTAGAGCCATGGAAATTATTGATGAATTAGAGACTGAAAAACGTGGAATTTATGGTGGGGCGGTAGGTTATTTGGCATGGAATGGCAATATGGACACAGCGATTGCTATTCGTACTGCTGTCATTAAAAACGGTAAAATATATGTGCAAGCCGGAGCCGGTGTTGTCGCAGACTCTATTCCTGACCTGGAGTGGAAAGAAACTATGAACAAAGCGCGCGCACTATTTCGTGCGGTTGATAAAGTTATCTAAGGAGCGGCTATGTGGTCATCATTTATTCAGTATTTAGAACGTTCGCCAGTGACAGTATTGTGCATGATGACGTTGAGCTTTTTAGGCTTTGGTTATTTTTCAATCAATTTGTTCCTGCTTTTTAAAGCCAATATCGACTTGATAAATCAATTTGGCTTAATGGCGATAAAAGAGGGCGCGGCATGGCAATTGGTTATGTTGTTATTGAGTGCCTTTGTGAGCGTTTTGTTTTATGCGGCTTGGAAGGTAGGTGAGCGCCTACTGGTTGACTGGGTGGTAGAGCCAAAAAAATAAAATAATTTTTTAGCGATGACGAAAAATAGCTGAAAATGAACAGTTAATGGATAGGAAATTATTATGTTGTTAATGGTCGATAACTACGACTCGTTTACCTACAACGTGGTGCAGTACTTCGGTGAGTTGAAGGCCGATGTTAAAGTGGTGCGTAATGACGAAATGTCAATTGAAGACATGATAGGAGAAAACCCTGAATATGTCGTTATTTCCCCTGGACCCTGCACGCCGAGTAAAGCGGGCATTTCATTGGCTGCGGTTAAACACTTCGCCGGTAAGATTCCTGTGCTGGGTATTTGCTTAGGCCATCAAAGTATTGGTGAAGTGTTTGGAGGTATAACCGTCCGTGCCTCGAAAGTAATGCACGGAAAAGTGTCACGCGTTCACCACAATAATACCGGCATTTTTTTTGATTTGCCGAGTCCCTTTAATGCAACCCGATATCATTCGCTGGTTATCGATAAAGCAACCCTACCGGAATGTTTAGAGATTACCGCGTGGACACAGAACGAAGATGGCTATATCGATGAAATTATGGGGGTGAAGCACAGAGAATTTGATGTTGAGGGTGTACAGTTTCATCCTGAATCCATTTTGACTGAGCACGGGCATCAACTGTTGAATAATTTTCTAGTAGCGTATAAATCTCGCTGACCTCATCGCATTGTGGTTTATTATCTATTTCTTAAGGCATCATCAATATTATGAATATTCAGCAGGCATTACAGTTAATCGTTGCTCAAGAGTCATTAAGCCAAAAAGCTATGGCCGAGGTGATGCGCGATATTATGACCGGTGCAGCGACGCCTGCTCAGATAGGTGGATTTCTGGTTGCGTTAAGAGTGAAAGGTGAAACCGTTGACGAAATCACGGGTGCTGCACAAGTCATGCGTGAGTTAGCGACGCCAGTCGTTATCAATGCAGATAACTTGGTAGATACCTGTGGCACGGGCGGTGATGGTGCTAATTTATTTAATATTTCTACTGCATCGGCTTTTGTGGTTGCGGCCTGTGGAGGTAGCGTGGCAAAACACGGTAATCGGTCAGTGTCTAGTTCCACTGGCAGTGCCGATGTGTTGGAGGCCGCGGGGGTACATTTAGATTTGACACCTGAACAAGTAGCACGCTGTGTGGAAGAGGTCGGTGTTGGTTTTATGTTTGCCCCAGCACACCATAGTGCGATGAAACATGCTATTGGGCCGCGCAAAGAATTGGCCATGCGGACACTATTCAATATACTAGGTCCGATAACGAATCCTGCGGGCGTTAAGCGACAAGTGATTGGTGTGTTTGATAAATCCCTTTGTCGGCCGATGGCGGAGGTGCTCCAAAAACTGGGTAGCGAGCACGTGATGGTCGTTCACGCGAGTGACGGTATTGACGAATTAACGCTATCAGGCACTAGCTTTATTGCCGAGCTAAAAAACGATAAAGTGATTGAATACACCATCAGTCCAGAAACGCTCGGTTTGTCAACTGCCGATTTAACGGGATTGTCAGTGAGCTCTGCACAAGAGTCTCTCGATTTAATACGTGACACATTAGGTAAGCAAGAGGGCGAGTATGCCCATAAGGCTGCTGATATTATCGCCTTAAATGCAGGTGCAGCCGTTTACGTTGCAGGTATTGCCGATACGTTAGAAGAAGGTGTGCGTATGGCCGAAGATGCAATTGGCAGTGGATTAGCAAAAGCAAAAATCCAAGAATTAGCATCCTTTACCGATTGCTGCAAAGTGGCATAGTGGGTGAACATTTATAATTGGTCGTTGGTTTTATTGATTATTAATATTGTGCAATACGTCGCATCGTAAGCAATGCAAGCATGTTGTAAACATTCTGTAATAAAGGAAATTTCATGTCCAAAACACACTCTGCTCCAACCGTGTTGAAAAAAATCATTGCACGTAAATATCAAGAAATAAAGGAGCGCAGTCAACGTATTTCTCTCGACAGCTTGCGCGATAGAGCAATGCAAGTTTCATCTGCGCGTGGTTTTGTCGCAGCGATAGAAGCAAAACTAGCCGCGGATAAATCTGCAGTTATTGCTGAAATTAAAAAAGCATCTCCTAGCAAGGGGGTGATGCGCGACCCGTTTTATCCCGCTGAGATTGCCAAAAGTTATGCGGCCGCAGGTGCTGCTTGTTTGTCGGTGTTAACCGATGTCGATTTTTTTCAGGGCGCTGATGATTATTTAACAGAAGCTCGTAATGCAGTCAATTTACCGGTTATTCGTAAAGATTTTATCGTAGACGACTATCAAGTCTATGAAGCCAAAGCGATGAGTGCAGATTGTATTTTACTTATTGTCGCAGCTTTAGACATAAAACAACTTGCTCATTTAAACGACCTGGCACAGACATTAGGGATGGATGTGCTAATTGAAGTGCACGATGCAGAAGAATTAACAGCTGCATTAACTATACCTAATCGACTTATAGGCATTAATAATCGTAACTTGCACACGTTTGATACCCGTTTAGAAACCACTTATGAATTGCTAGAGCAGGTAGGTGATGAGCGTATTGTGGTGACAGAAAGTGGTATACATACCCTCGAGCATGTGCGATCCATGCGGCAACATAACGTTGACAGTTTCTTGGTGGGTGAGGCGTTTATGCGCGTGGAAGACCCAGGTCAGAAACTTGCAGAATTGTTTTTTACGTAGCGCTTGGTCCCCGTCTAGTGTTAGTGAAATGCCAACGAGAAATCGGTCAGATAAGCGTGGTAATAAACAGCTTATCTCGTACCGTAAACCACCATAGTCTTGCCAGCGACCGATACCAGCCCCTGGGATTCTAAGGTCTTTAATACACGGCCAGCCATCTCTCTTGAACAACCCACAATACGCCCGATTTCCTGTCGAGTGATTTTAATTTGCATGCCGTCTGGGTGTGTCATCGCGTCGGGTTCACGGGTTAAATCAAGTAATGCGCCCGCTACACGCCCTGTCACATCTAAAAAGGCTAGGTCGCTGACCTTACGTGTTGTGTTGCGGAGACGGTGTGCCATTTGTGCGCATAACGCAAACATGAACTCTGGATGAGTGACGCGTATTTCATGAAATTTTTCATAGCTGATCTCGGCTATTTCACAGCAGGTCTTGGTTCGAATCCAGGCAGTCCGTTCATCACTATCATCGTCAAAAAGCCCCATCTCACCAAAAAAATCACCTTCATTCAAATAAGCAAGAATGATTTCTCTTCTCTCATCGTCTTCAACAATAACGGTAACCGAGCCACTGATAATATAAAATAGGTGAGCGCTTTTATCCCCCGCGTTTATCAGCATGCTTTTAGCGGAAATTTTGCGACGATCACAATGGCTAAGGAAAGTATCGACGTTTTCAATATGTGGCGTTATAGCGGAAACCACGTGAAACTCCTGTATTTTGAACACACTATTATTATAGGCAAAAACCATTGGTATACCTTAATCATACCAGCAAATTTTGTATTGTGTGAGTCTTATACTGCTAAATTGAATGGTTCTTATGGTAATCTGCTTGCCAATAAAGGGTGTCATCTAATTTAAGGGGAAAACTTATGCAAGCAGTGGTTAAGTGGGTTGAAAATGCGATGTTTCTTGGCGAGTCAGGGAGTGGACACAGTGTGATAATGGACGGCCCAGAAAGTAACGGTGGACGTAATATGGGTATCCGCCCAATGGAAATGTTATTGATCGGTGTGGGCGGTTGCGCTAGTTTCGATGTGATGAGTATCTTGAAAAAAGGCCGCCAAGATGTGACGGGTTGCCGGGTAGAGCTGACAGCAGAGCGCGCGGAAGGTGTGCCTTCCCCGTTTACCAAAATGCACTTGCAGTTTGTGGTGACAGGGCGTGATTTGAAAGACAAGCAAGTAGCGAAGGCTGTCGAACTATCGGCGACTAAATATTGCTCAGCTTCTATGATGATGGAAGCTGCAGGTGTTGAATTAACTCACGGATATGCACTGATAGCAGACTAACATATCGACATAGAACCAAAATAACTTACACGCGGTAAGTCGTTTTGGTCATTACCGTAGCGAGTAACTTCATGCCGAATATTACCGGAGCGGGGAATTCAGTTCCTCCCGCCGCTAGAGCGGCTTGCTGGTGACGCGCTTCGTCTTCTAACATCTTCTCAACGATCGCACGACTCTTATAGTCCGTAGCTGGGAGTTCGTCTAAATGCGTTTCTAAATGTTGGCACACCTGATTTTCTGTGGCTGCGACAAACCCCAAGCTCACTTTATCACTTATTACACCGGCAACAGCGCCCATACCAAAAGATAAGCCGTAAAACACAGGGTTGAGAACACTAGTGTGACTATTGAGTTGTGAGAGTCTTTCATCACACCAATTTAAGTGGTCCACTTCTTCTTTTGCCGCGGCATCCATCTCCTCACGTACGTGAGATAATTTTGCCGTTAATGCCTGGCCTTGGTATAACGCTTGTGCACACACTTCACCGGTATGATTTATCCGCATTAAACTCGCTGCATGCCGACGCTCACGTTCGTTCAACTCACCTTCTGCAACAGTGCGAGCCGGCGAGACTAACCCACTGGCTTTATTTCCAGTGGCTAAGGTACGTAAGGCTTTATCCGATTCGGTAATAAAGCGGTCGATAAGTGATAAGTGTCGTTTGCTGCTCATGGCGCGCCTCTGATTAGCTTTCTCTTTCTATTGCTCGATAAGCAATGTCATCACGATAATACACGTCATCCCAGCTGATGGCATGTGTCAGTTTATACGCATTGGCTTGTGCTTCGGTGACGTTATTGCCTAAAGCGGTAGCGCATAGTACACGGCCACCGTTGGTGTGTACTTCGTCGCCGCTTAATGCAGTGCCAGCGTGGAAGACCTTACTGGTGGGGTTATCACTGTTTGGTAAGCCGCCAATGACATCGCCTTTTCGGTAAGCATTAGGGTAGCCGCCAGCGGCGAGTACTACACCTACTGCGGGACGCGGGTCCCATTCTGTAAAGCATTCATCTAGTTTACCCTCTAGCGCACTAAGGCATAGCGCTACTAAATCAGACTGTAGGCGCATCATCATCGGTTGTGTTTCTGGGTCACCAAAACGACAGTTATATTCAATCACTTTAGGTGTGCCGTCGGTATCAATCATTAAGCCCGCATATAAAAAGCCAGTGTAATCATTACCCTCAGCGGCCATGCCTGCAACAGTTGGCTCGATGACCTCTTGCATAATGCGCTGATGAATGTCGGGTGTGACTACCGGCGCTGGCGAGTATGCGCCCATGCCGCCAGTATTGGGGCCGGTGTCGCCATTAGCGGCGCGTTTGTGGTCTTGACTGGTTGCCATGGCTAAACTATTCTTGCCGTCGACCATGACAATGAAGCTAGCTTCTTCGCCTTTTAAAAATTCTTCGATGACCACTTTACAGCCAGCATCGCCAAAGGCATTACCTGAGAGCATGTCTTTTACAGCATCTTTTGCTTGCTCAAGTGTTTCGGCAACGATGACGCCTTTGCCTGCGGCAAGGCCGTCGGCTTTGACGACAATGGGCGCGCCTTTTTCTTGTAGGTAAGCTAAAGCCGGTGCCACATCGGTAAAGGTTTGATAGTTGCCGGTAGGAATTTGGTGTCTTTCTAGAAAGTCTTTTGTGAATGACTTCGAACCTTCAAGTTGTGCAGCGCCTTGGCTTGGGCCAAAACATTTCAATTGGCGAGATTGAAAATAATCTACTACGCCTTCAACAAGCGGCACTTCGGGGCCAACTATGGTTAAGCCCACGTTGTTCGCTTCGGCAAAATCGGCGAGAGCTTCAAACGCCATCGTATCGATGGCGATATTTTCTAATTTTTCTTCTAGCGCAGTACCCGCATTGCCGGGGGCCACGAAGACTTTTTCGACGCCGGCACTTTGCGCAGCTTTCCACGCTAGAGCATGTTCACGGCCACCAGAGCCAATCACTAAAACATTCATTTTTATCACCTATTTGAAAATCTTTATAATTACGTATTAAAAAAGTTTACGGTCAGCAGAGTAACGTTCATAGGAAAAGCAAAAAAACCGACAGTGTTGCAACAAACCCACAATAATTTTTGTTAGTTTTCATCCTATATTTAAGTGGATGCTGAGCGCCAGCGGGAGCGCCAATAGATAAAATGCAGACCAGATCTTCATATACAAATCTGCCATCCACATCACCCTCGGGATTCGAGCAATTTTCGTGTAGCTGTTAGCTTAATGTTTAAAGTGTCTCATGCCAGTAAACACCATTGCCATGCCGTGTTCGTCAGCAGCGGCAATGACTTCGTCATCTCGCATTGAGCCACCAGGTTGAATCACACAGCTAATACCTACGTTCGCCGCATTATCCATACCGTCGCGAAACGGGAAGAAAGCATCGCTAGCCATCACGGCGCCTTCTACTGTCAGTTTGGCATGTTCTGCTTTGATGGCAGCAATACGTGCAGAGTTTACACGGCTCATTTGACCTGCGCCGACACCAATAGTACGACCATCTTTGGCGTAGACAATCGCGTTGGATTTTACCATTTTGGCGACTTTCCAGGTGAATAGCATGTCGCGTATTTCGGCTTCCGTGGGCTGACGTTTAGTGACAACTTTAAGGTCGATAGAGGTGATTAACCCTAAGTCTCGATCTTGTACTAATAAGCCACCGTTAACACGTTTAAAATCTAAAATTTTATTTGCTTGGCTTGCCGCTCGATTAAGTTCACCGCAGATTAATTCCCCACAAACTAATAAGCGAATATTTTTCTTGGCTGCAATAATGTCACTGACGCCATCAGCAACGCTAGGGGCAATAATAACTTCAACAAATTGTTTGTCGATAATCATTTTTGCAGTAGTGATATCTAGCTCACGATTGAAGGCAATGATGCCTCCAAAAGAGGATTCAGGATCGGTAGCAAAGGCTTTTTCATAAGCGGCTAATAGGTTGGAGTCTGTTGCTACGCCGCACGGGTTGGCGTGTTTCACAATGACGCAGGCAGGTTCGTCAAATAGTTTGACAGTCTCAAGAGCAGCATCGGTATCGGCAATGTTATTGAACGATAATTCTTTGCCTTGCAATTGTGTGGCAGTAGAAACACTTGCACCGCTTGCATTGGCTTCCACATAGAACGCGCTGTTCTGATGTGGGTTTTCGCCGTAGCGCATATCTTGTGCTTTTACGAACTGGGTGTTGAATGTACGCGGAAAGTTTTCGTTGCCGCCGGGTACCAAACGACCAAAATAATTGGCGATCATGCCGTCATAAGCTGCAGTATGTTCGTAGGCTTTAATGGCCAAGTCAAAGCGTGTGTTAATAGAGGTGCTAGCATTGTTCGCCTTCATTTCTTCAATGACTGTGCTGTAATCTGCAGCGTTTACGACTATATTGACAAAGGCGTGATTTTTAGCGGCGGCACGGACCATTGTCGGGCCACCAATGTCAATGTTTTCTACGGCATCTTCTAATGAGCAATCTTCTTTAGCAACAGTAGCTTCGAATGGGTATAGGTTAACCACTACCATATCAATAGCGTTGATGCCATGTTCTTGCATAACGTCACCGTCGATATCGCGGCGGGCTAAAATGCCGCCGTGGATTTTAGGATGTAAGGTTTTCACACGTCCATCCATCATCTCAGGAAAGCCTGTGTAATCTGATACTTCGATCGCCGGAATGTTGTTATCGCATAGCAAGCGATAAGTGCCGCCCGTCGATAAAATTTCGACGCCCTGTTGGTGTAAGGCTTGAGCGAAGTCAACAATACCGGTTTTGTCTGACACGCTAATGAGAGCGCGTTTAACGGTGACGAGATCAGTATGGGGCATGGCTATGTTTATCCTAAGTCAGTATAAAAATGATTGTGGTGGCAATTGTAGTGGTGGTTATTGAAGTGCTAATGGGCGATGGTAGAACAAGAAAGGGTGACGCTGGTAAACGTTCCCCTTATTTGATAAGAGTGACGATCTAGAGTAAGCCGTACTGTTTTAGTTTTTTGCGTAGAGTGCCCCGATTGAGACCTAATATTTCGGATGCTTTTGTTTGATTTTGGCGGGTATTTTTCATGACCACCTCAAGTAAGGGCGCTTCGATTTCTGCGAGTACCATATTATAAACATCGCTAACGGCTTGGCCATCTAGGTGACGAAAATAATTTTCCATGGTGCTTTCTACGCATGCACGCAGTGACTGATTGGGTGTGTTGCTATCGATGGCCGATACCGATTCGCTACGGTTGTTTTGTTGAAGTTCTGATGCTTGAAATGATGTATCAAGAACGGTGTTTTCAGCTGTATTCATGCGGCTATTTCCTCTGTTAAATTTGCTATTAATTCTGTTGTTGTAAGTAATGCGGATTGAGTGAAAAAATGATTTATCGTATCTAGTTGTTCTTGTGGATTGTCGATATGGTTAAACAACTGTCTATACTGCTCGTAGTCGGTCGATAATGCTTGGTTATGTGCATGCTTGCTGTGGTGTTTTAGGTACCAGCCTACGTGTTTGCGCGCAATACGCACACCCATTACCTCGCCATAAAATGCATGTAATGCATGAAGGTGTCGGGTCAGTGTGCGATTGACCTCGTCACTAGTAGGCGTGTCTAATATGAGACCCGTCTCAAGGTAGTAGTTGATCTCTCTAAATATCCACGGATTGCCCTGTGCTGCTCGGCCAATCATTACTGCAGCAGCGCCTGTTTGCTCTAATACAAATTTGGCTTTCTCTGGTGAGCTAATATCACCATTCGCGAATACAGGGATATTGATACTATTGACGATCTCGGCAATTGTGTCGTATTCAGCGCTGCCTTTGAAGGCGCAAGCGCGGGTGCGGCCATGTACCGCTAATGCCTGAATGCCATTATCTTCAGCGATGCGTGCAATGGTGACTCCATTGCGTTCTTCTGGGTTCCAGCCTGTGCGTATTTTTAATGTGACAGGAATATCAACAGCATTGACCACTGCACACAAAATATCACTAACTAACGCTTCGTCTCTTAATAAGGCTGACCCCGCCGCTTTTTTGCAGACTTTTTTAGCGGGACAGCCCATATTAATATCAATGATATCTGCCCCCATGTCCGCGTTAGCCTTAGCCGCAGCGGCCATCATTCGCGGATCATTTCCGGCAAGCTGGATAGAGCGTACGTCGCCCACTGAGGGGTTGTGTGAAGGCATACTATTAGAGTGCCTGCTGTGTATCGTCGATAAACGCTGTTGGCTTTTGCGCGATGACCACAGACGCTCATCAGAAGTGACCATTTCAGATACTGTCATGCCGGCGCCAAGCTCGTAACATAAGCGGCGAAATGGTTCGTCGGTAACTCCTGCCATGGGGGCAAGTATCGTTGGTTGCTTTATTGACCAAGCGCCTATTGTAAACATGTCTGTCCAAAAATATTGGGGTTATTGTGCTTATCTTTGTTGTGCAGTAGAAACTCGCAAAACAAATATGGTTGTTTTTTGGCCAGCACCAGAAAAGAAACATATGATACCGTCACGGCCGTGACGATGAAAGCGAAAATATCACAAATTGATTGTTTTGTTGTCAATTTTGAGGCGCGGCGGGCGTTACTTCTAAACGATAGTTGACCGCTTTTTCGCCAGGGTCGGCAATGGCGAGTGATAGCCTAATAGATTGGTTGGCGAGCATTGTAGTTCGGCCAAATGCTGCACCTTTTAGGTATTCATTAGGCTGAAAAATACGGTTAGCGACGAGCTTACCTTGAATATCAAAAAACAAAAGATCAATCCCAGGGAAGGGCTGCTCAAATAATGCCCTGTTGGCGATGATGGCGTCCACAAGGAGTGCATTCTTTCTATCTGGGTGGCTGCGAATCACTAGGTAAGTTGATCGAATTTGGGTAATATCAAAACGATCGGGTAGTTGGCAGACAATAATTTTGCACGCTTTTTCATAATAGGCCCGATAGGCTGGCTGGCTACCCCACTCATCAAGATTCAACCAAGCAATTTGGCCTAAAAGTACGACGATCAAAAGTGCACTTCCAATAACCCAGGGCCAGCGTCTTTTCGAGAGTGTTTCTTCTGAAAAGGTAATGCTATCCCGTTCAAAACCTAGGGTGAGTTTATGGCTAACCTCACCCTTTGTCGGCATGCTGCTTATGCCAGCACTTTCTTTGATGCCGGAACTCGAACGTTGGGCAGCGTGACTATCTGAGGGTATTAATACTGCATCAGGTGAGCTATTCTCGTCGGCTAGCAGGTCATCTGCCCAACTGTCATCCCCATCAAGCGGCATGAATTGCTTGTTGGGTTGATTGATTCTGGGCGTATCATCTACTAGCGCATCTAATGACTGATTGAAATTGTATGTTGTGGTTTTATCGTTATCGTCCAAGTCGTTATTGATAATATCAATAAATAGTGATTCTGTTGGGTCAGTGGCACCCTCGAATTGAACGTGACTATGGGTTTTTGGATGATTAGGTCTATTGTTTGTGGTGTCTATATTTGACGTGTCCTCTTCCAAAAAATTATCGTCGTAGTCCTGATGAAAATCATCTTCGGCAAGAATGACTTCGGTTTGCTCGGCTTCTTTTAATAGTTCTACTGCCCAGCTTTCGTCGGGTTCGTCATTTGCGCTAGTGTGGGTAGAGAAATGTAAGTGTTCTGTGGGTGTTTCAGTCGGGGGGGCTGCTCGTTGTTTTTCCGAAGCGTTGAGTGGCTGTTCTTCGCGGAGAGTTTCAACATCGCTAGGGGTGTTCTCAGCTGACAAAGGGACATCGTTCCCCGTCATGTAGGCGGGTGTCGAATGATCAGCAACCTGACTATTGGTCTTCAGTAAATAATTCTTAGCATTAAAGACTCTTAGGCAAGAACCGCACCTCACGGCACCGTTAGCCACCACTAATACGTCTGCTGTGACGCGGAAAGCGGTCGCGCATTGCGGGCATCGGGTGATGTTGTCTGTTGTTGTCAATTGATCGCCAAGTGAATGCAGAGTGAGTGTCAAGTAAGTACTAGGTTTGCCTCGTCTGGTCTTAACCGTTCGCTGCCTTAGGCGTTAATCGTCGCCGAGGTCTTAAAGCCTGTTAATCTTACCCATTCTTCCTTTTGTGTCACAGGATCAAAGGTAATTTGATCTGCATAAGCCTGCATAACGGATTCTACTTGGTGGTGTAATATTCCTGACAAGCAAATTTTGCCATCGGGGGCAAGTAAGCTGATAAGGTCGTCTGCTAGATCGACTAGCGGCCCTGCGAGAATATTGGCAACCAGTATATGAGTGCTCAGTAAGGGGCGATCTTTTGGTAAAAACACCTTAAAGCGATTTGCGGCTAGGCCATTGCGCTGTAAATTATCTTGTGTGGCAATCAACGCCTGTGGGTCAATGTCGATTCCGCTAGCGGAGCTTGCGCCAAGCAACAGGGCAGCGACGCCTAAAATACCTGAGCCGCAACCGTAGTCGATGACATGCTGGTCATCGAGTTGCTGCCCTGCCAACCATTGTAAGCATAAAAATGTCGTTGGATGTGTGCCGGTGCCAAAAGCTAAACCAGGGTCGAGAAGAAGATTAATGGCATTGGGTGCCGGTGGCTCAAGCCAGCTAGGGCAAATCCATAGGTTGTCAGCGCATTGAATGGGGTGGTAGTTTTTCATCCACTCCCGCTCCCAATCCTTGTCCTCTAGTTGCTCCCAGCGAAGGTCTAACGAATTATGATGACTGCATTGCTCTGATAGCAACCAGAGGATGGTATCGGTATTAATGCCAGCATCAAATAAGCCTACCACTCGAGTATGATCCCAAAGCGGCGTTTCTCCCAAAGAAGGCTCTAGAATAGGTTTTTCTTGATGACCAAAAGGGATGTGTTCTTTAAATGTAACAGAGGCCGCCCCTGCATTCAGTAATGCATTTTCAATGGCTGGGGCGTCACCGCTAGTGGTATCTGCAAAGAGCTGTAACCAAGGCATATTATAAACCGAGCTTCTTTTCTAGGTAATGAATGTTGACGCCGCCCTCAGCAAAAGCCGAATCACGCACCAGTTCTTGCTGTAATGGAATGTTTGAACGTATGCCTTCTATGACCATTTCATCCAGTGCATTTCGCATACGTCTCAATGCAATTTCACGAGTTTCGCCATGAGTGATTACTTTGGCAATCATAGAATCGTAGAATGGTGGAACTTTATAACCAGAATATAGGTGAGAGTCTACGCGGACCCCTAAGCCACCGGGTGGGTGGTAGGTGGACACTGTGCCAGGACTCGGCATGAAGGTCTTTGGGTCTTCCGCGTTGATTCTGCACTCAAAGGAATGGCCTCGCAGCACCACATCATCTTGGGTATAGCTCAGTTTTTCACCGCTACAAACGCGTATTTGTTCCTTAATCAGATCAATACCTGTGATCATTTCTGACACCGGATGCTCTACTTGAATTCGTGTGTTCATCTCAATAAAGTAGAAACCACCGTCTTCATATAAAAACTCAAATGTACCCGCCCCACGGTAACCAATATCGTTACAGGCTTTGACGCACGACGCATAAACACCTTCGCGTAACTCTTGAGGTATGCCCGGCGCCGGTGCTTCTTCGATGACCTTTTGGTGGCGACGCTGCATGGAACAATCACGATCACCTAAATGAATTGTGTTGCCTTGGCCGTCAGAGATGATTTGAACTTCTACGTGACGTGGGTTTTGTAAAAACTTTTCCATGTACACTGTATCATCGCCGAATGCGGCCCCTGCCTCTGATTGGGTAACATGGATAGAGGTAATCAGAGCAGACTCTGTGTGTACTACGCGCATACCTCTACCACCGCCGCCAGAGGCGGCTTTAATAATAATGGGGTAGCCAATGCGTTTGGCGATGCGCATGCATTCTTCCTTGTCTTCCGGTAGCTCACCATCAGAGCCTGGCACAGTAGGTACACCGGCTTTTTTCATGGCGACAATAGCGGCCACTTTATCACCCATCATGCGAATAACGTCGGCATCTGGACCGATAAAAATAAACCCGCTTTTTTGCACTTGCTCAGCAAAATTCGCATTCTCTGCAAGGAAGCCGTAACCGGGATGTACGGCAACCGAGTCAGTAATTTCCATGGCGCTGATAATAGCAGGAATGTTTAAGTAGCTATCTTTTGACGCATTTGGGCCAATGCAAATAGCTTCATCAGCCAAGCGTACGTGCTTTAGGTCGCGATCAACCGTTGAGTGCACGGCCACTGTTTTGATGTCGAGCTCTTTACAAGCGCGTAAAATACGTAAGGCGATTTCGCCGCGATTAGCGATAACCATTTTTTTAATCATGAGCCAAATTCTCTATAAGTAACCGTCGTTGAGCCGGAGTGGTTGTCGTTAAACGGTGATAACGATGCGTTAATCCATACCAGTTAGACGATGGTGCTGTGGTTAAACGTTAATAACAGGTGGTTAAGCAATAGTGACTAGCGGTTGGTCAAATTCTACGGGCTCGCCGTCGTCGACAAGAATCGCTTTGATAACACCGGTTTTATCTGCTTCGATTTGATTCATCATTTTCATTGCTTCAATAATGCAGATGACATCGCCCGCGTTAACATGCTTTCCTACTTCGACAAAAGCTGGCGAGCTTGGGCTAGGTGAACCATAAAACGTGCCAACCATTGGCGATTTTACCTGGTGACCAGAGGCTGCAGGCGTTTCCGCAGCGGGAGCCGGCTCTGCGGCTAGCGGAGCAACGGGTGCAGCGGCGGCCATAGGTGCTGGTACTTGTTGTATGTACTGCGGCTGTTGCGCAAAGTGATGCTTGTTGCCACGGCTGATACGCACCGACTCTTCGCCTTCTTTTATTTCTAACTCACCAATATCTGATTCTTCGAGTAGTTCTATCAGTTTTTTGATTTTACGAATGTCCATTAAGTATCTCTCTTATGATGTCTTTAATAATGTATGAAAATGTGTGTCTTAAATGTGTTTAGGTGTTTCTTCAATTATGTTAATCGCGGCGTTTAACGCTAGTTCGTAGCTTCTTGCACCAAACCCACAGATGACGCCTTGCGCTATATCTGAAAAAAACGACTGCTGACGGAATCCTTCTCGGCTGTGTACGTTAGATAAATGGACTTCAATAAACGGGATGTCAACCGCACTCAGAGCATCTCTTAACGCAACACTGGTGTGCGTAAACGCAGCAGGATTAATTAAAATGATGTCTACTTGTTCTTTTTTAGCATCATGAATACGATCAATAAGTTCGTACTCGGCATTGCTTTGTAGGCACATAAGATGATGACCTTGGGCATGTGCGGTGGTGCTAAGTGTTAAATTGATATCGTCCAGCGTGGTTGAACCGTAAACTTGCGGTTCACGAGTGCCCAGTAAGTTAAGGTTGGGTCCATGTAATACCAATATTGTTGCCATAATGAACGCTCGGACTCACGGGTTAGTTGTGTTTTCACACGCGGTATTGTTACTTCAATGTTGCTAGATAAAGTGTCTAAATAGTGCTTTATGGGCATTACGAATAGTTGATAGCGGTATGTGGTTATTGCTCTTGTCGCTATCTAATGTGCTGCTCCGTGAACAGATATTAGCCAAAACAGGTTTGGTGAGAGTCTGACTGAAAAAAAATGCTTTGTCTACGAAAACCTATTTATTGTTGTTTTGAAAGCGTTTTCGACGATTTTAAGAGAATTTAGTGCTCTTGAGCTTGTGTTTTCTACTCCCACAATAAACATTCTAAAAGGCGGTCAGCGTTTTCCGCGAAATTGAAGGGTTTTTATACTGTTTTTCAAGCAAACTTCAGGTTTTTTAGATAAGTTCGGTCATCTTCGCCTAAATACGGATAACTTGCTGCTAAATTACAAGGAATTTCGTATTATTGCTGCTGAATAAGTTTGTTGAAGTCGGCGGGGTTGAGTATTTGCGGTAAGACTGTTGCGCGGGTACTGCCGCTTCCAGTAAATAGCAAGTAAAGCGGCACGCCCGCACGGCCATATTCATCGAGCAACATGGTGATTTCTGCGTTATAGCGCGTCCAGTCGCCTTCGAGTAAGTAAATACCTCTATCTTTCATGGCTTGTAATGTCTTTGGAGTCAATACACGCTGCTCATTCCACTTACAGGTAATACACCAGTCGGCGGTGAGGTTGACAAAAATCGTTTCGTTATTATTACGGAGTTGGGCAAGTGTTAATGCGCTGTAAGGTTGCCAATGGGTATTGGTTTGGCCATTACGGGCCTGATGACGGCTGTCTTGATTAGTGCCGTTATGGTTTTTCCAGATAATGCCGGTTATTGCTAAGCAAGAAAATAGTACGATGATGGTTTTCCACTTGGGCTTAATCTCCGTTAACCATAACCCAAAGAGTACAAGCAACGCGCCGAGTATAGCCAATATGATTCCGTCGCTACCGACCTGTTGTCCGAGCACCCATAGCAACCAAACACTGGTGAGATATAGCGGAAAAGCGACCGCTTGCTTAAAGGTTTCCATCCATTGTCCTGGTTGAGGGAGCAGGCGGCTGAGTTGTGGTAGATGACTCAACAGTAAAAACGGTAGCGCCATGCCAAAACCCAAAGCTGCAAAAACTAATAGGGCAATACCCGTGGGTTGTGTCAGTGCATAACCTAGTGCGGGTGCCATTAATGGCGCGGTGCAAGGGCTGGCGACAACAGCGGCGAGCACACCAGTAAAAAAAGAATGACTCCGCTGATGACCCTGAGTGAGTGATTGTCCCATACCCATCCAGCCACCACCGAACTGAATGCGGCCAGATAAACTTAGCCCCATAATAAAAAATAACAAAGCAAGAAAGGTAATAACCGAGGGCGATTGTAGCTGAAAACCCCAGCCCACGGCTGTGCCTGCATCGCGAATGATGACCAGTAAGCCTGCAATGAGCACAAAGGCGAGAACACATCCCAATGTATAGCTCCAACCATGCTGGATGCGAGACTGCGCGTCAGTATGATTCGTCAATGACAATGCCTTGATTGACAAAACAGGGAATACACAGGGCATTAGGTTGAGTATTGCGCCACCACCAACAGCGAATAATAGCATTAGCAACATGACAGAAAATGTTGAAGAACTTTCGCTCCTGCTTTTGTTATCGGGGTTGCCAGCCGTGTTGGCATTGGCCGTATTGCTGTCGAATTCAGAAGCTTCGGTGACGATCGTACCTTGGATAATAAAAGACTGGATTTCGGGAGGATAGCATAAGCCCGCATCCGCACAGCCTTGATAAGTGACGGAGAGGTTGAGCGCTTCAGTATTTAACCGGTTGCTAGGGAGCGTTTCGCGATCAATGGTTGCTTGTGTGTAAAGATAATGTTTCTCGACATCTTTTTCAAAAATTTTGTCATAAGATATTTTCCCGGCTGGCTGGGTTGCGCTGACGGCCTGACCATTGATAGAGAAGTGAAACTGCTCCCCATAAAGATAATATTTATCCGCAATAACCCACTCGGCCACGATACTCGCGTCATCAGCGCGAACAGATAATTGATACGCCTCTCTTACAGGTAAAAATTCCTCCGCGCTGTTTATGAATGGGTTGCTAAGAGTAATACTACTAAGAGAGTCATTAATACTGCCGTTAAGAGTGTCACTAAAAGAGTGGTTTAACGCCTTGGATTTATTGCTTGTAAGATCAGTGTTTATATTACTTGGCCTTAGGGGTATGGCTGAAGTGCTTGACAATAGATCGGCTGCACTGCTGTTAGAAAACGCTGAAGGCGCTTTGTCCTGTGCCAGTGCACCCTGGCTTATGGTGGTAATGCAGAGAACCAGCGCAGCCCAAAAAAATTGACTTATCCCTCTGCTTGGCACGTGCTCTGTTGCTTCAGAAGACGCCAGCAAAGAGATGCCTTTTAGATGATGGGTGTTGCAAAAATAAGTGTGGGTGCAGTTCATAAGTTTTTATCAGTCGTGATGACAGTGAATTGTAGGCATTTACGCTATTCTATACTGTGAGTGATACGTTATAGGACTGTGGCTGAATACAATATGAAAACTCGCTAGTAGAGCCGTTGTCCTTGAGAAATGACGTCTTATTGATGTTGATGACTTATTTTCTTTAATCTTTGTTGTGTGTTTCTCCAGTGGGATATTCACGTGGTGGGTTGCTTCTTCGTACGTTTCTTCTCTGTACGTTTTGTCAGTGCCTTTTTTCTCAGTGTCTTTCAGCAGAGCTTTGCTATAATTAATTGTATATAATGAATATTACCTAAGGAAGCATGTTTCAATAATGCTTTTTCTCAAAACATACTCTTGTGATTTTCTCTTTATGACATTGCATCGCCGGTTAATTCTTGCTGTTATCGCCTTAATTCTGTTTTTGCTGGCCTCTAACATAGTTATTACTTTATATAACGCGCGCTTAAATATCTATGGGCAATTAAAAGTTCATTCGCTAGATACGGCGACATCTTTGGGCTTTAGTCTTTCACAAGCGGCCTTAGACAAGGATAACGTGCAAATGACGCTGATGGTGGATGCCATATTTGACCGTGGTTATTATCGTAGCATTGTGTTTCGCGATACCGAAGGCGCCGATGTGGTGAGTCGTGTATTGCCTTTGGCGGCTAGCGACGTCCCTGACTGGTTTATCCGTTGGTTGCCTTTGCCAGAGCCTAGTGGTGTGGCACAAGTGACTTCAGGCTGGTATCAACTGGGCGAGATCGAGGTGGTGAGCCATCCTGGCTTTGCCTATCAAGATATGTGGCGATCATTTAAGGAGCAGTTATGGTTGTTTTTAGTGGCGACAGTGTTGTGCTATTTATTGTTGGGCCTGAGTCTTAAATTTGTTCTACGTCCTTTGCGAATAGTGGAAGAACAGGCCAATGCTATTTGTCGCCGCGAGTTTAGCATTCAAGAGCCGTTGCCTAATATTCCTGAGCTACGTAATGTGGTGTTAGCAATGAATCGAATGGTGGAGCATCTAAAGGGCATGTTCCATCATCATGTAGAACTGAATGATCACTTAAGCCAACAGCTGAACACAGACACGGTGACGGGTTTGTCAAATCGGCAGCATTTTGACCAATGTTTTTCCGCTGCGCTGAGTATCGAGCGTGCAGCGGCATCGGGTGGACTTTTTCTGATTCGCGCAGGCGATTTGCTCGCCACGAATACACGGTATGGCCGTCAACAGGGGGATGAATATCTCTGCAGTATCGCTGCACGGTTGACACTACTTTTGGACAGCGATGAGCTGAGTAAAAATTCACGCTACATTCTATCGCGACACTCGGGCGCCGACTTTGCGTTGTTTGTACCTGCAGTGACAGAAGCTGAAAGTCGAGAATTGATGGATAATATCTATTGCGCATTACAAGAGATGGAGTGGCAAAACGATGATATGCAGTGTGTATTTATTGGCGCTTTATATATGCCGACATTGTCAGTAGAAACTAATTTCATGGCACTTGCTGATGGTGCATTAAGCCAAGCTCAAAGTGAAAATGTAAGTGGTTGTTTCTGGCATAAAGCAGGTAAGTCGGAGCAAACTTTGACATCGGGTGAGTGGTCAAAAATAATTCATCATGCAATAAAAGAAAAAGACTTCTTCTTTTATTTTCAACCAGTATGGGAGTTAGTTCATGGTGAAAGACGCTTGCTGTTTAATGAAATTATGATTCGTATGCGAGCGGGAGAAACAGAATATTCGGCGGGTGTATTTATGCCGATGGCGACACGCTTTAATTTGCTGCCAGCAATAGACAGCCTGGTGATTGAAAACCTAATTAACGGTTTACATGTCCTGCCCGAAAAAATGTGTATTAACTGCTCTATTGCTTCGGTGCAAGATGTACAGTTTATGACACACTTAGAAACCATGTTGGCCAATAATCAGCAGCTGGCATCAAGACTGACGTTCGAATTGCCTGCCAACGGCTTATCATTTTCCGAGGAAGCAGTGAGACGTTTTGCACTAGTCATTAAACGACACAATGCCAAGTTATCACTACATCATTTTGGCCGTGGTTCGTCAGAGTTTGCTTATCTACAGACGTTGCCTGTTGATTGTTTGAAAATTGATCGGCAGTTCATTCAGCACGTAGTGACCGATGCCGATACGCGTTTCTTTATTCGGTCTTTAGTCGCTATTGCCAATAGCTGCGACATAAAAATATTAGCAGAAGGTGTAGAAACAGAACAACAGTGGCAAGCATTAGTTGATCTAGGTATTCAGGGCGGCCAAGGTTATTGGCTAGGTAAACCTTCGTTGGAGCATATGATTGGTTAACACTGTCAGATGCGCCCACTTTTTTCTGCTCCCTGCGTCAATACGCTACATGTTCTCTGGGCGGTATCATTGTGTAAACAATACTGAAAATGAAGGCGTTCACCCAACGACGTTTCATTATTCATCTATATGATCAATGTGTGCTACCCACTAGCCTGCTTAGGGGGTGTTTTATCCTTGTACTTTAAACCGCCCATTCTCAAAAACTACCATCGCTGTTAACTGGTTTATTTTCCGAGTAAGATAACCCATATGATTTATACGTTTAACGCATTGAGTATTATTTATGGTTTCTAACGCTTGGTTTGTCCGCTTTCGTACCCGTATTACAGATCGATATGATGACTGGCGGGAAGATCTCTCAAGCGGTTCTTCGTGGCATCTTCGATTGCTGGCGATCGTTCTTGTATACGTTGTTATTACATTGATTTTAGGGGGTTACTGGAGCAGTGAACCAGAGCCTATTCCCTTGGTTAACAATAACCAAACAGCCATTGTGGGCGTGAGTACGACGACGGCATTAATCAATGTGGCTAGTACGGTATTAAATAAACCGGGTGGTTACTTATCTAACGATGTTGCGTTACCCGGTGTTTGGTTGGATAACATTCCTAGCTGGGAATATGGCGCGCTGATTCAGGTGCGCGATTTAAGTAAGACATTGAGGGAATCCTTTAGTCGTTCACAATCGCAATCAACCGAAGATGAAGACTTAGTCATTGCTGAACCGCGTTTTAATTTTGATACGCAGAGCTGGATATTTCCCTCTTCTGAATCAGTGTATCGTGAAGGGATCGAGTATCTTCAGCGTTATCAAACACGTCTAGCGGATAGCGATAAAACCAACGCACAGTTTTATGCGCGAGCGGATAACTTAAGCTCATGGTTAGCGACGGTTGAATCACGCTTGGGGAGTTTATCGCAACGTCTAAGCGCCAGTGTTGGCCAGCGTAGAATCAATACCGATTTAGCCGGTGAAGAAAACGCGAGCCAAGCAACGCCAGCACCTAAAGAACTCATTATTAAAACCCCTTGGCTAGAGATTGACGACGTGTTTTATGAGGCACGAGGGAGTGCTTGGGCACTAGTCCACTTTTTAAAAGCCGCAGAAGTTGATTTTGCAGATATTTTACAAAAGAAAAACGCCTTGATTAGCTTGCGTCAAATTATCCGTGAGCTAGAGGCCACGCAAAAGCCAGTTTATAGTATGATGATTTTAAACGGCAGTGGCTTTGGGATGATGGCGAATCATTCTTTAGTCATGGCTTCTTATTTATCACGTGCTCATGCAGCCATTATCGATATCAGAGAGCTGCTTGCGCAAGGGTAAACGCCCTTTGGTGATATCATAGTCTGCGTTGCGGGTCTGTACTGACCGTCATGCGCAGTATGCAATGAAAGGCTTTATTCTGACTCGCCATTGGCGCGATACGCCAGAAGGTGTGTTGATTGAGCTGTGGTTGTCGACAGACGATGGCGCTGTGCAATGCATTATTCCTTGTCAGCGTTCGGTATTTTTCATTCGTCAAAGTGATGCCGATAACCATAACAACTTACTGATTAAGTGTTCATCCGCTTATGCGTCCGTGCAAGTTAAACCGCTACCACTTAACAATGTTTATGGCGAGCCCGTCGCGGCGGTCTATTGCTTACAGCAACGTCAAGCTAGAGCGTTAGTCAGCCGGCTACGAGATCTAGATGTTACCTGCTGGGAAGCAGATATACGTCCTCCAGAACGCTTTTTAATGGAGCGTTTTATTACCAGTGATATAGAACTCTTTAATTTCACTCGACATAAAAAAACGCCATCATTGTATCAAACGGTGACTACACGTCAGTGCCGTCCTGCGCTACATTTACCCACGCCTTTAATCGAGTTATCGCTCGACCTATCGCGTAAACAATCGGTGGAATCGTCACCTAACCCTTCACCTAATTTATCAATGGTATCGCTTGATATCGAAACCTCGATGGATGCGCGAGAGCTTTATTCAATAGCCGTTTATAGCGAACTGGACAACAAGGTGTTTATGGTTGATGTGCCTGCCAAACCATCACCTTCTGCGTTGAACGAAAACGGCATAAAGATTGTGTGGTGCGAAAATCCGCGTAACTGTTTGCAGCGTTTTCTAGGTTGGTTAACGACCAATGATCCCGATATTATCATCGGCTGGCATGTCGTTCAGTTTGACTGCTGGGTGCTTACAAAATTATGCGAGCGTTGGGATGTACCGTTTACGTTAGGGCGCGCCAAGCAAATACCCCACTGGCGAGTAGAAGGTGACAGTGACAAAACAGACAGCAGCAAAGCAGGTAACAGTAAAGTCGGGGATACTAATGGTTCACCGGACCGTTCATCCAATAATAGCTGGATAGACCGGCGTCGACGTCATATTAGCGTGCCAGGTCGCGTTGTGTTGGATGGTATTGAATTATTACGCACAGCATTTTATCACTTTGATAGTTTTAGTTTGCAATTTGTTGCTAAGCAGATTCTGGGCGAAGGCAAACTGATCGACCATAATGACCGAGGCCAAGCTATTAGCGATTTGTTTTTGTCCAATGATAATGATGATCGTATTACGCTGGCAAAATATAATTTACAAGACTGCATATTAGTGTGGAATATTTTTAAAAAAACAAAACTGCTTCAGTTTGCCATTGCACGCTCCCGTTTGACAGGCATGCCATTAGATAAGATGGGCGGTTCAGTTGCCAGCTTCGATTACGCCTATCTTCCGAAGTTGCATCGCAATGGTTATATAGCACCTAATTTAGGTGAATTAACATCAGCGGTGATAAGCCCTGGTGGCTATGTTATGGAGTCCTTGCCGGGTTTGTATCGACACGTTTTAGTGCTCGATTTTAAAAGCCTATACCCCAGTATTATTCGTACTTTTGCGATAGACCCCTGTGGGTTTTGGTACGCAGATCATCAAAAGCTACCAGAAAATGAAGTGATTAATGGTTTTAACGGCGCTTTTTTTTCTCGTGATCAGCATATACTTCCAGGGCTGATTAATACCTTATGGCAAGCGCGTGATCAAGCGAAAGCCAATAAAGATAAGCCGTTGTCACAAGCTATTAAGATTATTATGAATTCCTTTTATGGCGTGCTGGGGTCGAGAGGTTGTCGATTCTTTGACCCTCGTGTCTGCAGCTCTATCACCCTGCGCGGTCATGAAATCATTCAAAAAAGTCACGGCCGGATAGAGGCACAAGGATATCAAGTTATCTATGGTGATACCGATTCGCTTTTTGTGTGGCTGGGGCAAGATTTCTCTCGGCGCTATGTGGATGCGCATAGTGCCAATGAAGCGGCTAATATTATTGGCAAGCAACTAAGTGTCGATCTCAATCAGTGGTGGCAGCGGTTGCTACATGATGAGCTTTCGATTGAGAGCCAGCTTGAAATTGAGTTTGAAACGCACTATCACGATTTTTTAATGCCGACTATTCGTAATTCTGAAAAAGGCAGTAAAAAGCGTTATGCGGGTCGCACTATGCAGGATGGCGAGAAGCAGTTAATATTTAAAGGCTTGGAAGCGGTGCGAACTGATTGGACGCCATTAGCTAAGCGTTTCCAAACTACGTTATACCAAAAAATATTCGATACACAACCGTATCGGCAGTATATTATGGCGACTGTCGAGGCAGTGAAATCTAGCGCCTTTGATGACGAGCTGATTTATAAAAAACGCTTGCGAAGTGATGTGAGTCATTATCAAAAATCGATCCCTCCCCATGTTAAAGCGGCGAGAAAGCATGAGTTGGCTAATGGGCAAGCGCTATACAAAGGCGATACCATCGCTTACGTGATTACCGTTAATGGCCCTGAGCCCATAGGCTATGTGAGCAGTCAGATCGATTACCAACATTATATAGATAAGCAAATTAAACCTATTGCAAACAGTATTTTGGTTTTTTTAGATGATGACTTTAATCGTATTATTGACTCACAAATGTGTCTTATTTGATAATGGCTCCGTTAAACCTTAGGTTGTCATTGTTATGACAATCCCCTTCATGCAGCAATTTTAGACAAAGGATGATCAATGAAAAAATATTTTGAAAATCTTGCAAAAGCGTTACTGGGGCAATCATACGATGAGTTGAATAAGTCGGAGCAGTTGGTGATTAATAGTATTGCTGAAAATACCACCGTATCAGAAAACGTGAATGCTGCCTATCGTGACTCGTTAACGTTGGGTCAACGGGTGGCAGATAGAGTGGCCTCTTTTGGTGGTTCTTGGCTTTTTATTGGTTTGTTTTTTTTACTTATTTTTGTTTGGATGATCATCAATAGTTATTGGTTGGTGTCGAGTGATGCATTTGACCCCTACCCCTATATTCTATTAAATTTGGGGTTATCGAGTCTAGCGGCATTTCAGGCACCTATTATTATGATGTCGCAAAATAGACAGAATGAAAAAGATCGGATAAAGCAAGATGCCGCATTTCAAATTAATTTAAAACTTGAACTAGAAGTGATGCGCGTACATGAGCGCTTAGATAATCTATAAGAAAAACAATGGTTTCATTGTAAGATGCGAATGTTAACAATGAACTTTCTACATTTGTAAATTAAAGAGGGTAGTGTCAATGTCATCATCCCCACCTTATAGCGGCCAGTGCTTGTGTGGCAAAGTACGATACTCAGTTGATTGTATTGAATCGAGAATAGGCCATTGTCACTGTTCTATGTGTCGTAAATTTCACGGTGCAGCGTTTGCGACATTTGGTGAAGCTAAGGCAGAGTATTTTCGTTGGTTGGCTGGTGAGCATCTGTTAAAAATCTATCAAGCCCCCAATGGTACGCAGCGAAAGTTTTGCAGAGAGTGCGGTTCCAGCCTTATTTTTCAACCGTCGAATGATACTGGAAAGTGTGTTGAATTCGCCTTAGGGACCTTAGATTCAAAAATTAAGCACAAGCCGGACGCCCATATATTTATTAGTAGTAAGGCCTGTTGGTATGACATGGACGCAAAACATGCTGTGACTCAGTTCTCATCAGGACGCGATAGCCCAAAAATAAAATGACGATACCGATGATAGCTAGCATTGTATTAGCTCATTCATAAACTCTACCCAACAGGCGTGCATAACAATGGCGTTAGTAATAAACCAAAATATTAGTCAAACTATGGGAAAAAAAGAGTGGGGAATGCTATTAATGTTGTCTGTTTTGTGGGGCGGGTCATTCTTTTTTGTGGGAATAGCCGTTAATGAACTGCCACCATTAACGATTGTAACGTTACGTTTAGTGTTAGCGGCATTAACATTATGGCTAGTGATGACCTTTCTGGGTCAGCGTTTGCCGCGAGGTATTAATGTTTGGGGTAATTTCTTAGTGATGGGCATATTCAATAGCGCCTTACCTTTTTCACTTATAGTGTGGGGCCAAACGCACATCACTTCGGGGTTGGCTTCTGTGTTGAATGCCACTACACCGCTATTCACCGTAATCATCGCTGGCGTTTTTCTTGCAGATGAAAAAATCAGCGTACGTAAGGTGATCAGTGTAGTCATTGGCTTTCTGGGGGTGATGGTGTTGATTGGCCCGTCATCTCTTGAGGGCTTCGGCGTTAATGTTTTTGCTCAGCTAGCGGTTTTATGTGCAGCGGCTTCGTATGGTATCTCTGGCGTCTATGGTCGTCGCTTCAAAGGCTTAGGGTTGCCTCCATTAGCAATTGCTACGGGGCAATTAATGACATCCTCCCTGATATTATTTCCTATCAGCATGGTGCTTGACCGACCTTACGAGCTTGAATCCCCTAGCGCCGCCGTGTGGTTGTCAGTGACTTGTTTGGCGGTATTTTCTACTGGCCTGGCCTATATTCTGTATTTTCGTATTTTGTCGTCATCAGGTATTACGAATTTATCGATGGTGACGTTTCTTATTCCTATTACCGCAATTTTATTAGGGGTTATAGTCTTAGGTGAAACTATGCGGATAGAGCATTTTATGGGTATGGGGTTTATTGCTGTGAGTTTGTTGGGCATCGACGGTCGCCTGCTCCCCAAAAAAACGGACTCAGAAAAGAATTAAAAACTGTCCAATTATTAATGTAAATGGTGCCATATAGATCACAGTCTGTGCATAAGTGATTGTTTATCCCATAAAAGCTACCGATAAAAAAAGTTTTAACCCGCTTTTTACTTTCATGCCGCTTGCTAACCCACACTAGAAGATGATTTTTTATCGTTATTTTTAGGGTATGTAAACGACGGGATGTGACGTCTGTATGTTTTTATGTACAGTGCCTATCAATAATACTATTGATAGTGAAAAGTGTTTTCTATTGAGAACAATATGTGTCATTAACAATGTTGATAAGATAATGTTGGTAAGCAGGCGTTAGACATGACGCAATATACGGCTACAGTGATTTGGCAACGTCGCGAAAACGAGGTGTATACGGATAATAAGTAGTGCTGAGCACATCAATGGCTATTTGATGGTGGTGCTACGGTGTCAGCTTCTTCTTCGCCTTATGTGGTGCTGCTACCTTATTCGGTTGAGGACAATGTAGACCCTGAAGAGGCATTTATTGCATCGCTTTCCAACTGCCATATGGTGTTTTTCTTATCTGTCGCAGCTGAATGTCAGTTCATAGTAGAGCTTGATGTTGATCGCCCTATTGGTATTATGGAAAAAATCATAAAGGTAGGATGTCAGTGACACGTGCCACTCTTCGTCAGACATCCGGTTTTCGTCTGAGACACCGGCAACGAAAAAACAGTTAGAGGCTACCCTCTCCCCTCCCCAGAAATCACACGAGCAGGGCTTTCTTGCGAACTCCGTAAACACTGAAATAGTGATAGACGTGATGGCAGAACGACTAAACAACGTCGCATAAAGCAATATATCAAGCGTTAAAAGGATGAGGGGATGTTTCGTCGCTATTAGCAAAATGAAACCGTTAAGGTAGTAGAGGTTATTCGTGAAGCAAACGCGGAGGTTGCAAAAAAATTGATATTACATTTGATGATAATTTTAAGCCCCCATCATTTTATACTGAGGAATAGCTGATCGGTACTACCTGAATACCCGCAGCAAGGGATCGGCTGCGCATTAGTTGCATAAATTATAAATTACGCTACTAGTAAATATATCATGTTTACTAGTAGCTGAGTTATGGCATCGCATACGGCATTAAAAAAATGGTGTATCTGTTTAGGCTTCGTCGAAGGCGACACCAAAATGATAGATTATTTGCCGTTTAATGTGACATATTTTACGCCTGACCCTGTAGTGAGATTGTAAAGGATGTATCGTGAAAATTAGTAGACCAGCCGGTTTTACCGCAGGTTCAGCAGGGGGCTCTCTCCCTATTGCCAATATGCAAGGAATAACGACCAAGTGACATTGGACTGATCAGCCTTAGTAAGTGGCATGTTAATGACGGCGAAGAGGGGTTTGTTGTGCTCGACGGACAAGAGACTATGTTGTTTAAAGATGACGGAGGCCAGCAGTCAGTTTTACTAGAAGTGGGAGATATTTTTTATGCGTCTATAGGTACCGAGCATGTCGCGCATCCGGTAGGCGAGGCGCGTGTTCTGGTGATTGAATCTGAGGCAAGTGCGTAACCCATTGTCTAACAGTTGCTTAGAAATGTTCCCGACGTTAAAAAACAGGTGATATTTACAGCGATGAAAGTGATCTACCGCCGTAAATATGAAAGGGCGTTATTTGGTAGTGTTAAAGCGTTCCACCGATTCGATGATTTCTTTTTTCGCTGCTGCTGCATCTGCCCAGCCTTCAATTTTCACCCATTTACCGTCTTCTAAGTCTTTATAGTGTTCAAAGAAGTGGGTGATACGCTTGAGTAGTAATTCAGGTACATCATCAAGATCATTAATGTGTGCATTCATAGGGCTGATTTTTTCTACCGGTACAGCTAAGATTTTGGCGTCTTCACCCGATTCATCAATCATGTTCAATACACCAACAGGGCGGCAGCGCACTACCGAGCCCGCAACAAAACCAAATCGTGAGATAACTAATACATCGACCGGGTCGCCATCACCGCACAAAGTGTCGTTTACGTAGCCATAGTTACACGGGTAATGCATAGACGTACCCAAGATACGGTCGACAAACAATGCACCGCTGTCTTTGTCTACTTCATATTTAACGGGTTCGCCGTTTAATGGGATTTCAATAATAACATTGACTTCTTCAGGTAATTTCTTGCCAGCAGGCACTAAGTTAAGGCTCATCGTAATCGCTTCTTCATTGTGATTTAAGGGGAGTAGGGCTATTGCCCACTGAAAACTGGAGCAAATTTTACCATAACTTAGGCCGTGACCAAGTGTTTGGCGAGGTTTTTTTGACTATCTATAACATTTTTTACGCGTGTCAGCCGGAGCGAGAGCGCTTAAGTGAACCGGGTGTGTCGGGTGACGGTAGAGCTTTTATTTTTTCTAGACCAGCGGATATCGTTTTTGCTAAGGGGTGTTGGATGTTTTCTGCCACAAACACGCCTGCCGTTTTCTCATAAAATTGGCACTGGTAAATAACTTCCTCCAGTATTACCAAGGTGTCTGCCAGCTCATTATAATGCGCTTGTTTTTCATCTTTACTAAGATTGCCGCCTTCATCTAGGTTGAACGAACCATATAAGCCGGCGCTGTTCACGATAAATATAATGTTGTTGGCGATGTTTTGTATAAAGTACACATCTTTGTTGTTGTGAGTAAAGCCCATCTCTTTATTGGTTTCTTTAATGACATGCGTTGTTTTTTGAATGTAGTCTTGTTTACGTGAGGATTTGTCAATAACGTCCCGGGCAAAATTAGACTCGGAAGACGTTACTGGCAGGTTGGGCGTTAGTTTCAACATGCCTATAATAGTCGATGACACACTAGGGAAGTAAGAATGCATATTGATCCGTAATACAGGAATAACGCTGCGCAAGCTACGCCCCTGTACTTTGAATTTTTTATTATAAATAGCAATGACATTATCTAATAAGCTAAGGAGTTGTCCTAGCTCACTAATATCTTGCCCTGTTTTTTTTCGGGGGTAACCCGTGCCATCTAAGTTTTCATGGTGTTCTAAAACGGCTCTCGATACCACTTTTGGAAATTTATCAATAGCATTTAATATTTGATAGCCAATAACCGGGTGCGCTTGAATACTGCCCCATTCCTCCGGAGTCAGAGCCTCTTTTTTTTGTAAAAAAGTATGGTTTATATGTAAAAATCCAATGTCGTGCACAAGGCCAGATAAAAAACATTCTTCTATACTTTGTTGTTGTTTTTTTTCTAAAATTGCACATGCATATGCCAAATAAGCAGACTGTATTGCTTGATCAAATATGGTGGGCAGTTCTAGGCAAAGTACGGTAAGTTTTTGTTGGACAAGAGGGAACTCTTCTACTTTCAAGCAACACCTCTGTAGCGAAGTTTTGTTGCCTATTGTTTGATGCATAGCGTTAACGCTTGCGTCAGTAAGGATGAATGCCTTTACTTTGTCATATATTGATTTTGCATCGAGTTGATTTTCGATAGCGATGGAATCTTCGAGTGGTTTTAGTAATTTAAATTTAAGAATGTTTTCACACGTTTTTTTGTTGAGCTGAATACCGTTCTTTGCGAGTAATACCCCTTTATCGCTTAGAATATCTTCGGTAGCGACTATCTTAACTTTTTCCTGTAACTTGACTAAGTTTTTCGCATATTCACTCATGGTAACGCAAGATTCCATTTTGAAGATTGAGTTGTTAATAAAAATGATTATAGTTAAGCAAATAATATTTGTAAAAGAAATGTGGCTCGGAAGAGTGCTAAGGTGGCAATAAACATGTTTATAATACCGTTTGCCGTTTAAATGTTCATTTTGACGACAAAAAGCCCCAGTATTGCGCAACAGATGCAGGAACTGGAGGGCGTTCGGTAGCAGAAAAAATATCGGTAAATATACCTATTTTCTCTGCTAGCCCGCTGGAGCTTCTAGTGCTAAATAAGTTGGCTGCTTTGTAGTAACTTTGCAGCTGAAAAATAACTTCTTCTAACATAAGCCGTGTTTCTTCGATTTCTAAATGAAGTTCTTTATGATCCTCGGTAGTGAGACGTTGTAATAGTTCTATGTAAGATGATTCTTGTAGTCCTGAGCTTGCAATGACAGATGTTATCTTGCCGCCAATGTTTTGTATGGCAGTGACACGTTTACTGTTGTGAGAAAATCCAATAATGTCATTAATTTGTTTGATGACATCCACGATTTTGTTGATGTATAGCTGTTGTTGATAGGTGTAGTTAATGAGTTCTTTCACGGTTTCTTTGTCTATATTCTCTACCGCTTGATTTTTGGATTGTTTTAAAATATTTATCATGGCTGTAACAGCGGACTGATGGTAGCCAAACGTATTCATTTGAATGATAGGGAAGAGGTTCTTAATAGTGCGTTTAAATGGCTTGAATTGCTTGTTGTATACTACGATAACGTCATCAAGTAAGCTGATTAATGAGCCGAGTTCACTAATGCGATCTTCTTTCTTACCCATGGGGTAACCGGTGCCATCGGGACGTTCGTGATGATCTAAGATGGCTTTTCTACTGACCGCTGAAAAGCCATCAATATCCTTAAGTAGCTTGAATGCAATAATAGGGTGCAGTTGTATGTTTTTCCATTCTTGAGCGGTCAATCGTTTTTTTTTGTCGAGATAGTTACGATGAATAAATAGCAAGCCAATGTCGTGTAACAGGCCGGCTAAAAATGCAGACTCTATTTTAGCTTGCGAGTATTTTGCCGCAACGCCGGTAATGTAGGCGAGGTAGGCAGAGAGTAGAGATTGATTAAATAAGTCTTCAGCTTCAAACTTGAATACGGTCAGTATTTCTAATAAATCAGGGTAGCGTTTTAGTGTGTCACAGCACTGATCCAGCAGTGAAGCTTTGCCAAAGTTCTCGTCGATTTCTTGAAATGAAGGGTCTTGACTAACAAGCTTGCCGATGGTCTGGTAAATGGAAGCTTGTGTTAGCGGCTTAGCTATCTTGATGCAGCGGTCTAATGCTATGTTCAGGTTTAGCTGGGAGAGTTCGTGGTATTTCTCTTTGTTTACAATATCACCTTTTTTTGCAACGGTCCCCTCTGGGTGTGCCACAAGATCTTTCGTCAGCATAAAGTCAACTTTGCCGTGGAGCATGGTACGTAAATAAGAAAGATATCTGTCATCCATTACCATTCTGCCGAACTGTTTATTCCAAATAAATACCCAAGGCTGCTGTAAACAGCTAAAGAGGCTACCCATTACTGACATAATCGATTTAAGTGTAGCAGGAAATTGAATAGTCGTGAATACATGTCCCCATTTTCCAGTTTGGCGGTGATGAAGGTGCTAGTAGACATATCCCTTGCCTACTAATATTACGGCAAGGGGATATTGGGGTGGTTAGTTTTCGCAGGTATAAAGTTAAACAACAAACTTCTTTTTAATCTTCTTTTCAGCTAATACTTTTTTCAGTTGCACGTATTCAGGTAGACCGTTTTTACTGTAAGGTGGATAGTCTTCACCCTGAATAAGAGGCTCAAGATACCGGCGTCCTGCTTCGCTAATACCCAAGCCATCTTTACTAATGTAATTGCGCGGCATCATTTTTTCGACGTTAGCAATCTGATCCAACGGTGCTTCTTGAATGGTCCAGCTGTATTTTTTACCTTTGCCGCGAATAATCGCTGGCATGACCGCATTTTTGCCTTCAATCGCCATTTCGACAGCGGCTTTACCTACGGCATATGCCTGCTCTACATCGGTAGCCGATGCAATATGGCGGGCAGAACGTTGTAGGTAATCGGCTAGTGCCCAATGATATTTATAGCCCAGCTCGTCTTTTACCATCGTCGCCAATGTGGGGGCAACACCGCCTAATTGTTTATGACCAAAAGCATCGGTGTTTCCAGCATCGGCTAAGAAACTGCCATCCTTGTATTGAGCGCCTTCAGAGGCGACAATGACGCAATAGCCGTGCTTCTTTACCGTGCTGTTAACGCGCTTTAAGAACTTGTCTTTATTGAAGGCAATTTCAGGGAACAAAATAATGTGGGGGGCGTCGCCATCTTTTTCGGCAGCTAAGCCTCCTGCAGCAGCAATCCAGCCAGCGTGGCGACCCATCACTTCAAGAATAAAGACCTTGGTAGAGGTTTCGCACATAGACTTTACATCTAGCGCAGCTTCTTTGGTCGATATCGCCACATACTTTGCGACCGAGCCAAATCCCGGGCTGTTGTCAGTAAAAGGTAAGTCGTTATCAACAGTTTTAGGTATATGAATGGCTTGTATAGGATAGTCCATGGTGGCTGATAATTGAGATATTTTTAAGCAGGTGTCAGCGGAATCGCCGCCACCATTATAAAAGAAATAGCCAATATTGTGTGCTTTGAAGACCTCAATTAAACGTTCATATTCAGCTCGGTTCTCGTCAAGGCTTTTGAGTTTGTAACGGCAAGAGCCGAATGCGCCTGCTGGCGTATGTTTTAGTGCTGCAATAGATTGAGCGCTTTCTTTGCTGGTGTCGATAAGTTCTTCACGTAACGCGCCAATAATACCGTTATTACCGGCATAGACTTTACCGATGTGCTTTTTATGTTGTCGTGCAGTTTCGATCACGCCACACGCAGACGCATTAATAACCGCAGTCACGCCGCCCGATTGTGCGTAAAACGCATTTTTCTTCGCCATAGGAAATATCAACCTGTAAAATAATATAGCTTGCTCGTTAAGTAGATATCGAGCTAAGAGTAAGTGAATGGGCGCAATCATACGGGAATTCATACGCAATTTCATGTAAGCTTCGTGCTTTATTAAGCAGAAGAATAAACGATGAAACACATTCATATTTTAGGTGTTTGCGGCACATTTATGGGCAGCCTTGCTCAGCTTGCGATAGCTAAGGGCTATCGTGTCACAGGGTGCGATGCCAATGTGTACCCCCCTATGAGTCTTCAGCTAGAAACGGCGGGTATTGAGTTGATAGAAGGCTTTGCCACTGACCAGTTATCCTTGCAGCCTGATATATTTATTATCGGTAATGCCATTAGTCGCGGCAACCCTTTACTTGAGGCGATACTCAATGCCGGCTTGCCTTATACTTCGGGCCCTCAATGGCTCAGTGACCACATATTACAAGGTAAGTGGGTGTTGGCGGTTTCGGGAACGCATGGCAAAACCACCACAAGCAGTATGTTAGCGTGGGTTTTAGAGTACGCCAATATGTCCCCTGGATATTTGATTGGCGGCGTACCGAAGAATTTTTCTGTGTCAGCTCGTCTAGGTAAAACGCCTTTTTTTGTGATTGAAGCCGATGAATATGACAGCGCATTTTTTGATAAGCGTTCTAAGTTTGTTCATTATCGTCCGCGTACCCTCGTGATTAATAATCTTGAATTTGATCATGCCGATATTTTTGATGATTTAGCCGCGATCCAGCGACAATTTCATCACGTGGTGCGTACCATTCCTGAAAACGGACGAGTGATTACTCCTGACAATGCGCCGGCTATCGATGCAGTCATAGCGCAGGGTTGTTGGAGCGAAACGGCGAGTATGTCGCAGCGAGACAGTTCTGCTAGCTGGTACGCTGAGGCTGCTGTAGATACCACTGTAGATACCACTGTAGATAGTCTAATGGACAGTGCGACGGCAGAAGGCGATTGTTTCGATGTGTATTACAATGGTAGTAAGCAGGGGCAAGTAAATTGGAAACAGCTAGGCGCACATAATGTCGCTAATGGTTTGGCGGCGATTGCTGCCGCGCACCACGTGGGAGTGACCGCGGAAGTGAGTTGCGAGGCGCTGTCTAACTTTGAGGGTGTGAAGCGCCGTATGGAGTGTGTCGCTGACATTGCGGGCACGAAAATATACGATGACTTTGCGCATCATCCATCCGCAATAGCAGCGACGCTGATCGGCCTACGTAAAAAAGTAGGGAAGACGCAAATCATAGCAGTGATCGAGCCGCAATCGAACACGATGCGCATGGGTATACATGCAGAACAGTTGGCAGCATCAGTAGCCGAAGCTGATCAGGTGTTATGGTTTAGCCCCCCTAGTCTAGAGTGGGATATCAACAGGGTGATTTCTGCGAGTCCCACCCCTAGCGAACGCTTTGATACATTAGCGGCACTAGTGACGCGTGCGGTTGATATTCAAGCTGCTAATACTCAATCACATATTGTTGTCATGAGTAATGGTGGCTTTGGCGGTGTGCATGGATTGTTAACGCAGGCTTTACACAACGCACTGCTAACGACGCGCTAGTGTCCATTTATAAAATAGGGATCTACTGCAAAAAAAATCAAAGCGGCTATTTTCCCACCATTAGATGTAGTGGTGTGCAATAAGCAAACGACAGCGTCTAGCGATCCAGATAGAACCATATTTACCTTCCCTCGCGAAGAGCTATTTATGGCTGGACATTAGCCAAATAAACGGTGAAGCGAATAAGTGAGAATCTAATATGACAGTACCCCAACAAAAAACAGTAACATTAGCCATTACGGGTGCTTCGGGTGCACAATACGGTTTGCGTTTACTGCAATGCTTACTTGCGGCCAATTGTTGCGTGTATTTACTGCTTTCTCGAGCAGCAGAAGTGGTTATTGCAACCGAAACCCTTATCGTGCTGCCTCCTTCTGGTCAGGCAGATAGTGTGGAGCAACAGCAAGCATTTTTAGGCGACTTATACGGGGCGAAAACAGGGCAGCTTATACTATTCAGCCGCGAAGATTGGTTTTCGCCGGTGGCATCCGGTTCGAGTAGCCCTGCTAGCATGGTTATTTGCCCCGCTAGTGGGGGGACACTCTCTTCCATAGCCTGTGGCGCCAGCAATAATTTAATCGAACGTGCAGCAGACGTCGCTTTAAAAGAGCGTCGGCAACTTATTGTTGTGCCCCGCGAAACCCCCTATTCGCAAGTGCATTTAGAAAATATGCTTAAGCTCACACAGCTAGGCGCTGTGGTTTTGCCTGCGAGCCCAGGTTTTTATGCCAATGCAGATACCATAGAAGATTTGATTGATTTTATTGTTGCGCGGATTCTCGATCAGCTCGATTTGCCGCAAAATTTGATGCCGCGGTGGGGCGAAGGTGATGATACCAGTGAGAGAGTGGATGACTGATTCTTCTGCCGACGATGTTATTAGCCGCGCTCCGAATAACATAATAAATAAAGTTCTGTTGATTAAAGTCACAATCCATTATTGCCGACGCTGCCGTTGGTTATTAAGATCTGCATGGATGGGGCAAGAGCTATTGACGACATTTGATGAGGACATTAGCGAGTTGTCCTTGGTGCCTAATAACGCGGGTGACTTCTCGGTATGGGTGAATCAAACGTGTATTTGGGAGCGTAAGCGTGATGGGGGGTTTCCTGAGTTACCCATTCTAAAACAACGCCTGAGAGATATTATCGCGCCGAATAAATCATTGGGCCACAGTGACTTTCATGTCCGCCAATAAAAAATTATACGACATCCGTAATACAATAATGCGCATAATAAAAATCCACTAAGTCATACCAATTTATATTAGGAACTATCATGTTACAGAAATTACAAACGGTGTATTTTTCCGCTGTTATCAAATTCCCTTGGTGGGTCGTAGTGGCTATTATGGTATTGGCGATAGGTCTTGCGAGTCAGTTAGGTCAGCTAAAAATCGATGCGTCGTCCGATGCATTAACATTAGAATACGATAAAGACCTCGATTATTTTCGCGAAATTAGTAAACGTTATCAGGCGGGTGATTTCTTGATAGTCACCTATAAGCCTAAAGCAGATTTATTTGCTAACGCCACGCTGGAACACCTCGCCAATTTACGCGCTGACTTGCTTAAAGTCGATGGTGTTGCTGGCGCTCACTCTATTCTAGATGTGCCGTTACTTTACAGCCCTAAAGTATCGTTAACCGATGTGACTTCAGGCGTAAAAACCTTGCGCGATGCAGGCATTGATCGCGCATTAGCGAAACAAGAATTTTCAGCCTCGCCCATTTATAAAGATATGTTATTAGGTTCCGACGGGAAGACTACCGCCATATTATTGAGTCTGGCGATTGATGAAAAGTTTATACGCCTAGTCCGCGAACGCGATGCGTTGCGCTTGCAGCGCAGCACACAAGACTTATCTGCTGAACAAAACCAACGTCTGGAGCAGGTGACGCAAGAGTTTTTGGTTCACAGTACTGCAGCGACTGAAAAAAGTCATCTGCGTGTTCAAGAAGTGCGTGATGTTGTCAAAAACTACAAAGCCGATGCGCAAATATTTCTAGGGGGTGTGTCGATGATTACTGCGGATATGGTGGACTTTATTCGTAGCGATATAACAGTATTTGGTATTGGGATTATTGTCTTTATTGTTATTATTTTATCGATCATTTTTCGTCAATGGCAATTTGTCGTCTTGCCTTTAGCAACATGCTCGTTAACGGTTGTCATGATGCTCGGCTTCTTGGCTGCAATAGATTGGCGCTTAACTGTCATATCGGCTAACTTTGTCGCGCTGTTACTGATTATTTGTCTAATGATCACCATTCATTTGATTGTACGGTATCGAGAAGAAAGTCAGCTTCACCCTAACGAGCATCGTACATTCTGGTTAACCGCAACGATTAATCATATGGCCAAGCCCTGTGTCTATACCGTGCTGACGACAATGGTCGCTTTTGTTTCATTGGTGGCAAGTGGTATTCGCCCAGTAATGGATTTTGGTTGGATGATGGCAATTGGCTTGATGGTAGCGTTTGTGTTGGCTTTCTTGTTGATTCCGGCGGGTCTAATATTATTACCTGACACCATAAGTCAAGATAAAAATGAAGTTAACGTTCAGCAGAAAGATAGTGACAATACGAGCGCGTTCACGTTAATTTTTTCACGTTTTACTGAGCGGCATGGAGTGTTGATTATCGTATTGGGTTGCCTAGCCACTATTATTAGCGTGATAGGCATTAAGCAGTTAGAAGTCGAGAATCGCTTTATTGATTACTTTCATTCCTCTACCGAAATTCACCAAGGTATGTTGGTAATAGATCAGCAGTTGGGCGGTACGATTACTTTAGATATTATTATCGACCACCCTAATAGATTTAAAGAAGACAGTCTCCCTATGCCGCAATCTACCCAGCCAAAGAGCAGTGTGCCTGATCCCTTTGGCGCGGAGAACGAGGACCCTTTTGCGCTCGATGCTGCATCGCTCTCAACCTCATCTCATTCAGTACCCTCTGCTGAATTTGGTGGGTTCGACCCTTTCGCAAATGATCCGTTCGGAGATGACCCACTAGGTAATAAATCGACATATAACCCATCAAAAACCTCGTCCGATAGTTATTGGTTTACTCAGGCGGGTTTAGAAAAGATTACCCGCTTTCATGATTACCTGGATAGCCTGCCAGAAATAGGCAAGGTACAATCGCTAGCGATTGCCTATAAAGTAGCAAACGATCTAAACGGTCATCAGCTCAATGACTTCGAGTTAGCGCTAATGCGCAACTTGTTGCCTGATAACATTAAAGATTTGTTGGTAAAGCCTTATCTCGCTAGCGATATAAATCAAACCCGTATTACCATGAGAGTGAAAGAAACCGATCCAGGTTTGCGACGAAATAAATTGATTAAAGAAGTGCGGCGTTATGCTGTAGATGAAATGGGTTTCGCTGATGAGAGTGTTCATGTCACGGGTGTTCTTGTGCTGTATAATAATATGCTACAAAGCTTATTTGCATCGCAAATATTGACGATTGGCGCGGTGTTCTTTGGTATATTGTTGATGTTTATTATTTTGTTTCGCTCGGTTTCTCTTTCGTTAATAGCACTGGTGCCCAATATGCTGGCTGCGATTGTGGTGCTAGGGGGGATGGGGTTGTTAGGGATCCCTCTTGATATGATGACCATTACCATCGCCGCTATTGCGGTAGGTATCGGTGTGGATGACGCCATTCACTATATCTATCGCTATCGTGAAGAATTTTCGGTAGATAGACATTATGTGGCAGCGATGCATCGTGCACATGCCTCCATTGGGCGCGCAATGTACTACACTTCGGTGACGGTGATTGTGGGATTTTCTATCTTAGCATTGTCTAAATTTATTCCGTCGATTTACTTTGGTTTGCTAACGGGATTGGCAATGCTGGCGGCTATTGTTTCATCATTAACCTTGTTGCCACAATTAATTATTTTGATGAAGCCATTTGGTAAAGAGCTTGAAAAGGTGAGTAGAGTGGAGCGTGAGAGTGAAATATAATGCGACAATGCATACTGCACTTTTTATTTAAGTTCACACTGGTGATTGTTGTTATTACCATTGTGGCTGTATTACCGCTGCGTTGGTTTAATCCTATGACAACCTGCTTTATTTTGTCAGACGACAATGTTGAATCAGTGTGGATATACCAGCGATGGGTTGCTTTAGATAATGTAGCACCGATGATGCAGATGGCCGTTATTGCATCAGAGGACCAAAAATTTCCAGAACATTATGGGTTTGATTTTGATCAGTTAAAAAAAGTACTGTCACAGTCAGGAGGACCCACTCGGGGGGCTAGCACCATTACTCAACAATTAGTAAAAAATATTTATTTGTGGCCTGGGAAAGGCCTTTTTCGTAAGGGTGTTGAGGCGTACCTAACGTTATTTCTTGAGTTGTTGATACCTAAAGAACGCATATTGGAATTGTACTTGAACGTGATTGAATTTGGTTCAGGGGTTTATGGCGTTAAACACGCAAGTGATGTTTTTTTTCAAAAGATACCCTCTCAGTTGAATAGGGTAGAGGCGTCACTGATGGCAGCGGTGCTGCCAAACCCCAAACAGTTACACATCAACAAGCCTTCTAGTTATGTTTACGATCGAGCATTAAACATCCGTTTTGCTATTCGAAACTTGGGTGGTGTAGGGTACTTGGGAAAACTGGAGCCTGCTAAGAACTAGGCGGCCAGCAAATCAACAATCAAACCGAACACAGAAGCATGCGCCTGGAAGATGTGGTCGGCCTACATTATTCGAGACGATAATCTCTCCGCCATAGCTACTAATAATATCTACCGCAATACTCAACCCTATTCCTTGACCTGGCTTAGCTGTATCTGCACGTGTGCCGCGTTGTAATATAGTGTGTTGCTGGTTGTGCGCGACACCGTTTCCGTCGTCGCTAATACGGATGGTTAAGTTGTTCAATGCGCTGTATGTATCAATCACCACCGCAGTATTGCCGTGTTTGCAGGCATTATCAATAATGTTGCCTAGTACCTCTAGAAGGTCAGCCTCGTCGCCATAAAAGTGACTTGTTGTGCTGGATAAATTGGCAATGGTAATAGAGGGGTATACTTTAGTCATAATGTTGATGAGACGCTCAACCATAGTGTGAACCGATATTTTATCGGTATTATGATTAATAGGGCTTTGGTTGATTCTAATAGCAGCACGTCTGAGCTGATGTGAAATAATTTGGTCGATGCGATCCACTTGATCTGAAATGATCGGGTCATGTTGAACCGATGTTGAAAGTTGGCTCTGGATAACCGCTAAAGGTGTCTTTAAGCTATGCGCAAGATCAGATAAAGTATTGCGATAACGTTCTCGTTGTTGCTTTTCTGACAGTAAAATATTATTAAAATCGTCAATGACAGGTTGTATTTCGATAGGGTAATCGTCACTTAATTGTGTGGCGCTATTGTTTTGTACTTTTGTTAGCTGAGCTGATAGTGTTTTTAATGGCTGTAGTCCCCAGCGCATAATAAACATCTGCGCCAAAATCAAAGCAATCCCCATGAGACCTAGCCACTGCCATAATCGTGAACGGTAGCTATTAAGTTCGGCAATTAATGTGGCCGCATCACTGACAATAATAAAGCGTAATCGTTTGAGGTCATCGTTACTGTTAACCCATTCAGTATCGTAGCTTAAAACGTTGAGTAAGCTTTTGGGGTTTTCGAACATGACCTGTGTAAAGAACCTTTGGTTAAGACGAAAGGTATTGTCTTGTGGTAGTAAAGAAACCGGCAGTAATTCTGAGGAAGATGAGCGCCAAAGTAGGGTATTTTGACCGTCAGTAATAAATGCATATAAACCGGATGCTTGTTGGTTCAAACGTGGCTCGGTTAATGCGTCCGGTAGCAGTGGCCCGTTGTTTTCAACCTCGGTGACACTGAGTAATAAATATAGTTGTGCCTGTAACTTTTCTTCTTCTGCATTGAGTTGGCTGTGATGAAATGTGTTCAGAAGCAAGGTGCCGCTAAGAATAATAAATAACGGTAGAATGACTAATGACGCTAAAAAAAATCGTTGGAGTAGTGAGCGTCGTGTGAAAACTGATATCAGTTTATTCATTGCGAGTGCATCTTTTTTTTATCACTTATCGGGCTCGCTACAGATTTTTTTCGTCGGTAGACAATCGGTAGCCTTGCCCCCTCAGTGTAGTAATGGGCTTACGTACATTATCAGGGTCTAATTTTTTACGTAACCGACCTATCAACACCTCAATCACATTACTGTCCAAATCAAAATCTTGGTCGTATAAGTGTTCAGTCAATTCGGTCTTGGAAATGACGCGGGCATTATTTAGCGCTAGGTATTCCAAGGTATTGTATTCGTATTGAGTTAATGTGACGGCAAATTTGTCGACGTTGACGGCTTTGGTGGCAGTATTAATGGTCATGTCACCAATATAAATTTCTGGAGAAGCATGACCTTTTGAACGGCGTGTTAATGCATTGAGTCTTGCCAATAATTCTTCATTATGAAACGGCTTTACAAGATAATCGTCAGCACCTGCTTCTAAGCCTAATACTTTGTCTTGCCAGTTGCCGCGAGCAGTTAATATCAAAATAGGGAATGTAATGTCATTGCCTCGCAATTGCTTTGTTACCTCAATACCGTCAATTTCTGGTAAGCCAATATCAATAATCGCAATGTCGTAAGGGTGTTCAGATCCCAAAAACAATCCTTCGCGACCATCCCCCGCACTGTCTACGCTATAGCTGCTATGCACGAGAAATTCTTGTAAGTTGTGGCGTAACACAGGTTCATCTTCAATCAGTAGTAAGCGCATGGTTATAAATCAGCCTCGGTGTAATGTGTTTTAGGTGGATGTTTTTCATGCTTGCGCCGCAGCTTTTGAGGGCGTGGATGGGCATCACCGTTATCACCATCGATAATAAGGTGGATGACACGCCCTTCTGGCGAAAGTACCTTAACTCGGTAATGTATTTTATTGCCATTGATTGTTTTGGTCGGTTTAACCTGAAGAACTTTACCTTGAGTTATTTGTCGCGCGTGTTCTGCTGCTTGAGATGCTGAGATGTTTTGCGCATAAGCACCGTTGCTGAAACACGTAAAGACAATAACAGCGAGGCCGGCTAATGCTCGCAGAGCTACCTCGCGACTCTTTTTGCGTGTAAGTTTACAGTGTGGCCGCTGTCGAGGGGAAACCCGTTTCATCATGTAAGCTCTATTTCGTTGGATGTAAGGCTCTACGCTATCTTAATAAGCTATTGGTGTCACATCAACTGCCACTTAAATTGGGTGGGTTGTATTAGCGGTTAAACTAGTGATGAGGTCTAATGTCTTGTTATCGACGACGTGATGCAGCTTGACCGTGTTTTATTGTGTTTGAACAGCGTCGATGAATGCATCTCCCTCTAGATTAGCGCTATAAAACTGAACTAACACTGAATGCCCGCTATGCTGATATAGCAAAATCGGCACGTATACATCAATCTATTCTATCTTATGACAGGTATTGTCTATTTTCTTCATTAATGCCGCACTAATGCCGTATAATGTGGCCCTTTATAGGTCGAGTCTTAGAATGCTGGATTTAAAATATAATAATGGTTGTGTTATCAATGATAATTAAAGAGTACATGCAGCGATTAGGGAAGCAAGCGCGTGCTGCATCACGCCATATGGCTGCTGCCGATACAGGGACTAAAAACGCAGCATTGCTCGCCATCGCTGATGCCTTAGATAAGAGCCGAGCTTTATTGCTAATAGCTAATAGGAGGGATGTGGAAAATGCTAAGGTCGATGGTTTAGAGGCTGCTTTACTAGATCGCTTATCGATTGACGATAATGGCATCGACGCTATGATAGAAGGCTTAACGCAAGTGGCCGCTTTACCTGACCCTTGCGGTGAAGTGACAGACATGAAATATCGACCTAGTGGCATTCAAGTGGGAAAAATGCGTGTGCCTTTAGGTGTGGTGGGTATTATCTATGAGTCTCGGCCGAATGTGACTATAGATGCCGCAAGCCTATGCCTTAAATCCGGCAATGCAACGATCTTGCGTGGAGGAAAAGAAGCGCTTAATTCAAATCAAGCGATCGCTGTGTGTGTTCAGCAGGGCCTAAAGCAAGTTGGCTTACCCACAACAGCAGTGCAGGTGATAGACATCATTGATCGTGAAGCCGTAGCTGAATTGATCACTATGAGTGAATACGTGGATGTCATTATTCCCCGCGGTGGTCGTGGCCTGATTGAGCGTATTACCAATGATGCTAAAGTCCCCGTGATTAAGCACTTAGACGGTATTTGTCATGTTTACATTGATGATCTTGCTGATCAAGACAAGGCCTTTGCTATAGCGATAAATTCTAAAACACATCGTTACGGCGTATGTAATGCGATGGAAACGTTATTGATAGCGTCGCCGATCGCCGAAGTCATGTTGCCTCGCTTAGCGGACGCTTATCGTGGGAAAGATGTTGAGTTACGCGGCTGCGAGCAAACGTGTGTATTAGATCCGCAAGTAGCGCACGCGACAGACAGTGACTGGCAAACAGAATATTTGGCACCGATATTGTCCATTCGTATTGTTGATGATATGCAGGCTGCTATCGATCATATTGGCCAATATAGCTCAGGTCACACTGAGGCCATTGTGACGGAAAGTATCACTCGTGCTCGTCAATTTATGGCACTGGTGGACTCAAGCTCAATAATTGTGAATGCATCGACACGCTTTGCCGATGGTTTTGAATATGGTCTAGGCGCAGAAATTGGTATCTCTACCGATAAAATTCATGCCCGTGGCCCCGTTGGCCTAGAAGGCTTGACGTCGCAAAAATGGATTGTGTTTGGCGACGGACATATTCGTACCTAATGCTTGTTTTCGATACTTCAGCGCCAGCACTGGCGAGGCTTGAATGACAGTTTCTCGTGTTATCGGTTTGCTGGGTGGTACGTTTGATCCAGTACATAACGGCCATTTGACTATCGCGTCTAATGCGCTGACGTTGTTAAATCTCGATGAAGTGCGCCTTGTTCCTTGTCATCGTCCGCCACATAGAAATACTCCAGCACTAGGGAGTTCGCAGCGAGTGAATCTATTGCAGCTCGCGGTAAAAGGCTGCGATGGCCTTTCGGTAGATACGCGTGAGCTAACGAGAGAGCAAGCATCCTACACCGTGACAACGCTGGAAAGTGTTCGAAACGAAGTGGGTGATCAGGTGAGTGTGGTATTTATTATGGGTGCCGATGCGTTCGCGCAGTTAGATACTTGGCATGAGTGGCAGCGGTTGCGCGATTTGGCGCATATTATTGTAATGGCTCGCCCTAACAGCGCTCGACCATCTCATGGTGAGTTGCAGCGATGGCTTGAGCAAGCGGACGAGGTCGGAATAGTTCACCGGCAACGTGCCGGAGGCGTTATTATGTTGCAGCAGTGTCTGGTGGATATTTCGGCGACGAATATCCGAGAAAAACTATTTCAAGGTGAGGCAGATGTATTGACAAAAATGCCTAATGCGGTAGCGGATTATATTGTTGCCCATCAATTGTATCGATAACAGCGAGGCTCCCTTTGTAGGGAAAATTTATGAGTGACAATGTTGCACATAATTCAGTGTGTTTGTCATTCGTAGCTACGCTAGACATTCATTGTAATAGTGATAAATGATGGTATTAGCCATTAAATAAGATTGAAAAACCCAATAGGAAGCAGAATGACAGAGAATGTAAGCCGTTTAGCGATAGACGCACTAGATGATCTAAAAGGACAAGATATTGTGACATTGGATGTGACGGGTCTGAGTGACGTGATGGATAACTTGATTGTCGTTACCGGTACGTCTAATCGGCATGTGAAATCATTAGCGGGCAATGTGGTTGATGAATTGAAAAAGAAAGGTATCCAGCCCATCGGTGTAGAAGGGATGGATTCATCGGATTGGGTATTAGTCGATTACGGTACAGCCGTCATCCATGTGATGCTGCCGCAGACCCGTCAATTTTATGATCTAGAAAAGCTGTGGTCACCGTTAGAACGTGAAGATATCGATAGTAGTATGCCTAAAAGCTAAAAATAACGGAGTCGTTAACTATAGTCATCCAATGTTGAACAAACAATAGGTCTTCCCAACATGCGTGTCCGAATCATTGCTGTAGGCACTAAAATGCCATCATGGGTGCAGGATGCCTCGCAAGATTACTTAAAACGTTTTCCTCGTGAGTGGCAAGTGGAGTTTGTTGAAATCCCGTTAGGTCACAGGGGCAAAGGTCAAGATGTGACAAAAGCTATCGCGAAAGAAGGTGAGAGTATGCTGGCGGCTATTAATGCACGCGAACGCGTGATTGCTCTCGATGTTAAAGGCAAGTCTTGGAGTACCGAGCAATTGTCACAGCAAATGCAAAATTGGCAAATGTCAGGATCAAATATTGCTTTGCTGGTGGGCGGGCCTGACGGCCTTGCTCAAGAATGTGTGAATAAAGCTGATCAAAAGTGGTCGTTGTCGGCGCTAACATTGCCTCATCCACTAGTGCGTGTGTTATTGTCAGAACAGCTTTATCGTGGCTGGAGTATTCTTAAAAATCATCCGTATCATAAGTGATTTAACGATGACTTAGAGCGGTTACTTAGATAAAAATCATACATTGTCCATCACAATAGCACTCATTACTCACAAGGTGTAGCGGTAGCTCTTGGATAATTGATGTAAAAATGAATAAGGTCTAGGCAGGCAAGGTGTAGATCAGAATGATGCTCAGAAAAAGTAATATCTAGATAATAGATGACCGCTTAGCCAACTTAAATAATGACATGTTATGCAAGAGTTAGAACACTTTAAAGACCACCACCGCGAGGCGACCATTTTCAACGGTAGGGTGATCTTCACTATGTTATTGGTGTTATCTATGCTGGGGGTGTTGCTCAGTCGCTACTATAATTTACAGGTAGTCAATTACGAAACTTATGCGACACAATCCGATAATAATCGGATTCTTGTTCAGACAATCCATCCTAAGCGAGGTTTGATTTTTGATGTGAATGGCGAGCTGTTAGCAGATAATCGTCCCAGTTATGCTCTGTCTCTTACGCCAGAAAATATTCCTAATGTCAGCCAAACAATAGAGACTCTTCAACGCCTGATTGATATCAGCGATGATGATATACAGCGTTTTTATAAGTCACTAAATAGTGGCCGCCGCCCCTATCAAGCGGTGCCTTTACGCTATCGCCTCACAGAAGAAGAAATAGCCCTCATCGCCGTTAATGAATACCGCTTGCCCGGTATCGAAGTTGAGGCCCAGCTTGTTCGTAGTTACCCGTCGCCCTTTTTGTTTGCTCACACTGTGGGTTACGTGGGTAAAATTAATGATCGTGAATGGAATCGCTTCACCGAAGAACAGCAGGCTCGTTACAAAGGGCTGCCTACCATCGGGAAGATTGGTTTGGAAAAATACTATGAGAATGAATTGTTTGGCACAACAGGTTTTCAGCATGTCGAAATTAATGCGCGAATGCGGGTATTACGAACGTTAGAACGGGAGCCTCCGGTCCCAGGCAAAGACCTTCACCTACATTTAGATCGGCGTTTACAAGAAACGGCCTACCGAGCAATGGAAGGGCGTCGTGGTTCGGTGGTTGCCATTGACGTGAAAACGGGTGGAGTGCTCGCCATGCTCAGTACGCCCACTTACGATACTAACCTCTTTGTGACAGGTATCAGTCATAAGGATTATGATGCGCTGACTGACAGCTTGGATCTACCGTTATTTGATCGGTCAATTCAAGGAACTTATCCTCCAGCATCGACCATAAAACCAGCCTTCGGCTTAGTCGGATTGGATTCGAAGACGATTACGACAAGTCATCGGATTTTTGACCCGGGTTATTTTAAGCTGGAAAATGATGATCGTTTATATCGCGACTGGAAGCGAACGGGCCATGGTTGGGTAAACGTTCACAAGGCGATCGTTCAGTCGTCAGATACTTTTTTCTACGATATGGCTTATCGTACAGGTATTGATACGTTACATCGTTACGGTAAAATGTTTGGTTTAGGTGAGCGTACTGATGTTGACCTCCCTAATGAACGTTCGGGGTTGTGGCCTTCTCGTGAATGGAAGCAGGCGAATAAAGGCATACCTTGGTTCCCTGGTGACACCATAAATGTGGGGATTGGTCAAGGGGATGCAGCAGCAACCCCATTGCAACTCGCAGTAATGACCGCAACACTAGCCAATAGAGGCGTTCGTTTACGGCCACAATTGGTTAAAGCAATGGATAATGAGCCGATAGCGCCTAAAGTAGTCTCCCGAATGGACAGTGTGAGTGATCGGCATTGGAATGTTATTCATAAGGCGATGCATGATGTGATTCACGCATCGAATGGCACCGGGCGACGCATTAGTCGAAACCTATCATATGAAATGGCGGGTAAAACAGGCACTGCTCAAGTCGTTGGTATAAAGCAAGGCGAGGAATACGATTCAGCTGCTTTACGAGAAAGACATCGAGATCATGCTCTGTTTATTGGTTTTGCCCCTTACAAAAACCCACAAATAGCTATCTCTATTGTAGTGGAAAACGGTGAGGCTGGGTCATCCGCTGCTGCGCCAGTGGCCAGAAAAATGTTTGATGCGCATTTGTTGGGTGAATATTTGTCTAAAAAACCGCCAAAAGTAGTCCAAAAACTGGGAGTGCAGCCTTAATGTCATCGGTACGACAGCGCGATTTTTTGCGGCGCATGCCATCTGCAAGCAATGATTTACGCCAGCGCCGAAGTTTCTGGCAGGCGATACATCTTGATCCTCTATTATTGGGATTATTAATCGTATTAACCATGGGTGGGATGTGGGTACTGTATAGCGCGAGTGAAGGTAGTTTGCGCATGGTGCAACGGCAAGCGACCTTTTTTGGCCTTGCTTATCTTGGTATGTTTGCTGTGGCACAAATACGCCTATCACTTATATCACGGTGGGCACTAGTACTTTATTTAGGTGGTGTTTGCTTGTTGATCACCGTGATTTTTTTCGGTGTCGGTGCTAAAGGGGCGCAGCGATGGTTGAGTTTGGGGGGCTTTAGATTTCAACCGTCTGAAATCATGAAATTAGCCATGCCAATAGCGATTGCAGCGTACCTGTCGGGTAAAACGTTACCACCCAAATTCAAGCATGTTTTTTGGTCTCTAGTACTAGTGGTGATTCCAACCGTATTGATTGTCCGACAGCCTGACTTGGGGACTTCTATACTGGTAGCCATATCGGGAATAATTGTATTATTTTATTCTGGTTTGAGTTGGCGTTATATTCTGTCTGCCATTACTTTATTAGGGGTAAGTATCTGGCCTATGTGGGTGTATGTTCTGCGTGACTATCAGCGTCAGCGAGTGTTAACTTTATTCAATCCTGAGTCGGATCCTCAAGGTGCCGGTTGGAATATTATTCAGTCAAAAACGGCCATTGGTTCCGGTGGCGTGTCGGGTAAAGGATGGCTGGAGGGAACGCAATCACACCTGAACTTTTTGCCTGAAAGCCATACGGACTTCATTATTGCCGTGTTTGCGGAAGAGCTAGGGTTTATTGGTGTGTTGCTGTTGTTGGGCTTGTATCTGTTAATTGTGATGCGGGGTTTTATGATCGCAGTGAATGCGCAAGACAGTTTTCGTCGTTTACTCGCCGGCAGTATCACGTTAACATTCTTTATATATGTGTTTGTCAATGTGGGTATGGTGAGTGGACTACTGCCTGTTGTTGGAGTGCCGCTGCCTTTGGTGAGTTTAGGGGGGACATCGCTTGTGACATTGATGATAGGCTTCGGTTTACTTATGGCGATTAGCACCGAGCAGCGCTTAGTGGTTAATAAATAGACCAGAAGATGAAACAGAGTAAGTAGATAAATACATAGCGTTTCGAGGTGACCGTAAAATACTATTTTATTGTCACCCGAGGTAATCCTGATCGAAAAGAACAAGAGGGCGTAGTATGAAAACGGCAACAATTTTGAGCCGAGTTTTAGTGGTTTTTTTCATCGTCATATCAATGAAGGTGTTGGCTGCCGATGGGGATTATGTCGATCGTCCAGAAGTCGATACATTTATTGACGAAATGGTGAATGAGCATCAGTTTTCAAGAGAAGAGCTACAAGTGTGGTTTGCGGAAGCCGTCAAAAAACAAAATATTTTAGACGCTATTGCTCGCCCCGCAGAAAAAACGCATACATGGGGTAGCTACCGCAAAATATTCTTAACGTCCTCGCGTATCGATAAGGGTGTTGATTTTTGGTTGGAAAATCAATATACGTTGGAAAAAGCGGAAGCTGAGTTCGGTGTGCCAGCCCAAGTAATCGTTGCTATTATAGGTGTTGAGACCCGATATGGCGGGAACAAAGGTAGCTTTAGAGTGATTGATGCTCTAAGTACGCTAGGGTTTGATTATCCGCCTCGCGCTTCGTTTTTTCGTAGAGAACTCAAAGAGTTTTTCTTGTTGGCGAGAGAGCAAAAACAAGATCCACTTAGCTTAATTGGTTCATATGCAGGCGCGATGGGATATGGTCAATTTATTCCATCGAGTTATCGTGCGTATGCGATTGACTATACCGAAGATGGATTCGCTGACATTTGGAATAATGCCATTGATGCTATTGGCAGTGTAGCCAACTATTTTAAACGCCATGGCTGGGAACAAGGACAGCCAGTGATTGTCAGAACACGTATTAGTGGTGGCTACGACGATAGTATTCTTAATGATTCTTTAAAACCTAAGCATACTGTCAGCAGTTTGGCCAAAAAAGGTTACACCCCAATAGTGCCGCTTGCTGAACAGACCGCCAATGCGATTCGCTTAGAAGGTGACAAAGGAGTGGAGTTTTGGGTTGGCTTGAACAATTATTATGTGATCACTCGTTATAACCATAGTCGATTGTATGCCATGGCGGTGTGGCAGCTCAGTCAAGAAATTGCCGAGGCGAAAAAACAGCGCGCACTATAATTTGATAACCTGCTTGTTTTTAGATACTGAGTATTTAACATGAAACGTATTATATCGATCGTGTTTACGATGATTTTTTTATCAGCATGTTCCACCATGTCTGATCTCATCCCTACATCGATTAGTTCAAGTGATCGTGGTGATAGCGCGCCCAGTGAACAAAAAAATGTCGCTAATATTGACGACGCTCAACCTCAGCCGGTGATTCGTACCCGAGCGGGCAATAAATCCCCTTATACCGTATTAGGCAAAACTTACCAACTGTTGCCCGAGAGTGAAGGCTATCATGAGAGTGGAGGTGCTTCGTGGTACGGCACTAAATTTCATGGTCGACGGACAGCAAACGGCGACGTGTATGACATGTGGGGCATGACAGCGGCGCATAAAACTTTGCCTATCCCGAGTTATGTGCAGGTCACCAATGTCGCTAATAATCGTAGCGTTATTGTCTTAGTCAATGATCGAGGCCCTTTTCATAGTGAGCGCATTATCGATCTTAGTTATGTTGCCGCCCTTAAGTTAGGCTTTGCTGAGCAAGGCATAGCAGATGTGGATGTGGTGGATGTTACGCCTTTAGAACAGTTGGTTTTGTTTCCTCAGCCGGTATTGCCCTTAGTGAATACTCCCAGCGCCATTGTGCCTGAGGTAATAGTTGCTCCGCCCGCAGCAGCTAAAGTAACTAACTTAGCGACTAACTTAGCGACTAAAAAAGTACCTCTTGCTGAAAGTAAGGCAGTCCCCAGCGCCGCACCGGTCTACCTTCAGGCGGCGGCGTTTAGGTCGCTAGAAAGCGCACAAAAATTACAGAAAAAATTACAGTCTGCGCCTTTTCGCGCACCGATCGTTGTGGTGGCTAACGTCGACAACACCTGGCATCGCGTTCGCGTCGGGCCACTTAATAATATGCAAATGATATCCGAGGCAAAGCAGTTACTATATGAACAAGGCGTTAGCAAGCCGCAGCTCGTTAAATAGCACGTTGTTAATAGCGTGTGCTGCAAGGGACATATTTCTGCCGACCCGCCATCTTGCAATGCTATTTAGATAGCCCTAAAGTATAAATCTCTATATGGGGTTTTATGGTTTCCGGCATACTTGCAGGTAAGCACTTATGATAGAATATCTCCCTGTAAAATACAGACTCCCAATCCATTCGTTCTAGTGTTTAATAAGAGTTTACTTATGACGTTTTTTGTTCGTTCCGCATGGCTATTTATTGGCCTTATGACTGTTGCCGCTGTCACTTACGCACGGCCAGTGATTATTCCAGCACCTCCACAATTATCTGCTACCGCGTATTTTTTAATGGATTCAAATACGGGGCTTGTATTAGTAGAGAAAAATGCAGATGCGCTATTGCCACCCGCGAGCATGACCAAAATGATGACGAGTTATATTGTGTCCTCGGAGATAGAGCGAGGTTCCATCAGTGCGGATGATTTGGTGGCCATTAGTGTAAAGGCATGGAAAAAAGGGGGGTCTAAAATGTTTGTGCGAGAGGGCACAAAAGTCACCGTTAAAGATTTGCTGCGGGGGTTAATTATTCAATCTGGAAACGATGCGAGCATCGCTCTTGCTGAACATATTGCCGGTAGCGAACAAGCATTTGCCGACATTATGAATCAACAGGCCGCTATGTTGGGGATGACAAATACATCGTTTAAAAACGCAACAGGTTGGCCGGCCGATGGGCATATTAGTACGGTGCGAGACTTGGCTATTTTAGGACGCGCATTAATCAAAGATTTTCCTGAGCATTATAAGTTGTATTCAGAAAAGTACTATACCTACAACGGGATCAATCAACCTAACCGCAACCGTCTATTATTTACCGATAAAAGTGTTGACGGCATTAAGACCGGACATACAGAAGAGGCAGGTTTTGGTTTGACTGCATCGTCAGAACGTGACGGTATGCGCCTTATTTCAGTGGTCACCGGAACTCAATCGGAGTCAGCCCGCGCATCATCTTCACAAAAGTTATTGTCTTATGGCTTTCGCTATTACTATACTCATAAGCTTTACAACAAAGGTGATGTTGTTAATACAGCCGAAGTATGGAAAGGCAAAGCCGATGAGATACACATTGTAGTGCCGAAAGATATTTACCTAACAGTCCCTCGTGGCAGCGAAAACGATTTGCAGGCTACCGTGCACATTGATGAGGTTATTAAAGCGCCTATTCTTGAAAGCCAAGAGTTAGGTAATATTGTAGTCACCTTAGATGATGAAGAACTATTAAACGTACCTGTAGTTGCCTTGACGGCAATCGAAGAGGCCGGTGCGTTCTCACGTATGGTTGATAGCGTTAAGCTATTCTTTAGTGGCTTTTTTAGCACTCAATAAACCAACTGTAGGCAATGTTATTAACAACGAATATTTAATAGATACAATATAACGATGGTGGGTAAGGCATTATGGCCGATAACAACAACAACACTACACCGCAGCATCCACCCCCTGTCATCGAATTCCCTTGTCATGATTATCCTGTGAAAATAATGGGTGAGATGAGCGATACATTTGTAGAATATGTATTGGCGACGACAGAACAGTTCGCCCCTAACTTTGATCGCAATAAGGTGACCATAAAGCAAAGTAGTAAAGCTCGTTTTTCCTCAGTGACCGTTTTTATCACTGCAACAGGTTCGCAGCACTTAGAGGATTATCATCGAGCGTTACGAACAAATTCTGCTGTTAAAATCGTCCTGTAATAGTGGTGTCGAATGAACCAAGATTGTCGAAGTCTCAATTTCCTCTGCAGGTTCGCCACTTAGGTCTTCAGCCCTATGAGCCTATTTGGCAGGCAATGTCGCAATTTACCAGTGAACGAGATGACGCCACTATAGACGAATTATGGATAGTAGAGCATGAACCTGTATTTACCCAAGGCCAAGCAGGCAAGCCAGAGCATATTCTCCAAGCCACCGATATTCCAATTGTAAAATCCGATCGAGGTGGGCAGGTGACGTATCACGGGCCCGGTCAACTTATAATGTACCCTCTTATTAATTTACGTCGCCGTAAATTAGGTGTGCGTGATATGGTCACCCTATTGGAACAATTAGTGATCCAATGGTTGGAAATTTACCGTATTGAATCTTACTCTAAAGCTGACGCGCCCGGCGTATACGTTAAACAGGACGCAAATGATGCTAAAATAGCGTCGTTGGGACTGCGCATACGTCGCGGATGTAGCTTTCATGGTGTGAGCATCAATATTGATATGGATCTCACCCCCTTTAGTTACATTAATCCCTGCGGTTATAAAGGGCTAGCAATGACCCAATTAAATGCGTTGCTGACACCTCCGCTCCCTAGTAAAGCCATACTTGTGAGTACTTTGGTGGAGCTTTTTACAAAAAAAATGTTTATATCCAAAGTGCAATACAGCAACGATATGTGGTTATCGGCGATTAAAATTCCGGTACCGGCCAGCACGATGAAAGGTTAAAATAGTAATGACAGATGATATTCAGATGATAAATACTACTGCCCCCACAAGTCCAGTTAGACGAACTGTTCGCCGTGAAAAAGGAGAGAAACTGCGCGATGCAGAAAAGGTAGAACGTATTCCGGTTAAAGTGATCGCGACTGATCAAATGTTGCGTAAGCCCGATTGGATTCGCGTTAAGGTTGTTGCTTCACCGGAAATTGAGCGTATTAAAAAAGTATTACGTAAAAACAATTTATCTAGTGTTTGTGAAGAAGCCGCCTGCCCAAACTTAGGGGAATGCTTCTCTGGTGGTACCGCCACCTTTATGATTATGGGCGACATATGTACTCGTCGCTGTCCCTTTTGTGATGTGGGACACGGTAAACCTAACAATCTTGATGGACAAGAACCGATTCGTTTGGCTGAAGCAATTGCAGAAATGCGTTTAAAGTATGTTGTGGTGACATCGGTAGATCGTGATGATTTACGTGATGGCGGCGCACAACATTTTGCCGATTGTATTCGTGAAGCGCGTGAACGTTCACCGTCATTAGAAGTGGAAATTCTAACGCCCGACTTCCGTGGTCGTATGGATATTGCTTTAGACATATTGGCAGAAGAAGCGCCCGACGTATTCAACCATAACTTAGAAACGGTTCCCCGTTTATATCGTGAAGCGCGACCAGGTGCTAATTATAAATGGTCGCTCGAATTACTTAAACAATATAAAACCCGTCGTCCAGATGTAATGACCAAATCAGGTCTTATGGTCGGTTTGGGTGAAACTAAAGAAGAAATTTTTGACGTGTTAAAAGACATGCGCGAATATGATATCGATATGCTGACTATTGGCCAGTATTTACAGCCATCGAAAGATCACTTGTCCGTTAAACGATTTGTAACCCCTGAAGAATTTCAAGAGTACAAAGACTTTGCAGATAGCATTGGTTTCCAACGCGCTGCCTGTGGGCCATTAGTTCGCTCTTCCTACCACGCCGACCAGCAAGCACATGGCGTTGAAGTTAGCTAGCGCATTGTCGGTTTTGCTCCCGAGAAACCCGCGTAAGGCGTGTGTGCCCGCCTTACGGTTGTTGTTTTTACTGTTATTCTGCCTTTTGTTGTCTGCTTGCCAGTCACGTGACTCCGCAGATTATATATTTGATAATTACTTATATCGTTTGTCGAATAGCTTGCAAGTGGAAAAGGTATCAGCGCTTCCGGCTTATTCATTACTTTCTTACCCCGCTCGCCGAGATCTACAAAAAGATATTCCTCGAATTAATATCAACTTACTCGATTTTCTTCGACTGTCAGAGTGTGAGTTGCAGCGTCACGTAGGTCAGCGTAACGGTGCTTTAGGTCGAGTAATGGGCGCTACACAGCAACTCATTTACGATGCGATTTTTTTGTCGTTAGCAAGACAATGTCTAACACAGCTTCAAGCAGGTTCAGCGTTGGCGAATACGTTGGAGACCGCTTACAAACATAAGCAAAAATACTTACCTGCCTCTATGTGGAATGCTAGCTTTGCAAGCAAAGAGTTCAGCTATCTATTTTCTTTAGGTGCAACGCCGTTGACTTTAACTGCGGCTAAAGAACAGCCTTTACAATTAATTAACAGCTTAAAGCAGCTTCAGCAAGGTTATTTACAGTTGCTGGAGAGTGATTTGTTCAATGAGGGTTTAATTGACAAACCGTTGCCAGATAAAAAAGCCGCAGCAGTTTTTTTAGACAACATAGAGTCTTATTACCAAGTGGTGGAGTCGTCAAAACGTCTGGGTGAAATTCGCTTGTCACTACAGACAGCGACGTACAATTTGCAGCAAGCCGATCGTGCTCTGTACGAGAGAATAGAATACTTGCCATTATGTCAAAAACAACAGACCAATAACCAATTTACTATTGTTGATAATGTATTTCACAAATACTATATTGGGCAAGTGCAACCATATCTTGCGGCATTGCATCAGCAGTCGAACAGTGTGTTTTTGGAAATAGACGGGCTGCTTAATATTCAGCAAGCGCCTTCTAATATTGTCTCTTTCTGGAACGAGTTATACCGCAATGATGATAGCGAATGGCAACGTTTTAATCGAGCGATTAAAACGCACACCTTAAATTGGCAAGCACTGCTGAAGCAGTGCGGGATGCTACCTTCGTGATATTCCCCTTTATCTTTACGCTAAAATAGCCTCGCTTGCGGCGGGCTAAACCAGCTGCCGTTTTCTACCACTGTAATCAAGTGATCTACCGTTACAGGAAACGCTTTTCTATGACGTTCCCGTTTTATCTTAAAAAATCGTGCCATAAAAGACTCTCCCCTTTGATGGAAATACTGACCAAATTCCATTGTCGAAAAATCAGTATTAAGGTTTCTTTCGATTTCTTGAATAATAATTAATATGTCGCCACCGATAATTCTCAGGTCGGACTCTATTCGGGAAGCGCGGAATATATTTGTAGTTTTCCAGCCGCTATGGTGAGAAATAATACGGATGACTTTATCTTCTATCGTGATGTCATTGTACATTTTTAGTGGTGCTCTGTTGTCTATGCTTTCATTAAATTCCATAACACCAACATATGGCAGGCTACGGCGATGAAGGTAATGCGATGGCGTAGTGCTTGGTACCAGTTAGGGTATAGGTCCTGTAAAAATAATTTCTCCCAAAATAATAGAATAAAAAAGCTCACCATAGCTAAGCTTGTGTGATGAAAGTTAGGTAAGAAATATCCGACAAAAGGTAACAGCGAAAATAATATGGCAGCGTGAATATGTCGTGGGATAAACTCAGTATTGCTGCTGTTGTGGGCGAACAATGCGATCGCCCATATGCTTCCCGCTAAAAAACTATAGATGATTGTCGAGTAATGTAAAAAGATATCTGTTAATACGGTTTCATTATCTGCAAATATCCAAGGGCCGAATGCTCCGGCGAAAAATGGTAATAATCCAAGGTACATGTATGTCGTAATAGTCTCTTGGTGTGCAGAAAGTAATGCTTTGGTCATCGCTTTTTGTGATGTTTGAGTAGGGGTAGACGTCGGCATAGTTCGCGGCCTCGAAATAAATGACGGTTATGAATATCAATCTTGATGATATAATACTGTGTTTGATAATCCCACCAATATACCTCTGTTAAATATGCCTATATTGGATAGTGCTAAGAATTATTAAGTGGTGTTTGCAAATAACTCTATTGGGTATTGAGCATTTTCGGTACACGCGCTAACACCCAAACGCTGACTTCCCCCGCACCTGCTTTTTTCAGCGCCATAGTTAACGCGCTAACGGTGGCACCGGTGGTCATGACGTCGTCCACAATCACCACATGCTCATTGTTAAGGGGCTGTGTCACGATAAAACTATTTCGCATACTACCGAGTCTTCGCTTTCTATCCAAGCTTTTTTGCGGTGGTGATGATTCGATTCTTTTTACGCCAGTAAACAAAGTAATGTTCATTTTATGACTGAGATCGTTGGCAAAAAAAGCGGATTGATTAAATCCACGATTTCCCTGCTTTATCCAGTGTAGAGGGATAGCAGTAATTAAGTCAGGCAAAGGTTGATGTTGTTGAATCATATGCGCTTGAACATATCGGCAAAAAACATCTGCCATGGCCTTGCCAGCAAAAAAATCACGCTGTTCTTTAAAGTTAATCACTAAATTTGATAAGGGCTTTTCGTATAGGAATGGACTATATGCACGATCAAACTCTGGAGTATGGCGCAAACATTCGCCACAGAGTAAGGCGCTATGAAGCAAAGGAAGAGCGCATACGCTGCAATAATAATGAGGTGAATGAAAAAACTGCGTAATACAGCGCTGGCAGACCCTATGTCGATTATGACTATCGCACAAGGCGCAGCAATGAGGAATGTAAAATCGCTGCCTAAGAACACGGGCCATAGTACCAACATAACTTGATGTGGGTCGATGAGCGAGTGTGGAGAGTAATTTTTTGTAGAGTTGAGCCCATTCCTTCGGTATCATAGTAGTTAACCTAAAGATCCATTTGTGGTTGACTGCGTGTCATTTCTGCCTTCTTCTTTAAGCAAGGCTACACATACGCCACATTCTGTAGATAAAATACGACGAAAGCAACAATTGAGACTTAATCATGTCATCTTCTTTAAACGTTTTGAAAAATAACGCTACTTTGCGCCATGACTGGATGCGAGATGAGGTATCAGCATTATTTGCCTTGCCGTTTAATGACCTATTGTTTCAGGCGCATACGATACACCGTAAGCACTTTAATCCCAATCATGTGCAAATAAGCACTTTGTGCTCGATTAAGACCGGTGCCTGCCCAGAAGACTGTAAATACTGTCCCCAAAGCGCCCGCTACGATACCGGCTTAGAGAAAGAAAAACTCATGAAAGTCGATGCCGTGATCGAAGAAGCGAAAGCGGCTAAGTCGAGTGGTGCAACCCGTTTTTGTATGGGCGCAGCATGGCGCTCACCCAAAAATAAAGATCTTCCCTATGTGGTCGAGATGGTTAAAGGCGTGAAAGCTCTGGGTCTAGAGACTTGTATGACATTAGGTATGCTTGACGATAATCAGTCAACTGTTCTAGCTGAAGCCGGGCTCGACTATTACAATCATAATCTAGATACCTCGAAAGAATTCTACGGTGATATTATTACCACCCGTACTTACGATGACCGCCTTAACACGCTACAAAATGTGCGCGACGCCGGTATGAAAGTCTGCAGTGGTGGCATTGTGGGTATGGGTGAGGGTGAGCAAGACCGCGTCGGGCTATTAATTCAACTCGCTAATTTGCCAGCACATCCGGAATCGGTACCGATCAATATGTTGGTGCGTGTCGAAGGAACACCGTTTGAAAATTTGGACGATTTAGATGCGTTCGACTTTATTCGCACTATTGCCGTTGCCCGTATACTAATGCCAAAATCTCATGTGCGCTTATCGGCAGGGCGTGAAGATATGAATGAGCAGATGCAAGCGATGGCGTTTTTTGCGGGTGCGAATTCTATATTTTATGGCGAAAAATTGCTCACAACCGCCAACCCTAAAGCAGATAAAGATAAGCAACTATTTGCCCGCCTAGGTATCGAGCCTGAGCCTTATTCCGCCGTAGACGCGCGCCGTGAAAATACCCGAGGCGAAAGCATAACGGGACACCAGCCAACGGTGGGCTTTTTCGAGCCAAGAACACCTGCTCAAGCGCAAACAGTATCACCTTTATTTTATAATGCAGTGAGCTAGCGTGTGCTTATCTATAAATGGATACTTGCAAACCTATCGTATCAATGGCGTTGGGTAATCGATGGCTTCGTTTGATGATGAACTGAAAGCAGCGCTAGATGATCGACTGAAGCAGCAGCGTTATCGCCAGCGCACAGTATCTTCCTCGCCACAAGATGCTAGAGTGACTGTCGATGGTAAACCTTACTTAGCGTTTGCGAATAACGACTACTTGGGTTTAGCTAATCACCCCAATGTAGTGTCTGCCTTTCAACAGGCAGCCATAGAGCATGGTGTGGGTAGTGGTGCATCGCATTTGGTTTATGGCCATACGCATCACCATCACACACTAGAAAACTCGTTGGCACGCTTTACGGGGCGTGAGCGCGCATTGCTGTTCTCTACCGGCTATATGGCCAATATGGGTGTGATCTCGGCGTTAGCGGGGCGCGGAGATAGCGTCTATCAAGATCGCTTAAATCATGCATCATTAATTGATGCAGGTATTGTCAGCCGCGCCACGATGAAACGTTACCGCCATAATGATCTCAAGCAATTAGAATATATGCTGTCGAAAGATACTGCTAAGCGAAAGTTTGTCGTCGTCGACGGCGTGTTTAGTATGGATGGTGATATAGCGCCTTTGCCAGCCTTGTCGCTGCTATGCCATCGTTATGGTGCGCAGCTTATGGTCGATGATGCTCATGGTTTTGGCGTATTGGGCGGTGCCGGTGGTGGTTGCGCTGAACACTTTCAATTATCGGTTAATGAATTACCGATCTTAGTCGGTACTTTGGGTAAAGCCTTTGGCACATTTGGCGCATTTGTAGCGGGTTCAGCCACGCTCATCGAAACACTTATTCAGTTTGCTCGGCCTTATATTTATACCACAGCATTACCGCCAGCTGTTGCGGCCGCAACATGTGCGAGCTTGTCCTTGCTAGAAAGTGACACGCATCGCAGAAAAACCTTACACCGCACTATTCACTATTTCCGAGAAGGTGCTACGGCGCTAGCGTTACCGTTAATGGAATCACAAACACCGATACAGCCTATCGTATTAGGCAGCGATACCTGTGTGTTGAGAGCAGCGAATCACCTACGAGAAAATGGCGTACTAGTCGGAGCCATAAGACCGCCAACCGTGCCGGAAGGAACTGGCCGATTGCGTATTACGTTGAATGCTAATCACAGTAAAGCGGACGTTGATCGTTTGTTAGAATTGCTAGCGGATGTTTTTTCAAGTGGAGATAAGTCAACTTCTCTACTCTCATGCTGACTTGTTTATGACTCACCAGATAACACAATATAGATATACCGGATCGACCCCACACGCAATAATGACCCCTATAGTGTTATTAAACGGCTGGGGAATGAGTGCTCAGGTATGGCAAGCCATTATTCCATTTCTACAGCAGTGGACCGATGTTGTGGTGGTGGATGTGGTGTATGAATCTGATGTTGACGTTCTGTGTGAGAAGCTACATAAAAAGTTATGTAGGCCGTGTATATTAATGGGTTGGTCGCTGGGTGGTATGTTGGCGACACGTATCGCGGCAATGTGCCCGCAGTCGGTGAGTGGTTTAATTACCTTGGCGAGTAATACACAGTTTGTCGCTAGCGATGATTGGCCAACGGCTATGTCGAGAGAGGTGTTTTCGGCTTTTCATCAAGCATATAAAGATAATGCAGAAAAAACCTTACCACGCTTCTGGAAGTTGGTGTTACAAGGAGATGTTCATCGACGTGATCAAAAACGTTATTTGCAATCGCTCTTCACTTCAAAAAAAACATCCCCGCAGCCACTTACCCACTACTTATCGGGTTTAGACTTATTGCGAGACATTAATAATCAAACCGCGTTACAAAAGATTACTTGCCCCGCGCTTCACTGTTTTGGTGAAAGTGATGCCTTAGTCCCTGTGCAAACGGTAGAAAAAATACAAAAAATAAATGTGCATCATCAATATGCAGTGATGGCACGGTCAGGACATTTATTACATATGCCGTCGAAACGACTAGAGGTTGTTTTGAATCACTTTATTACTGAGCACTTTTTATGAATCCCTATAAAAAAAACATTGCTGATTCATTTAGTCGTTCGGCTGCACGGTATGATAAAGCGGCTAACGTTCAGCAGCAATCGGGCAAAAAAATGTTGTCTGTGATGAATCAAGTCATTGGTTGTCAAACTTTCAATTTGGGGAAAAAAATAACTATCGCTGATATTGGTTGTGGCACGGGTTTTTTTACTCGTCAACTTAACGAAACCTATCAGTCTGAAAAATATATTGGCGTGGATATCGCCGAAGGCATGTTAGCCGTAGCTAAAGAAAATAATGCTGACTGCACCAATGTTGAATGGTTGCGTTGTGAAGCAGAAGATTTATTACTGGAAGATAATTCAGTTGATATTATTTTTTCGAATTTTTCTTTGCAGTGGTGTGACGATTTATCCGCGTTAATGAAAAGTTTTTATCGTGTGTTAACGCCCAATGGCTTTTGTTGTTTTACTAGTTTAGGTTCAAATACGTTAATCGAGTTGCGCCAAGCGTGGGCAACCGTCGACCAGCTGCCGCACGTCAATCCATGTCATCGCCGTTCTCAATGGCAGGCAGCCATCGTGAATAATGACTTTGTAGTGATTAATCACTTTCATGAAACCGTGACAGAGTATTTCGATTCTGTTATCGACGCCATGCAAGGGTTGAAAGAAGTCGGTGCTAATGTGATCACCGCAGAGCATCGACAAGGCTTAACGGGCAAGCAACGATTTAATCAATTAATACAAGCCTACGAAAAATATAGAACGACCCAGGGCATTCCCGCAAGCTATGACGTCGATGGCTGGATAATACAAAAGAAAGGTAAAACGTAATGCCCGCGCATTTTTTTGTTACCGGCACAGATACTGATGTTGGCAAAACCTTGATTAGTGAAGGCTTAATTCATGCGGCTAATATGCAAGGTTTAAGCACTGCGGCGCTTAAACCCCTTGCCGCAGGATGCAAAAAAACACCTGATGGCCTGCGCAATGATGATGCATTAATCCTGCAGGAAGCCATTAATACCTCGCTTAGCTATGAGCAAATTAATCCTGTGGCGTTGGCCGCAGCCATGGCCCCTCATGTGGCAGCGGCACAGGAAGGTCGCAGTTTGCGTGCCAGCCAGCTGGCGGGTTTTTGCCGTGGAGTGCTCATGCAGCGCACCGATTTTGTCATTATCGAAGGGGCCGGTGGCTGGCGTGTGCCGCTTAATGCGCGAGAAACCCTAGCCGATGTTGCAAAAATTTTATCGCTGCCGGTGATTATGGTGGTGGGTATGCGCTTAGGTTGTTTAAATCATGCATATTTAACTGCCGAGGCTATTCGCCGCGATGGCTTATTTTTAGCGGGCTGGGTGTCAAACCATATTGACCCTAGTATGCCGGCTTATGCCGAATCGCTTGTCGATCTAGAACAGAGATTGGATGCACCGTGTTTGGGTCATATTCCTTTTTTGTCTAATCCTCAGGGTATTCATATTAAAAACGACTTAGATATAGGCAAAATATTGCCGCCTGCGTTTTCTTACATGTAAACAGTCTTAAAGCGCCCTTATTACTGGGTGTTTTTCATACAGTTGTTGGGTACACTACGCATTGAGTATTGATATCATTCATTAATGTTAATGTGTAATAGGCAATACCTACTTACTGAGGTAATCATTATGATTAATACATCCGCCGGCATCAGTACCGTTTTTCAGCAAGGCATTTCTGGCATGCAGAATAGCAGTCGCTCTATTACCGAGTCGGCGAATGAAATTGTATTGTCTGGTACGCTAGAGCGTGCACCTTTAGCGAGTACCGATATCGTTGAGCCAATGATTAACATTCAGCAAGAGCAACATGTGTTTAACGCATCAGCAAAGATTATTGATGTGGCAGATCAGGCATTGGGTGCGCTCATTGATATTGAAGCTTAAGGAGTTGGACATAACGCCACTATATCGTTTCATCAACTATAGGAATAGCAGTAAGTAGACAACGAGGGGAGAATGATATGAACATTAATTCGATATTACCTACGGCATATATGCCGAATAATTTAGCAGCAAGCGCTACCTTACGATCCGCTGTGAGTGAAGAATCTACCGATAGTCAAGATGATATATTTACGCCCGTACAGCAGGCTGCTGAGACAGCTCATACCGATTCGGCAGCGTCGGATAAATCCTCTGAAAAATTATCTCAGCAGCAGTCCGATGCAGCAGAGCAGGAAAAACAGGCTCAGCAGCAACAAGCAGAAATCGACCAGCGAACAATCAATACATTGTCGACACTCGATAGAGAAGTCCGTAATCATGAACGTGCACATGCGGCGATCGGTGGTCAGTATGCGGGCGCACCTAGTTATGAGTATGAAAGAGGTCCTGACGGTGTTAACTATGCGGTTTCAGGTGAGGTGCCGATTAGTACTGGCGCAGCATCTACGCCACAAATGACCATCGAAAAAGCGCAAGTTATACGACGTGCGGCATTAGCGCCAGCAGAACCATCAGCGCAGGACCGTAAAGTGGCTGCAGAAGCAGTGCAAATGGAATCGGCCGCTAGAATCGAATTGCTCGCGATAGACCGTGAACAGCGTATAGAAGAGCAACGCCTTCAGGTTGAGCGCTCAGAAGAGGGTCAATCCATGACTCACCGAACAGACAGTAGTGCGAGTAAAAGTGATGCAGAGGGTAATACATCATGGGACGATCAAGCCGTTGATGATATGAATGAAACACAAGAAAATATGTTCAATAAACTAATGGAGCAGCTAGTCGCGATGGGCGGTACTGAACAACCTGCGCGGTCACTAGGCAGCATCGTTAGTCTCTTTGCTTAAAAACGTGAATAAGCGTAAAATGGCGTATATTTTTTATGCATGGTAGCAGGTGTTATTCCACATAAGTGCTATATAAGTGCTATATAAATGTTATTAAGTTATCATTTTTGATGAACCCCCTTTTTTTTTGATAAATCTGCCTTCGCTTATTTAAGGGCAGCCTTGAAAGCAAAAGCAGGTGTTTCGACCCCCCCCCCCCCAAAAAAAAACACATACACATACACATACACATACATACACACACACACACACACACACACACACACACACTTCGCTTCGATCCAATGGCGGTATTTAGTCAGATGTCTGGTAAGGCGCTATAGTCAATTCACCTCAAGCGAGTGAAAAATATCTTGAATGTTTCAGCTACTCCCTACGATACCCTTAGTGCTTTATTTAAAGCATAAAAGGTACTGAAATTAAAAAAAGACTTACCGAAAGGCTGATAAAATGGATATTGATGTATTCCTTTTAAGGTCGATAGCGAGCCCATATACTTGAATACGACTATGCCGTTCATAATATATTTTGCGAAACTAAATAAGGACCACTGGCTTTGAATCAAGATGGACTCTAGTATTCTCACGAGTACTAATATTATTGTTGCATTAACCTGCTTTGTGTCATTTGTGCTGATGAATAACCGTAAAGGGAAATCTGCATTACTGTTTCATCCAATGACGATTAGCCATCATAAACAGTGGCACAGGTTTATTACATCTGGCTTTATTCACGACGGAACGATGCATTTGGCTATTAATATGTTTGTTTTATGGTCATTTGGTTCCGCCATTGAGCAGATGTATTACCCGCATTTCTTTGGGGAGTTTTCGACGGCTACATATTTGATATTGTATTTTGGTGGTATTATCGTCTCATCTATCCCTAGCTATATAAGGCATAAAAAGAATCCAAGTTATGCTGCTCTAGGTGCTTCGGGTGGAGTCTCTGCGGTGGTATTTGCAGTGATTATATTTGCGCCTTGGGATAATTTGTATCTATATGGAATCATAGCTATCCCCAAAATCCTTGCGGGCGTTGGTTATTTGATTTATTCATGGCTGAAAGATAAAAAATCTAATGACCGTATCGGCCATATGGCGCATTTCACTGGAGCTGTTTGGGGTTTTTTATTCACCGGCTTTTTGAACCCTGATTTATTTGTGCGATTCGCTGAGTTAACACTACGGGGGCCAAGCTGGCTGTAGATCGTAACTAGTGCATGACCGCAGATCGCGGAGGGGGAGTCAACAAGCACGGGCTAGTAAACGAAGTGTGATCAATGGCGCGTTTAACCTGTTGGTGACGATATGCGAAACGCGATGACGCTGCCTCTAAAAATTTCAAACCACAATGAATAACTTTGATAATTAATGTGTTTAGCTGTCGATTGATGCAGCCGATGCTTCCTGAGTCCGGAGTCTCTAAAATGTGTGTGTTTCTTGCGTTGCTTATGATTGTGTTGCGGTGCGACTGAGGAGCATGTTGGATATTTTGCAGTTTATTCACCATCTGTCGTTCACTGTATTATTTATTGCTCGCTTTACCATGTGATTTTATTGAGTCTGCAACTATGATGAGTGCCTTGAACAGTTGATCGCGGTATAGATATAGTGACCTTTTATTAGCTTTTTGCTGAAAGCGGAGATTGAGATGGATAAAAATAGTATGAGTGACATTAATATGATGAAAGCAGTAGGTTATATCAAGGCATTGCCTATTGACCAGAACGAATCTCTGGTAGATATCACTCTGCCACAGCCAACGGCTACATGCCATGATTTGTTGGTCAAGATTAAAGCGATTGCGGTGAATCCGGTAGATTGTAAAATTCGCAAAAGCGTATCGTCTGATAACACTGACTATAAAGTGATTGGCTGGGACGCAGTAGGCGAAGTGGTCGCTGTAGGTGATGCGGTAACTACATTTACATTGGGTGAAGCGGTTTATTACGCTGGTGATTTAACTCGCCCAGGTAGTAATGCCGAGTATCAATTGGTGGATGAGCGCATCGTCGGTAGAAAACCCAAAACGTTGTCTAGTGCAGAAGCGGCAGCGTTACCGTTAACGGCGATTACGGCCTGGGAATTACTGTTTGAGCGTTTGGGCATTAAACAACAAAGCCCGGATGCTACGGAGTCTTCTGATGAAGTGATATTAGTGGTAGGCGCAGCGGGTGGGGTAGGCTCTATTCTTGTGCAGTTGGCCAAAGCCATTACGGGCGCAACTATTATTGCAACCGCATCACGAGTGAGCTCGCAGGCGTGGGTGAAAAAACTGGGTGCTCATCATGTGGTGGATCATACCCAGCCGTTACAGCCACAAATAGAGGCTTTAGGGGTTGGTCCTGTGACGCATGTGGCGAGCTTAAACAGCACCGATTCATATTTTGAAACCTATGCAGAAATACTCGCGCCATTTGGTAAGATTGCTCTAATTGATGATCCTCAAGCGCTGAATATCAATATTTTGAAGCGCAAAAGTATCTCGCTACATTGGGAGTTTATGTATACCCGATCGATGTTTAAAACAGCCGATATGCAAGAACAGCATCATCTACTTAATCGAGTCGGAGACCTTATTGATCTAGGCCATATAGAAACTACGATAGGTAAAAACTTAGGGGCTATTAATGCGACAAACTTAAAGGCAGCCCATGCCGAAATAGAATCGGGTCGCTCTATAGGGAAAATTGTTTTAGACGGTTTTTAACCATAAATATCTACTCCCCCTACTGCATACTGATGCATGACGAGTTATCAGTATCAATGTTACACTCGTTAGATATTTGAAGAAAATATGTTAGCAAAAACAATGCGTCAGCGATTGATGTGCCAATAAATGCGAGAGCGATTTTTATGAGTCATTCAGAACTAACACCAGAAGATCAAGCAAAAGTAGACCACTACTTAAGTTCATCTATTCATCAAGTGGACCGCAAGCCTTTTCGTCCTTGGTTGTTATTGGGTGTGATCTTATGCGTGATGACAGTGCTAAGTGTATTTAGTTACGGCATTGCTCGGTGGCATGGTGCGGTCTAACATCAAAAATTGATCCATTCAATATAAAAAAACCATGCATATATAATTACGTAAGGACACCTCTGAAAACAGTAATTTTTTCGTGAGTGCAAGAAGTCACCGCGCGGAGAACCGCAGTGTATAAAGTATACATGAGGATTCGAGCACGGAGCCGACGCAGCAATCGGGGAAAAGTGCGTTTTAGAGATGCCCTTAATCTGTAGGTCGTTTATTTTAAATAACTTAGCATCACCCCTGCTGCCACTGCAGATCCAATAAGACCTGCTACATTTGGCCCCATCGCATGCATCAATAAAAAGTTCTGACTATTTTCTTCCAACCCGACCTTATTGGACACGCGAGCTGCCATCGGCAATGCAGAGACACCCGCTGAACCAATCAGTGAGTTGATCTTATTTTCCGAAAAGACGTTCATTAGTTTCGCCATCAAAACGCCAGACATAGTGCCAATGCAAAAAGCGACAAGTCCTAATAATAAAATGCCAATCGTTTCAACATTCAAAAATGATTCTGAACTTAATTTTGCACCTACACCTACACCTAGCCCTAACAGAATAGTCACAATATTGATCAAGGCGTTCTGTACGGTGTCGCTTAAACGATCGACAACGTCAGACTCTTTCATCAACTTATCAAAGCAAAACATACCTAATAAGGGGGCGGCGCTAGGCAGTAAAAGTGCCACTAGAACCACCAAGATAATAGGAAAGCAAATCTTTTCTGTTGTAGAGACCTTGCGTAACTGGCGCATCACAATTTGGCGCTCTTCTTTGTTCGTAAATGCACGCATAATCGGTGGCTGAATAAGGGGTACCAGTGCCATATAAGAATAAGCCGCGACGGCAATAGCGCCTAATAATTCGGGCGCTAATTTACTGAATACAAAAATAGAAGTGGCGGCCGTCAGCACCACCAATAATGCCAATAGCCGCCGCTTGCGCTAAGCTATAATCAACTAAGCCTGTTTGTGTGAGTGCGATTGCGCTTATAACCGTTGTAAATATGCCGAACTGTGCGGTAGCGCCTAATAAAAGGGTTTTAGGGTTGGCGAGTAATGGCCCAAAATCGGTCATTGCGCCGACCCCCATGAATATCATCAGTGGGAATACACCCGTCTCGATCCCTATATGGAAAATATAGTAAAACAAGCCTTCAGGCGACTCTAGGCTACTTTTAGAGCATAAACAGGTTCTGCGTATAGTCCGGCACCAGGGATATTCACTAGTATACAGCCAATCTCAATGGGTAAGAGCAGTAGCGGTTCAAAACGTTTAGCCATAGCTAAATACAACAACAATATGCCCACAGCGATCATCGCTGCTTGGCCTACTTGCATATTGGCAATGCCGGAATCTGACCATAAATTGAATGCTTTATCCACGAAAAATAATACCCAGGCCAATCAGCCATGCTGTCTAAATAAGAGTTGCCAAAATATTAACGGCTATAGCGTTAATAAAATATCGTCTACAGAAACCGTATCACCCTGTTTGACAGCAACAGTACTGACTACGCCATCTCTTGGTGATCTTATTTCAGTTTCCATTTTCATTGTTTCTAGAACAATTAAAATTGGGCCTTCTTTGATGCCACTTTGATGCTACTTTGAGGTTGTACCAGTGCTTGAAAAAAATTGCCTGAAAGTGGTGGTTTGAGTGGTTCTCCCGTGGCATTGACAGGATCATCATTGTTGTCACTTGCGTCATCGTCAAAAACTTGTGCCACAAACAACTGGTCGTCGATAGAGACTTGAACGCTGTCAAATTATCGTTATTGCTGTTGATTTTCGCATGATGGTGTTTGTCGTTGACATTAATGACATAAGCGCTGCTCTTATCCTGTGTGTGAGGTGTACTCGATATTGTTCTTTCTTCAATTGTAGGAACCGGTTCAAAGGCATCAGGATTGTTGCAGTTTTCTAAAAACTGCAAACTAATTTGCGGGAACAGTGCGTAAATAAATACATCTTCTACGGTATTCTTCGCTAGAGAAATATTTTTTTCGGTGGAGAAAACGTTTAATTCAGTAGACAGTTTTTCAATTTCGGCGGTGAGTAAAACTGCCGGTCGACAACTCATAGCTTTGCCACCATCTAATACTTTTACTTGTGGCTCAGCATTAAATTTAGCCGGTGCAGCACCGTATTCGCCTTTTAAAATACCCTGTGTTTGTTTTGAGATACTTTTATAGCGCTCGCCAGTCAATACATTAATGACTGCCTGTGTGTCAACAATTTGTGACGTGGGTATCACCAGTGGTATGTAGCCTAGATCTTTACGGACACAGGGTATTTCTTCAAGCACCTTATCAAACTTATCGCTAGCGCCTTGTTCTTTGAGTTGGCTTTCCATGTTGGTCAGCATGCCAACCGGCACTTGAGCAAAAAGAATGCGTGAATCAACACCGCGTAAGGCACCTTCAAGCTTACCTAAGTCTAATTGTGGAACACGTTCCGTGCCCTTAAATGCAGCAACAATAGATTCTGTTGGTGATTGACCATAGGTCATTGACATGGATGATATCGCGGTACCAATATGATCAATACCTGCTTCTATGGCTTTAAGCAGCGTCATAGATGACAAACCCGATGTTGCATGGGCATGTAAGGCAATAGGGATATCTAGGCTCGCGTTGAGTTGGCTAACGAGTTCAAAGGCATCATAAGGCGTTAAAATACCCGCCATATCTTTAATGGCTAAAGAGTCGGCACCCATGTCTTCAACTTTCTTTGCTAGGTCTAACCAGCCAGTTAAATTATGTACGGGGCTGGTCGTGTACGAAATAGTGCCTTGTGCGTGCCCCCCTTATTTTAACCGCTTGCATCGCAGTGGTCATATTACGCGGATCATTCATCGTATCAAATACACGGAATACATCCACGCCATTGACTACCGCACGTTCAACAAATTTTTTAACGACGTCGTCTACATAATGACGGTAGCCTAATAGGTTTTGTCCACGCAATAACATTTGCTGACGGATATTGGACATCACTTTTTTGAGTTTTCGAGTACGATTCTAGTGGTCTTCACATAAATAACGAATGCATGAATCAAAGATTGCCCCGCCCCAAGTTTATAAGGACCAATAGCCAATGCCGTCAAGTTTCTCTGCGATAGGGAACATATCGTCAATACGTAAACGGGTAGCGAATAAAGATTGATGAGCGTCGCGCAACACGACCTCAGTGATTTTGATAGGAGCATTGTTTTTTTCATAATGTTCACTTACCTATCGAAGGGTGATGAAGCAGATAGGCCATGGCTGCAACGGCTGCAATATAGCACGAAAAAACTAGTCCCATTCCCCAAGCAGTTTTTTCGTGCTGTATGAATGCGATTTTCAATACAATCAACTTTTGTCAGCGGCAATTCACTTTCTTGGTGAAGAACTTTACTTTTTCTTGCTCTCTCTCCCCTTTTTGGTGCGAAAATGGATAACCAAAGGACTGTTTTATATATTTGTTTGAGTGATAGTCTTTATAAAAGCGAAGGTAAAAATGGGTGCCGTTCATCACTACCCACAGTATAGCGCAGGCTGTATACGGGTAGTGATATTGCTAATAATTTCGTAATCAGTAGGACGTTATTAATAGGCGCGGCATTGATTTTTTTAGTGAATTATCAATCCATTCTGGTTGCAAGTATGAACCGCGCGATGAAAATAAAAAAAGGGTTTATATGTCAAACCCTAAGTACTCAGGAAATAGTACTAGTAATAAAACAACAAACATTTGTATCAAGATGAAAGGAATAACACCTTTGTAAATGGTGGTTGTTTTTACCTCTGGTGGCGACACCCCTTTTAGATAAAATAAGCTAAAACCAAAGGGTGGCGTCATAAATGATGACTGTAAATTCATCGCAATTAAGATGGCAAACCACACCATATTCAAGCCCATTAATTCTGCAATGGGCGCAAGTATAGGCACGACAATAAATGCAATTTCAACAAAATCGATAAAGAAACCAAGAATAAAAATAGCCAGCATAGACAATAATAAGAATGTCCATTTTTCACCGGGTAACCCCGACATAAACTCTTCAACAATAATGTCGCCACCGGAATAGGTGAATATCATTGCAAAAGCAGTTGCGCCTATTAGTACTGCAAATACCATCGAAGTGACTTTAACCGTTTCTTTTGCTGCTGCAATGATCATGGGTAGCTGTAAATACCCATAAAACTTGGCAAGTAACAAAGCCCCGATAGCACCTAGTGCAGATGACTCGGTTGGTGTGGCAATGCCGCTGAGTATTGAACCTAAGACGATTACGATTAACGCAAGAGGTGGGATGATATTCTTTAACGCATTGACTATAAGGTCTGAAACATTGTCATCGGTTGAGGGGATTGCCGGTGCTGAAGAGGGATTTAGCGAGGTGTAAATAACCACATAAAGTAAATAGCATCCTACTAAAATTAATGCAGGTATCATGGCTGCTTTAAATAAATCACCAACCGGTACCCCCATTACATCACCTAAGATAATCAGAATAATGGAGGGGGGAATAATTTGGCCGAGTGTTCCTGCCGCGCAGATAACACCGGTTGCCAGGCGCTGATCATAATTATATTTAAGCATTACGGGTAACGAGATCACGCCCATAGCGACAACGCTTGCCCCCACAACGCCAGTGGATGCCGCTAAAAACGCACCTACTAAAATAGTTGAAATGGCTAAGCCACCGGGACGGCTACAAAATAATTTCGCCATCGATTCAAGAAGGCGTTCAGCTAAGCCGGTTTTTTGCAACACAATGCCCATAAAAATAAACATGGGGATTGCCATCAATATCGTATTGCCCATAATCGAGTAAAGTCGATAGGGCATAAAAGCAAACAGCTCGAAACCCTCAATCCAAAAACCCACTAACAGAGATAAGCCTGCAAATGTTAGTGCGATAGGGTAGCCAGCAAATAATAAAACAAGAGCAAAAACAAAGAGATAAATACCAATCATGTGGCGTCTCCTTTTATATCGTTGACTGTTTTAAGTTTTTCTTCTTCTTTAATCACCATCCATTCGCTTAAAATGACGCTAATAATACTCAGGATTAAAAAACTAAAGGCAACGGGAATAATTAATTTTCCTGGCCATAATCGGGGTAGGCTGCCAGGGTCGCCTTTGTTGTCCATGATGACAAACGATTCGTAGAAAAAGTCGCTGCCGTAGTAAACAATCAATGCGCAAAAAGGTAGCGCCAAAATAAGCCCGCCAGTAATGTTGATCCAAGCCTGTTTTCTGCGTGAAAAATTATCGTATAGCACGTCAACGCGCACATGACCGTTTTCTTTTAAGGTGTAGCCTAAGCCCATTAAAAACATAAGCGAGAAAAAGTGCCATTCCAATTCTTGCATGCCAATGCCACCCAGCCAGCTTAGGTGTTTGTTAAACCAGTCAAGTGCGGCTATCCAATGAAAATACTGTAGCAGCCCAAACACCACATAGCGGACGAAAACATCAATGAATACATTAAGAATCATCAGCAGAAGTGCTGCAATGCAAATATACCCAGAGAAATCGACGATTTTATTGAGGAAACGTAATGTCGTTTTCATTATTTTAATTACCTTAGAGGCACATTACCTTAGGAGCAGGCAATATTATTATTGATTGTGTCCGACGGGTACGGTTATGTTAGTTGGCTTGGCTCGCCTAACCTAACACCTTCATACTGAATTATTACCGACTGATAAATCAAAAAGGCCCCGTGAGGGGCCTTTTTGGTACTACTTTTGTGGGCGCTACAGGTTATTCAAATAAGCTTTATCTGAAATGTCAGTCCATACACGCGCTTTTTTCATGTACTCGCGTTGCGATTGGATAATTTCAGCCGTTAGTCCACCTTTTGCCTCAAACTCCGCTAGAAGCTCGTTATTAGCTTCTTTCAACGCTGACATAACAGGCTTAGGAAATGACTTTACCTGAATATTGGGGAACTCAGTTTTCATGGTTTCCCAGTTCACCGCACTTTCATGATAAGACTGCGCTGTGACCTGAAAAGCCGCTTCTTTTATCGCAATCTTGACAATAGCTTGTAGGTCAGCAGGTAGTTTCTCGAAGGCTTTTTTGTTAATCATAAACTGCAACTCAGTTGCAGGCTCATGCCAACCAGTATAGTAGAACGGTGCGATTTTGTGGAACCCCATACGGAGATCTAGTGATGGACCTACCCACTCTAGTGCGTCAATCGTATTACGTTCTAACGCGGTATATAGCTCGCCTGGTGGAATGTTGGTAGGTTTTGCACCTAGTTTGGCCAATATGTCACCAGCAAAACCTGGGATACGCATTTTAAGGCCTTTTAAGTCATCAACAGAATTGATTTCTTTTTTGAACCAGCCGCCCATTTGGTTGCCCGTGTTACCTCCAGGAAACGACAGGATGCCGTACTGATCGTAGACTTTAGCCGCTAACTCTTGACCACCACCATAGTAATACCAAGCATTCTGTTCAGCGGTAATCATACCTAACGGCATAGTAGTAAAGAACAATGTATTGATGTCCTTACCTTTCCAGTAGTATGAAGCAGAGTGACCCATTTGATACTGGCCACTTTTAACGAAATCAAAAATACCTAGTGCCGCCTTGTGTTTGTTTTTTGAATCGATAGTTATAACTAAGCGTCCATTAGACATCGCTTCCACATTCTTTGCCATTTGCTTTGCGGCATCACCAAAGATTGGAAAGTTGGTCGGCCATGTTTCCGCTAAGCGCCACTGTACAACCTCTTGTTTTATGCTTTGCTCTGTTTTCTGCTCTGCTTCTTTCTCTCCGCAAGATATCACAAAAAATGATATTAGCGTTATTATGGCAAGTTGATATATCTTCATATTGGGTGACCTTTATTTGGGGTTCTTGTATTACTCGTTTATTGTGTTTATCTATGACAATTCTTATTATAAGACGATTAGCCAAGAAAACATCCGTAAGCGCACTCAGATAGACTACGGGTTTTTACGTAGTTTTAACGTTTTTTGCACAATCATCGTACGAAATGCATATATGACGTTTTTTTTTGGTGCAGAGGCTTCACTCTGCTTTCGATGTTATTTGTTATTCTATTCAGAGTCCAGTGCTTTTTCTGGCGTATGCTAAGAGTAAGTGAGTATATGTTTGATGCGCGAAGTGATTATGAAAATACTGGCTAGTCGGTCGAGGTTTCTTTATGTGCCCACTTGCGCTATCTGCGGCAAACGTTAGCCCTAATTAATGCTGATCTCCTCAGGTTTTAATGCGTCATTTATGACAGTATCTGATGTGTTTAAGTCCTGACATATTATTCATATATCCTAGAGATACCCTGCGGAGAGTCACTAAATGGCTTCCAAATTTTAATAACACTGTTGAGATTTAACAATATTATTAATTTGAAAGGTAAAAATAGTGGTTGAGCGTTGAGCGGATGATATTGGGGTAACATAAAAAAGCGCTGGCTCAATTTTTTACTTTACAATACTGGAACCACTATTGGGGTCAACGAATGAACCATGAAATTTTACTGGTTGAAGACAATGTAGTCTATATTGAACTAGCCAGAGAATATTTTTAGGGTGTTAGATGTCGTAATAATGTACATATAATAGAGGATGCTGATGAAGCGCTAGGCTACCTTTTTAAGTCAATGAGCATTAAATCGCGGTGCACCTTACATTGTATTTGACCTTAATTTGCCTTAGGTGACGGCAGATAAGGGCATATTATTAGGCTTCAGATGATGGTTATATTGTAAGGCCAGTGGATGCGATTAAGCATATGAAGGTAGTGCAGTACGATGAAAGCTATCTAGATGGATATTGTTTGTTTACCACCACAGAGCTGATAGTGACTAAGGCAGTCAGCAAGAATTTTTTTACAAACTTAAAAGGCATAATGTACAACACATAACAGACTAAAAATAATTTATGATACGCTGTATGTGTTGCTATAAAATATAAATTTATGGACCATGAGTCCGTGTAAAGTACAGAAGTTATAAACGTTGAAAGGCGACAATAAAATTTAACAATAATAAACCTTAGCGATCAAACGCATAGTGTAAATTTTCGAATTAAACCCGCACAACCAATCACCTAGAGTGTGTATGAACTTAAAGCAAAAAATTCAACTGTTGGCGGTGTTACCATTAGTTATTGCGATGTTGCTAGTAGTGTTGGTCACCCAGTATCAACTTGATAAGTTATCTTTGAATACGGCAACTGCCTATAAAAATAGTGTAATTGAACGGCGTCAAGTTGAACTAAAAAATTATACTTTACTTGCGCTTTCGTCAATCGATCATCTTTATAGTAACGATGATATAGATAAAGATGTCGCTCAGGAACTGGCTAAAAATGTGCTAACTAACTTGAAATATACAGAGGATGGGTATTTCTTTGCTTATACTACCGATGGTACCGGTGTTGTTCATCCTATACAGCCTTTTCGTATTGGTGAGAACTGGTGGAATTTACAAGATGAAGCCGGTACATTTTTAATTCAAGAGTTGGTGAAGAATGCGCAAGCAGGGGGAGGCTACTTGCAATATTTTTGGAATAAGCCTTCTTCTGGTTCAATGGGAACAAAAATGGCTTATTCAGTGATGCTAGATAAGTGGGGATGGATGCTTGGTACGGGGGTTTATATTGATGATATTGAAGAACAAGTAACAAGTATTCAGTCGTCTATCAATAGAAAAATTATCAGCGCGTCGTATGTTATCTTGGCTATCGGTATTATTGCTGTTATTGCTGTGTTTTTTACAGGGCTACTATTGCAGTTTAGCGAGAGAAAGTTAGCTGATGGTAAGTTACAAGAATTAACCAAGCGTATTTTAACCACACAAGAAGAGGAGCGCCGAAGGGTATCTAGAGAGTTACACGATGGCATTAGTCAGTTAATTGCCAGTGCCAAATTTTCTATTGAAACAGCATGGTTAAAAATAAAACAAGGTAAAGACCCAGAAGAAGACCTCGCGTCTACAACAGAAAAGATCGCGCAAACATTGACTGATCTACGCCGAATCTCTCGTGATCTACATCCCAGAATACTTGATGACCATGGTCTGTCTGCCGGTATTGAATCGTTATCAGTAAACTTTTCTCGCCGTACTGGAATTAGTGTTAATTTGGACAGGGTGGCGGTTAAAAACATGCTATCGCTAGAAATAAAAACGACCTTTTACCGCTTGGCGCAAGAGGCGTTGACGAATGTGGAGCGTCACTCTAATGCGACAGATGTCGATATTAGTATTGGTGTTCGGGGTAGGTGGTTAGTGTTATCAATTACAGATAATGGCGGTGGTTTTGATGTGGCTTTGCTGAATAGGAATAAATCGCCTATGGTCGGTATTGGTTTACGCAATATGCATGAACGTTTAAGTTATCACAAAGGTGTTTTTTCAATTAAGTCCGATGCTAACGGCACATGTATTGAAGCCAAGATACCTAAAAATTATCTTAAGTTTAGTTAATCACTATCTTTAAATAGGTATGATGGTTTTCATTTTTCTCGCGATGATCCATTTATGAGCGGGCACTAATAAATAAATCGATATTGAAAGGCGGTGTAAGTAATCATGATAAAAATAATATTGGTAGATGATCATCCGCTGTTCCGAGAAGGTATTGCTTCTCGACTTAATATGCATGAAGGTATCGACATCATCGCAGAGGCAGAAAACGGTAAGCAACTATTGGAGAAGCTTGTAGATGCTAAGCCAGACATCGTAATGATGGACATTAGCATGCCAGAAATGAATGGCATGGATGCGCTAGAAATCGTGAAGGAAAAATTCCCTGATATACGTGTCATTATACTGAGTATGCACGACGATAAAGAATATATTATCAATGTGATTCGTTCTGGTGCAGAGGGTTATTTGCTTAAAGATATTTCTGGCGAAGAAATGATTACCGCGATACATAAGGTATATGGCGGTGGAAAATACTTTAGCGGAGAAGTCGCGCATATCCTAGTACAAGAAGATACTACCGATGCGGGGGGGGTACTCACCACGCGTGAGCAGCTTGTTTTACGCCTAATTTCTCACGGTAATAACAATAAATCTATTGCTAATCAGCTGGATATTAGTGTGCGCACCGTTGAAACACATAAGCGTAATATCAAACAAAAGCTGTTGATTGGTACCACGTCAGGTCTAGTCCGATATGCTATTGAGCATCGTCTAGATCAGTAGTCTTCTTGTCCGCAAACTGAAACTCCCAACATTTTTTGCTGGGGTAGTTATGCAGACTGTTTACCTCATATGCCTGTTTTATTCCCAAACCTCTCGTAACGGTTCCCCAAAGTCATCATAGATAACGCGTTTTTTAGGCCGATGAGGTGTTGCGCTTCCTGGTTTCGTTTTACTTTGTTTGCGCTCGTCTAGTGCCTTCACCTCGTCAAGAAGTAATGTGCGGGTTTGTTTTTCTTGATTCAGCGGAATGTTATGATTTAAGTTAGCTCCGTGTTCTTTTCCACTCGCGCCCCGCTCAACATCCTTAATTTCTCCACCATGGGACAGAAATGATGCTATCTCGTCGTCAAGCTCTTGTCTAATTTCTCGTTTAGTTTTTATCTTATTCATTCTACTCAATATAGTCTCTACGCTTGCAAAGATAAGCGTTGGTTACTTGCACTAATGGTCTGTGTGCCAGATAAGCTAAGAAGTAGCTCGGTGAGTTCATTCCAAGCATCCGCTGAACGTAGACCTTTAATCGCTTTATCAATCCCGTTAGCTTGACGAAGTAGTGAAGCGAGTTGTTTGTGGTGCAAACGATTGAGTGCCTGTTGTACTAACGGCTGGCGTTTATCCCACACACCTGCACTTTTAGCCGCCCAGTTCATATTCTGACCCCGGCCAACGGATCCTGCAATGGAAAGTAATATTCTGATTTCGCGCGCCAACGCCCATAAAATGGTAATGGGTTCAGTGCCTTCTGATCTCAGCCCATTTAGATTGCGTACCGCCCCTCGGGGGTCACCCAGCAACGCTTTATCCACCAAACCGAAAACATCATAGCGCGCGCTATCGGCTACGGTATTAGCGATTAACTCGGGTGATAGCCATTCGTCTTTAGCAACCAGTCGTAATTTCTCGATTTCTTGATGGGCTGCCAGTAAATTACCCTCAATGCGCGTGGCGAGTAGTTCGATAGCTTGGCTGTCGGCTTTTAGGCCCGCTTGTTGCAAACGGTGTTGCAGCCATCGAGGTAACTGTGCAGCACTTATAGGCCAAATAGGAATCCAGTATCCCGCTTTTTCGATTTGCTTCACCCATTTAGAACGCTGCGTACCCCCATCTAGTTTTGGAGTGACAATTAATAATAAGTTGTCTTCACTTGGGTTACTCAGGTACTCACAAATGCTCTTGCTGCCTTCGGCGCCAGGTTTCCCATTTTCTATACGTAGTTCGATAATTTTTTTATCGTTGAACAGCGACAAGCTGTTTGCCGACGCGAGTAATTGCTGCCATTCAAATTGCTTGTCAACATGGTGGCGCTCTCTTTCAGTAAAACCTGCCTTCCTAGCAGCTTGTCTAATAGCGTCACAAGTTTCTTGCACTAATAATGTTTCGTCGCCACTGACAAAATAAACGGGCATTAGTTTACCTTGTAAATGTGTGGCAAGTTGATCGCTTCGAAGTTTAGCCATGTGTACTTAGTATCTACTCTATTGTGCCTTAGTCATTTTTTGGTTAATAAATTGAACGCGACGTAATATTCGTTGGGATAGCTGTCTAATCATCTCTTTCTTCAGCGCTTTTTCTTCTTTGGCAGAACTATTAATCGCATTTTGATTGTATGTGTAATAGCGAGACAGCTCTGCAATTGATTTTTCCGTAAGTGGCTGTCCTTGATTATCTAGTATTTCATAGGGGACGGAAAAGGTGAGCTGATATTGAATTGTTTGCACTTGATTGTTTACTGACGCACTGCGGCGTTCGTAAAACTCTTCGCCTAAAATCAGCTGAATGTCGCCGGTTGCAATATTGGCAAGTTGCTGTTTTTGCGATAACGACTTTTTGAGAGCCTGATAAACCTGTCCTGTCGATACTTCTAAATATATCGTACTTTGAATATCAACCGATTCACCACTGCCTCTCAAGCGCCAGCCGCAAGCAGAAATGGCCGAGCACAATAAGGTAATAACCAATAAACCTACGACTTTTTTCATAACAATGTCCAGTACCGTATTTCAGCAAGGTTAACGGTAAGTTTTATATTACCGAATCCAATATATATTGAACCTAAGTATTAATTGATTGGCGCACAGCTTTTTATCTGCAGCCCCGTTATAAGCTTCTAGCGTAAACACTTAAAGGCAAAAGATCTAGTTAGCCACGATATTAACCAGTTTATTAGGGATGACGATCACTTTGCGTATCGTGTTGCCATCGGTGAATTTCTTCACGGCGTCATTACCTAATGCCGCCGCTTCAAGTGCCTCTTTGGTGAGGCCGTTTGCCACATCAATTTTAGCGCGCACTTTACCGTTAACTTGTAACACAATCGTGACACTGTTTTTAACCAGCGCAGACTCATCGACAACCGGCCATGGTTGGTCGATAATATTGTTGGTATGTCCTAGGGCCAGCCATAACTCATGGCCAATATGGGGGGCAACCGGTGTCAGCAATTTGACCGCGGATTCAATCGCTTCACGCTCAACGGCTAAGGTAGTCGGTGACGAACGATCAGCATGACGACTAATGTCATTCATCAGTTCCATGATGGCTGCAATGGCGGTGTTGAACTGTTGACGTATATTGTAATCGTCGGTGACTTTAGCAATAGTCTCATGCGTTTTGCGGCGTAAGTCTTGCTGTTGCTGATCAAGATTATTGGTATTGAACTCAGTAGGCGAGCCTGCCGCAAGATGCCCATGTACGGTCTTCCATACCCGTCGTAAAAAACGGCTCGCGCCTTCCACACCCGTATCGCTCCACTCTAAGGTTTGTGTCGGTGGTGCAGCAAACATAGTAAATAAACGCACGGTATCAGCACCGTAAAGGTCAACAGCGGTTTGTGGATCAACGCCATTGTTCTTTGATTTAGACATTTTGGTGGTGCCACCAATCTCTACTGTCTCGCCGGTGGCGGTCAGTGTTGCTGCGATAGGTTTGCCCTTATCATCTTTTTCTAGGGTGACATCGACCGGGTTAAACCAGTCGGTGCTGCCATCCGCATTTTTACGAAAGTAGGTTTCGGCCAATACCATGCCTTGGCACAATAAGCTTTTAAAGGGTTCATCGCACTCAAGAAGGCCTTCGTCGCGCATTAGTTTGTGGAAGAAACGTGCATAGAGTAAGTGTAAAATAGCGTGTTCAATCCCACCCACATACTGATCTACGGGCAACCAGTAATTCGCCTTGTCAGGGTCCAACATGGCATCGTTAAGGTTCGAGCACGTATAACGCGCGTAATACCATGATGATTCCATAAAGGTATCGAAGGTATCGGTTTCATGCTCAACCATCATGCCGTTATGTTCTGTTTTACGCCATTCTGGATTGGTTTTAAGGGGGGAGTTAACCCCATCCATGACAACATCTTCTGGTAGTAAAACGGGAAGCTTTTCCATCGGTACAGGAATTTCGCCACCTTCTGGCAAGTTCAGCATAGGGATCGGTGTCCCCCAGTAGCGTTGGCGAGATACACCCCAGTCGCGAACACGGAAGTTAGTGGTGGTTTTACCTTTGCCTAGCGTGGCTAGTTTTGCGGCAATTTCGTCAAACGCAGATTGAAAGTTGAGGCCATCAAATTCACCCGAGTTGATGCAAATACCTTTGTCAGTATAAGCGCCTTGGTCTATATCAATAGTTTGCTCGGCGTCTTCTGGTTTGATCACTTGCACAATAGGCAGGCCAAATTTTTGTGCAAATTCAAAATCTCGTTCGTCATGTGCGGGTACCGCCATAACGGCACCAGAGCCGTAATCCATTAAGACATAGTTGGCGACCCAGACAGCGACGGTTTCACCACTTAACGGATGTATAGCGGTCAAACCAGTCTCTATACCGCGTTTTTCTAAAGCAGACATATCGGCTTCTGCAGTCGATTGCTTTTTGCATTCCGCAATAAATTGTTTTAATTCAAGATTGTTTTGAGCAAGCTCTAAAGCGATGGGATGCTCAGCAGCAATGCTGACATACGTGACACCCATTAATGTGTCTGGTCGTGTGGTATAGACATCAACACTATCAACACCTGCGATAGTTGACGATAAATCAAAAGTGATTTCTACGCCTTTTGATTTGCCAATCCAATTGCGTTGCATCGTTTTGACCTGTTCAGGCCAGTTGGGCAAGTTATCCAGTGAGAGGAGTAACTCGTCCGCATAGTCAGTGATTTTAATAAACCACTGTGGAATTTCTTTGCGCTCGATGGTCGCACCCGAACGCCAGCCTTTACCATCAATCACCTGTTCATTGGCGAGTACGGTTTTATCCACCGGATCCCAGTTAACAGTAGACATTTTTTTGTACACTAAGCCCTTTTCATACAAACGGGTAAAGAACCATTGCTCCCATTTATAGTAGCTTGGCTGGCAGGTCGCTAATTCACGGCTCCAGTCAAAACCAAAGCCTAGGGAGTTAAGCTGTTGCTTCATGTAATCTATATTACTGTAGGTCCACTCTGCGGGTGCAGTATTGTTTTGAATTGCCGCATTTTCGGCCGGTAGACCAAACGCATCCCAGCCCATTGGGTGTAATACATTTTTACCCTGCATACGCTGAAAGCGAGAAATAACATCGGTAATGGTGTAGTTACGCACATGGCCCATATGTAATTTACCACTAGGGTAGGGGAACATGGCGAGACAATAGAATTTTTCTTTATTGGGGTCTTCAGTAACGTTAAAACACTGATTTTCTTTCCAGTAAGTTTGTGCGTTAGCTTCTATTGACTGCGGGTGATATTGTTCTTCCATTGGTGCTGGCGGCCTTATTTAATTGATCGCACATTGATTGTGCTTAAGTGTAAAATGAAGAAGTTGATAGTAAATAACAAATAATAAATAATAAATGTAACAAGCAATGATAGATTATAAAGGCTCAGCACATGTATTGTCATACTTATTACCACAGAAAATGGATGGTTTTGCAAAATGATGTTAACAACGCTCATTAAAACGCTGATATTGCCACCGAGTTTACAGTTATTGATGATAGTAGGCGGTTTGTTGATATGGCGTCGTTACCGTTATTTAGCGTGGTCGAGTATTGCGGTAGCGGTAGTGAGTTTATGGGCTTTGTCTTTGCCCGTCGTCAGTGCGTGGCTACACCAGCAGGTAGAAGCGGGCTATATTGCCGAAACGCCAACGACTAAGCCTGACGGTGTCCAAGCAATAGTGGTGTTGGGCGCTGGTCGGCATTACGGAGCCGCTGAATACGGCGGGGATACCTTGAGCCATAACGCATTATGGCGCTTGCGCTATGGTGCGTATTTAGCGAATCGTTGGGATTTGCCTGTGGTGGTGAGTGGCGGCAATGTAAGGCCGTTCGACCTGACCCCTGAAGCTGAAATTGGGATGCGTTTTTTACAGGATGAAATGGGTGTAAAAACAGTATGGCCAGAAAGTGAAAGTCGTAATACTTGGGAAAATGCTCATCTCACAAAAGTCGTGCTAGATCAGCATGGGGTTGACCACGTGATCTTAGTGACCCATGCCTACCACATGAGCCGTTCAGTGTATGCATTTCACCGAGCGGGTATTAGTATTGTCCCGATGCCTACCGGGCAACTCTCCCGTGCATCGCCCGCCTATTGGTTGCATTGGCTACCGTCAGCGACGGCATTACAACGCAGCTACCTAGCATTACATGAGTTTCTTGGTGTAATATTTTACTCGCTAAAATAACGCGTCTTAATATTGTGGGTTCATTGTCTTCTTCTGCCCGTTTTGCGATGTATTGGTGTTGAATTGAACTCTATGCGGTGTAAACCCTAGAGAAACTGCTGTATTCTTTAAATTATAGGTTAATGTATAACTGCATATTGACGTCAGCCATAAATAGTAAAGAGGATATTGTAAGTGAGTGTCTCGTCACATTTTTACATTTCCCCCTGTAAATATTCACAAATTAATAATATAAATCAGGTAAAGTGCGCGACTTGAGCAGGAAGAGTAAGAGACGCCGTTAGCGTTTTACCTGTTTTAGTTGTCAGTGCATTAAATTATTTATCGAGGGAATTATGGAGCAGCCTGAGTACCCGTTTGAGAATATACGTGTTTTCAACCGTTTGGATATGGAAATAGAAATGGATATTTGTTCTCTATATATAGAAGACGACTTAATTTTAGTGGCGCGCGCCAATGAACATTATCATCGTTCGACGGTAGAGAAAAATATTGAGCATATCGCTTTTCAACTGAAAGAGCGTTTTGCACCGGACAAAGCAGAGTTATCAATAGTGGAGTATGTGGACCGCCACAGTCAACAGGGACAAACTCCAGAGTGGCGTCAATGGCGCTTTAAGTGGATAGGAAGTTCGCCGATGAGCGCGAATCACCACATTCTTGCTCCCTTTAAATCTAACATTATACACTTGGCATTGTTGAATAAACTCCATCGTCTTGAGTGGGCGATTTAGCTCTTACATGTTTTCTTTGACAGGCCGCGAACAGCGCCTGTAGTTTATTGTGGCAGCCAACATAAGCAGCATAAGTACTAATATCAATTCATTTCCCCACAGCATAAAAGGCGTTTTGCCCGTCATAGGGACAACATGACCTTGTAAGCTCGTCATCACGAACTGTCTGCTGCGCTGTTGTACTGCACCATCGGTATCAATAATAGCACTCACTCCATTATTGGTGCCTCGGATCACATACCGTCCTATTTCGACCGCCCGCATACGCGCCATTTGGAAGTGCTGTAATGGGCCAATTGAGTCGCCAAACCACGCGTCATTGCTAATGGTGAGTAATACGTGGCTGTTCGCGGCTTGTTTTGCAACCAGAGCTGGATAAGCAATTTCGTAGCATATGGCGTTTGCAAGTAAGTACTCACCTATCTTGATCGGCGGTTGATTGGGTAGACCGGGAACAATCACGGAAAATGGTAAATTGAAAAAATCTATGAGCCCGCGGAGCCACGGTTCAAGTGGGACATACTCGCCAAACGGCACTAAGCGTTGTTTATGATAAATGCCTTCGCTATCACCTATACCAATGACGCTATTAAAGTATTGTTGACCTTTAATGTCATCGAACGGCTTTTCAGAGAGCACCCCGCTAACAACGGTAGAGCCTGATTGCTCCGCAATAAACTGTGTTTCTGCAATAAACTCAGTGGCATAAGCGTAGGATGACGGGATAGCCGCTTCAGACCAAATGATCCAATCATTCCCCCATAATGGTTCGCTAAGCTCGCGCAATCGCTCGCGTATTGTTGGTTGATAATCGGGTGCCCAACGAAGATTTTGTGGAATATTGGGTTGCACTACGCCAACCGTAATATTGTCATCAATAGGCGTTGTCCATGATATGAACTTTAGCCCGTAACCACCTAGCCATAGGCTGACCACTATCATACTGGCAGTGATCCTATATCGAGTGTTACCGATGTTTTCTTTACTGCTGCCCTTCGCTCTAGTTTCGCTAAAACTTTTGGCCCACAGAGCGATAACACTGCTGGTGATGATCGCTAATAAACTGAGCAACAATACCCCGCCGATAGGTGCCCAGCCGATTAACGGGGTGTCAGTATGACTATAGCCGATAAATAACCATGGAAAGCCTGTAAACACCCACGTGCGTAACCATTCGCTTAACACCCATAACAGAGGGAAGCCAATGATGAGTTTATGTCTTTTATTGCAGTAGGGTAGGAGGTAAAACGGTAATGCAAAAACAATTGCTACAAACCCAATAAATAGGCTGGTGAGAGTCAGCGCTAAGGCCATGCCTGTTGAGCCAAAGTAGTAAATGCTAACATACACCCACGACGCGCCCGTGCCAAAGTAGCCTAGACCAAAAGCAAGCGCTGATAAAAGCGCCGCCTTGGGTGACGATGCGTGACATATGAGCACCGCAAATAGTGCGACTGAAATGAGTCCAACCGGCCAAGCATGGTAGGGGGCAAAACTAAGAGGGGTCACCGCACCAGCAATAAGACATAGCAGAGCGATTAAGTAGGGCGATCGGCCGATGGTATCTTTTGCGCTAAGCAGGTTGATGGCGTTGTCTCGTTAAAGTAAAAGCGTTTGATGTAACGTGGTTGGTACAGCCTAACGTATAAACAGACACGAAAGAATAAAGCACACACTTACTAAGTGCGTTGTGCAGGGATGTTTACTTCACCCAAAAGTTAATCTATTGACTACTCGCTAGATGTACCGATAGTTAATATACTCGGTATTGAATATGTTTTATGTGGTTTCGGTTGTCTCGTCTGTGCTCGACTTCATAGAGACCCTAACCAAGTGTACCTGGCGATTATCTGAGTACAGTACACGGAAAGTAAAGTGGTCGATGGTAGTGGTTTCGTTGCGTTGCGGTAAATGCCCAAACGCTTTCATTAACAAGCCACCAATAGTGTCGAACTCTGCTTCTGCGAGACTGCCAGAAAAGTATTCATTGAAATCTTCGATGGGGGTAAGTGCTTTAACGATAAAGTCATCATCTGCGATTTTACGAATGTGTGCATCGTCATGTTCGTCGTCGGTTTCATCACTGATTTCACCCACAATTTCTTCAAGAATATCCTCGATGGTAATCAAACCAGAAATGCCGCCGTACTCGTCGATAACGAGCGCCATATGATAGCGGTTCTCTCGAAATTCACGTAATAGCACATTTAAGCGTTTACTTTCGGGAATGATGGTTGCCTGTCGAATGATGGAATTTAGTTGAAAGCCCTCATGACCTTTTAACACCAGCGGCAGCAAGTCTTTTGCTAATAATATGCCGCGAATATCATCAAGATTTTCACCCACAACAGGGAAGCGTGAATGACCAGACTCAATAATTTTGAATAAAAATTCTTCATTTGTATCATCAATATTAACCGTGACCATCTGTTTGCGAGGTATCATTATCTCGCGCACTTGACGACCCGATACTTCAAGCGCGCCTTGAATGATTTCTAAGGCTTCTTGATCTAGCAGCTTATTGGCTGCTGCATCTTTGATGATGTCTAATAATTCTTCTTGTGATTGGGGTTCACCAGAAAAAGTGTTGAGTAGTTTATCAAGCCACGATTTGTCGGACTGGCTACTTGGAGGTTCGTCATTCATAAGAATAGATTCGTGTTTACGGTCGATTATGGTATGAGAAGAAAGGGGGGAGAGTCAAATTTTTCTTCCGCTGGTAGTGCATGCTCTGCGTAAGGGCAGCCAATACCGAGTGTTTCTAATACTTCTGTTTCTATCGTTTCCATAATCGTAGCGTCATTTTCATCAATGTGATCATAACCTAATAAATGTAAAATGCCATGAATGATCATATGAGCCCAGTGATCATCGTGTTTTTTATGTTGTTCTATCGCTTCTCGTGCCACTACAGGTGCGCAAATGACTAAGTCACCCAGTAGCGGTACATCGACAAACTCAGGTAGGTCAGCGGAGAAAGAAAGTACATTGGTCGGCTTATTTTTTTGCCGATAATCACGGTTAAGTGTTCGGCTCTCTACTTCATCTACTAAGCGAACACTCAATTCAGCCAGCTGTAGTGATGGCTTCTGCGCAAGTGCACCGCTCATTACATGGGGGTGCCTCAGTGCTGCATTTACCCACAGCGTGAGACTTTCTTGGTTCGGCAAATCGTTTGCAGAAGAAGCTTGCTGTCTATCGACGACGGCATTAATACTGTCGGGGTTTATGTTCGTGCTTATACTCATGCGGGTGTATCGTCGCCAAATTTATCGTAAGCATCCACAATACGCTGTACGAGAGGATGGCGTACCACATCTTTCGAGGTGAAGTGGGTGAAACTAATGCCGCTGACACCGTTTAGTACATCGCAAGCATGCCTTAACCCGGATTGTTGGCCTCGGGGTAAGTCGATCTGGCTAGGATCACCGTTAATCACTGCCGTAGAACCAAAGCCGATACGCGTGAGAAACATTTTCATTTGTGCGCGCGTAGTGTTTTGGCTTTCATCTAAAATAATAAACGCATTATTAAGGGTGCGGCCACGCATATACGCCAGCGGCGCGACTTCGATAATATTGCGTTCAATTAATTTGTCGACAATTTCGAAGCCCATCATTTCATACAAGGCATCAAATAAGGGGCGCAGGTAAGGGTCAACCTTTTGTGATAAATCACCGGGTAAAAATCCCAGTTTTTCTCCTGCTTCTACGGCAGGGCGAACCAGTAAAATACGCTCGACTTCGTCATTCAACAAAGCTTGTACCGCGCAAGCTACGGCGAGATAGGTTTTACCCGTGCCAGCAGGGCCGACACCAAAGTTTATATCGTTGGAGAGTACGGCGCGTACATAAGACTGTTGGTTGACACCACGAGGCTTAACCGACATTTTCTTGGTGCGAATAATCATTAGATCGTCGCTGAGAGCCGAAGGTGATGTGCCATTATTACCGCTACCATTGCCACTCTGGTGAAATTGCTGAATGGTTAAATGCACGTGATCGGGAGTAACATCAACATTACTGCGAATATCATCAAATAAACTACGAAGAATATTTGTCGCGATAACCGCAGACTCTTTGTGGCCTTCGATAGAGAATTGTTCGCCACGATGTAGTACACGAATAGATAAACGTTGCTCAATTTGTTGAATATGCTGATCGAATTGCCCACACAGCGCAGCAAGCTCTAGCGCCGTTGCACCTTCTAACGTGATCATCTTTTGATTGGTTTTTACCGCGCTTTGGCCATCTTTGCGATTATCTTTTCGGCCATTATTATTAGCGCCAGCTTGTGAGGCGCCATTGCGCCCATTCGCGTTCTTTGGTGTTTTAAGTGAGGACAAAAGGGGTTAACTCTCCGTTTAATAAAAATAGCATTCAGTGAATAGTCAATAGTTTACAGGAAAAACAAACAAAGACTTGGACCGTTTCTGCAAGCCCGCAACAATAGCTGTTAGCTGTTAGCTGTTAGCTGTTAGCTGTTAGCTGTAATGCCTTAAGCTGAAGTGTGCCGTCTAGTTCGTTACCGACGATAACGCCGCGCAAAGAATTGGGCAGTGCTTCTTGAATATCAATATCGACAAATTTACCAATAAGCTCGGCTCTGTCGCAGCGGAAGTTCACGATACGATTATTTTCGGTGCGACCCGATAATTGGCCTGGATCTTTCTTTGAATAACCGGTAATTAATACGCGCTCAATATTACCTACCATTTTACGACTAATATCGTAAGACTGCTGATTTATACGATCTTGTAGTATTTTAAGACGTTGTTTTTTTGTCGTTTCTGGCGTGTCGTCGGGCAAATCGGCTGCTGGTGTACCCGGGCGTGCGCTATAAATAAAACTGAACGACATATCAAAATTCATATCTTGAATGAGCTTCATCGTACGTAAAAAATCCTCTTCAGTCTCGCCGGGGAAACCGATAATGAAATCAGATGAAAAGCTAATGTCGGGGCGAATTCTTTTTAACGCGCGTAGCTTAGATTTGTATTCAAGGGCAGTATGGCCGCGTTTCATCGCCATCAAAATGCGATCAGAACCGCTTTGTACCGGCAAATGAATATGACTAACCAGTTCAGGCACTTCTGCATAAACCTGAATTAAGCTCTCAGAAAACTCGACCGGATGAGAAGTGGTATAGCGAATACGATCAATGCCATCAATAGTGGCAACATAGGTAATCAATTCAGCTAAATCCACCGTGTGGCCATCTTCGGCATCCGCACGATAAGCATTCACATTCTGGCCGAGTAAGTTAACTTCACGTACACCTTGTTGTGCCAAATGTGCCACTTCAACGAGTACATCGTTAACCGGGCGGCTGACTTCTTCGCCGCGAGTATAAGGCACAACACAAAAGCTACAATATTTAGAGCAGCCTTCCATAATAGACACAAACGCCGATACGCCATCTGCTACCGGTTGTGGCAAATTATCGAACTTTTCAATCTCAGGGAAACTGATATCAACGATCACCACGCCATTGTTGCGAGGTGTCTCGATCATTTCTGGCAAACGGTGTAAGGTTTGTGGGCCAAAAATCAAATCCACAAAAGGCGCGCGTTTAGCAATAGCGCCACCTTCTTGGCTAGCCACACAGCCGCCTACGCCAATGATCACATTCGGATTTTTCTCTTTTAAGCGCTTCCAGCGACCCAGCTGATGAAATAGCTTCTCTTGCGCTTTCTCACGAATAGAACAAGTGTTAATTAACACTACATCAGCATCTTCAGGGTCATCCGTCTCCACCATTCCGTGACTCTCACCCAGCAAATCCTTCATGCGCGACGAGTCATATTCATTCATCTGGCAGCCATGGGTTTTGATATAGAGCTTTTTAACGGGAGTTTCGGTGGTATTGGCTTCTTCGGTAGTAACTTGAGACATATTAAGCGCTTACTTGAGTTGAATGGTAATTGATCAAAAAGGGTAACGATTATAGTGCTTATGAGAGTGCGACGCTAGCAGCCTGTTGGTTTAGATGGGGGCTACGTTATCAATACTGTATGTAGATGGTTTGTTGTCGATGGGTATAAGGCTGCCACTAGCGCCCGCTATCGGCCAAAAGCAGACATTTAAGATTATTAACTTTGATTATGTTAGTTTTCGCTGCCCATCAAACTACCGCCAAATCCTTCCTGTCCACCACTTCCAGGTGGAGGCCCACCATTTCGCGGCCCTAGAAAAGAACTAAAACTCCCACAGGTATCATCGGGGGGTGGCTGAAAAAACCAAATTCTAGGGGCACGGAGAGTGGGTGGAACCCATAAAAAACAACCCCTTATGGAATAATTCTGTCCTGTTGTGCCATCAGCCTCAATATCTGATTCATCATCTGAACCAAGCTCAAATACAGGCATAATTTCAAATCTACTGTAATCATGATTAGCCAATAAAGGGTTAATGATGGGGTTACCGGAAGCATCGGTCGCTATAACTGGCGCACCTGCGCCAAGTGTGTGGGTCCATAATCCATTATTGCCCCGCCTGTACCAATGAAGATCCCTAAACCCAGCAGACGCCCTAAAATAAACTGGATAGCTCCCAGGGGTCGAATGCAAAGTCAATCCATCACTCATGGCAAGGGCTAATATATTCTCTAAATCAAAATCCTGACCTTCCATATGCGTATCTAAATTCGCGTTATGAATTCTACCAGGACGGGTAATACCAGGCATTACATTACAAGCATAATCATAGCAATTGGCCTGTCCATGATAATAATTCACAGCCGCAATAAAGTCTGGAGCTAATGGTGGAACCGAACCCGGAATATCTAAGTGAGAGGCATACATATTATGAAGATTATCTGGGAGATTTGACTGTGGTAACACCCAAGAGTTATATTGATATTGAGCAAAACCTGCAAGGCTTGCGAAATTTACCAAGCCTTGTTGACCCAAATAAGCTGCAAAATATATATTTATTATGTTTACAGCATTACGGTCGTTCGCAGATACCCCCGCAGCCTGTAGACTTAAAATTACAAGCAAACATGACAAGAAGTAGTGTTTGATTTTTTTCATGTGGCCAGCACAATAAGAAATATAAAAATACACTTAAATCGAAGGGCTTTGTTCTCTATAAAAGCTTGTTTACCAATGAACTTAATCCAATCTAAAACTTTCTTTACTTTCGGCATACTCTGAACCTATGGAAATGTATAACAGCTAATTAGATGGAATCTAGCATAAACCTGCTTAGATAGATTCCGTATGAATCTTTTACCCAACCAACGTCCGCTTTGGGTCGAAAGCAGACGTTATCCGAAGATACCACAAACCACAAAAATACAAACGCACTCCACGGGTAAAGCACCGATAAAAACGTTTACATTTCTTTCTTGTTGAAAAAGGCGACATTTTGACTGTCTGTTTCTGGTACGCTGTGGGGTTGTTCAGGGGGCTGATTGTTTGGTAATCGTCGCATTTGGGTTTTCGGCGTTTGCAGGTTCGACGATCTCCGACATTTTGTACCAAGCTTCATACATTTCTCGGCCATAGATACTTTTAAGTGTGAGCATGTTGAATATGACAATATTCCAGTCAATCGCTACATCATTTACGGGTATACCAAGAATAGAGACTGTGGCTCCATGACACATATTGGCGAGTAAATCGAGAAAGGCATCAGTATTGCCTGACATTTCTAGACCCACATCAAAACCTTCTTATACCTAACGGTTTTTTCGCATCGGCGATATTTTCGGTACGTACATCAACGTTATGGGTTACGCCTAGCTCACGGGTTTTTTCAAACGTTTAGGGTTAATGTCGGTCGCGTACCCGCATGATGGCAGACCGCAGCAGCCATGACGCCGATTGGCCCCGCACCGGTGATTAATACATTTTCCCCCAGTAAATCATATTGCAGGGCGGTGTGTACGGCATTGCCTAGAGGGTCAAATAAGGCGGCGATATCAAGGTCGATACCCGCACGATGTTCCCATACATTGGACATCGGCAGCACCACGTATTCGGCAAATACACCGGGGCGATCTACGCCAATTCTCGATGTGTGCGCGCATAAATGTCTGCGACCAGCCAAGCAATTTCGGCAGCGACCACAGACTACATGACCTTCGCCCGAGACAATTTGTCCCGCTTTAAAATCGTTAACGTTCGAGCCTATATCGACAATTTCGCCGACAAATTCATGACCGACTGTCATGGGGACAGGAATGGTTTTTTGTGCCCACTCATCCCAGTTATAAATATGCATATCGGTCCCGCAGATCGCCGTACGTAACACGCGAATCAACACATCATTGATGCCATAATCGGGAATAGGAACATCCTCTAACCATAAGCCTTGCTTGGCCTCTTTTTTTACCAGTGCTTTCATCATCAAATCCTTGGGGTTTATCGTCTGGAAATTTACTATATAAGAATATTTCCAGTATAGTAGAACATATTTATTCTCGTATGTAAGAAAAAAATCTTGCATACGAGAATTCTGTTGTGTTGGCCCACATCAATATTGAATGTTCAATTAACAATGTACATGAAACAGCGACATAGAAAGGTAAGACATGAGTAGTGAAGATGAGTCGGATTATGCAGGGCAGGTGTTATGCCAGCGAGTGACTGAATTACGGAAAAAGAACAAGCTGACATTAATGCAGTTGGCATCGTTATCGGGTGTGAGTCGCTCGATGTTAAGCCAAATCGAAAGGGGGCAAGCGAATCCCACACTAGCAGTGACCTTTAGGATTGCACAGGCATTTGGCATGAGTATTGGAGAGTTAGTCGAGCAAACGGGTAATAACCCGATTATTGATATTGTTCACGGCGAAGATCCCAATAATTTATTTCGCTCAGACACTGAATGCCAAATACGCACGCTATCGCCTTTGCATATGGAAAAAAGTGTCGAGTTTTATGAGCTGCGAATAGCGCCTAATGCCCGGCTTAAAAGCGCGGCGCATTTTGATGGTGCTAAAGAACTATTTACCGTGACACAAGGTTCAGCCAAGATTGAATCCAGCAACAGTGATTGCTTGCTTAGTACTGGCGATTCGGCACATTACCGCGCAGATTTAGAGCACGCGATTATTAATAATGGCGATGTCGAGCTAGTGGGTTATTTGGTGGTGACCTATCAATAACTATCAAAAAAAATGTAGCAAGGTGAAAACACAATGGTAAATTGGGTATTATTAACAGCATTTATTCCCACCTTCTTTTTTGTCTCGATTACGCCCGGTATGTGTATGACATTATCCATGTCGCTGGGTATGACGATTGGGGTACGTAAAGCCTTATGGATGATGTGGGGCAAGTTGATTGGCGTTGGTTTGGTAGCCACCTTGGCCACGCTAGGTATTGCAACAGTCATGTTGCGCTATCCGCTAGCATTTTTTGTGGGCAAGGTGATAGGGGGCTCATATTTAGTGTATCTTGGCTACAGCTTATGGTGTTCTAAAGGCAAATTAGCGCTCTCCGACACTGAGTCGGTATCACCAGCGTTGAGTCGTCCTGAGCTAGTATGGCAGGGATTTATTACTGCTATAGCCAACCCTAAAGGCTGGGCTTTTTTTATTGCATTACTGCCACCTTTTATCTCGCCAGACTATCCTATGTCATCACAGCTTCCTGCGTTAATTGCGATTATTTTAGTGTTAGAGTTTATGTGCTTACTCATTTACTCCTGCGGTGGAAAATCCCTGAGTTTATTGCTGAGAAATCGTAGCAACGTTAAGGTGATCAATCGACTAGCGGGAACCTTAATGGTAGGTGTTGGCGTTTGGTTAATAGCGACCTGAGTGTGCATGTTCAATGCCAATAATTTACTTGTTTTCGTAGCAAACCAGCGTTAATCAACTACAATTAATAAAACGTTAACGCCAACACTGGCGATTGTCGATAATAGTATATGTGATAACTTTATGGTTGCAACAAACGAAAAATCGAATTACGCCCAAGGTATATTGGTTTTTAAAATTAGTGAAACACAGCGTTTTGCCCTGGGAACATTGAAAGTAAGGGAGATTATTCCTTACAAGCCTATGCATGCCATACCGGGTTCTCATTCCACGGTAAAAGGCGCGATAGAAATGCGCGGACAGACTATACCGGTGCTCGATCTCGCGGCAGCGGTGGGGTATGGCCTGTTAACCGATGCACAATTAAAAACCTGCGTCATTATTGTCACCGACTGTCAACGTAAGACCATCGGTTTTTTGGTGCGGTCTATCGAGCGGATTATGGAGTGCAACTGGCGTGACATAAAAAGTCCTCCAAAGGCACTGGGTCAGAATGCTTTTATTACTGGCATTTGTAGTATTGATGAAGAGCTTATTCAGATGGTCGATCTAGAATATGTGATGTCAAATGTCTTCCCCGAAGATAGTAGCGAACAGCATGCGGTACTGACTGATATTCAACGAGAGCAATTAAAACCACTGAATATTTTGCTAGTCGACGACTCTATGGTGGCGCGTAAGCAGCTAATGGATGCGTTGAACCAGATGAATGTGCCTTTCCAGGTAACGGAAAACGGCCACGACGCTCTATTAATAATGGAGGCTGAGGCAGACAAAGGGACGCCCGTAGACTTATTAGTGAGCGATATAGAAATGCCCGGTTTAGATGGCTACGAACTTGCTTTTTTCGTTAGAGACAAGCCTGCCTTAGCCGATGCCTACATTGTTTTACACTCATCATTATCTAGCCATATTAGTGTCAGTCAAGCAACACAGGTCGGCGCAAACGAAGCGCTGACAAAATTCAACGTACAAGAATTAATTGCTTCGATGTTGAGAGGTGCAGAGTTTAAAACGAAGCTATAACGTCGTCCAGACTAATTAGTGCCCATCCATAAATGGCTTGTCGCGAGAGGAAATAAGAATGGGTTGATCTGTGCTACTAGATACAGGCGTTTACTTATTGCAAACAGCTTCATCTAGTGGTGCAAAGATGGCTGTTTTTATTTTTCCACAGCAGAGTCCTATGTATAGATTGGCACTAATTAATAATATACGCCCAGCAACTGTATAGTATGGGTGCCGAAACGGTAGCTCAACGGCTTATTGTTGATACCCAGCAAAAAACTGTCCAAGTTTAGTCATTGCCATTTCCAGTTCATCTTTTCGGGGCAGAAATACAATTCTAAAATGATCGGGTTCTTTCCAGTTAAAGGCGCTACCTTGCACCAGCAGTACTTTGTGTTTGATTAAGAAATCTAAGACCCACTGCATATCATTAGTAATGTTGAACTTTTGAATATCAATCTTAGGAAATAAATACAGAGCGCCTTTGGGCTTCACGCATGATAACCCGGGGATACTATTGACCATGTCATAGGCAAGATCGCGTTGCTCTAATAAGCGACCACCAGGCAATATAAGTTCGTTAATGCTTTGATAGCCACCCAATGCCGTCTGCACGCCTAGCATCGCTGTCGCATTAGCACATAAACGCATAGACGCCAGCATATCGATACCTGCAATATAGTCTTTGGCGCTCTTCTTACTTCCGCTAATGACCATCCAGCCAGAGCGAAAACCAGCCAGCCGATAAGATTTAGATAGCCCATTAAAGCTAATGCACAGTACTTCTTGTGCAAGCTTTGCCATAGGAATAAATACAGCACCATCGTATAATATTTTGCTATAAATCTCATCAGCAAAAATAATAAGGTTGTGTTGGCGCGCTAGCTCAACAATTTCTTCCAGTAATGCTTGGCTATACACCGCACCAGTCGGATTGTTCGGGTTAATGACCACAATGCCGCGCGTAGTAGAGGTGATCTTATTTTTGATATCTTCAATGTCGGGAAACCAATCAGCTTTTTCATCGCAAATGTAGTGCACGGGTTTGCCGCCACCTAGGTTAACCGCCGCTGTCCATAGGGGATAGTCTGGTGCGGGGATGAGAATTTCGTCTCCTTGATTTAATAGGGCTTGCATCGACATTACAATCAATTCACTAACGCCATTACCCAGATAAATGTCGTTGACCTCAATGTTAGGAATATCTAATCGCTGGCACTCGTGCATGATCGCTTTGCGTGCGGCAAACATCCCCTTCGAGTCGGTATAGCCTTGTGCATCGCGAATATTAGCAATGACATCACGAATAATTTCATCTGGGGCATCAAACCCAAAAGAGGCAGGGTTACCGATGTTTAATTTAAGAATGCGCTGCCCTTCATCTTCCAAGCGATTGGCTTGTTTCAGTATCGGTCCGCGAATGTCGTAACAAACATCATCAAGTTTGTGTGATTTTTTAATAGTATTCATCATATTAGAGTTGTCGTTCGAGTGTCATCGTGATTGAAAAGGCATTCGTATATAATGTTGAGTTAGCGCATCAGTTTTTAAGGGCGTATGGCTACATTACTCTTGCTTAATGCAAACGCTTATTGTTAAGTGTAAAACTAAAAACCATTATTAACTACGTAGAGTGTTATTACCTAAGGCGATTGATTATGTCAGATCAAGATAAAAATTGGAAAGAAAAGCTAACTCCCGAAGAATACCGCATCTGCCGAGAAAAAGGCACTGAACCCGCCTTTAGCGGTTGTTATTGGGATGAGAAAGCATCAGGTCAATATTTATGTAAATGCTGTGGTAAAGCACTCTTCGACTCGACGACAAAATACGATTCAAGGTCTGGTTGGCCTAGTTTCTATCAACCGTTAATTAACGAAAACGTGAAAGAAATTGTGGACGGTAGTCACGGTATGTCGCGTACCGAGGTGGTTTGTCAACACTGTGAGAGCCATTTAGGGCATGTATTTCCCGATGGCCCCCAACCCACAGGCTTGCGTTACTGTATCAACTCGGCATCGCTGTCATTAGACACTGAAGCCAATGAATAGCTTAGTGTGGCAGGGCGTGTGCATTGCTCTGGTAGCACTGTTAGTCATATGGAACCGTGCTGAAATTGGCGACCCTAAATGGCCATTAATAGGGCTGGGCTTGATCGCTGCCATATGGTTGTTATTGGCTCTATACATTATCGTTAGCAGCCTATGGCTGATGTTTCATGGTGCGTCAAGTAGCGCGTTGTCGATAACCTCTGCGACGTTAGCGGCTGTTCCTGTGCTCGCGGTGGCGACGTTTGTCTTTGCTGCACAAAAAGTACCGACTATCTACGATATTAGTACGGATACTATTAACCCCCCCGAGTTTCTGTTAGCCAATCAACACCGTCATCGATCACACAACAGCTTATCTTATGATTCGGCGAACGCAGCGCGACAAAAAAACGCGTACCCGAACATCAAGCCACTGGTCATAGATGAATCGCCTCAGGCGGTGATGGCATCAGTGACTGCGGTTATAGAGACTTTAGGTTGGCAGCTACATGGCAATAATTATGGGGTTATCAGTTCAAACGCTATGGTGATTGAAGCGTATACCAGGACACCGTTACTAGGTTTTGTCGATGATATTGTGGTGCGTGTCACACCAAAAAATACTGACTCTAACCCTAATTCGACTTTTAGTCGCATCGATGTACGTTCGGTGTCAAGAGTGGGGGAAAGTGACCTAGGCGCTAATGCAAAGCGTATCCGCTTATTCTTAGATAACTTGTCAGATCATCTGAGTCGTTAAGGGTAGAGCTAAGGTGTGGTATGCACTAATCGTAAACGTTTTTCTTTTTCCATCCTGACTCTTCCTCAAATGTATCCCGTGGTGGTTTTTTATCGCTTGGTTCAGGGGCCTGGACGCGAGGATGTTTGTTCTCTTCTCGGGCGTCCGCTTCTTCCGCCTGCACACGCTCTAAAAGTGGTTGCGCCCGAGTATTGAGGTTCCGTATCTGTACTTGACAACCTGCAGGCTTTTCCTTAATTAACAGATTTTTCGCTAAATCATAATAATGTAACGCAAGCCTAAGTTTTTGCATTTCTATGGATTGCTGAGCAGAAATAACATGACCGTTAACCGTCAGTCTAATCACTAATTCCTTCAGTAGCGATCGATAGTGACTATGTTGTCTTTCGGTTATCTGGCCTCGTTGCGTAGACTTCTGTAAAAAATTGCCGATAAGGCTTAAGTACTGCTTGAATTCATTAATTTGGCTGGTGCTTTGTAAGTCTTCAGTTACTTGGCTTTCGGGCTTGCGGACAGTAAACTCTAATTGTGCAGTTTGCGCTTGTAGTGCTTCGACGTAGCCTTTTTCAGTGGGCGCGAGCCTAATGAGTTGTTCATAAACATCTATAATGCAGCGGTAAAGGAATACCTCTAGCTCTTTAGGTAAGAAGTCTTCAGGGAATAAACCTATAGCTTGCATTAACTCTTTAGCACGCTTGTTTAGCGCACGTTGTAACCTTTCACGTTCTAGCTTACGCTCGCTGATGGTCTGCCGAATAAAAATATAGCAAACCAGCGCGCAGATGATCGCAATAATGCCGCTGATGATATAAGTTTGAGTCATGGAATAAAGGCTCTAGCGTGTATTTGTTAACGATATATTGACCGCTGTTAAACAAGTTCTTCCTGTCAGTATAGACGGTATTTGGATCATTGAAGCTAATAAGTGTCAGTGATTGTTTGAGAATTAGTTTTATTTGAATGAAAGTGTTGACAGCTCGCGCTCTGATCCATAGAATGCGCACCTCTTCTGATGACAGATCAGTCAAAGAAGTTCTAAGTCCCCTTCGTCTAGTGGCCTAGGACACCGCCCTTTCACGGCGGTAACAGGGGTTCGAACCCCCTAGGGGACGCCATTTTCTTAATGCGCTATTCGTTAATCGATAGTCATAGTTAAGATGAAAAGCGGGAATAGCTCAGTGGTAGAGCACAACCTTGCCAAGGTTGGGGTCGCGAGTTCGAGCCTCGTTTCCCGCTCCAAACTCGAAAAAAAACCAGCTAATAGCTGGTTTTTTTTCGTCTGCAGTTTACACCCGTCGTGTCAGTGCTATTTAGTGATCGCAGCTTTCGCTATGCACGTGTCCGTGTTTTAACTCGTCATCAGTTGCTTCACGTACGTTGGCCACTTCAACATCAAAGTGTAACGTCTGACCAGCCATAGGGTGGTTGCCATCGACCGTGACTTTATCGCCATCAACGCTTTTGACTTCGATGATTTGCATGCCGCCTTCGGGTGATTCTGAATGAAATTCCATACCGACTTCAATGTTATCTACCCCGGCAAACATTTCTTTAGGCAATTCTTGTATCAGTTCGGGGCTATATTCGCCATAACCATCAGCGGGTGCTACGACAACCGATAGACTATCGCCTTTGGCTTTGCCGGTAAGCTCGCTTTCTAGGCCTATTACGATATTGTTGGCGCCATGTAGATAATCCATAGGCTCTTGGCCCTCGGAAGAGTCTAAGACTTCGCCTTCCGCGTTTTTAAGGGTGTAATGGATGCTGGCGACGAGGTCTTTAGTGATTTGCATAGTTGATTCCTTTAGTAAGGGGGGGGGTAGTGGTTGTGATAGTCAGTATGCTCATGATAGCCATACTTGTTAACCACCTGTGACTGTTATTCCGTCGACGGTGGCGGTGTCTAAGTTAATAGAAAGAGTTTGTTTGTCACCATTGTATTGTTCTAGTCGAGCTAAGAGATAGCCCCAGTTTTTGGCAAACCATATATAGGTTGTTTTGTTTTTGCCTTCTCTGATGACTTTGACTTTTACGGTGTTTAAGGAACCAGAGTTTGTTTCTATCACCTCTTCACCTTGTGGTTCAAAGCGGTATTTTTTTAAGTTGCCTTTGTTGGCGACGATATAATGTAGGTCGCTCTTATTGGCGATTAAGTCTTGCTGTAGTTGTAGTTGGTAGTTCAGTGTATCTAATGTATGAGTTGTTTGTTCGATGACACGGATGTCACCATCGTTATCACTGCTAATAGTGTTTTGGTCGGTGTTGAAGCTGAGTGTTCGTTGGCGTTTTTTACCGAAAGCACTTTGGTGAAAACGATATGATAACGGTTTTATTTGACCTTTATTCCATTCGAAAATTGATGACTCCTCTAAATTTGCGGCCCATGATGTAGCCGTAAACAATAGTTCAAACTGTCCATTATCTAAATGTTTAAGGGTTCTGTTTGCACTGACAGCAAAGCCTTTTATACTTGCTTTGTAATCTGCATTAAAAACAATTGGTTCGGTTATTTTTATAGATGAAACTACCGCAGGGCTGGCTGCTTTAAGAGAAGGTTTTGTGGCGTCTATTGGTGGGGTTGCCACAGGATTAGCTGCTTCGATAGAATGTTTTGTGGTTTCTATTTTTATTCCTTCTGTGCTTTCCTTTATACTTTCTGCCACAGTTGTGTCATCACTACCTATAGCGCTGGGTATAAAAATAATTGCTACTGTTGCGCATAGCGTGAGTAGGCTAGAGCTAAGAATCAAGCAAAGTGATTTTTTTAGTGTGGGTGAAGCTGCCATTGCTTGTCATCCTTTTGAACGCAGGGATTGCTAGTTTAAGTACTTGTATACTAGGTGAAAAATCATTGCGTTTTAGTTATTGTGTATTTGGTGTCCATGAGTAGGTAACGGTTCGTCATCAAATATTACGTGGTGATCTTTGAGTTGCAAACGCTGTGCTGCAAACCATTTTACGGCCATAGGGTAAATGATATGTTCTTGCGTTTGCACACGCGTTGCTAAGCTATCTGCTGTGTCATTGCTAATAATCGGTACAACGGCCTGGATAACATTAGGCCCGCCGTCCAGCTCTTCGGTGACAAAGTGTACGGTCACGCCATGCTGTGTATCGCCAGCATCTATTGCGCGTTGATGTGTGTGTAAGCCTTGATATTTAGGCAATAGTGAAGGATGAATGTTCAGCATTCGTCCTTGGTATTGACGAACAAAATCGCCAGTCAAAATACGCATAAATCCTGCCAGCACCACCAAGTCAGGCTGGTATTGGTTGATGGTATTCGCTAGCGCAGCATCAAATGATTCCCGGTCGTCATAATCACGATGGTTGACCACTTGGCTGGGGATGTGTGCTTGCTCGGCACGCTGTAAACCATACACGTCGAGCTTATTGCTGATCACACCTTCAATGGATATAGGTAGCATGCCTTGCTGCTGTCCGTCGATGAGCGTCTGTAAATTAGAGCCGCTACCGGATATCAATACCACCACGCGACAGAGTATTGGTGCTTGATGGTTATTTGAAGATGGCTGAGTCATAAAATACTTACTTAATAATGACCTGTTCGCTACCGGCTTCTGCGTCAGCGACATGGCCCATTACCCATGCGGATTCACCCGCATCGGTTAATAGTTGTAGTGTTCGTTCTTGTTTGTCAGCGTCCACGCAAATCACCATGCCTACGCCACAATTGAGTGTGCGGTACATTTCGGTTTCCTCAACGTTGCCTGCTTGTTGTAGCCACTTAAATACTGCAGGGATTTTCCAGCTGGCGCTGTCAATCACTGCGCAACTTTTTTCAGGTAATACGCGGGGTATATTTTCTAATAAACCGCCGCCGGTGATATGAGATAAGGCGTGAACGGGTACATGCTTCATTAGGTTTAATAATGATTTTACATAAATACGTGTAGGGGCCATTAATGCATCTTTTAACGGTACGCCATCTATATCTTGTTCTAGATCGCCATTTTGAGCGCTTAGTTCGTTCACTTCTAATATCTTGCGGATCAGAGAATAACCGTTTGAATGTGGGCCGCTAGAAGCTAGGCCGATCAGGACATTGCCGGTGGCCACATTACTGCCATCGATAATCTCGTCTTTTTCAACGACACCGACGCAAAACCCGGCTAGATCATAATCTTCGCCTTCATACATGCCCGGCATTTCCGCCGTTTCACCGCCGACTAATGAGCAGCCCGACTGCAGACAGCCTTCGCCAATACCAGTGACTACATCGGTAGCAATATCGACATTGAGTTTGCCGGTCGCGTAGTAATCAAGGAAAAATAAAGGTTCGGCGCCGGCTACAATTAAGTCGTTTACGCACATAGCGACTAAGTCGATACCAATCGTGTCGTGTTTGCCTAAGTCCATTGCAAGACGCAATTTAGTTCCTACGCCATCTGTGCCCGATACTAATACTGGCTTTTTATAACCTTCAGGTAATTCGCATAGCGCGCCAAATCCACCTAAGCCTGCCATTACTTCCGGTCGTCGAGTACGTTTTGCGACGCCCTTAATACGCTCCACTAATGCATTGCCTGCATCAATATCGACACCGGCATCTTTATAGCTAATAGAAGGTTTTTGGTCAGAAGGTGTATTGTTCATAAAAAGACGGCCACAGTTAAATTGAGATGAGTAGGTTATTTACATTGTTTGATAAGGTCGGCGTTAAAACGCTTTATATTCCATTTACTGCTTATGGCAACAGAGTGTATTCATTTATAATGAATACACTCTGACAGCAAATATTCATTGCCAATAACAAGTACTTGCTACGCTCCTAGCGCACCACGAAAAGCGTATTCTACCAGTTTGCGGGGTTTGATTGACAGTGGATTTTTTACGCGATTCTGTCACACTATCGACCGCTTGCGGTAAGCTGCCGCTTTTTTAGGTGATGGTTTGTATATTAGCAAAGCAGACGCTCCGTTACGGGGTAATCACCAGGTAGTGATTACCTACGGTTGAAGTGCTAATAAGTTGTTGTAAAACTAGTGATAAGAATGGCTTTAAAAGTATCTCTAATCATGCGTCTGAACATTCTTTTGAAAATATATTAAGACAAAAAAGGTATGCCAAGAGCAACAGATAAGTGTGATAGCGCTAATGAAAAGAGTAACAGAGCGCCTGCGGCCAGATAACAACTAGTGCTGCAAGAGTAAAAATAACAGCGTGAACTTGATGGTGAAGGCAGTGATAAGAAGTGATAATCGCTAAGACAAGGGCCGGGATAATCAATATTAACAACAGGGTGACCGACACAGTGACCGACACAGTGACCGACACAGTGACCGACAGTATCATGAACACCATGCATAATATCATTACACACATCACTAAAATGTCTATTAATCGTAGATTTATCAGCAAGCTCGCCGATACTTTGCTCGGTTCGACTATTGCCATATCAATGATGGTAATTAGTGTACTGCCCAGTGTGGCCAACGCAGAAAAGCAAGTTAGCATTTACACGGACAAGCAATTGGTGCTGGACCAGTCAGTCAATCTGAGGCAGCAGGCGATAAGAGTCAGCCTGTCAGCGGTGTTGATTCGAGTCACTGGAGATACGCAGGTGGTGAGTCAATCTGCCATTCAGCAAGCGTTGTCCAGTCCCAGTGCATATCTCCGCCAATACCGCTACGCTAAAACTGACGAAGTGATTACTATCGCGGGAGCTTCTCGTCCGGCTCAGCAGCTATGGCTAGAGTTTTCTCCATCCGCTATTGAACAGCTATTGAAAAGTGCACAATTACCTATTTGGTCAGATATACGACCTGAAATTTTGTTATGGGTAGCGACCGATGATCAAGGTAGGAGAATAGTGGGTGCAGGTTCGTCACCCGTACAAAAGATCAAACGTTTGGCGCAGGCACGCGGCGTTCCATTGGCCTTGCCTTCACTCGATTTGATCGATAGGCGAGCATTAACGCCTGCTCGATTATGGGCCAGAGATGAGGTGTCTATTGAAAATGCTTCGGCACGGTATGGTGCCGATGGTGTGTTGGCCGGACGGATAGAAGTGGTAGCAGCTAGCACATGGCGAGCGAGCTTTATATTACAATATAATCAGCGTAGCCATTACTTTGTTGCCGAATCTGAGAATACAACGTCATTATTGCAAGATATCGTCAATCAAATGACCCAGGTGCTAGCTCAAGCGAATGCGGTGGTTATTGATGATAATCTAGCGCTACCTAGCATGCTAATTGCGGTTGATAATGTGACTCGCTTTGCTACTTATGCGCATATCATTGATCGTTTTTCTGAACTTTCGGCCGTGAGTTATGTGATGTTGCAAGAGGTCAATAGATCCTACTTACTTGTGAGCGTGCGCTACCAGGGCAGACAAGATCGCTTGTTATCTCAGCTTGAGGGACTTGAGAATTTCGAGACAATATCTGTTAGTGAGTTTGTAACGGCACATTCTCAGCGCAAGCCCCCGACGGTCAATGCTGCTAATCATATAGTGATAGATGACAATGACGAAAGTGCCAGCAACGAAGATGTTGATAGCGCGCTTGAAACAGAACTGAAGTCGACATTCCCCATCATCAATACCGCATTTATGTGGCTTGAATCCCCGTAACGCAATGTTTAAACAGCTCCCTTTATCTCTGCCTCTCTCCGCAGAGGCAACATTTGATAATTTTTATCTTTCCGAGTCTAATCGGCCCACGATTGCAGCGTTTCAGTTATTTTTGCAGCAGCGGGAACACTTTTTCTATCTATGTGGCGTTGGTAGCGGTGTTAGTCATGTTTTGCAAGCGATCCAACACGATAATCCTGAACTTATCATTCAATACTTGCCATTGAAAGAGGTGATTCAATATCCTGCAATGGAGGTGTTGACGGGCTTAGAAATCGTTGACGTGGTGATACTGGATGATTTGCAGTGTATCGCTGGGAATGCTGATTGGGAGTTAGCCACGTTTCATCTCTATAACCGTTTACGTGATGCACAAAAACAACTTGTCGTGGGCTCGCAAATTGCACCCCAAACACTGCCGATCCAGTTAGCGGATTTACAATCTCGTTTGCAGTGGGGAATAAGTTATTCCCTGCAGTCATTGACAGATGAAGATAAGCGTCAGGCTTTACTTTTACGCAGTAAAAATCTTGGGCTACGGATGAGTGATGAAGTAGTGCAGTTTATGTTTAATCATCATAGTCGTGATTTACGCCAGTTAATGCTAATGCTGAAAAAAATGGACGTGGCTTCACTATCCGAACAGCGCCACTTGACCGTGCCATTTGTGAAGCAGATTTTGCAGCTGTAATCTGCCTTTCGTTATTATGTGATACAGCTCACAGTTATGTCACCGTTATCTTTTTTAAAATGAATAATGTGTCAGAATGACCAAACGATAGGCCGTCGTTTTTTTCTGCATTTATATCCTATCTATTAGTTTTTATCGTATTACTCTCATCATATCTAATCGTTTTTTAGAAGGATCTTGTTCTTATGTACCTCTCGAAAGTTAGTAAGCAATACGTTGTTGTTGTCGTTTTATTGTTATTAGCGATTTTTTCCAGTGTTATTTATGTTAATAAAAATGTTAGTGCACCTTTGGTAGGCGAGATAGTCGATCAGGCTATAAAAAGGGATGCGGCAAAACATGAAGTATTAGCTGAAGCATTGAATGAAGATCAATCAGTTGGTGCTAGAAAGGTACTGGTTAAGTTTACTGACGAAGCATTGCAATTGGAGCGTTTAGATCAGCATCCCGCTTTATTAGATATTGGTGTGACGAGTATTGAAACCTTCACCTATGCAGGCAATGTATCGGCTTTAGCGGTTAATAGCCCCCAATCTATCAAACAAATCATCGACGCAATAGAAGGGTCTGGCTTAGTTGAATATGCCGAGTCTGATTACGTGGTAAGTGCAGAGTCAATAAATGCACCACAAATTAAAAGCGATAATCTGTCATGGGGCTTGCATAATTCAGGCGTAACAGGTGGTATTGTAGATGCCGATATTGATGCCCCAGAAGCATGGGAGGCATTCGCTAAGCTTCCTAAAAGCCATCCAAATAATACCCCCAGACCTGTTGTTGCAATTATAGATACCGGTATTGATCTTGCTCACCCAGCGTTAACACCTCATCTTTGGTATTACTCTAATGAAATACCAAATAGTTTCGGTGCTAGCGCATGTGACAATGATTCTACTTCCCCTGCAGATGTCAATGGTCACGGTACTCAGGTCGCAGGTGTTATCGCCTCGCTGAATGTACATAACGAATTCAAACTATTACCTATAAAAGCGCTATGCGCTGATGGGCGTGGCTATCATTCAGATATCATCGCGGCAATAGATCATTTGTTAACACTTAAGCAGCAAGGGGTTAATATCTCCGTTGCTAATTTAAGTTTTGGTGGCAGTGATAATGGTGTGTCGTTGCTGTCTGCGTTGCAGCGGCTAGCTAAGCAGAATGTCGTCATCGTCGCTTCTGCAGGTAACGACAGTCAAAATAATGATGAGACTCCTCACTACCCATCCAACTATCCTATTTCACAAATGATTGTAGTGGCAGCAAGTGATCACAGTGATCAGCTGGCTAGTGCGACCAACTACGGTATCAGTACGGTTGATTTGGCTGCACCAGGCGTGGATATTTATACTGCTCAGTTAAATGGTGTCTATGGTAAATCTAGTGGTACATCATTATCGACCGCTTATATTAGTGGTGCTGCAGCTATGGCGCAGATTGCTTTCCCCAGTTTGTCGGCGATCAATATAAAGTCTCGAATAATGACGAGTGTCGATAAGCGAAACCAATTTTCTAATAAAGTGGTTGCTAGAGGCCGATTAAATGCCCATAACATTTTTGATTTGTATGTAGCCAATCAATTGCCAGCAGATCAGATCAGCTTTGTCGATAGAGAGCAGCGTATCCGCAACGCAGCGCGTGACCGTTTTGGAGAGCGACCTGATATATCTGAATTTAATCGCTCAAAAACAGCTAATGTTTTAGAGTTAGATATAGTTCCTAACCAAATCATGATGAGTTTTGCCGATGAATATAAAGAGCGCTCATTGGTAGAGAAGACACAATTGCTAGCGCCTTTTGGCGTAAAGATAATTAAAGATTTCCCTTATGCTGGTGGCAGTGTACTACTTGAAATTAATGATGCACCTAGTGCTGCTTTGGGCAAATTACCTGTAGGCGAGACTAAGGGGTCGGTATACCAACAGGTGAATAATGTCATCACGCAGTTGCAAGAATCTGGATTGGTTACGTATGCAGAATCAGACGTAATCTTCCAAGCTAGCGCGGTTCCTAATGATACACGCTACGACGAACTGTGGGGTTTGAAAAAAATCCAAGCAGAACAAACATGGGACTATATCGAGCTAAATAATCCTAGCCCAGCAGAAATGATCATTGGCGTGATTGATACAGGTGTTGATTACAATCATCCAGACCTTGCTGCAAATATGTGGGTTAATACAGGAGAGATTGCTGACAACGGACTCGATGATGATGATAATGGTTATGTAGATGATATTTATGGCTGGGATGCGGCCAATGATGATGGCGACCCTATGGATGATCACTATCATGGAACCCATGTGGCAGGCACTATTGGTGCAGTAAGAAATAATAGTGAAGGTATCGTTGGTGTCACGCCTTATGTACGTGTAATGGCGCTGAAATTTCTCGATGTAAATGGTAGTGGGTCTTCATCTGCTGCGATTGAATTATTAAACTACATTCATTTGATGAAGCAAGAAAAGGGCGTAGATATAAAATTAACCAATAATAGTTGGGGCGGTGGTGGTTACACGCAAAGTTTGCGTGATGCGATTGCATCTTCTAATGATTACGGTATTCTTTTTGTTGCCGCTGCAGGTAATAGTGGACAAGACGTAGACAGCTTTCCTCATTATCCATCTAGTTACGATGTGGCGAATATTATTTCAGTAGCGGCTACGGATATTAACGATGAGCTTGCTAGCTTCTCTAATTACGGTAGCAGTGTCGATATTGCTGCCCCGGGCTCAAATATTTTAAGTACGTATCCCAATAATTCCTACAATGCAATTAGTGGTACTTCAATGGCCGCACCTCATGTCAGTGGCGCTATAGGTTTGCTTTTTGCAGCAGAGCCAGATGTAGGTATTGCTGACATTAAAACTCGTCTTATAGGGAGTGGAGATACCTTGCCCTCTTTGGTCGGTAAAACGACTAGCTCTACTCGATTGAATGCCTATAATTTTATTACAGCGCCAGCGGCACTTTTTGACGTAGATATTGTTGGTGGTATTGTCTCTGTGCCAGAAAATAGTTCAGTTACAGTTAATGTGCGATTAAAAAATGCGCCGGAAACAAGCGAGAAAGTTGTTTTAACGGTAGTGAAGCAATCAGGTGATGACGATATCAATCTCACTTCGGCATCAATACTGACTTTTGATGAATTAAATTGGAGTACTTGGCAAGCAATGACTTTTTTCGCTACCGAAGATACGGGTATATCTGACGATAGTGCTGTTTTTCAGTTAACTAGTATAGATTCAATTCCCCAATCCATTATTATTCAAGAGCAGGATAATAAAGAAATCCCAGAGAATTTTTGTGATATTGTTTCTGAGATTCCAGTGAGTGAATGTGACGCGTTAATTAGTTTCTATCAAAGCACGGATGGCGCTAATTGGGCTAATAGTTCAGGCTGGTTATCTACCACAACACCTTGTAGTTGGTATGGTATTACTTGTCAGTCGTCACGTGTGACATCACTTAACTTTTATTCTAATAATTTAGTGGGTGAGCTGCCGTTAGCCATCAGTAATCTTTCTGAATTACAAACTCTGGACTTATATGTTAATCAGTTGTCAGGCAATATCCTTCCTGAGTTGGGGGATCTAGTTAACTTACGTTATGTAGATTTAGCGGCTAATAGCTTTAGTGGTTCATTACCTTTTGAATTAGGTTTTTTAACTCAGTTAGAAGTATTGTACACAGAGAATAATTTGTTATCGGGAAGTATTCCCGATGTCATAGGTAGTTTGACTAATTTGCGTACTTTATGGCTTTACCGTAATAAATTTGATGGTGAAATACCTGATAGTTTACTCAATTCAACCTCTTTATCGAGTGTTACTGCGTCTTACAATGCCTTAGAGTTGAGCGGTGATGATATTGTTTTTCAGTTAGACTCGAATTCAGTCAATACGCAAACCGTTCCCCCAAAAGATGTCACCCTAACCGTATTAAATGGTGATGTGGTCATAAGTTGGGAACCTATTCTCTACGCTGGCGGTGGTGGTGAATATATTATTAGTACATCAGACGCTGTCGACGGTGTTTATGTTGAACACGGTCGCACAGCGAGTAAATTTGATAGTAGTTATGTTATAGGTAGCGAGTCGGGTTATATCAATCGTTATTTCACTATTCAGTCGCATACTCCTCAGCACTCTAGCAATCCCCGTAACGATATTATTAGTCGCGCCAGCGAGGCAGTGTTTTATAGCGGCGAGCCTGAGGTCTTGTTGCCCGTTATCGTTCCTCCAAGCGCTATTATTGTAGAAGCAACGTTTGCTGGAGGTGCAGAAGCCTCCAATCCAGCGATTAGCCAGTTTTTATCCAGTGCACAAGTAACCAATACTGCCCAGCCAGTAGTAACTAATGCCCCAAGTGTTTTTCCTCTTGGTGTTACTACGGTTGTGTTTAGCGTCTGTAATGTAAACGCGGATTGTGTAGAGGCTTTGCAAACGGTTACTGTTGAAGATACAACAGCTCCATTAATTACTGTCGCTCCATATGTTACATACGAAGCGACAGGGCAATTCACTGGTATTGATTTTGGTAGTACAACGGCAGTGGATCTTGTTGATGGTGATGTTAAGGCAATAGTTAACCCAATTTCTTTGTATTCAGTAGGCGAGCATTCAATAACATGGATGGCAGTTGATAGTGCAGGAAATATTGGTTCGGCAGCACAAGTGATTTCCGTGCAAGATACCACTCCCCCTGCGATTAGTGTGCCAGCAAATATTGTTGTGGAGGCGAATGCAGTACTCACATTTGTAGATGTTGGAGAAGCAGCATCTATAGATATTGTCGATGGTAATCTTGTTCCTGTATCTGATCAGCTAAGTGCTTATCCTGTCGGTAGTCATGTTGTTACTTGGAGAGTGACTGATAACGCAGGGCTAGAAAGTATTGCGACCCAAATGGTTGTGGTGCAAGATACTACACCGCCAGTTCTTAGTACTCCCCCCAATCTGGTTGAGACCGCAGGGATCGAGTTCGACGTAGGTACTGCTACAGCAACAGATATTTTCCCAGTCACCTTAAGTAGTAATGCTCCCACCGTACTTCCATTCGGATTGACGACGATTACATGGACAGCGATTGATGCCAACGGTAATGAATCAACCGCTGAGCAAGCCGTAACGTTAAATCCATATTATGCCAATCGCTCAAGCCAAATTGCCTGTGAAAAAGGTGATGACGGTGATACTGCGTGGGTAATTAACTCAGATAATGATTCCGTTAGCATGATCAGTGTATCAAAAAACCTGCTGACTTCTGAGCAAATTGTTGAAACGAAAAATGATTACTTCATCTTTACCGATAGTAAACCTAGCTCTATTACACGCGTCAATAATTATGTTGCGACCACGTATGCCGATACCGGCAGCATTCGTTTTAATCAAATGGACTATCCGTGGATTGAAGGCGGTACTGTGCCTTGGACAACATGGAAAATATCATTAGGCAATGAAATGCCTATCGCGTCAGTTGCCCATAACAATATGCTTTATGTCGCGCTTTACACCAGTGGCGAGATCGTCAAAATTGATACTGTCAGCCGAAAAATCGTATCAAGATTAGCGGTGGGGCCAAAACCTAAGGCAATGGCGTTAACCAGTGATGGTTCTCGTTTGTTAGTCACACGGTTTATCTCTAACGCAGATTACGGTGAGGTTTACGATATTCTTACCGCAGGCAATATGTCCTTCAGAGATGAAGAGCAGCCGACTATCCGTATTAATAAAATCTGGGTGCCAGATGATATTGATCATGGCTCCGGCGTGGCGAATTATCTACGTGGTATTGTCATCGACCCGAAAGATGAATTTGCTTACATCACAGCGAATAAAGCCAACATTGAACGCGGTGAATATTTAAGTGGTTCAGCATTGTCTGCCGATAACACCATACGTTCGATGATGGCGGTACTGGATTTAACGACACATAGTGATACCAACGTAGATAGCTTGACCAGAGATGACACCATTGATCTACAAAACGCCGCAGACCCGTCGGGCTTAACCTTTTTACCCGATGGCACGACCGGCGTTTACGCATTACAAGGCAGTAACCGTATCGCCCTGTATGACTTTGATACAAAATCTATTCTGCCAGTGAATGTCGGTGAGGCACCACAAGGTTTGTGTGTCACACAAAAGAGCTTATACGTTAACAACTATACCGATAGAACAGTGAGTGTTATTAATATTGAAGATTATATTAATACCGGCACTACCGCACTCACATCCGAGTCGGTGGTTATGGTGGCACCTGAAGATGATGTCTTGTCAGCAACTGAGCTTCAAGGTTTGCAGTTATTCTATAGTGCGAATCAAGCGGAATTAAGCCCCGAAGGCTATATGAGCTGCGCATCTTGCCACGACGGTGGCGGGCATGATGGCATGACATGGGACTTTACTCATATGGGTGAAGGCTTACGTAATACCTTGTCATTGCGCGGCACCAGCGGCGCTCGATTTGGCCCATTAAATTGGTCAGCGAATAGCGACGAAGTACAAGATATCGAAAAGCAGCTAGAGCAGTTGCATGGGAGCAATGGCTTTATAGATGGCGTCACTTTTACGGGGCAATCACCGTTAAACCATATGAGTGCAGGCAGCTCAGCTGAGCTTGACGGCTTATCGGCTTATGTGAGTAGCCTTGGTAAAAATAGCGTACTGAAATCACCCAACTATTGTGCTTGGGACGATAGCGAATGCTGGAGTACTTACCATAATGGTGGCTGGCAATATCACGCCTATGGCTGTAAAGATTGTCACGCAAAGAAGAATCGTTACTCTGGCGCATTTCGTGATGGGTTAACCCACGACATGGGTACTATTACTGAGGTTTCTGGTTTAGGTTCGAACGCTATATTAACCGCTATTCGTACCCCCACATTGATTGAGCTATGGGACACAGCGCCTTACCTACATGATGGCAGTGCTGAGACCTTAGAAGAAGTCATGGGTACAGGCGTTCACGCAACCTATGGCCTAGATGAACGCGAGATGAGGAACTTAATACAGTTCTTGAATAACATCGATCGTAGTCAATATATAGGGGATGACGAACTCTTTAATCCTTAGAAAGAGGAAGACCCGTATGATGTCAAAGCCGCTGTAAATAGCGGCTAGACATCATCGCACCACTGAAAATCACGACTGACAACGCGAGCCCGATCCAATCCGTTATTTCACCGATTGGTGACCCTACTTCGACCACATAAGCCATAAAATAAACCAAAATAACGAAACATAACCAGCTGTGTGCGCGAAAATGCATTTTAATTAATCCCGGCAACACCAGAGCCAAAGGCAGGCATTGAAAGACTAGCAGCTTCCATGAATGCGCTTCGTTAATGGCGAAGGTGTAGGCCATCAAGGCGACTAAAGCGATGTAGGCAGCATAAGTGGCGAGCAGAATGGCATTGAGTTTGTTATCAGTGGTTAGCATAGTGACAATATTAGCTCTTGAGTAATAGTTGTTTAGCGATGGAAGCAACACGTTTGCCGAGTATATGGCAGTGTTGAATTTCGTCATCACTCAGTGGGTTGTTACTTTTTGTTCCCGCTAGGTGCGATGCGCCATAAGGCGTGCCGCCTGTTTGGGTCGTCATTAAGGAAGGTTCGCTATAAGGCAAGCCGGTGATGACCATTCCGTGATGGAGTAATGGCAACATCATGCTCAGTAACGTACTTTCCTGCCCGCCATGCAAGCTCCCAGTTGAGGTGAAAACAGCCGCTGGCTTATCAATTAAGTCGCCATTCATCCATTGGCTACTGGTACCGTCTAAAAAATATTTTAATGGTGCAGCCATATTGCCGAAGCGAGTGGGGCTACCCATAAGTAATCCGCTACAATGTCGTAGGTCTTCATTTGAACAGTATATCGCACCCCTTTCAGGAATGTCCGCTGCTACCGCTTCGCAGTCAGCTGATATTTTGGGCACCGTACGCAGACGAGCCTCTAAACCGGCTTGTTCAACGCCACGTGCTAGCTGTTGTGCCATTTTTTCTGTTGCGCCGTGGGTGCTGTAATACAAAATAAGAATATATGCTTGGCTCATTGTATTCGCTCATGTGGGGGTGAGTTAAAATGAAAATATATGGCATGCTAGCGATTTACAGAAGTGCTAATACATTTTCTGGTGGGCGTCCTATTACGGCCTTACCCCCTTTGACCGCAATTGGACGCTCTAATAATTTGGGGTGATCAATAATAGCCTGAATAAGCTCGTCGTCGGATAGCCGCGCATCCCTTAAGTTGTTCTCTTTGTACGCATCCTCTCCTTTACGGATGATATCTCGTGCTGTCATGTCTAGCTTTACCAGCAATGACCTAATATTTGCTTTAACCAAAGGGGTGTTTAGATATAATACAATGTGAGGCTGGAGGCCTTTCTCTTCTATTAATGCTAAAGTTTGGCGGGATTTAGAGCAACGAGGGTTGTGATAAATAGTGATCATATCGAATGAAGCCTTGTTCAGTAAGGTCGCGCTATTTTAACGGCTTTATTGCCCGTTGCCGACTAGATTTTATGTTCTTTTTGTTAAATGTTTATAAGGTATAACGTATTTATAGGGGCGGACTCTATTACCTACTCTATCACCTAGAAGTATCGCTATCTAACGGGTATTCCTTATGAATAAGAAAATCATTACAAAAAAAGCTAGCGAATGTGAAATCCTGTCTATACTTACAGAAGACGCACAGTTTTTAAAGAAGCTGTGTGCGCACTAATCAAATATTCAACTTGACCAATTGTGTGAGACTTATGGCGATACCTCTACTAATCTGTGATGACTCTAATATGGCTCGAAAGCAGGTGGCACGTTCCCTTCCTGACAACTGGGATGTCGAGATTACCTTTGCCGCTAATGGTGTGGAAGGTTTGGCGGCTATTCGAGAAGGTAAAGGAGAGATGGTTTTTCTAGATCTTACTATGCCCGAGATGGACGGTTATGGCGTACTGGAAAATGTGTTTAACGAAGGGCTTAATGCCATGATTATCGTGATCTCTGGTGATATTCAACCAGAAGCCAGGGATCGCGTGATGAAATTTGGAGCGATTGATTTTATTAAAAAACCTGTTAGCAAAGAGAAGTTGGAGGAGGTGTTGGCTCAATATGGCTTATTAGAAACTTGATTTTCTGTTTCATCTTTTTATTCTGTTAGTTTCTAGTTGCCTACGGTACCTTACCGCACAGCGAGACATATTATGAGTTTAGCGCTCCCCCTAAATGAAGATCAGCGAGATTGTCTGCAAGAAATCACCAACGTAGCGATGGGTGCGGCAGCAGAGTCGCTCGCCAACTTCACCGATACCTTCGTTAATTTGCCTATTCCAATTATTAGGTGTGTTGACTCAGAGCATCTTATAGATTCTTTAAGGCAGATAGAGGACTACGACCGACTGTCTTCCATCAGTCAATTATTTAAATTTAGCGGCCTAGACTGTTACGCACTGATTGTGATCAATGACGAAAGTATCGACGATTTAGCGCGTTTCACGGGACGCTCGCTAGTCGACGATGAACAGATTAAAACGCTGTTATATGACCTCTGCGAAACCATTAATAAAACATGTTTTGAGCGTTTAGGCGAAATGATAGAGAACACGGTGGAGAGAGGCTCGCCTATCGTTAACAGTATGCATGTTCCATTAGATATTATTCAAATGGAATCGATTGCCAATTCACATCAGTTGGTCAGCGTTGAAATTAATTATCATATTGAAAATAATACTTTTAACTGTGACCTGCTACTTTTATTTCCTGAAGATACATTAGAGGAATTAACTGAAGTGTTGAACAAGTTAATTTGACTCCAAGGCGCGATATAAAGCAGGAAAGCTGGTAACGCACAAATTACAGGGATCATTTAATAGCTATAGCCCGTAAATTCGACTATTTTTTGTTCTCCACTGAGACAAGCAATTTATGGCAGAGTGCTCTATGTTTCTTTGTGTCTAATCCTATGGCAGTGCTATCCAGTAAATATCGGCTGCCATAGAAGCCTGTCGGGCTTAGTAATAATCTACCACGGCAACGAGGAATCTGTGCATTTTCCCGATCATTCCCATTGTTTAGTAACACCTATTTTTGGTGAGGAGGCCCACTATTCGCCTCAATTGATCGAAAAGATGCCCTCAATTCCTGACCACCTCGCTTCGGCTCTCTAAGTCCGACAGGCTCCTAGATGATTATACCGCAGGTACTATGGTTACTTATATAAAGCCACTTAATCAACATGGTTTGCCAAAGGGTAAACAACAGTATCTTTTTGATCCGCTGTCCCTAGCTGAACAATGGGTCACTATGTAGTGGCATACTAAATTTGGCCACCGAGTTAGAGGTGATATTATAGTCACCATTAACGAAGGGTAGTATTATGACAAAGCATTTTAATCCAGAATTTAGACAAGAAGTCGCCGAGCTTGTTGTTGATAAAAGTTATTCCGTTAGAGAAGCAGCAGACGCAATGAGTGTAGGTAAATCGACTGCTGATAGGTGGGTACGCGATCTTCGTAAAGAGCGTAACGGAGAAGAAACTCAAGGTGCCCCCATATCAGAAGAGCGGCTCCGAATTCGAGAGCTGGAACGTGAAAACCAGCAGCTTAAGATGGAGAAAGAAATCCTACTACGTGACCTTGGGGTAAAAAAGGCTACGGCTCTCTTGATGTCGGACTCAATGAACGGTTTACGTTAATTGCAGAAGTGAAAGAGAGCCATTCCATTAAATTGTTATGCGAAGTGTTTGAAGTCCACCGAAGTAGTTATCGCTACTGGAAGGTAAATGCTAACAAAATCAGCAGCGGCGACGTATATACTGATAGTGAAGTGAAAGCAGCGTATGTACTCAGTGGAGGTTCAGCCGGCTCAAGAACCAT
>JBLILH010000001.1:0-233955 GCA_047636495.1 Candidatus Endobugula sp. | reverse complement strand
CTATTATTTCTACCGTCATACCGGACTATTATTTCTACCGTCATACCGGACTATTATTTCTACCGTCATACCGGACTATTATTTCTACCGTCATACCGGACTATTATTTCTACCGTCATACCGGACTATTATTTCTACCGTCATACCGGACTTGATCCGGCATCTAATTAGTATTCATCACTATAGATTCCGGATAAGCAAAAAACGCTTTCCGGAATGACAGAACTTTTACATATAGCTTTTACATATGGCTTTTACATATGGCTTTTCTTTACAGCTTTTCTTTACAGCTTTTTACTATAGCCTCGCGGGGTATACACCCACTGTTTATCCTCATATTGAATATGTCGTGTTTCACTATTCCCCACTGAAACAAGCGTAAACATATCCACGTCTTTTGCGTCTAGTTTATCTAAGGTGGTGATCGTGATAGATTCTTCATCTCGTGTAAGCTGGCGACCTAATACAACCGGTGTTGATGCCGGGCGATATTGTAGCAAAACATCTCTGGCGGTATTGATTTGCCAATCCCGTTTTTTGGAGCGTGGATTATAAAAAGACACAACAAAATCGCCTTGTCCGGCACTATGCAAACGCTTTTCAATAGTTTCCCACGGGGTTAACAAGTCTGACAATGAGATAGTACAGAAGTCATGTCCTAGCATAGCGCCTACACGACTAGCGGCCGCCTGCATGGCAGAAATTCCTGCAACCACTTCTATATCAATCGTTAGCCATTCAGGGTGGTCTTCTTTGCCTTGCAGTTGTTGGTCGAGCAATTCAAAGACCAACGTCGCCATGGCATAAATACCAATATCGCCACTAGAAATCAATGCGGTTGTTTTGCCTGACGCGGCTAAATCTAAGGCGAGTCGGGCACGACCAATTTCTTCACCCAAAGGTAAATCGTGGTGATTTTTATCGTCGCACACATCACCCAACAAATCTAAATACAAGCCATAAGCGACTAACTCTTCACTCGCACCAATAGCGGCCATGGCTTTAGGCGCAACCAGATCTCTAGCACCAGGGCCTGTTCCTACTACATATAATTTTTTCATCTTATCTCTATTGTTAATTCTTAATTATTAGGCTCTAACAATACTGCCTCGTTACTTGGGTTCGTCATGCCGCATACCCATCAAATTGAGTACAGGCTTTAACCCGTCATATTAACCCGTCATACCGGGCTTGATCCGGTATCCAGCCAGAGATTACCAACACTGAATTGCGGATAAAAAAATTGCTTTCCGGAGTGACGAGAATTTTTTGTAATCTTCATCTCCCATTATCCTCAATGCGCCTGTATAGGTTAGCCCTCACCAGTCGATAGAAGTTAACAATTCAATAGTACCGATTTAATACACATTACTGCACGTATGCACGTGCAATCGCACAGGTTGCTTTAGTGTTTTTTTGTTTGGTTAATATCAGCTCTGGCGCTGACTGCGTTAATGTTTTTGCACTATATAAAGCAGCAGACTCTGCCACACCATAAACACCCACGGTATTAAATACATAGTCAGACGGTGTTTTTAGCAAACCGTCGACGGTAGTTAACTCCGCGACCGAATAAGTATGAAAACATTTTTTATGGGATGCCGCACATTCAATGATCCCCACTTCATCGGCTTTAATATCAATACTATTAATGCTCGAAATATCACCGATGGCTAAGTTCGCCTGCTGCAAACAACTCTGTAATAGGGATTCAATCATCGCAACAGAGCAATGCCGTTCACATCCAATACCAACACAATAAATCGGCTGTAAATAACTATTTGCGGTGGTGAGGACTAGCTGTGCTGATATTTTTTCTGATATATCTTTAGCCCAATTATTCGCCCCGCCTTCGTGACCCGATAATAATGGGATAACGAATCCACCCTGCTCATCCATCACCAATACAGGCGGGTCATCAAACTTGTTGACCAATACTGGGGCAAGGGTTCGCACCACAATACCCGTCGCACAAATAAAAATTAAAGGGTGTCCAGCGACAAAAACCTGCTGCACTTTATTTGCAAACGGTTTTGGTTTAAACCATACCTCGCTCCCGTCAACCAGCAGCTGTAAACGCTGGGCAAGCGCTAGCCCGGCATCCGTTAAGGCAATAATATAAGGGGGTTTAATTGAGCTATTCATTGTCTGCATCAGTAAAGGTACGCACTCTATTCGCTAGATGAGCGATTTATTGAGCTTCTTGTAATAACAAAAAGTGAAAAATACGGACCCGCTCCTTTAGATAGCTGCCGTATATCTCGGACAACTCTTTCTTGTGTTCGGCCTACATATTCAAGATAGCTAGCATCATCAACACGGTTAGATTTTTCTAATGCCTGAATGATTTTCTGTCGTGCTCGCCCTGCTTTCATAATCACTACGCTGTCGTGCTGCTGCAAGGTGTTTAACAATTGCTCATCACTATGTCGCCCGCTCATCACTGCGAACGATTCTTTCAACATGGTTAGAGGTTTCTGCAATGCAGACGCCGCAGCATGAACTGATGATATACCCGGAACAACCTCGCAGTGATAAGTAGCATCATCTTTTTGTAAGCGGTCTAGCAAATAGGCAAATGAACCAAAGAACAAAGGATCACCTTCACATAAAAATGCTACTGTCTTTCCTACTTGAAGTTCGCTAAGAATCGCTTCTGCCGCGTTATCATATGCTTGGTTTGCTTGATCACGATTTTCATTCATGGGCATGACCACAGGTAAAAACACTTGATCACTACGCGTAGCGCTTGCTATCGCCTCAGCAGCAATGACTTGCGCCTGCGACTGTCCATTCTCATTGCATAAATAACTCACGACATCAGCTTGCTGAATAAAACGCTGCGCTTTTAAGGTGATTAATTCAGGATCACCGGGGCCTACGCCAACACCTACAAATAAGCCTGGTTTGATGTCATATTCTTTTTTAGTTTCTATAGTAGTCATCACTGCTGTCCCGTTAACTTAATGTCGTCATGCCGGACCGTCATGCCGGGCTCGATCCGGTATCCGGTACTCGGTACTCGGTACTCGGTACTCGGTACTCGGTATCCAGCCAGCGCCTGATGGATTATGAAAGCCTTCCCTGGCCTTCACCCTTCGGGCCCGCTAATGCGGTTCAAATCTGGTCCTACAGATTTGTCCGGATAAGCAAAAAACGCTTTCCGGAATGACGAGGTCTTGTTTTTATTTTCATGTCTATTGCTCATCATATTCGTCATGCCGGGCCGTCATGCCGGGCTCGATCCGGTATCCGGTATTGTTTGGCCGTCATCAGTATAGCTTAGAGTCAATTCTCATAAAGTTAACAGGACAGCAATGAGTAGTCATAAAGTAATATTTTTTATAGAGCGTTTTTAGAGGCGCCCGTTAGTATTTTTTTAACCGATATAATGTCACCGGCAACTTCTTTTGCTCTTGCCATTGACCGTCATAGCGCTTGTTACGCGTCACGGCAATATCTACACTTTCCACACTTTCTACACTTTCTACACTTTCTACACCATCTTGCATTGCAGATGTATGCAGCTCTGTATTAATAAAATCATTCACTATACTGCGAGTATTATCCGTCACTGCACTCACCACCAGCACACCCGACATCGCTAACAGCGACCATACATGCGGTAACAATGCGGGTAATTCACCATCACTTCCACCAATAAATATTTTAGTCGGTGCTGGCAATGTGGCTAATATATCGGGTGCACGACCTTGGACAATATGGAGATTTTTCACCACCCCAAAACGGTCACGATTAATGGCCAAGTGTTCTAAGCGCTGCTCATGACATTCAATCGCATAGATAGCTGCACGCGGGCGCCACAACGCTAGCTCAACAGCCACTCCGCCACAGCCTGCGCCAATATCCCACAGCACGTCATCGTTTGATGTTTGCAGCAACGAGAGTATCGCAAGACGCACTTCGCGCTTACTAATCATACCTTTGCCTGCCACCTCACCGGTACTAAAGTGTTCGTCAGGAATCCCGGGGAATTCAGGTAACACGCCGCCTCGGCCTTGAGTGTTGACTACCGTGACATGCAATGGATCAAAGGCAAGTGTCTTTGGTGATGTTGTACTCTCTATTAATTCTGCAGCCGAGAACTGCCTTACACGCTGCTGCGGATACCCTAATCTTTCGCAGATCCAGATCAGCGATTGTGGAAAACCCGCATCAACACACTCTTTTGCAATGGCCTGAGGCTGGCTATTTTTATCAGTGAGTATCACCAGGGTTTGCTGCGCATTTAATACACTGCGCATACTTACCAAAGGTCGCCCATGCAAACTGATCACATCGACATCTTGCAATGATAAACCCAGCTGATGACAAGCCGCTTGAACGCTAGATACTGCAGGATAAAAATATAACTGCTGTTGCGTGAGCTGCTGGTTAGCCCAACGACCAATACCGTAATATAGAGGGTCACCCGATGCGAGTATGGCTATCGTGCAATGAGACAAGGCATCGACTGTCTTTTTTAATTGCGACAGCGATGGTAATAATTGTTTCTCAGCATGGGTTTGCACATTCACAGTAGCAATAGTGTCTAGCTGTCGCTCAGAGCCAAAAATAATATCTGCGGTCTGCAGCGCCTCTTGCGCATGATTAGAAAGTTGCGCATCCACTGCAACCCCTAAACCAATAATGTGAATTGTGTTTGTCATAACGTATTTATCATTATACCCACGCACTGGCAGAGACCTTTGCACGAGCAGGGATTCTTCTTCATGGCAAGGCGAAAATGCACGGAAAGAGGGAATTTACACGAAGTAAATGACCGATTGAGTACATTTTTCCTCGGTGCCCCCTTGTGGGGTAAACCTGCATGGAGGAAAATAACCATCATGCAGAGGCCTCTAATAGTATTCGCCAACATTACAACGCAACAAAGCATTGCAACTTGCTGCCGAAACCGCACTACCACCCATACGCCCTAACAGCGTAATACACTCTATACCAAGTTCTTTATGGGCATCCCATAGTGCTTGCTTTGATTCAGCTGCACCGACAAAACCAACCGGCATACCAATAATTAATGCGGGCTTGTCCGCGCCTTGTCGAATATTTTCTAACAATCTAAACAATGCCGTCGGGGCATTACCAATCACTACGACACTATCTTTTAGATGTTCCTGCCAATATTTCACCGCGGCCATTGAACGTGTTTCACCCAATTCTCTAGCATCATCGATCGCAGCAGGGTGATTTAAATAACAGAGTGGCTGTTTTTCGATCATCCGCTTAGTGATGCCCTGCTTAACCATTTCCACATCACAAAGTATGCTAGCCTTACTCGCTTTATTCACCTGATTAGCTAAGGCAGCCATGCCTTGCTCGCAAGCATGACGGCTAAAGCGGATATGCTGAACCACTTCTGGTAAGCCAAGGCTATGTACAATACGCATTACCACTTGCTGTTGTTCGCGATCAAAAGCATCGAGTGCTGTTTCTGAGCGTATTTGGCGAAAGCTCTCTTGTTCGATTTTTTTAGGATCTATTTGGTAATCAAAAGTCATTTATTATGGTGCTCGCTTCACTATATGGGCTTCGAATTTTTCTATATCGTCAAAAATACTCTCGCTAAATAGAGCCGGGATGACGACGCGAGGTCGTGACAACATCACTACGGGAATACTATTTTCTCTGGCGACGTTTAATTTTTCTATTGTCGATTGCCCACCACTATTTTTACTCACTATCATATCAATACCATATTGCTGAATAGTCTCTTGTTCTTGCTGATAACTAAACGGGCCTATGGCTTTTACCCATGTCATAGAAGGTGGCAATATGACTGGCGGTTTAACCGCCGTACGTAAAATCTGTTTTTGAGCTGGATGCTTCGATAAACTTTGCTGACATACACTATCTATTTGTTCTTGTGAGAGTTGACCCGAGGTTAAAAAAATCGATGTTGCGGGTTTAATGACGGCCAACACCTCAGCCCACTCACTCACTTCATGCCAATCATCCCCGGCCTGCGGCAACCATGCGGGACGATGGAAACGAATATAGGCAATATTTTTCTGTTCAGCAACGGTCATTGCCGTTTGCGTCATTTTTTTTGCGTAAGGATGAGTAACATCTACAATCATTTGGATATTTTTTTCATCAACATACTGCGCTAAACCGCCCAACGCAGAAAAACCACCCACGACTATTTCACAAGCTACGTCTGGGGTTCTCACTAACCCTGCGATACTATAAATAATGTTCACGCCTTGCTGATGTAAACGACCTGTCAAATGTCTAGCGTCAGCAGTGCCGCCTAATAATAAAATTGTCATTCTTCGGTGCTATCCGTTTCATCGCTGTTTTTTATATTGCGGTCGGTTTCATCAACCGATATTGCCTCTTTAGCATAACCCACAAAATTGCCCTTGCGATCTATGGCCCAAATATCTAACGCTATGTGCTTAGGTAATTTTTTTCTGGCAACTTGTAAAGCAATTTCACATAGGCGATCGGCAATACTAATATTCTCTTGCTGGCATAAATTCATCACCTCTACACTGGTATTTGCCTGTACGATTTTTTGCAGTAACTCAGCACTTGCACCTAAGACTTTAGCTATTGACGCAAGATGTTCGAAGTCAATTGCCGAGACACGGCTATTTAAATCCATATGGCCATTGGCCAGTTTACTTATTTTACCAATACCACCACAGAGCGTGAGTTTATGCACTGCAACGTTTTTACCGTGTTTTAACACCGCGCCGGCAAAGTCGCCCATTTCAATTAAGGCCATATCCGATAACGGCGTACCTTGGTCTTGGTAATACTGCTTAATCGACGCTTCGCTAGTATTGCCAGTTGTCGCCACCAAATGATCGATACCATTTGTGGTGGCCACATCCATCCCTTGATAAATAGAGGCTATCCACGCTGCACAAGAAAACGGGCGAACAATACCTGTTGTTCCCAGTATGGATAAGCCGCCTATAATACCCAAACGCGGATTCATGGTTTTTTGGGCTATCGACTCACCATTTTCGACACCTATCGCAACCATAAAACCCCCGTTATAGCCATAACGTTTAGCAACATCACCTAGGTGCTGGTTAATCATTTGGCGCGGCACAGGATTAATCGCGGGTTCACCTACGGCCAATAACAAACCCTCTCGGGTGACGGTACCCACACCTTTTGCGGCGACAAAAGTAATGCCTGCTGTCGGTGTTAACTGTAATTCCACAAACACTGTCGCACCGTGGGTCGCATCAGGATCATCGCCCGCATCTTTAATCGTTGAGGTGGTAACGCAGGGCTTACCCTGCGTAGATAAACATCGGTGATATTGTTCTATGGTTAGCTCTACTGTTTTGCCCATTGATTTCGCTTTAGGCAAAGTAATACTGACCTGTTGAGGCGAGTACGGAGCAGAATCTGGTCGCGAATGCGGGGGCGAACCTTCATCTGACGCGGACAGAAGATAATGCGCACCTGCGACTGCACAGGCGGTCGCACACGTACCGGTGGTTAAGCCCGTGCGTAGCGGTTGTTTATCTTCGCTGCTTTCTTTCCACATACTTTCCACATGGTTTTTCTAAATGTTGTTTTACGTGTTTTCTACATGCGTTCCATATCATCTATGGCGCCGATTATTGATTAGAACCCTTTTATCAGCACTCATAAAGTACGCAATAATAACGCACTACCAGCAATAATGGCGCTTACCGCCAACAAGCCTCTCACCCACTGAAAAATAGATTGATAACGATGATACAAAAACGTCTGTATCGTCGTAAAGCCAATACCAAACGCGACCATAGAGATAATGACTCCCAATGAAAAAAGCACAAGATATGTCATAGCAACCATCAACTTACCCGAGGCCACCGCTGGAATTAACGCCAATGCAGGCGCACTGCCAGCAAAGCCATGTAAGACGCCTACCATCACTGGCCTGTGGCCCGTTACTGATGCCGGGGCCGGAGTACTGTCGACATGTTCATCGGTATGCCCGTCGATATGTCCCTCGATATGCCCCTCGATATGTAAGTGAGTGTGCACAATGTCACCGTGGCGATGTTGCTTGATACGGACACGACGACGACGCAATTGCCATATTAAGTAGGCACCCAATCCAATAAGCAATAATGCAACGCCCACTTCGGCCATAAATGAAAAACGCTCAGGAATAGATATACCCAAACCAAACAACAGTAGACCACCACACAATAAAACGCCCCCATGTCCCAGCGCCCAATACAATGCAAACGATATTGTGCGTGAAAAACTAGGGTTTTGATTATTTAATACCGAAACCGCCATCACATGATCAGCATCTAAAGAATGCAATAAACCAAGGCCGAGGCCTAGCAATAGTAGAGGCAACATATCGGAGGGCAGCGCTGCTAACAAATCAAACACGAGACGATTCCTGAGAAGTAGGCACTGAGTGCGTTACATGAGCCGAAAATAATTGCGCAATTGCATCGGGGTTTGATGTAAAAAATAAATGTAAATACGTTGCCGTCAAACTGCCGTAACGATAAATAGCTTCGCCCGGAGCAGAATGTCGCTGTCGCCTACCGTAAGCAATAGGTTGCGGCGTGTCACTACTACGAGAACGATGGTGCGCATGACCACGTATCTCGCCTTCGGGCAATGGAGCAATTTGCATCCCTTGGCAACCACGCTTACCGCGCATAGCACCATGCCCTGATAAGATAGTTGTCATGGGAAAAGTATTTTCATTTAAATCGGTTAAGGTTTCTAAACAATACAAAAAACCACCACATTCAGCTAAAATGGGTTTTCCTTCAGCAGAAAACGCGCGTATTTGCTGCAGCAGCGCTACATTTTCGGATAATTTTTTAGCATGTAATTCGGGATAACCACCCGGCAACCATAGCGCATCGGCACAAGGTAATACCTTATCTTGTATAGGCGAAAAAAACCTAAGGCTTGCGCCCATTGATTCCAGCAAGACAATATTCGACGGATAAATAAAACTAAAGGCAGCATCTTTGGCGATAGCTATAGTGACGCCATCTAACGCTTTTTTTACTACTGCAGCGGCTGGTGATAATTCGGCATCGAAAAAAATCACGTCTTGTATTTTTTCAATAATATTCTGCGCCCCAGCGTTCTCTAGCCAGTCTGCGCCTGCTTCAAAACGCTGCTCTAATTCTTCGGTAACTTCTTCGGCTTGCACCAAACCCAAATGCCGTTCTGGCAAGGCTATTGCTTCCGAGCGAGCAAGACAGGCAAGTAAGGGAATACTATCTGGCAATGCCGTTTCGATTAATTCTCTATGGCGATCAGAACCGCAGTTATTTGCCAACAGACCCGCTACCGTAATGTCGTCACGAAAACTAGCAAGACCCGACACTAATGCAGCCGCAGTTTGCGCCATGCCTTTTACATCCATAACAATCGCGATGGGGATAGAAAAACGTGCGGCTAAATCGGCACTTGATGGCTCGCCATCAAACATGCCCATCGCGCCTTCAATCAAAATAATATCCGCGTCTTGCGCGGCTAAAAACAACTGCTGCTGACACCATGCGTCTCCCGCCATCCATAAGTCCAACGGCTTAACCGGATTACCTGAAGCCTGTTCTAAAATTTGCGGATCGAGATAATCAGGGCCAGTTTTAAATACGTGTACGTTTTTTCCATGGCGCGTTAGCAATCTCGCCAGTGCTGCTGTAATGGTGGTTTTGCCTTGGCCCGATGCGGGCGCAGCTAAGAATAGCGCTGGACAAGAGGCACTCTTAACTTGTTTGATGCTATTGTTGGCGTCCGAAGTATACGACATTAATATTCGATGCCTATTTGCGCTTTAACGCCCAAACGAAATGCATGACGCTCGTCTTGTACCGCCGAAATGGTATCGGCAATATCTTGTAATGGCAGCGCCATCGTCCGTCCGGTAATAATCACGTTTTGATGATCAGGTCGTTCTTTCAAGGCGGCAACCACTGGCTCGACGTCAAGATAACCGTACTTAAACATATAACTCATTTCATCGAACACCAACATATCATAAGTATCATCGAGTAATAGCTTCTCTGCCAGCGCCCACGCTTGTTGTGCAGCCTCGATATCTTTTTCTTTATCTTGGGTTTCCCACGTAAAACCATGGCCCATAATATGCCACTCTACTTGTGGATGATCTTTAAAAAACTTATATTCGCCGGTTTCGGTACGCCCTTTAATAAATTGGATCACCGCGCATTTTTTACCGTGTCCCACCGAACGCAACATGGTGCCAAAAGCGGAGCTGCTTTTGCCTTTGCCATTGCCTTTTAATAAAATAAGCACGCCGCGCTCTTCAGTCGCTTGCGCAATTTTCGCATCCATTACGGCTTTACGCTTTACCATTTTTTCTTTATGGCCGCTGTTATCTACATTAGCATTCATGATTTTTCTCTTTGCTTTATTTCTTTAATATTTTTTTGTACTTTTCCAACATTATTCTTTATGATTTATAACTACCGTCCCGCTAACTTTTTTTGTCATGCCGGACTTGATCCGGCATCCAGTAACTATTGAAAACACCGGATTCCGGATCAGCAAAAAGCGCTGTCCAGAATGACGAGACTAAATGATGGTTTTCTTGTCTCTATCGTACCGTTAAGTTGTTTGGCCTCTTTCTCAGATGACTTTTCTCATAGAGACCAAAAAGTTAACGGGACAGCAATGATATACCTAATAAAAGCCATTACGTCATCAATGGCAAATAATGGGCTTGCAGCACACTGGCAATCTGTTGTGCTTTGCCGCGTTTTACGAGTGACGATTCGATATCAATCACGACCACGTCACCTAACAACTGCAAGTCATTAACGGACTGTGATGTGCGGCCATCGGTCACTAAATAAGTTTTTATGTGCAATTCGGGCAAACGTTGCAATTGCTGCTGCTGAAAACGATACGCCTGCTGAATCACATCCCGCAGTGGCGTTCCTCCACCAGCACGAACATTATCCAGCCACGTTTTAAATGTTTTAGGGGCTCGGCGCTGAGGCAGCAACACCTCCACTTGTTGATTACCAAAACCCATCACCATAAGTTGCTCGCGATCAATATAAATTTGCTTGGCGATAGATAACAAGCTCGCTTTTGCTTGGGCAAACCACTGATCTTGTAGTGTCGACGCTGAGGTATCCAACAAACACAAATGTAATACCGGCTGGTGGCTTTTTTCTGCGTGATAGCGAAACGTTTTTAATGGCCACTCGCCCATATTTTCGAGCAAAGAATTAAACCAATGTACTTTTTTGTTACTGTATTTTTTTTGCTGAGATGCCTTACCGCCGCCCAACGCTACACCTGTTTTTTTAGATGCTAAAGCATTTGACAATTGAGAGGTGGATACACTTTTATTTTTAGCCGGCATTAACGCGGACACCTGCTTAACGATGGACTTATACTCTGTTGCCGATGCTGCTTGCTCAACGGGCTTCATGCTTCCCCAATCACCTGCTGTCTGCTGATCTTTCGCGCTTCCTTCACCCTCACCCTCAGTTTCCTCATGACTTGAACTTGTCGATGATTGCGACGATTTATTTTCGGGCGGACGTAAATATGGCGACTGCCTATTTGAGGGATTAGTTGAGGGATTAGTTGAGGGATTAGCTAAGGAATTGCTTGGCGAGCTATTAGAGGAATGTCCGGGTGAATTATTTGAATTGTTATCAGGCTGGCGGCGATGCGCTAGCACTAATTCTTCTACCGCAATAATATCTTCTTCTGTGACTGCATTTCGCTGCTGCCATGCCGCATGTGCAACCGCTGCGCGATGCCATACAATATCCGCACGCACACCATCCACATTGGCACCTACACAACGTATGGCAATTTGTTCACGCCATTCATCAGCACATTCAACCTGTATTAACTGTTCCCGCGCCTGCACGATGCGTGATCGTAATTGGGCTTGCGCTTGGGCGCATTGCTGAATAAAGGCATCGGTGCTGGCCTCAAACTGCTCGCGTAAACGCACAATATCCATACGTTCTTGGATGGAATATTGACCACTCAGCTCAACAGCTAAACCGAAACGATCTTGCAGCTGTGGACGTAATTCGCCTTCGTCGGGGTTCATCGTACCCAACAATACAAAACGTGATCGATGGGAATGGCTCACACCATCACGTTCAACCACATTAACACCGCTGGCAGAGACATCTAATAATAAATCGACTAGATGATCTGCGAGTAAGTTCACCTCATCGACATATAAAATGCCGCCATCCGCTTTTGCTAATAAACCGGCTTGAAACTCGACGGTTTTTTCTTGTAATACTTGCTGTAAATCAATAGTGCCCAAGACACTTTCTTCAGTTGCCCCAAGAGGCAAAGTAACGAAAGGCGATGATGTATTGCTCGCTAATGACTGGCTGTGAACTGGCATTACATCGGCCAAGCCACGAGCCAAGGTTGATTTAGCCGAACCACGCGGGCCACTCACTAACACGCCACCAATCGCTGGGTTAATCGCCGCTAATATCAAGGCTAATTTAAATGACCGCTGCCCTACGACCGCCGTAAAAGGAAACTGAAATACCGCTAGATTACCTGGTGGTTTATTAGGCCGATGGTTAGATATAGGGCTAGAGAGATTCGGCATGAGCACTATCACCCAAATTGGCGTCTTTCAGCACATAACGATTAAGCAACCACGCACAACTACCACCCAAAATTAACCATAGACATAAATTACTCAGGCCACTAAACAGAATGAATTGTTGCTGTAGGTCGATCAAGGCATCGACCACTAGAGGGTCGGGGTGACTAAATGCCACACCATCAAAATGCGGAATACTCACCACATAAGGCAATGCTATCGCTGCTACACTGATTAATTTCCAGCGCAAAGGCGCAAACGCCAAAATCAACAAGCCAAAACCCATGCCCAGTACAGCCAACACCCACCATAGTTGACGATGTTCCAACGGTGCGGCCATCATCCCGGGGATCTCTGGGGGTATACCAATGCCTGGTGCCACAAAAAATGCCATAAAACCGCCGAGGCCCCACAAAAAACCTTTGGCTACCGTAAGCTGTGCAACCCCCTGTACTTGTATCTGCGTCATGATCGACAACAACACTGCAGCAAACCCAATGCCCACAAAGATATTGGCAAATATTGTATAACTGGTTCGCTCTACACCATCAGCTGGCGCCCACGCATCATGTGAATGACTATGGCTATCGGAATGGGAGTGCTCATCGCCGTGATGATTAGGCGTTGGTTCCGGTACGGTTTCTAAGGCATGAGAAGCGACCACTTCAGTTCCAGCTATTTCGTAAGCTTCGGCAGCAAAAATAATGGGGTTCATCGTGAGCACTTGCACCAGACTTAACAATAAGCCGCCTGCTATACCAGCAAAAATAGCATTAAGAATAATGCGACGAAACAACATAATATATCTCCTAAGACAGGGGCGACAGATGATAAAAATCTAATATCTACCAGCTTTTATTCAACATCGCACTGAACTACGTTACAAAATGATCATTTACACTTGTAAACTCGAATTTTCCGCCTTGCTCTGCACAGCTTTGACTGTAATCTGAACAGTTATGGACAGTGCTGATGAGTTACAAAATCTATTGATGTCTTATGGATAGCGAGATTTTTATACGAGTAATCTACATATGGTTAATGGATTACTAAGAAACCTCTGACAAATTATAGATTCTTCAGGTTGGCCTGAGAATTCAGCAAAAAACAAGCAGACTAGCGACATTATTAATGGCAAGGAAACGCTAATGCATGTCGCGTATCGTGCGCCGCATTATGGGCTGCCGCCGTAGGCAAAAAGCCGACGACTAATACCAGTGTAAGACCAAACATCATGGCACCCATACTCTGTAAACGCATGGTGCTAGCAGATGTCGCATCGACTGACTGAAGAGAAGAATGTGATGTGATATGTGTTGTCATAATTGAATACCTTGTCTATGCACCCACCGTGCAATATGAAGTGATAAAACAGGCCGGTATTCGGGCTCTAAGAAAAACGATAGGGTATAGAGCCGGAGCACTATCCACTATCACAGTAAGACCTACACCTTCCCAAGCACAATATGGCTCAGTGGTTTACATTGCCTGTGGCAATCTGCGTAGGTTTCTCTTATACCGATGCGGGGGCAGCGACGGATTGAGCCTATAGCTATTACCGTACTTCCCGATTATCTCTTTACCACCTACATTAGAAACGCCATGAAAAACGCCGTCAATAAAGGCTATACAGAGCACCTGAATCGTTGAATGCGATTGTAGCAGCTAATCAAGATTAGCGCATATGATTGTTCACTAGAAGCCTAACGGACTTAGGTATTGACTGGAGCTGTTCGCCTAATCGGGTAGCCTAGAAAAAAAATAACAATTGCTGTCCACATGATTAGTTGGCGAGGACTGGTAGAGGGCGATATAATAGCCCTGCTTTGCTAACTGCGCATTTAGCTCACTTGCATACAGTATCTTGCGAAAATCCACATAAGAGGAACTCACGCGATCACTATAAGCCATTAACCACTGATGCAATACAGGCAAAGTAAATACCAAGTTACCCTGACCCGAGAATACATTTTTTTTATTTTCCCTCGATAAAATAAGTGTCGCCACGTCTTTATCCCGAATACCAACAGCAAGAAAAAAATTAAACGCGGCTTCGTACATTATTACCCCTCATATAATGGATGCAGTAAAGCGAGGGGCTTTAGCTAAGCACTTGTAAATAGACATTTATGAGCACACTGATGATCGAGCGCTAGCGAGACTTTTTACACGCTGGAGTGCCGGGTAGCTCGACCTTAACAGCTTTTTCTTCATCAATAATATGTTGTGGGAACTGCCGCATAAAACAGCAGCAGATATTGTCGTTGACCATCGTACGCGGGCCGTTAGGGTGGCCAATATGCTTATAGGGTGCATGGCTATGGCTGTGAGAATGGCTATGCAAATCATCAGGCGCGTGGTTTTTACCATCCGAATGCCCGTGCGAGTGTTCTTTATCCGTTGAAGGCTCCTGTCCCGTTGAATGATCATCAGTCGGCTTTGGCTGAAACTCAGCATGGTGGTGGTGTACATTGACTTCGCCGCGAGCTAATCGTGCTTTAAAATCATCCATTAAACTTAACTGACCTGATTGCGCGGTTTGACCCGATATCGTTTCATCAATACGCGCCATAAATGTATTAATCACGTGATCTTGATCGCGCAAATACTCGGCACGCATGAATGTCACATCAGCGGTTTCGCTAGCGACCTTATCAACGTAACCCATAATACGGTCAATTAAGCGGCCCCCAAACAAAAAGTACGGCGCGACCACAATCTTTTTGTAGCCCAACTTAACCGCCATTTCTAAACCACGCCCTACCGATGGGTAGGTCACACCGGAATAGACCGTTTCTGCCCAACCAAAACCCAAATTCTCGCACACCGTACGCGTCAACTTCGCGACTTCAGCATTGGCTGACGTCACCGATGTCCCTCGGCCCACAACCACCAGCATAGTGTCATATAACTCGCCAGCAGCGGGGGCATTATCGTAGCCCATAGCATTCAAGATACGCATCTGGAACGCTTTTATCATCTCGTCGTGTAAACCCAATTCGCGACCGTACTCAATCGTTAAACCTTCACGCTTGGCTTGATACGTGGTTAATACGGACGGAATATCATTTTGTGCATGAGTCGCCGCAAATAACATCCCTGGCACCGCATAGATGGTTTTAACGCCTTGCTCGACTAAACGATCTAACGCCATATGCATATTAGGTGAGGAATACTCTAAAAAACCATATTCCACTTTCAAGCTAGGCACGCGGGCGCGTAGACCTTTAGCCAGCAAGCTAAATTCTTCTGCTGATATTTTTGCACGACTACCGTGGCCGCAAATTAAAATACCCGCATCATTCGGAAGATCATTTATATTCATATTTTTCACTTGTCCAATAACCACTCTGTAAAATGTCAGGCTACGCTTGTTAGCCTACTTTTTAGCAGGCCACGCTCACTAGCCGATATTAATAACAACACCTCGCTGAAATTAAGAAAATTCTGATTTTTAGCGAAACCGTCTCTGAATACGTCAAACTACCCAGCCGAATACAGCCAAACTGTGACGGGAAAAGGCTAACTGATATCCGCTAAATTACCGCGGTCTTCTAACCACGATTTTCTATCTGCTGCACGTTTCTTCGCGAGCAACATATCCAGCATTTGATGTGCATTATCCTCGGCATCAACAGTCAGTTGTACGAGCCGCCGAGTATCTGGATCCATTGTGGTTTCACGTAATTGCAAAGGGTTCATTTCACCTAGACCTTTAAAGCGCTGCACGTTCACTTTGCCTTTTTTCTTTTCAGCGATAATGCGATCCAATATGCCCTTTTTTTCTGATTCGTCGAGCGCGTAGTACACGTCGTTACCGATATCGATCCTAAACAGCGGTGGCATCGCAACAAATATGTGGCCGTTATTGACCAATGCGGGAAAGTGGCGTAAGAATAACGCGCACAGCAAGGTGGCGATATGAAGACCATCGGAGTCAGCATCCGCCAAAATACATATCTTGTGATAGCGCAGTTTTTCTAGATTATCGACGCCGGGATCGACCCCTATCGCCACAGAGATATCGTGTACTTCTTGGCTCGCTAATATTTCTGAACTATCCACTTCCCAGGTATTCAGAATCTTACCCCGCAACGGCATAATCGCCTGAAATTCTCGGCTACGGGCTTGCTTGGCAGAGCCACCCGCTGAATCGCCTTCCACCAAAAACAATTCGCCGCGCTCGGGGTCGGCGCTAGAGCAATCCGCTAGCTTTCCAGGTAACGCAGGCCCTTGGGTAATTTTTTTACGCGCGACTTTTTTGCTAGACCGCACGCGTTTTTGTGCATTACCGATGCAAAAATCAGCGAGTTTATCGCCATCTTCTGTGTGTTGGTTTAGCCATAAACTAAATGCATCTTTTGCTACACCGGAGACAAATGCGGCTGCTTCACGCGATGACAGGCGCTCTTTGGTTTGACCCGAAAATTGTGGATCGCTCATCTTTGAACTAAGCACAAAGCAACAGCTCACCCAAATATCATCGGGCGCGAGCTTAACACCGCGCGGCAGCAAGGTTCTAAATTCGCAATACTCACGCATCGCATCTAATAAGCCGGTACGCAGGCCATTCACATGCGTGCCGCCTTGCGCCGTAGGAATAAGGTTAACGTAACTTTCCTGTGTCACTTCTCCGCCATCGGGCAACCATTGTACTGCCCAATCAGCGGCCTCGGTGCTACCACTAAAACTACCGGTAAAGGGGGCTAAGGGTAAAACTTCCCAGCCGCGCGTCGCATCACTAAGATAGTCTGTTAGGCCGTCTTCGTAATACCATTCTTCGGTTTCCGCAGACTGTTCGTTGTTAAAAATAATTTTCAAGCCGGGGCATAGTACGGCTTTAGCGCGCAGTACGTGGCGCAACCGAGAAACAGAAAACTTAGGGAAATCAAAATAATGGGGGGCTGGCACAAAGTAAACCGTTGTACCGGTATTACGCTTACCGCACGCCCCCGTCACATGAAGATCTTTTACTTTGTCACCATGAGAAAATTCAATTTCGTGTACTTTGCCATCGCGCTTAATGCTTACGACCAATTTTTGCGAGAGCGCATTCACCACACTCACCCCCACACCATGCAAACCACCTGAAAACTCATAGTTTTTATCAGAAAATTTACCCCCCGCATGCAACGTTGAAAGAATGACTTCAACACCGGGCTTTTTTTGGACCGGATGCATGTCTACCGGCATCCCACGACCGTCATCACTTACCGTGACAGCTTGGTTTTTATGTAGTGTGACTTCTATGGTTTTTGCATGGCCCGCTAATGCCTCATCAACACTATTGTCTATTACCTCTTGCGCAAGATGATTGGGGCGGGTGGTTTCGGTATACATACCAGGACGTTTTTTAACGGGATCAAGCCCGGTGAGGACTTCAATATCTTCGGAGGAATAATTTGCCATGTAGTTTTTCTTATCTCGTTTAGCGGGTATAAAATGCGGTTGTTAAGTTGCGTGGATTCAACTCGCTTATGCAATGTCTGATATAGCCTTGCTAGCTCTCATGGTGATTCTTATGATAACTCTTTATTGGTGGTTCTCAAAAAACTTAATAGCATCACCATGAAAACGATCAAACCCCTGAAAGCTATGGTCTCCGCTGGGTTCGATGGTTTGTCGGCAGTGCCGGTATTGACTCACGGCCAAACGGTAATCCAAGGTTTCGTCGCCCTCTTGAGCGAACAACCAATAGTTGTCGTGTCGACGCACCGTGGCCGTATCGTAACGCGAGAGTGCCTGCAAGTCATCCGCCTTCAGGCAATAAGTATCGTCGGTATGATAATTTTTGAGTGCTTGACCAATATACGCTGGCAACAAATTCACGGCGTCTACCGCTGGATTAATCAATACCGCAGGTAGGTTATAACGCTCGGCCAAGTACGTTGCCCAAAAACCGCCCACTGAGCTTCCCATCAAATAAAGAGTATTGTCATCACTAAGTGCTTGCCCGCCCATTTGCTGCTCTTTAAGTTTTTGCTCGACAATAGCAACCAACGTCGACGCGCACTCATCAGGATATGGGGTTAACAAGGGGCAAAGGTATTCAATATCGGGGCGATGCAACTGCAACCATCGCTGCATTGATTGCGCTTTATGGGAAAGGGGGGAGCTGAGAAAGCCGTGAATATACAGCAGCGTAGACATATCGAAATAATAACAAATACCACTAGCGCTTATCTAGTGACATTTTAAGCATTGTACGGGACTGTCTAGATCATTTCAGAAGTTTTTGGGTTTGGCCCATATTCATTGTCTTGCTTGCTGTCTTGAACCAAGAACACGATCAGTACAATAATACCGATAAGCGGAACGACGCTAATTAACTGCCACCAACCACTTCTACCTGTATTGTGCAGACGTCTAGTCGCAATACTAATACTAGGGACCAGCATCACCAAAGCAAACAATGGGGATATAAAGAATGTACCTCAAAAACCTTCAACGATAGCAATCGCTAGGGCGATCAAAAAGTTGAACAGTACAAACATCCAGCACTACTGGCGTCGCGCTCCGTCAGAAAAGTTAGCAAAATTCTTAAAGCCGTCAATAAAGTATTCCATGGTATTTCCTTTTTTATTAGATGGCTTGTTAGTGAGAATCAATATCCTACAGATGAAAAATCTATCCCATAGCTTTTCTGGGCTACACGCTCCACACCGGTCTCGAAACTACCATCACTATTAAGCTCAAACCAACGGTACCCCGGCATCGTGTTCTCGAGACAAAAATCATGTTGATTGGGCTTGAACTGAACACAGGTCGACGGCGTGGCGAGTAACGCAATATCGTTGTAGGTATCGGAAAACTCTTGGTGAATATGCCCCCACAACACAATATTGACTTGTGAATACGCATTAATGATATGCCAAAAATCATCGGCATTGCGCACAATATAACGATCCATCCATGCGCTGTTAATAGGTACTGGCTGATGATGCAAGCTCACCATAATATGCTTATCGGTATGTTGCTCGAGAGTTCGCTGCAAAAACTTTAGCTGATTTTCACTAATCTCACCATAGGTCTCGTTGGGCACGCGAGAATCTAACAATATAATTATCCAGCTGCCCAGCGCATGCACGGCAATATTGACTTTATCGCCCACCGCTTTCATCATCTCAGGGTCATCGTGATTTCCTGCTAACCAAGCAAAAGGGTATGTCACCTGCCGCTCAATAAGATTATGCAAGCGTTTATATACAGTGGGAGATGGCTCGTTAGCCAAATCTCCCGTCAGCAGTAATAAATCATTATTGGGGTGCTGCTGGTTCATCAATGCTAGGACATCATGCAGCCCCTCGTCGGGATTCATCGACAATAATCGATCGCCACTGGACTCACCTAAATGGCAATCGGTAATTTGTGTGATGCGAACAGGATGCGAATTCATAAATAACGATAATTATTTTGTGGTCTATGTATAGTGGACATTTAGAACGTGCCTTTACCGGTTTTGGTCGCTCACCATCACTTTTAAAAGCGAGGTATAGCCGATGCATTCTGCTTTTTGCTTATTGCCTTACCATTGATTATTTCAATTCCATTATGCACACTGCGTTAAGTATTGACGGGTATCACATTCCCCGCTACGCGTCCGTGCGATAAGCAATGATTTAACAGCGCACCTAAAAAACGGTTCATTTGCACCTTCTCATCGATTTGATGCATATCCACATTCGGGTACTCATAGCGTGGCGCAAACGCTTGGTAGCGCTGGCACTTCACCACCTCTGCAACATTGGCATCATGGTACAAGCGCACATCACCTTGGTAAACGGTCGATACTGCCAAACCTTGTTTAGCACTGCCTTTCACAACCGGCTCAACTGTATTTATTTGACGGGCATTGGCTAAATCACTTTCAGATAAACGCCGGTCTATTAAGCCGCCATCAACGGGAAGCCCTTCATTTAGAGAACTTCCGATAGGCATATTGTCATTTTTAGTCAAAGAGCTGGTGTTTTGCAAGGTAAATAGCTGCGCAATGTGAACTACTGTCGTATATTTTGTCTGCTCTAGCACCGTAACACGGAAATTGCTTTCTGCAACCGCATGGTCGCCCACTATGTAGTGCTGTATATTTCCTACTGCAAGCTCTTTTATATTATTTAATAATCGCAGCAGGCGATGATAATTCATTTCGCACTCGATCAACTGCGCAGGCAAATCGACTTTATAGCGCTTTTTACGCTGTGCCCGCGCCAGTGTTTGAGATGGTAATACTTTAGACAATGGAGCAACCTCTAATTTTTATCTGTTAACACAATATAACTTGTACCGCACAACCTCACTTATAGCCAGACATAGACAAGCGGTGCTTGTTAGCTGCCAGCCACTGCAGACAAATTAAGGTGGCCGCGTTACCATAATCACCATTATATATATTAGCCAGCACAGTTTCTTCACGGCAGGTAAAAAAATAAATATCTTCATTTTCTTCAGGCAAGCCATAAATACCCCCGGCATCACTCAAATCAGCGATGGCGCAGTAAAGCATTAGCTTTTCATTAGTGCCGCCTGGGCTACTATAATAATCGCAAATTGGGTAAAGCGCTGTGGGGGTAATACCCGCTTCTTCTTGTAATTCACGACGCATGACTTGCTCAGAAGACTCGCCCTTTTCTGACATGCCCGCTACCACTTCTTTGCACCAAGGGTGTTCCATGTCGTCTAACAACCCTACACGGAATTGTTCTACGAGGCCAATTAACCCATTTATTGGATCATAAACCACCGCAGCAACCGCATGACCTCTGACGAACAACTCTCGGGTCAGCGGGGATGACCAGCTTCCATCAAACAAGCGGTGCCGTAATTTGATTTTCTCTATGGCGAAAAAGCCTTGATACATAACTTCTCGATCTAGGACTTCTACGTTATTTTTAGACACGTCGACGGCACCTCTTAAGCGATTGATTTTTTGTTTGTCATTTTTCACTTCATGCTTCCGCTCCGCTGTTCAACCTCACTATTTTAGGTGCTACCCTAACTACGATTAAATCGTACCATTTTATCGCAGCACCTTACTACTTTGCCTGCTGAAAACGGACATCAACACCTAACAACCCTATTGAATGATTCTACCCGATTTCATCATATTCGTTATATTCGTTATCACTGGCTCATTTTAAATTGTTTACTACCGTCGATAGGTGATCCGTCATGTCATCCGGTATCGACCTTACGAGAGTAAAAAGCTACACTACATTTTTGAATTTTCGTCAGCGCCCAAGGTGCCAATAACGCTATGAATATATGCTTTCGCTCTTCACTACTGACTGCCTACTTAGCTCGTTACCCGCATATGAACGTGTTGGATTCAACGCCTAAGTCACCTCATCGAACGTTGGCGTTAACGATGGCGTTAATATTTCTCGTTATCGCTCCACTGTCTTATGCCGAGCGCGACTCGCTGAGGGAGATTTACGCACTCGCGCAGTCGAATGATCACCAGCTAAAATCGGATTACGCAGAATACCTAGCGGGCAAAGAAGTCGCCGCCATTAACCGCGCGGTGCTTCGTCCACAGATTACGGGCACCGCCAGTGTTAGCCGGGCCAATACCGACAACAGCGGTTCAACATCAAGTAAAACAGATACCGACAACAACACTTATGGCATTGCACTTACTCAACAACTGCTTAACACAAACGCGTGGAACACCTACGCACAAGGCAAATCACAGGCGCAACTTGCCCAGGCGACCTATGCAGCCAGCGAACAGGAGTTAATTATCCGTAGTGCGCAGGCCTACTTTGATACGCTTAGAGCTATAGACCAACTACAAACCGACACGGCGGAAGAAAAAGCCCAAGCGACATTATTAGAGCAAACCAAACAGCGTTATGAGGTAGGTTTAATATCAATCAATGACGTACATGAAACTCAAGCCGCTTATGATAGCGCCACCGCTAACCGCATTAACAGTGAAGCAAACGTAGGCATACAACTAGATGCTTTGACCGTAATTACCGGCAAACTGCATGATGATATTGTCCCGTTAAAAGAAAACTTTGAAGTGGTGGAACCCGAGCCAAAAAACAAGCAGGCATGGGTAGACTTTGCGTTGGCCAACAATCTATCGTTAAAAGTAAGTAATCTTCGTGCTGAAGCCAGTCAACTAGGGGCAAAGGCAGCTAAAAGCAATCACTTACCCACTCTAACAGGCAGTATTAACTACAGCGATAGCAATACCGACATTGATACCGCCGGCTCGACTAGGGCTGATAACAACTCCGCCACTACTACATTCAGCATCAATTTTAATATGCCTCTTTATACCGGTGGCAGCTTATCTGCAAGAGAAAGACAAGCAGTACAAACGTCGATTCGCGACCAAGAAGACTTACTATTTACACGCCGCAGCACGATACACGACACGCGCTCACTATATCTCTCAGTCACCACAGATATCGCACAATTAAAAGCGCGCAAACAGGCTATCCTCTCTAACGAAAGCGCCTTGTCTGCGACCAAAGCAGGCTATGATGCGGGTACTCGAGATATTGTTGACGTGGTCAACGCGCAAAGTAATCTATTTCAGGCCCAACGCAATCGCTTAGACACGCTTTACGACTATATTATCAATACATTACTGCTTAAGCAGGCGTCGGGTCTGTTACAGGTCAGCGATATCGATCAGCTTAACGATTCACTAGACATTCAATGAGCTAGAGATTCCACCGTTTAACGAACCGCCGCCACACTCGACTCGGGTAGGGGGCTTGTATAACCCATAATGTACCAAGTCAATGTGTAAGCGCGGCGCAACATATCGCGTAACATCATTCATAACACCTCAGACATTGTCAATTCGAGCACGTTATATGCAACAGCGCCTACCGGTGATCATTTTATTGCTCAGCTCTATTGGCTGGGGGCTCACATGGATACCGATCAAAACCATTCAACAAATGGGCTTGCCTGCAGAGCAGCTTATTTTTATCGCTTTTAGTAGTGCTGCCATTGCTTTATTACCCTGGATGTATCGCCAACGCCATTTGTGGTTGCCAGCAATAGGCCTAATGCTATTACTGAGCGTATTTGGCGGGTTCGCCAATATGGCATTTCAAACGGCGATGGCAAAGGGCGACGTTATTAGGGTGACTATTTTATTTTATATGCTGCCGGTATGGAGCATGCTGGGCGGCTGGTGGATATTGAACGAACGTGTTGACAGACGTCGAATGTGTGCCCTGTTCTTTTGCTTAGGCGGCGCTGTTTGCATACTTGAAGCATGGCAAGTATCTTGGACTACGTTTACAGTAGTCGACGCGCTAGCACTAGGATCTGGCCTAGGCCTTGCTGCTAGCAATATTCTATTTCGGTTTACAGCCAACATACCGCTGGCAAGTAAAATAGGCTTTATGTTTATTGGCTGCGTCATCTTTATTGGCTTTTCTTTATGGGTCTTCCCGCCCGTTGAAGCCGCCATCACTTTAGTCACTTCAGATACAACCGATATAACCCCCTTGATATTCGCCTCTATTTATGGATTGTGCTGGATTATGCTGATCACTGTGGGCAGCCAATGGGCCGTCACGCGAATAGAGGCCAGCCGTTCGGCTATTATTATTGTTATGGAGTTAGTCGTCGCTATTGGATCCGTCATCATTATCACGCAAAGTCAACTGACCACCAATGAATTGATCGGCGGAATAATGGTCTTTATTGCTGCACTTTTAGAAGGTTTTCGAGTCGAAGAGAGCAAGCAAGACGCTACGGCAATCTCACTAGCACCGAATCAACCTTAACTACTTCTGCGTCACACCATAAACCGGCGGATAAAAATGAAGTTAGCCTATACCCATGAGAACCGATTATTTGTTAGTAATGCAAAGAATATTCTTGATAATGCCGACATACAGACACACTTAAAAAATGAATTTTCTGTCGGTGCCATGGGTGACTTAGCACCGCTAGATGCGTGGATGGAATTATGGGTCGTTAACGATAGCGAGCATAACCGAGCCATTCAACTACTAAAAGAGATTCAGTGCGACTCATCAGATGACATACCGCCGTGGCAATGCCAGCAATGTAAGGAAGACAACCCTGCTAATTTTGGCCAGTGCTGGAAGTGTGAAAACAACAGCCATTCGTAAGCTACGTGAACTCGCTCAGTATATTCAGCTTTATTCTTGAAAAATGTCGCGCATCCTCAAGATTTACACACTCAATCAATACGCTATTGACGCAACGTCATGCGTGTAAATCCAGTAAAAACAATCATTTACGCTTACATCTTACCTTGTTTTTGATTGCTAACGAAGTAACTTCACGTTAACCTTCCCAATAATGAGCGCAGTTAACTCACTATAAAAAAAAACCTAAAGGCACTGATACATGAAACCGTTTTCTGCATTTGGACAAAAGTTCACCCAAGCGTCGGGTATTATTGCGTTGATGCAGGACTTAGGTGAGGCGGTTAACAGTAACGATCCTGAGACGTGCATGCTGGGCGGAGGGAACCCAGCGCTTATTCCGACCGCAGTCGAAACGTTTCGCCAAGAAATGCAGGCAATTATCGATAATGGGCAGTTTGATAAAGCGCTAGGGTTTTATAGCTCTCCGCAGGGCGAAAATCAATTTATCGATGCTCTAGTTAACTTTATCAACGAGCAATATGATTGGGGGATCACCCGCAACAATATCGCATTAACCAACGGTAGCCAAAATAGCTTTTTTTACCTATTCAACCTTCTAGCGGGTGACATGGAAGATGGTTCGAAAAAGAAAATTCTATTCCCATTATCCCCTGAGTACATTGGCTATCGAGAACTTGGCTTATCCGACGACATGATTACCTCACAACAACCGACGATAGAATACCTAGACTGCAAGCAGTTTAAATATCACATTGATTTTGACGCATTAACGGTTACCGAAGATATCGCCGCCATATGTATATCTCGCCCGACTAACCCTACGGGTAATGTCATTACTAACGATGAACTCGCTAAACTAGACACGCTCGCCAAAGAAAATGGCATTCCACTGATTATCGACAATGCTTATGGTGCCCCATTTCCCGGTACTATCTATACTGATGCGGAACTATATTGGCACGATAATATTATCTTAGGCATGTCGCTATCTAAGCTAGGCTTACCGGGCCTACGTACAGGGATCGTCATTGCCAAAGATGAAATCATCAATGTCATGTCTGCAATGAACGGAACGCTATGCTTGTCCCCCAGCAATATGGGCGCAAGCCTGATGACACGCCTTATCGAATCTAAAGACATTATTCATCTGCGCGACAATGTCATTCGTCCTTACTATGAAAAAAGAATGCAGGATGCGCTGGCGTTAGCACAGGATGTTTTCAGCGACATGCCTATTTACATTCATAAACCCGAAGGCGCATTTTTTCTTTGGTTGTGGTTTAAAGACCTACCAATTTCGTCAAAGGTACTGTATCAACGTTTAAAGGCACGAAAAGTATTCATCATCCCCGGCGAGGATTTTTTTATTGGCATGGACGAGGACTGGTCTCACCAGCGTGAATGTATTCGTATTAACTACGCATCACCCGAAGACCAACTAAAGAGGGGATTGATAATTATTCGAGAAGAGCTATTACTTGCTTATAATATTTAACAGCCAAAAGATAAGCACAAAAAAGCTTGGGTGAAAAAACAGAGGATTAGTGACGGCTGAATCTTACTTACGCCGCTTGAATTTTTTCATTTTCCTTGCACTAAATGTTGCAAGGCTTCTCTTATGCGAACAAAAACCTCGTCTCAATTGCTGCGTTTCTGCTGGCGAAATAAGCGGACACTAGGGTACCAAGAACTGTCTCGGCGCTCTAACAACCAACGCCAATCAGCCGTTTCCTAACACCACCCAAGTCGGAACACCCAAAGCTCCCGCCAAGTTTTCCACACTCGTACAAGAGGTAATAACTAAATTGGCTCTTCTCCGCTTTCGTGAGGTAAAAAGATGCTAAGACTAGCGCAATCTGATGAACTATAAGGCTTCTCTCAACTTTATAGGCGGTAAGCACTTGAGTCTTAACATCTCCAGCCAAATGCTGAACCTTCCTGGCCAGCGTGTCAAACAAGTTCAGCACGATTTAGATCGCCAACGCCTAAACATAACCTGTAGCAGAGATCGTCGTTTTCGAGTCGTTGACCCGACCAATAATAAACCCGCTAGCATTAAGAACGATTCGTGATTTACCGCTTTGTGGCTTGGATTGCTACTTAGAAATTGAATTAGCACAGGTGGCGACAAGTACCAGCCGACTATTACTCAAGGCCGCTGACTTCGTTGATAAAGGCAGTCGATACAACGCACGTTTCTGCCAATTGGTCAGCGGCTTATGCCGCCACATGAGTATCAGCACCGTATCTTGGCATTTACCCCTACGGTGGGAAACGGTATTGAAATGCCTCAAATATCTGGGGGTTGATGAGGCAGCAAGGGCCAAAGGACATGACTATATGACGGTAATTTATGACATGGTATCGGGGCATTTGATCGGTATTGAAACGGGTCGTACCGCCGAAGTATTTTCAACTTTTCTAAAGCGTTTACCACCTGAAACCGCTGTAAATATCGAGGCTGTAGCGATGGATATGGGGCCTGCTTAGCATCAAGACGTTCGCGATTGCTTGCCCAATGCTGATATTGTTGTTGATCGCTCTCATATTATGAAAAATTACAGTAAGACGATCAGCAATCAACTCGGAATTGAAGATAGAAAAGCCAACAGGGCAGATAAAGAGCTGATGAAAACCAGTCCTTAGCTGTTATTACAAAATACAGATAAACTCAGTGATACACAAACTGAAAAACTAAAGACGTTGCTCAAGGAAACGTTAATTTAAATACGCTCTATATGCTTAACGAGTAATTGCAAGCGCTATGGAAAGCGAAAACCGTTAAGGATATACAAGCCAATCTGGAGCAGTGGTGCCTTATAGCCGATGAGACGAATATGCGGTATCTAAAAAAATTTGCTAAGTCACTCAGAAAACATGTCAAGGGGATTTGTAATTACGCTAAATACACGCTGACCAGCGCCAGAATAGAGGTGGAAAATATCAGTCTTGTAATGATTCGAAAACGAGTAAGAGGCATCAAAGATACCGAGTTCTTTAAGCTCAAAATACGGCAATCTTCACTGCCAGATGATCAGTCTATGTTCTATCAAACACTATAATTTACCTCACGTAAGCGGAGAAGAGCCTTTACAGAATGCAAATATCTAGAGTTAACAACGTATTGTAATGGATCGGTACACTTGAGTGAGGTCCTGCTCCACAAACCCAACAGATAAGCTCAGAACCACCATCTTATAATAAAGAGAGAATATACACTTCTTTGGGCTACCAATATCCGGAAAATTGTTAAAAGAATATAAGTCTTCAAATACCATAACACGTAATTATTTACAGATGATTATATGGTGAATTTTGACACTTTGTTGCCTAAGTCCTGATAAAGTTGATTAACCGATACCAGTGCCTCATCAATTTGGTTTGAGCTTTTTTCCGAGTTGTCGGCAATGACAACTATTTTTTCAATGCTCTTAGAGATTTTTTTGTTTGCTAGCGATTGATCTTTTGCGGCATTAGCTATTTGAGTAATCATTCCGTGGACATCTTTGACGGCAAGAGTAATCTCATCAATGGCGGATTGAGCTGATGTCGCTTTCTGAACGGTTTGATTACTCGACTCATTACCTGCGGCCATAACTTGCGCTGCCTTATGAGCACCAGCTTGAAGCGCTTCAGTCATACTCTGTATTTCTTGCGTACTATCCTGAGTGCGACTTGCCAGTGTGCGGACTTCATCGGCTACTACAGCAAACCCTCGCCCTTGTTCTCCTGCACGAGCGGCTTCGATGGCGGCGTTCAATGCAAGTAAGTTGGTTTGTTCTGCAATACCACGGATAACATCTAATACAGAAGTAATATTACCAACATTCAGTTGCAGATCATTCATCACATCAGCGCCCTTGGAAATGTCCTCCGCTAAATGGTCAATGGACTGAACTGTCAATAGTAGTGCATCTTGCGCTGATGCTGCACCAATATCAGCATTACCTGCACGCTCGTCAACATCTAAAGCACATGCTACCATTGAGTCTGTTATCTTATTCATCTCATCAATGGAATTAACTAATTGATGTGACACCTCTCTTTGTTGAATAAATCCACTGCGTGAATTTTGTGAAATATTGCTTACCTGTCCTAAGGAGCCACCTACGTCTTGAGAGCTTTTCACGATTTGTTGTACTAGCTCACAAATATTAGCAATAACATGTTCAATAACTTCAACTAAACTACCAATCTCCCCGCTGTACTGAGGTAATTTATGCGTTAGATTATCATCTAAAGAGATTTTATGGAGAACCGAATTAATCCTTTTTATCGGCTTTGCAATCATATAATGTAGAATTAACGTTAATAAAATAGAAACAAAAAGCGTCACCATCACACATTTAAACAGGCCTGTAACGAAGATACGATGAAGCTTTGCAATAATAGGAGCATCACTGTATATGATTTTTACACGGCCGATCGTATTTGTCTCACCATCATCTGAATAAATCAAATCAGTCTCTTTGACTAGCCCATCAATGTCAAGATTGGTAACAAACACGTACTCATTGTCGATATCTTTTTTAGAGGCTACAACAGTTTTTTTCCCATCAGTCACCTCTATTCCCAATAGAAATATATTGTTTTTTTCTGATTCTAATATCTGCTTTAATTGAGTGATGTCAAAATTCCATAAAGCAGGTGGGAGACCGATAGATAACCGTATAAGAGCAGTGTTTGTTTGCTGCTCCATTTCCAGCATTTTCTCTTTCTTGGCGCTTGAGTAATCGAATACGCTAACCGCCCCGATGGCCGCGAAAATGATAACCACACAAAGGGCGTTAAATTTAAAAAATATAGATTCATGCCAATTAAATGTTTTTTTTATAAGAATGTCGGTTTTCATACGTATCCTCGTTTTTTTGTCATCGTTAAAGCGAAGAGTTAAAGGTATCGATAAATGATTGAGGCACGTCTTTACAAACCAAGCTATCTGGGTGCACCGCTATGGGTTTGTCTTTATTGTGAGGAAAAGGGGGGATACCTAATGACTCAAAAGCCGCGTAAGCATCGGGCACATAAGAGACCATGGCATCAATTCTACCGCTATCTAATTTATTAATATTAAGCTCTATTGTACTGACACTTTTGGTATTCAAGCCTGCTGTATCAAACGTTTTGCCGTAGGGCATACCATTACGAACACCTACTTTCTTGCCTTTTAGGTCATCTAGGCTATCTAATGGTGCAGTTTCTTTGGCTGTAAAAATATAAATTTTCGCGGTGCTCATAGGTTTGCTAACCAAAACATCCGTACCGAAGTCATAAAAATCCTTGTTTGTGTTAGCAGGACTCAGGCAACAGTTGGTACAGGACTCGAATTTTTGTTCTGCACGAGAGGGTGGCAATACCCCTATGCTGGCCAGCCCCTTATCGACGACAGACTTTCTAATGATTTGGTCGTATTCGCCATTACCATCATTTTGGTGTAGCCCAGGAATTGCGATCGCAATGATGGAGACTTCCGCTTGAGCTGTTGTTGAAGAAATAATAAGCGCTGCGATTAAAAAAAAGTATTTCATGGTGTTTCGTGCCCCTCGTGTTTATTTATCAGTGTAGACACAAAATAAAAAATAGCTAATTTAAACAAGACCACAAGTAACAGTCTTGTAGGCTCCACTCATTGGGGTTTTTCTCTTTATCGAGCGAGCTTTCACGAGGTTCTAGGATTGTTACGTGCCAACTCAACCTAGCGATACAAACTTCGCAACACCTAAAGTAACTGAGATGTCCTCCATGGTGGTATCTTTACCCCGGCTTAGCATCTTTTTTACAGCCTCGGATTTAAATGTTTGATTGTATTTTTTACTCATTAATATTGCCTAGAATTAGACGTTTATAGGCGACAATTATGTTGACACAGGGGTTTTGAAACACAAACAACGTTTGAATTACAGCAGGCAATGGCTGTTTTAGAGAATACCGAAACAGGTATAGCAACGGCGTGCGGCCTGAGCGCAACCCGAAGACCAACTAAAGAAAGGATTGATGATTATTCGAGCAGAGCTATTACTTGCTTATAATATTTAACCGCCCAAAGATAAGCACAAAAAATCTTAGGTAAACAATACAGAGGTTTGGTGACGACTGAATCTTAATTGACGCCGCTTGAATTTTTCAGTGAAAATAAGCGCCATCAATCGCCTTTAAAATACGCCCTCCCTGCCAAACGATAGCCACACGAAAACTGTTAACCCCGTTAAGGCGCAGCTCCCATTGCGTTATTTGTTCAGTGCTTGCGCGTAAATAGGGAACGTTACGGGGTTTTTGAAACGACAAGCTCTCACCTAACACTCCCGGGAGGCTAGTCAGCGAGCGATGACTTAGAGACTGATGGCGATAAAATAGGCGTCATTGCCTCCAGCGTTTTATGAACAGCTCCCGATGTTTGCTGCACATACCGTTTAGCATTATTCCCGAGTAACGCGCTCTCACTGGCAGATCGCAATAGTCGTTGCAATGATACGGTCAATTCATCTCCGTTAGAAAGAATAACTAGTGCATTTTGATGCTGCATATCCGCGGCTATTGTCGAGAAATTATAAACACTATCGCCGCTAATAGTAGGTAAGCCCCAAGCGGCAGGCTCTAACATATTATGCCCGCCATGCTCGATAAAACTCCCACATACCACCACAATGTCAGACGCGCCATAAAACGTCATTAATTCTCCAACACTGTCGCCAATAATGACCTGCGTATCAGATGTGACTACTGTCGGTTCACTGTGACACGCGACATTGACTCCCTGATCGCGACATAATTGTGCGACTTGCTCGAAACGCTCAGGGTGGCGAGGAACAATGACTAAACGCAGATAAGAATACTCCGCCAGCAATTCACGATATGCGGATAATATTATTTCATCTTCACCCTTATGAGTACTTGCGGCAATAATGAGCGTTTTTTCGCCATTCGAGGACCACTCTTTCTTTAGCCGCGCAGCTTCTTCGCGCAAGTCATCGGATATCATAATATCTGATTTAAGATTACCTGATACGCTAATCGGTGACCTACTTAACATCCGCAGACGAGTAACATCCGCTTCGCTCTGGGCAATGATATGGGTAAAACGAGAGAAAGTTTGTTCAGCGAAAGTACCCATTCGCTGATAACCATTACAAGATTTTTCCGAGAGTCGCGCATTAATTAACAACGCGGGAATACTGCGCTGTTCACAGCAAGCAAGCGTATTGGGCCACACCTCTGTCTCCATAAAGATAGCGCACACTGGCTGCCAATATCTCACAAAACGCGATAAGCAATCTGGAAGGTCATAAGGCATATATTGATGCTGCACTCGCCCGGATACGATTTCTTTGGTGTATAAGCGCCGCACCTGTGCGGAACCGGTAGGGGTAGTGGTGGTCACCAATAAACTATATTGCGGGTAAGTATCGAGCAAACGAAGGGCTAAAGGATACGCGGCTATGGTCTCACCTACCGATACGGTGTGTAACCACACTGTCGGTGAATCGACAGGCTTACGCGTTTTCGAATAATAAGCAAAACGCTCTGCCCAGCGCCCTTTGTATGAAGGCGCCTTGATACTTCGCCAGAGCAGACGAACGACAATCAATGGCAAGCAGCCATAGAATATTAGGGTATAGATCCATCTCATCATAGCGTTATATACGTGTTCAATAGTGTGGTCATCTGCACCTAACGGGAAGGATTGCTGTTGATATCAGCAGACTCACTAAATCCCTGCTGATGGAGTTGCGCGTAATGGCCATTCGCCTGTATTAGCTCTTTATGCGTACCTTCTTCAACGATACATCCCTGCTCCATCACCAAAATTCTATCGGCATTTTCAATGGTGCTAAGACGATGAGCGATAACAATGGTGGTACGCCCCTGGCTTGCCGTTTCTAAGGCTTGCTGGATATAACGCTCTGATTCGGTATCGAGCGCAGATGTTGCCTCATCTAAAATCAAGATAGGCGAGTCTTTTAGCAAGGCGCGAGCAATAGCAATACGCTGACGCTGCCCACCGGATAAACGTGTACCGTTTTCACCCACAAGCGTTTGCAAACCTAGGGGCATTTGCTCAATAAATTCCCACGCATTCGCTTGCTTAGCGGCTTCGATCACCTGAGCTTCCGACATCGATTGCATATCGCCATAGGCGATGTTGTTGAATAAAGTATCGTTAAATAGAGTGATATTTTGGTTAACCAATGACATTTGTTGACGCAAAAATATAATATCGTAATCAGTGAGTGACTTACCGTCTAAAAAAATGTCGCCTGTACTCACATCATAAAAGCGCGGTAGTAAACCGACTAAGGTCGTTTTACCGCTGCCCGAACGTCCCACTAAAGCGACGGTTTCGCCTGTGCCAATATGGCAGTTAATGGATAGCAGCGCTGGCTTTTCGGCAATTGGATAAGTGAAACTAGCGTCTTTAAAGCTTAACTCACCGCTGATTTTTATGCCTGACAACTTACCCGTATTTTTTTCGACCGCTTCATCCAATTGAGCAAAAATACTTTCTGATGCGGCGATACCTTTCTGAATTTTATTCATCACTTCGGTTAATTGGCGTACTGACTTAGGAATCAAAAAAGCCGCCGTCAAATAGGCGATAAACCCGCCCGCTGTCTTCGCCTCCATATAGCTCAATGCAAGAAACACTACCGTCGCAAGCGCAAGCGCGATAACCATCTGCGTCAGGGGTGTTGCAAGAGCGGAAGTGATCGTTAACTTCATGTTCTGTTTATAATTATTGTGGCTTTCTCTGGTAAAACGCTGTTTTTCATATTGCTCGCCACCAAATACTCGCATCACTCGAAAGTTATTAATCATCTCAGAGCATACGTGAGTAATATCTCCCATACTAGCCTGAATACGAGAACTTAGCATACGTAAACGCCGACTAATCTTATTGACTACAAAGCCTAAAATGGGCGCAATAACAGCAAAAACCAAAGTGATTTGCCAATCTAGATAGAGTAAATATATTAGTAAGAATAGTACCGTCGCCCCTTCTCGAATTAATATTTTTAAAGCCTCTGTTACCGCTTGGGTGACCTGCATCACATCAAACGTGATACGAGAAATGAGTGCACCAGAGTTATAACTATCAAAATATGCGTTAGGTAGCGTCGTTAGTTGATTAAACAGCTCTTGACGCTGCGCATGGATTATTCCGAATGCCACCCTCGCCATACCATAATCACCAATAAACGTGCCTACGCCGCGAACGAAAATAATACCTAGCGCCATTAAAGGAATAACGTAACGCGCCTGTTTATCTTGTTCGTTGATTGCATCGGTAATTTCACCTAGCAACCATGCCATAAGTGGCTGCGTAAGCGCAAAGACAACAAAACCGACAATACCCAATATGAACATAGGTAAATGCGGTTTTATATAAGATAAAAGCCGTAAATAAAGTGCGGTATCGCTGGTTTTTTGCATGATTTCCAATATGGGATCGACTGAATATTAATGAATGAGCGCATAAATAAGCAAATAAAGTTACAGCGCCTCTGATCAAAAGACATTGCCTAACTAAAAATCAATTTGTATTGTAACGGCTTTACTCAATAAACGCCTATCTATTCATTAAAAAGGCTCTATAACCAAGAAGCACAACGGTAGCCACGTCATTACTCAAGGCCCATACTACAAGCCCTAAACTATTAATCATTGGTCCGCCTTGGGTAAGCGATTTGGTGATGGGGCAGTCGTTATTTATGGCGCTAAAACAACAAGATGACGAACAAATAAATGTATTAGCACCTTGTTAATGCACCGCTGGCTTAATCCCGTACATCACACCATTGGGCGTTTTAAGTACCAAGCCTTTTTTTGGGTGATTGTTCAACATGCTCATAGTGCATTTCGCCATCCTTCATCAAGCTATCAAAACATAAGCTCTTATGGGAGGGCGTGTGCCGCATTAGTCCGCTTATATTTTCATTCAGTCTGCGCTACCAATAGTGCTTCGAGAGAGGCCATCAACTCAGAACACCACAAACACTCATAACTCTAATACTCATCACCCTAATACTGCACTTTGAGGTGAATCCGCATTTAAGTTAACGGATCTCGTTTACCCATTATGTCACCAATAATTTAGGTCGATTAGTGAGGCTATAGAGCGAGTAAATTGATGCAGCAAGAGAATCACGTGTCAATTTTCTATTGGCGATTGACGATTGTTTTTAGCTTTGACCAAAAACCACACTCGCATCATCGGCTTGCTGGCAATCTGTCTAACACTATGAGTAAGTCACATTGACTTGATAGTCAAAATACTCCACCATTGCTTGTTATAATTACAATGTGCAATTTTCCCCATCTATCGGTCCATTGATGCTATTGCTCTCGGACTAACTCTACGACATTTTTAGTGTAGACTTTCACTTATGAAACAGTACGTTTTTGATCTAACAGAAGTTTTTCGCGCCTCTACTGGCAAATTTAAAATGTACGGCATCCTGCGTGTGGTTGAAGAAACCGCAAGAGCGCTTATTCGTAAAGATGCCGCGTTTCGGTATGCTTTTTTCTCTTATGCTCACAGTGGGTTTATTGAAGTATTTCCGACCATAGAGTCAAATGGCGAGGTGAAGCTGAATGTTCCTAAAGGCATCTCGGAGTACCGAGTGGTAGCCAATATTACTCCGTATTATTGGGCCTTAAGGCTGTTGCTCCGACTCACTAAGCCGTGGATGGAGCACAAAAACTTGCGTCAATGGGAGGCATCTGGAGGCAAGGTAATTACCTTGGACCTTTCTGATAAGGTGATAGTGTCAGCGGCTAGACCGAAATTTCTCGTCGATGCACTACACGTGTGCCGAGCGAAAGAAAAAACCTTTGAGCTATACCCACTCTTGCACGATATGATTCCCCTGCATAAGCAGTTCAGGCACAGGACCGCACATTTTGCGAGCATGTTTTTGCATGATAATGTGGAGCTGCTCAATAGCTGCGAGTTGATATTGACCAATTCTGAGTTTACCAAAACGGATACATTGGGCTTCTCTAAGCTAGGACTCTTGCCTTCACCTACATTAATTACAGCTATTCCGCTGGTTCATGAGGCGCCGGGTGATTGTGATCGTGCGACGATCACTATTCCAGCCTCTCCGTATGTAATGACTGTAGGTATTACTCTAGGGCGCAAAAATCTCGAAGTGGTGTTTGATGCTATGAAGCATATGGCCGAGCAAGGTTATAAGGCTCCGCGGTTAGTCATTTGTGGTGCCATCAGGAAGAAAATGGCGCGCCATCTCGAAAGTGATGACATGGCTAGCGTGCGCGATAACATTGAACTGATACCCAGCCCTGAGCAAGATGATTTGGTAGCATTATACGCACATGCTCTCGCAGTATTGATGCCTTCACGAATGGAGGGGTGGGGGTTGCCAGCCGGTGAGGCATTGTGGTGCGGCACCCCTGCAATCTGCTCGACTGCACCCGTGCTTAAAGAGGTGTGTGGCGATCTTGGTTTGTATTTTGATCCGGATTCACCTATGGAGCTGTCAAAGCATATTCGTTCACTCAATGATGATCCCGATTATTTGGCTGACCTTAAATCACGCATAAAGGCAGCCAAACCACGATTGAGGACATGGCAGTCCGTAGCGGATGACTTAGTCTCGGCGCTCTCTTCGCAGCTTAGCATCAGCAATTCTCGACAATAAAAAGGCCTCTACGATTACGCTGGCGGCACACCTCATGCACGGTTTCAAGGTGATTTTTCTGGAGTAAAAACCTAAGCCAAGCGCGAATTTTTTTGGTAGTGGAGACTAGAGGCACGGGCTTGCTAGCCCTGCGAGCTTCCATTTATTGCAAAACTGGTATTGATTGAGAAAATTTTACCAGCGGAAGCTGGCTGGCTGTGCGTCAATAATACCGCGTGACTGCAGTTTTTATAGTATAATTTTTTATTTATAACCTGTAATTCCTCAATGACAAACTCTATCGCCAACACTACTACCGTCAATATCATTTGCATGAAGTGGGGAAACAAATTCCCAGCCGACTACGTGAACCGACTCTACGCCATGGTCGAGCGCAATATCACCCTCCCCTTTCGAATTGTTTGTTTTACAGAGGTCGCCGAAGGCATTCGCCAAGAAGTAGAAGTTCAACCTCTACCTGTATTGAACCTTCCCGAAGGTATTCCTGAACGAGGGTGGAAAAAACTGGGCGTGCTGGCAAAAGGCTTTGGCGGCTTAAGTGGCGAAGCATTATTCTTAGATCTAGATGTGATTATTGTTGATAACATCGATGTCTTTTTTACCCAGCCCGGCCAATTTCTGATTGCTCACGATAAAAAGCGACCTAAAAAGCTAGAAGGCAATTCATCCGTATTTCGCTTTGTTATTGGTGAGCATAACGACATTCTTGAAAACTTTGAAAAAAACGTTGCGCAGATTCGCAATGAAGTCCGACATGAACAAGCCTATTTATCTAGAGAGATTCATAAAAAAGGCTTGCTTGAATTCTGGACAGATGAGTGGGTTCCCAGCTTCAAATATAAGTGTGCTCCCAGCTGGCTTCGGTCTTGGTTCAGCGCACCGCTTATTCCTCAAGATGCAAAAATTATTATTTTTCATGGGTTACCTAACCCGCCAGAAGCCATCAAAGGTATTAGCGGGAAATGGTATCGGCATATTCAACCCACCCCCTGGATAAAGGATTACTGGCGTGAATAATCTCATTGGGGCTAGAGCGTCATGACGCGCAGAAAAAAAACGACGATAGAAAAATGGTTGTCCTTTAATCGTTACAAACGGCGGTTTAATGCAGGTAAACTTGCGTCGTCTATCAACAAGAATTTTATTCAACAGAAAAACACCATCGTTAGCGGCGATAGTCTTACCTATACCCACGGCAGTGCTCATAGCCTAGAAGAGCATTTCACTGCATTAGAGAGAGAATTTATTGGCTCAAGTCAGCTTTGTTTTACTCACGCAAAAATTATCGTCTTTATACGTAGAGAATATCAATTAAAAGACAATTTTTTGACATTCGAAAGCATGTGGCATCAAGAAAAAGCGCACCTGCTGCAATCACTGAATTCACGATGGCTAGTCGCCGCTGCAGATACATTTGCTGACCATTCAACAGACAAACGCACCCAAGCACTGGCTCTCACTTGCGCTTGTTTAATCAACACTATAAAAGCACAAGAAACTGAGCGTTTTATTAGCCGCTGCGATAATACCAGTGATGACCCAGAACGAATCAGGCACTTATCGGAGAAAAGGCACGCATTATTTGACGGCACTACAGCATTAGCTGTTGGTACTGACGACACGCTACGCAATATGCGTTGGCGCATCGATAAAATAGCGAAGCACGATATAGCCGGAGACATATTTTTGGAATTATTTAACCGAGTAAATGAACACGATACTGTTTATAAACGATTAAAAGAACGGCATCACCGAGACCGTACAGGGTGGTGGTCATAATGATAGATATTTATTTAATTAACGTTCGCACTGCAACCGAGCGCAGAGAATTTCAAGAGAATCAGCTTAAACAGCTAGACTTAGGTTACACCTTAATAGAAGCCGTTACCACTGATGACATTTCAGATGACCTGTACCAAAAACACTACTACGATTGGCAACGCCCCATGCGCGTTACCGAGGTAGCATGCTATTACTCGCACCGGAAAGTATGGGAGATAATTAAGCAAAAACAAAGACCCGCTCTAATTTTGGAGGATGACGTTTTACTTTCTAAGGAAACCCCATCTATTTTAAAAAAAATAGAACAGGTTTTCTTGCCGAACATGGAGTTAATTGTCTTAGAAAATAGAAATAGAAAAAAATGGGTACAAAAGCACAAAGAAGCAATGGATGACAAAAACGCTTTGGTTCAACTGGTGCAAGATCGCACTGGGGCAGCAGCTTATATTTTATGGCCTAATGGCGCACAGAAGATTTTAGAGCACGCAGAAAAATCAGGCATCTCACTTGCTGATGCTCACATTTTTTCTTGTCCAGATTTAAAAAAATATCAGCTTGAGCCTGCTGCCGCAGTACAACTTGACTGCTGCGGCGCCTATGGAATTGAAAGGAACACACAACAGCACAGTGCGTCCGTTTCTTCTGTAGGGGCACAAAAAAAACCCCCCAGAGAACCTATCTTTTACTTCAAGCGCGCAACAGCACAACTATGGCTAGGCATTCAGGCTGCTTACTTTTCTTGCTTATACGAAAAACGAAATATTGCTATTAATCGAGAAGATTTTACATAGAGACGTTAAGTACAGGCTCACTTAATCTCTATGGGCATTATTTGATTCAGACTGTGAATAAACACACCCAGATAAAGTCATAGAGAGAAAAAACACATAAAATGCGTTCATAAACACATCACCAAATAGTACATTTACCACCCCGAAGCTTGCGTAACCGATACAAAGTAAAAAGCCACTGGCACTCCACATACATTCTTTCTGTTTGCTTAATTGTTTCCAAAAGTAAATAAGCGGGCAGAATAATAAGGCCAGCAAAGAAATAAGTCCTAAGTAACCATTAAACAAGAGATTAGTAATATAGGCGTTATGCAGATGGTTAAAGGCTGCAATCTGACGCTGTAACCCCTCAGCAGCATATTCGGCAACAACAGGGTTAGCATTTCTATAACCGTAACCAAAAAAAGGCATGGCATCTAGCGCCTTTAATGACGATGCATACATCTCCAAGCGCAAACCAGTCGATGTATTGCCATTAGTCCCTGACACCCACAATGAAAAATTATTATATGCAGCGGATATTCTGCCGGCTGCATAACCATCAAGAATAGAGGCTCCGCCAACGCCTATAATAATTAGCAGCAAGGAAGCACTGATCACTCGCTTTCTAATGGAAAAAAACCTCACCCCCAAAAACAATAAAATAACAACCAATAAAACCCCAGAAAGCATAGCCCCCCTTGTACTAGGCAGGAAAACGGCTGCTAAGCCAAACAATAGCGCCACAAGAGAAAATAGCGTGATTTTCCTGATAGACAAGAACATATATACAGCTAAAAAGACAACGCTCAACACAGCCAAATTAGCAAATACACCGGCATTCATAACCCCCGACGGTCTAACTTTTCCGTCCCACGCCTGAAAAAAAACAATTAAGCCCCCAAGAACCAATCCGACTTTTATCCCCAACAGTAGAGCAGGCCAATTAATCCTAGCTTTAGACACAGCAATAAAGACCAGCGGCGCAAATAAAAAGTGTAAGTCTCGAGCCAAAAAGCGAAATAGCTCTTCCGCCTCACCGGAAAACAATACTGACAAGAGCAAACTGATAAAATACCCAACAGTAATTACACTAAAAAAACGTAGACTTTTAATGCTAACCGCTTCTTTGAAGTTTTTACACAGGTGACATAAGCCAATAAAGGCAAGCAACAAAAGAATTAAATCTCCTGTCCCTTTTACCACATTAATAAATACTGGAAAAAGGAAGATCAACAGATTGACGATATTGTCTAATGTTAAATAAGATCGAGGGGATTTAAACAGCGCTGAATTCATAAAATTAGTTGTCAGTGGGGGTAAGTATAAAAAAAGGTGGAAAATGGAGCGGCTAACACGATAGAACATGTCTACATGTCATCAAAGTACCCCCATACGGAAGCCATAAGCTCTTACCAATTCACAATCTCGAAATCAGAAAATTTTCCGAAGCCATGATATTCTTGATTTATTTCTTACCAGTGATTTTTCAGAGGTGTGGAAAAACACCATTGTACGTCTTTTCTATTCGTCGAATATTATCTATGGAATCATTTTCATTACGCTTCCACACTGTTTTTTTAGCCGCTACAAATAAAGCGTGCACATCTTCATCTATAAATACATCATCGAAACCAGCTTCTTGTGACATGGCTTTCAGTGTGGACGCGGTAAAATCTGTCACATGAGCTATATGAAAATAGCGCCTTAAATCATTTTTATAATCTCCTTCTGCAACTTTATTCAAACCAGGCACTGCTACAAAAAAATAATCCCCATCACTCATCAGTGCTCTTATTTCTTTAATTGTTTCTAAGGGATTATACACATGCTCTAATACATGAGACATTATAAATAACTTTCTTCCTTCAGGTAAAATTGATGGCAGCATATTAACCTCAACATCCACATCAAGCCTTTCCTTTGCAAAGGTGATTGCATGAACATCAAGATCGCAGCCCTGCACTGACTTTACAAAAGGTTTGAGTGTGCTGATGGTTCCCCCAGAACTACACCCAATTTCAAGGACTGAAATGTTTTTTAATTTTTTTTCTAACCCACCTTTTTTAAACAGCTCTAAATATAGCTTCCCTTTCTCTACCTGCTCATTTAACACTGACTGATAATTTACGGTAGTACTTTTTAAGTATAAGGGTCTGTAATAATGAGTATAGAATAACTTATGGAATTCAGGTGATAGTCGGGGATATGTTTGCACTAGCCCACAGTGATTGCATATCTGCTTGTTTAGCGTAAAACCGTAACGATCACCCTGTGATAGTAAGGTAAAGTTTTCTTTTCCACAAAGAGAGCAACCATCAGACACTAAGCTTTCATTCCTATAAAGCTGGATAGTTTTTTTTATTTGTTTTCTTCTAGATCTGCACGTTCTATTGATCAAAGCAAAAAAACTTGAAAACCGATAATGGGATAAAACTCTCTTAGACATAAAAACACTCGTAACAAAACAAATAATAAAAATATAGTACGTGAATTAGGCTTTCGCGCAGACCTAAAACATTATGGAGGACAGGTGGTAGTGCAGCAGGCTACACCCGAAATTTATCAGATTCTTCAGATGACAAGGTCTCTGGGGGGCCTACAACACCCATTGAAAAACTGAAAATTAACGTGCCAGACACACACGCCTAGCAGAACAAACACTAACAATACGTCAACCAATCACTATGTTTCTCACTACGACCATGAACCACGTCAAAATACATGGTTTGTAATTTTTCAGTGATAGGCCCACGGCCACCGTTACCGATGGTACGGTTATCAACTTCACGCACGGGCGTTACTTCTGCAGCGCTGCCAGTAAAAAAAACTTCGTCAGCAATATACACTTCATCACGGGTAATACGTTTTTCGATGATCTCGTAACCACACTCTTCCGCCAGCACGAAGACCGTATTACGTGTGATGCCGTCTAGAGCAGAAGTTAAATCAGGCGTGTAGATCTTGCCCTTGCGTACTACAAAAATATTCTCGCCACTGCCTTCTGCGACAAAACCATCTACATCTAACAACATAGCCTCATCATAGCCGTCACGTATCGCTTCCTGTAAGGCCATCATTGAGTTCATATAATTGCCATTGGCTTTCGCTTTACACATGGTCACGTTGACATGGTGGCGAGCAAATGACGATGTCTTAATACGAATACCTTTATTCAGACCATCATCACCTAAATAAGCACCCCAAGACCACGCGGCAACCATCACGTGAGTTTTAAGGTTATCAGCACGCAAGCCCATACCCTCTGAACCGTAAAAACACATAGGGCGCAGATATGCGCTTTTTAAATTATTTTGTTTGACTGACTCTAACTGTGCCTCGTGTAGCTGCTTTTTAGAATATGGCATATCCATATCTAAAATTTTAGCCGAATTAAACAGCCGATCCGTGTGGTCTTGCAGACGAAAAATAGCGGGGCCGCTGACTGTCTCATAAGCACGAACGCCTTCAAACACACCCATACCGTAATGAAGTGTATGCGTTAACACGTGTATTTTGGCCTCGCGCCAATCAACCATTTCACCATCTAACCAAATAACGCCATCGCGGTCTGCAAATGACATAAAAGCTCTCCTTCGTAAATCAATCAATAAGGGGTTCTGTCGCAACGACGATTATATCTCGTTATTAGCATAGCGAGCCATGGCGCTAGCGACATTATTATTCAAACGCTGTTATGTACTCGGCAAACGCTCGCCATCGGGAACGACCATCCACTCTTGCCAGCGCTGCTGGACATAACGCTGACATTCTCGGAGCTTGTATTCCGCAAACTCGTTGTGTAACTGGGTCTCACTAATAACCGAAGACTGCCCTTGTAATGCAAGGCGATGCACCACGGCACGATAAGACTGATAAATATTAATCAACTTGCTTGTCTGGTCAGGCGCCAAGGCTAAAAAATCAATATCCTCGTCAGCGGCCGCTGCTTGCAGGCACTCAAGAATACGAATGTTATCGGTATATTCTGCTAGCGCCGGATGCTTACACGCCCACACAAGAACCGCGTATTGAACCATAAATTCAATATCAACGATACCTCCAACATCTTGTTTAAGATGAAATAATATCTTCTTTTGGTGGCTTTGATCGTCGGCACTTTGGCGACTCGCGTTATATCTAGCGGTCTGAGCAGCACGAGATCCAGCACCGAATTCAGCACTTAAGTGCTCGCGCATTTTTTCGCGCATTTCAATAACCGCTGAACGTAATGCGATATGCTCTCGTGGTCGCTCAAGTACTTCTCGGCGCAGTTGCACAAACTCATCCATCAAACCAGTATCGCCCACTATAGGACGAGCACGCACCAATGCTTGATGCTCCCAGGTCCACGCTTCTTCGTTTTGATAACGCAAAAATGCCTGTATTGAGGTAGCCAACAAACCAGAATTACCTGATGGGCGCAGACGCATATCCACTTCATATAACGGACCCGACAACGTCCGAGTATTTAATATATGGATAATTTTCTGCCCTAAACGTATATAGAATGTCTGGGCGTCTAACGGCTTAGCGCCATCGGTCATTGTTTGTGCACCGGCTTTATAAATAAAAACAAGGTCTAGATCAGAACTATAACTCAACTCAACACCACCCATCTTACCGTAAGCTGCAATAATAAAACCCGATTGTGCAGGGCATATTGCTGGCATGGAGGTGTCGCTGTTAGTGTCTTCATAAGGCGGAGCGCCATGTTTTACTGAAAGCTGCTGCCAAGCCAAGGACAATACCTGCTCCAAAACGACTTCTGCAATCCACGTTAAGTAATCACTTACTTTCATTAACGGCAAACGCCCCGATAACTCACTTGCCGCCACTCGCAAGCTATGGCACAACTTAAAGTAACGCAACACCTCCATTATGTGCTCAACATCATCTATATCCGTACGTAATAGGCGGACTCTCAATTCATTCCGTAACTCTGTCTTTGTAGGTAAGGTATATAAGTTCACCATATCGAGCATTTCATCCAGTAACGCGGGCATTCTTGCCATTAACTCCGCTACCCAGATACTTCCTTGGAACAAGGTTGCTAAGTGTGTCAACGCTTGAGGATTTTCGACCAGCAAGGTGATATAACTGCTGCGACCGACAATTTTTCCTAACCACGTTAATAAGCGTAATGCCGTAATATCTGGCTGCTTTAACTGTGTCGCCGTCACTAACAGCTGGGGCATCAACGTGTCTAACGACTCTCTCCGCTGGGAAGACAACTGCTTCACCGCCCAGCTATCACGCAGTTGCGTAATCGCCTGTATAACCGATGCAGGCTGGATGTAACCCTTTTCTTGTAGAAAAACAATAAATTCATCTGACGATACAGTGCCGTCGCTTGGCTCTTTTATCTTCCCAGAGCTGTTGTCATGGCACTCTAGCCATAATGAAAGCCACATCGCCGCCTCGTCGCTCAGCACATGGTCTGTGACATCGTCGGGCTCAGCAATCACTAACTGAAATTGTTCACTCACACCGTCCCTGTGCTGTTTGAGGCAAGTGCTAAAATCTTGCCAGTTATTGTCGCCATCAAACCCCATTACCCAAGCCAGTATCGCCTGTTCTTTTGACGAATCGGGCAGTTGCTGGGTTTGCTGATCTTGATAAGCCTGAATGCCGTGCTCTGTTTGGCGTAAAAAAATATAAGCCTGACGTAACTGATCGGTTATTGACTGATCGAAAACACCTTGAATACGAAGTTGTTCAAGCACTAGCAACCAGTGACGCTCCTGAAGGGCGATTTCTCGTCCGCCACTGACCAACTGAAAAGCTTGCGTAATAAACTCTAGCTCGCGAATGCCGCCTGCACCTAGTTTTACATTGGCTTCCATGCCTTTTCGCCGCACTTCTTGCACAATCATTGCTTTGAGCTTGCGTAGCGATTCGATCACCGAAAAATCGGTATATTTACGGTAGGTAAACGGTTGCAGTATATCGTCTAATGCCGCTATTGCGTCCTGCTCCAAACGTAAAGATTGTCCAATATCGGGCAACGATGAACACGTCACTACGCGTGCTTTGATCGCCGCAAATCGCTCCCAGTCTCGGCCCTGGGTTTGATAGTAATTTTCAAGTGATGCGAAGCTGCTCACTAGCGCACCGCTTTGTCCGTAGGGGCGTAGCCGCATATCCACACGAAAAACAAAACCATCTACTGTTACGTCATTTAAGGTTTTAATGACTCGTTGACCGAGTCGAATAAAGAAGGCTTGATTGTCGATAGGGCGCCTCGCGTGATTGGTCTCACCGGCTTCGGGGAAAGCAAAAATCAAATCAATATCGGAAGAGAGGTTTAATTCACCCCCACCCAACTTTCCCATACCCAATACTAATAATTGCTGGGGCTCACCAGAGATTGACCCTATTGGCGTACCTTGCTTACGGCACAACTCACGATAATGAAAGTCAACCGACTGCTGAATACAGGCTTCTGCCAGCGCTGTCATTGACTGACACACTTCGGCAAAATCCGATAAACGGTTAACATCTCGCCAAATAATCGCGACCATTAAACGGCGACGTAACTGCCTTAGTGCGGCGTCTAGCGTGTCTACCGATTCACAATCGCCAGATGATCGTGCTGTCATATCTACGACAACTGATGCCGACAGCGGCACGTGGGACACCTCACTTAATAACCAATCAAATAGTAACTTAGGATCACGGCAACAGCTTTCTAATACATACTCACTACCAACCAGCGTACGTACCAGTTGGAGCGCTAACGTAGGCGCGCCAGACAGTATATCTAGCAGCCGATCGTTTTCTTGCAAAGTTAACGCTCCAGACAGACAGGTGCTGACAGACTCACCTTCTACTTGCAGACATGAAGGGAGGTTATCGTTAAAAACAGAGCATACAGAAGTCATAAATTACTATCGGTTATGGTAAATACTTATTGTAAAACTTATTAATGTGTACGGCTATTAATCAAACACCCTAGGGCTAGCTCCAGCCATCTATATTCTATTCGTCAAAGATGCCCTAAACGAGTGGCAATTCGTACTACGAAGATATAATTCCAATCATAATAAAACAGTTTTCCAAGGTAAATCCTGATACTCTTATTTGTAATTATTGATACTTATTTGCAGCTGTGTGTAGCTTTACCGTTAAGCATTAACCATGCTCTATCCACATTAAAACTTACGGAATAACTGATGAAAATTGCCATTTTATCCAGAAATAAAAACCTATATTCAACCAGGCGATTGGTCGACGCGGGTAAGGCCAAAGGCCACGATGTACGAGTAATAGATCACCTACGCTGCTTCATGGATATGGGGACGGATAGCCCCTCGATCCATTATAAAGATGAAGAATTTAACCCCGGTGACTTTGATGCGGTAATTCCTCGTATTGGTACGTCGGTGACGTTTTATGGAACATCGGTGGTGAGACAGTTTGAAATAATGGGCACCTACTGCATTAACGAATCTGTGGCGATTTCACGCTCACGAGATAAGTTACGCTCCATACAGTTATTATCACGCAAAGGTGTGGGCATTCCCGTCACCGCATTTGCCAACTCACCCGACGACGTTAAAGGCTTAATTCGTGAGGTCGGTGGCGCACCATTAGTGATTAAACTGTTAGAGGGCACACAAGGTATCGGCGTGGTACTAGCCGAAACACAAAAAGCCGCCGAAAGTGTGATCGAGGCGTTTATGGGTGTTAAGAGTAATATACTGATTCAAGAATATATTAAAGAAGCCGGCGGTAGCGATTTACGCTGCTTCGTAGTGGGTGGCAAAGTCATTGCGGCAATGCAAAGAACAGCACCCGAAGGAGAGTTTCGCTCTAATATTCATAGAGGCGGTTCCGCGAAGCTGGTTAAGCTCACGCCAAAAGAGCGTGCAACAGCGGCTAAAGCAGCGCAAATAATGGGTTTAAATGTGTGCGGTGTAGACTTATTGCGCTCTGCCCGCGGACCCCTAGTCATGGAAGTTAATTCATCGCCGGGTCTTGAGGGCATAGAAAAAGCGACCGAAAAAGATGTAGCAGGAATAATCATTAAGTGTATAGAAGAAAATGCCAAACCTAATAAAACGCGTACTCGTGGCAAAGGCTAATATCTCTCGCAAAACACCACATTCGCAATGGCAGTGACGCTACTGAGCTTAAACGATGACCACTAAAAAAAAGCCTATCGCCATTAATGGCGTCACTATTACACCGGGCGAGCAACCGATTATTGACTTGCCCGTGGCTACACTCTTCACCCATACCGACGTGAGTATTCCGTTACATATTATTTGTGCAAAAAAGCCGGGGCCTCGCTTGTTTATTTCTGCTGCTATTCACGGAGATGAGTTAAATGGTGTAGAAATCATTCGGCGTTTACTAAAAAGTACCACGCTCAAACGCTTCGTGGTACGTTAATCGTCCTCCCTGTAGTAAACGTCTTCGGTATTATTCAGCATTCACGTTATCTACCTGATAGACGCGACTTAACCCGTTGCTTTGCCGGTTCACAACAGGGCTCTTTGGCGGCAAGACTGGCGCATATTTTTTAAATGAGGTTGTCAAAGAATGTGATTACGGTATCGATTGACATACCGGTGCAATACATCGATCTAACCTCCCACAAATTAGCGCTAACTTAGACGACCCAGAAGCCAAAAATCTTGCGGAAGCTTTTTTAGTGCCCGTATTACTAATAGGCTAATCTGCGTGACGGGTCTATGCGACAAGCCGCTGATGAGCACGGCGTTAAAGTCTTGCTATATGAAGCGGGGGAAGCATTGCGTTTTGATGAACTATCGATTCGTGCCGGTGTTCGAGGCATCCTTTCGGTCATGCGTAAATTAACGATGCTGTTCGCAACTAAAACCGTTCCCAAATCCCACGAACCTTTTGTTGCACGCTCCAGTGGCGGCGAACGCGCAACACAAAGCGGCATATTACGCTCATTGGCACCATTAGCTGCACCTGTTAAGAAAGGCGACCTACTGGGTGTCATCTCAGATTCGTCAGCTCTTTTTGACCCGCCAGAAGACGAAATAAAATCTCAGTACAACGGTATTATTATCGGCAATAGCAATATTCCTTTGGTGAACGAAGGTGATGCCATCTTCCATATCACCAGATTTGAGGCTATTCAAGAAACGGCGGCAACCGTTGAGGCTTTTCAAACCACTGCCGGAAACCGCCCCAGCCCAATATTTGATGACCAGACGTTAATTTGAAGTGGCCGTTTAACAAAATGGTATCGAATGAATGCGAACGAATAAGTTCACCAAGTGACTCATCCACGCTAAGAGCAAGTCACAAAACATGAGTAACATTGACTATACGATAAGATATTGAGGCGTGTAATCGCGCCATTTATGATTATACTGTATTGACAGTGGTCAACATTAAGGAAGAGGTAACAGCATGAAGGTAGTCATTGTCGGTGGTGGTGCGGGTGGTTTAGAGTTAGCGACGCTTCTAGGGCGAAAGCTAGGTAAGCAGAAAGAACATGAAATTGTTCTTATCGACCGTAACTCAACGCATTTATGGAAGCCCTTATTACACGAAGTCGCGGCAGGTAGCCTAGACGCTGAAATTGACTCCGTAAGCTATCGTGCACACGCCCACGCCCTCCACTTTACGTTTAAGCTGGGAACATTCTCTGGTATTGACCGCAATAAAAAAGTTATCCACCTCGCACCCGTCTATGATGATGATGATGGCGAAGAAATTCTCCCTCAACGCAATGAACCTTACGATATCTTAGTAATGGCAATTGGTAGTGCGTCCAACGACTTTGGCATTGAAGGCATAGGTGAACACTGTCAATTTTTAGATAGTACCCAACAAGCGATCAAATTCCACGACCGCTTAGTCAATCAATTTATTCGCCTAAACCGTAAACTCATAGATGATCCAACCGCATGCTTACGTGTTGCTATTGTCGGTGGCGGGGCGACAGGTGTGGAGCTTGCGGCAGAATTATTTAATTCGCGTAATTTATTTTCACTCTACGGCCTAAACCGTATTAAAGAAGAACATTTACAAGTCACCTTATTAGAAGCAGGAACGCGGTTAGTCTCGGCATTGTCAGAAAAAGTGTCTGCCGATGTGCTCACTGATTTAACAAAAATCGGCGCCGATATCCGACTTAATACGCAAGTGGCAAAAGCCGAACATCATGCATTTATTACCGCAGACGAATCACATGTAGAAGCTGACATGCTGCTATGGGCGGCAGGTATCAAAGTACCCGACTTTATGTCCGAGATAGAAGGTATTGACACGAACAGAATCAATCAAGTCATTGTTAACCAATATTTACAAACCACTAACGACCCCTCTATCTATGCCATTGGCGATTGCGCTGGTTTTAAACTGGATGAAAAACGCTGGGTGCCTCCGCGTGCACAATCGGCGCATCAAATGGCCGCAACGGTAGGTAAAAACATTATTAATACCGTGAAAGAAAAACCATTAGTCGAGTTTCGCTACAGCGACAAAGGTTCGTTAATTTCATTAAGTGAATTCTCAACGGTAGGCGTATTAATGGGTAATTTAGTGCGGGGCGACACCTTTAACGTTAGTGGAAAAATTGCCCGCATTGCTTATATCTCGTTATACCGCATGCACCAAATTGCATTGCACGGCTGGGTAAGAGCCACATTAATGATGGTCTCGGATAAAATAAATCATATTCTTAAACCGCGATTAAAATTACATTAATAAAAAAGGGACTTATTACGCAAACCAAAGTCTGGCAAAAATCTTCTGAAATAAAAGAAGGGAAGCAATGCTTCCCTTCTTTTATTTCGTTTCGATATGAGGTTACTTTGCGTGCTTAGCCAAGTGCAACCACGTATCAATCACAGAGTCTGGGTTTAACGATATCGAGTCAATACCCTGATCCAATAACCACAGGGCAAAGTCGATATGATCTGATGGGCCCTGCCCGCAAATCCCCACATATTTATCGGCTTTTTTACACGCCTTAATTGCCATTGATAACAAGGCTTTAACGGCATCGTTACGTTCATCAAACAAATGTGCAATCAAGCCAGAGTCACGATCTAAACCTAAAGTTAATTGCGTTAGATCATTCGAACCGATAGAGAAACCATCAAAATACTCTAAGAACTGATCGGCAAGCAATGCATTCGATGGCAATTCGCACATCATAATTAGCTTTAAACCGTTTTCGCCGCGTTTAAGACCGTACTCTGCCAACAATTCAGTGACCTGTCGGGCTTCGTCTACGGTACGCACAAATGGGATCATAATTTGTACATTGTCTAAACCCATATCTTCACGCACTATGCGCAAGGCTTTACACTCCAGCGCAAAGCATTCGCGAAACGATGCAGAAATATAACGCGCCGCGCCACGATAACCAATCATCGGATTTTCTTCATCCGGCTCATACTGCGCACCACCAATGAGGTGGGCGTATTCGTTCGATTTAAAATCGGACATGCGCACAATAACGGTTTCAGGCGCGAATGATGCGGCAATCGTCGACACACCTTCCACAACTTTTTCTACAAAATAATCGGTAGGGCTAGCATAACCGGCGATATGACGTGCCACTGTATTTTTTAATTCACTATCAAGATTATCAAAATCCAACAATGCTTTGGGGTGAACGCCAACCATACGATTAATAATAAATTCTAAACGGGCCAGACCAACACCCATATTAGGCAGACTCGAAAAGGACATGGCGCGATCGGGATTACCTACATTCATCATGACCTTAATCGGTAACGCTGGCATCTCGTCAACACGATCTTCCGACTGGGTGTAATCTAACTCACCCGCATACACATAACCGGTGTCACCTTCCGCACACGATACCGTCACCGGCATACCCGTCGATAGCTTTTGAGTTGCGTCACCACAGCCTACCACGGCAGCAATGCCGAGTTCGCGTGCGATAATCGCCGCATGGCAAGTGCGCCCACCACGGTTAGTCACAATCGCGCTCGCTAATTTCATCACCGGCTCCCAGTCCGGGTCTGTCATATCAGTCACCAAAATATCGCCTTCGCGTACTTGATCCATTTGACTAATGCCATCAACCACCCTCACCACACCCTTGCCAATGCGCTGTCCGATAGATCGTCCTTCACACACAATATGACTGGTTTCGTTTAATTTAAAACGCTCAACCGCACTACTACTCGTCTCTTGACTTTTTACCGTTTCAGGACGTGCTTGAACAATATATATCTGCTGATCATCTCCGTCTTTTGCCCACTCAATATCCATTGGGCGACCGTAATGCTCTTCAATAATTAATGCTTGTTTTGACAGTTCTTCGGCCTCGCTGTCAGAAATAGAGAACTGCTGTCTATCCGCTTCAGCAACATCTACTGTATCCACTAATTGATCGGGCTGAGAAGAGTAAATCATTTTGATCATTTTACTGCCTAAATTGCGACGTAAAATAGACTTTTTCCCCGCTCTTAATGCAGGCTTGTAGATATAGAATTCATCAGGATTAACCGAACCCTGTACCACGGTTTCGCCCAGGCCATAAGAAGAAGTGATAAATACTGCATCACGAAAACCCGATTCAGTATCCAAGGTAAACATCACCCCGCTCGAACCAGTTTCACTGCGCACCATGCGTTGAATACCTGCCGATAGAGCCACTTCTGCATGCTCAAAACCTTGGTGAACACGGTAACTAATCGCACGATCATTAAATAATGACGCAAACACCTCTTTGATCGCTAGCATCACTTGATCATAACCCCGGACGTTCAACATAGTTTCTTGCTGACCCGCAAAAGACGCATCCGGCAAATCTTCTGCCGTCGCCGATGAACGCACCGCGACCGATAAATTTTGGTTACCGTCTTGGAGTTGAACAAACGCCTTCTTAATAGCTTCCTCTAGAGCAGGCTGAAACGGCGTTTCCACTACCCAACGGCGGATATCCGCTCCGGCTTTCGCTAAGGCATTCACATCGCTAACATCTAATGCCGACAATATGGCTTGAATACGATCATTAAGACCACTCTGGTCCAAAAATTCACGAAACGCCGCCGCTGTCGTCGCAAAGCCATTGGGTACACTTACGCCCATACCTTTGAGGTGGCTAATCATTTCGCCTAACGAGGCATTTTTGCCGCCAACGCGGTCAACGTCATTCATGCCTAAGCCATCAAACCAAAGTATGTAATCCGCCATAAGGTGTTCCTCAATATTTGTTTGTCGTCAGTATATGCGCCGCAGTATATCGTGAAATGCCCCCAAAAAAATAAGCATAAGTCGTTTTTTACCGTAGAATAACCATCAACAGCGATTAAAAGAACAGGTTAACGGGAATAGATATATGCATCACATTGCTTACTTCATTTCGGATGGCACCGGGATTACCGCAGAATCACTGGGTCATAGCCTGCTATCACGGTTTAGCGGGTTACACATTGATCAAGTCACTCTGCCTTACGTCAACACCATAGAGCGAGCGAAACAAGCCACCGACCACATTAATGCCAGCGCCAATAGCATGGATACCACGCCATTAGTGGTAATGAGTGTTGTCGATGACAATTTACGGGAGATTTTACGTGAATCAAAAGGCGTGGTTTTAGATATGTTTGATGCGTTTCTAGATCCCATGGAAAAACTATTTGGACAAGTTGCAGACCACAGCCCAGGCACCGCCTTTGGCATGGTGCAGACGAATTATCATCAGCGCATTCAAGCAGTAAACTACGTATTAGAGAATGATGACGGTGGGAATACTAAAAACTACTCTTCTGCCGATGTGATTTTGGTTGGGCTGAGCCGTAGTGGTAAAACACCAACCTGCCTTTATTTAGGCATGCACTTTGGTATTCGCGCCGCCAATTACCCCCTCACCGAAGATGATCTCGATGACTCGGCGTTACCAAAATCGCTTCAACCTCATCGAGAAAAATTGTTTGGCTTAATGATTACGCCCGAACGTTTAGCCAGTATCCGTGAAGAACGCTACGCCAACTCACGCTACGCCTCACTCAAGCAGTGTGATTTTGAAACGCGTCAATTTAAAGCCACAATAGATAGGTACAAACTGCCTTATCTCAACTCAACACACTTATCGATTGAGGAACTATCAACACGTATTATGGATAAAATAGGCATAGAGCGAAGGGTAAATGCGTAAGCTGGGGCTTGTCACTACCCACCCCAGATTACGCTATTATTAATCGCTATACGTGGGTTAACGCCTGCTCAACATCTTCAATAATATCGGCGATGTTTTCAATACCCACCGAAATTCGAACTAGGTCGGCACTGACACCGGCCGCCGCCAACTCTTCTTCGTTAAGCTGTCTGTGTGTAGTGGATGCAGGATGACAAGCTAATGATTTGGCATCGCCAATATTCACTAAACGCAAAATCATTTGTAGCGCATCGATAAAGCGACCACCGGCTTCTGCACCACCTTTGACACCAAAACTTAAAATACCCGATGCTTTACCACCGGTGATTTTTTGGCACATATCAAAGTAAGGACTATCGGGTAACGCTGCATAGTTAACCCACTCAACTTTATCGTGAGCGGTTAAATATTTCGCCAATTTTTCTGCATTTTCGCAATGACGTTCCATGCGCAAACCCAAGGTCTCTAGACCCTGCATGATCTGGAAAGCGTTCATAGGTGACAGTGCAGCGCCAGTATTACGTAAAGGCACGACACGGCAGCGACCAATATACGCAGCCTCGCCTAAAGCTTCGGTGTATACCACTCCATGATAAGACGGGTCTGGCTCATTCAACACGGGAAAGCGCGCTTTATTACCCACCCAATCAAACTTGCCAGAGTCAACTATGACGCCGCCTATCGACGTACCGTGACCTCCTATATATTTAGTTAACGAATGAATCACAATGTCGGCACCCAGCTCAAAAGGGCGGCACAAGAAGGGTGTTGCTACCGTATTATCAACGATTAAAGGCACACCATGCTTGCCTGCTATTTCTGCAAGCCGAACGATATCAACAACATTGCCCGCAGGATTACCAATAGACTCACAAAAAATCGCTTTCGTCTTATCATCAATCGCTTTTTCAAAACCTTCAAAGTCATCATGCGACAACATACGCGCTTCGATACCCTGCTTAGGGAAGGTGTGGGCAAATAGGTTATACGTGCCGCCATATAATTGGCTAGTACTCACAATATTATCGCCCACCTCACAAATACACTGAATAGCGTAAGTGATTGCTGACATACCCGATGCAACAGCCAACGCGCCAACCCCACCTTCCATCGCCGCAATACGCTGCTCCAGCACATCTGTCGTTGGGTTCATAATACGCGTGTAAATGTTGCCCGCGACCTTCAAATCGAATAAATCAGCCCCGTGCTGAGTATCGTCAAAGGTAAACGATGTGGTTTGATAAATAGGCACCGCTGCCGCTTTGGTGGTGTCTTCCGATGTATAGCCGTGATGCAATGCCAGAGATTCTAATTTCATCGTTATACCTTTATTTATTTAGGGTTATTCCGTCGGTAGTGAGTCATAATTTGCGCCGTGAGATTAGCTGAATGTTACAGAATATTGCTAACAATGTAATGGCGAAAAATCGCTTAATGATAAGGCAGGAATAAATACTAGCCTTTTCAAAGAATAATTAGCTCGATATGTACAAGCTTAGCCCGCCAATTGAACATAACCGCCGCGATTTGACTATACTAAACTCATTATACAATGATTGATCCACTCAGTATTAACAACCTAATTCTGGCATCAAGGTAAGTGACTAAAATGACGATAAAGAATATACACTGGCTGTGGATTTGCGTGTTGTTGGGTGGCTGCGAAATAATACCCAAATTCAATCAATGTGAATCACCAAAATTTATCGCATCGGACATAAACGAAATTGATAAATATTTTTTAACTGAAGATGTCTTCGCCAAATTTTGCCCGGCCGAAACGCCTAAAGTGTTCACCTATCAAGTCACACCGACTATCGTCGTATCTATCTATCTCAAAGACAAATGGGTATATTTAAGAGCCAATAGCATCTTAGAACAGTTAGATATATATGCTGAAGGAGCACGCGTCTCCAGCTTCAAAGGCTACACTCACGTCGTTCCCATCAATGCATTAAAAGATAATATGCTAAAAATCACTATTGATAAGACCCTTTACTACGAGATGAAATTCACTGTGGTTGATTGTACTTGTGTCTATTATTAATAGCGCCTGTAAACCGAACTACTGCCGCTTCAGCGCGTAACACTCACTCGCGCGCCCTTGATTTGTATGGGGAGGGAGGGGGGAGAAACTCTAGTAGGTTCGATGGTGAAGCGCATTCACATTGTCTCTAGTATTTTTTTAGCGACTAACTCCACGATTGACTTACCTTATAGCTGCATTAGCGCCAACAAGATCATAGATCGTGGCAGGCGACAGAAAACATTTAAAGTTATTTCCGCTCAGTAAACACAACACCTCTCACATATTTTGCCGTGGCTAAGGCTCCGAGTGATACTGAAACACCTCTGACACCCAATATCAGCCTTCTAAATCCACTGGTGGTGCCACTCTTAACACCTCGTCTATAGTGGTTAGCCCTAATGCAATTTTTTGTGCGCCAGATAAACGTAAGCTGCGCATGCCTTCTTTGAATGCCTGCTTTCTTAGGCCGATAAGATCACAGCGATCGTCGATAAGCTGGCTTAGGGTGTCGCTCATTAACATCACCTCATAAATGCCTTGGCGACCTAGATACCCGGTATTGCGACATTCTAAGCAGCCTGCTGGCTGATAAATATGCTTAGGCTTGGGGGCTTTCCATGGGCGGACTAAATCGTCCCACTCCTTTTGTTCTATATCGGTTTTTATTTTACAGTGGGGGCATAGGGTACGCACAAGGCGCTGTGCCATCACCCCCAATACAGTGGAGCGAATTAAAAAGCTGGGCAAGCCTAAATCGAGCATTCGGCTAATAGCGGTTGGCGCATCGTTAGTGTGTAAAGTGGATAATACTAGGTGACCAGTGAGCGCTGCTTGCACCGCCATTTTTCCGGTTTCGTTATCCCTAATTTCACCGACCATAATAATATCAGGGTCTTGGCGTAATAATGTACGTACACCCGAGGCAAAGTCGAGACCAATAGCACTGTGAACTTGGGTTTGATTAAAACTTTCTTCCACCATTTCAATAGGGTCTTCAATAGTACACACATTGACCTCGCTGGTAGCGAGTAATTTTAATGATGAATATAAGGTCGTGGTTTTACCCGAACCGGTCGGGCCCGTGACCAAAATAATACCGTGAGGTTTGGCCGTCATCTTATTCCAACGCTGTTGATCGTCACCTAGAAGACCTAGCTCTTCAAAGTTTTTTAGCAACACATCGGGATCAAAAATACGCAGCACCATTTTTTCGCCAAAAACGGTGGGCAATGTCGATAAACGTAATTCTACTTCGCTACCATCGGTGCGCTTAGTTTTAATCCGCCCATCTTGAGGCTTACGTTTTTCGGCGACATTCATCCGCCCAAGAATCTTTAAGCGTGAAACCACGGCAATGGAGACTGTGACGGGTAGTTCATAGACTTGATGCAACACACCATCGATACGAAATCGTAGTCGACAAATTTCACGGCGTGGTTCGATATGAATATCACTGGCCCGCTGATCAAACGCATACTGTAATAACCAATCTACTATATTCACTACATGCTGGTCATTAGCTTCTGGATCTTTTAATTCACCTAACTCAAGTAACTGCTCAAAATTCGTTGCGCCACTGCGCTTACCTGCAATACCCGTAGCACCGAAAACCGAACGCGCTAGCGCATAAAATTCAACCGTGTAACGAGAAATTTCAGCGGGGTTGGCAAACACCTTAGTGATCGGCTTGTTCGCAATATGCGCCAGCTGCTCTTCCCAGCCAGTGACAAATGGCTGCGCAGTCGCAACCATCACTTCTTTATGGTTAGTCCCTACGCACACGATTTGATGGCGCTGGGCAAAGGCAAAAGACATCACATCGGTCACATCAGATACGTTTATTTTGAGCGGGTCGATATGAAACAGTGGCAATCCACTTTTGTGGCTAATCCATTCAGACAATGTCAGATCATCTAGCACCGCATTTTGTACTGATGATTTATTCGGTTTTTGATCAGTGAGTTTTAACGTCGCAATATAGTTAATTGGGTGCATCGCCGATTGTTCACGCGTGCGGGTTTTACTGGTGATAATATTGGCGTCTTGCTGACTTAATCGACCATCAGCCATTAAACTATCAACGCAACTTCGTAAATCTATCCATTTTTCTGCGATCACTGGGTGTTCCTGTTATTATTTTACAAATACGGTAATCTACCAACTTACTATAATCACTATCATTAGTCACCTAGTCGATGAATACACGGCGCTAATAACGTAGTCATTATCAGCAAGCCACCCGACAGGTGTCGGCAGCAACGAGAGTAAACGATTATTATGATATTTGATGAGAAAAAATTTAGCGAACAGCTCGCGCAGTTAGTCGCCACCCCTTCTGTAAGCTGCACTAACCCGAAGCTGGATATGGGCAACCGCCGCGTCATCGACCTATTGGCCAACTGGCTTGGTGACATGGGGTTTGCGATTGATATTCAAGTGGTTGATAACAACCCTGATAAGGCCAACCTTATTGCTACGTTGGGCAGTGCTAATGCCCACAAGAGCCAAGGCGGACTGGTTTTTTCTGGCCACGCCGATACCGTACCTTATGATGATAAGCGCTGGTCTCATGACCCTTTTACACTACATATCGACAATGAACGCGCTTATGGTTTAGGTGCTACCGATATGAAAGGGTTTTTTCCTACGGTGCTTGCTGCCGTTCAGCCATTTTTGGGTAAAACCCTTCGCGAGCCTATTATTATCCTCGCCACCGCCGATGAAGAAACCTCAATGACTGGCGCACGTGAACTAATGCATCATCCCATCCCCAAAGCGCGCTATGGCGTGGTAGGCGAACCCACTGGAATGCAGCCCATACGCATGCACAAGGGTATTGGCATGGAGTCGATAAAAGTCCGTGGACAATCGGGGCATTCATCCAACCCGGCTTTGGGTAATAACGCTTTAGATGTGATGCATGATGTCATCACTGAACTTAAGCAATTTCGTCAATTATTACAAACACGCTACCAACATGCAGGATTTGTAATCGACGTACCCACATTGAACTTGGGTTGTATACACGGGGGTGATAATCCCAACCGTATTTGCGGACACTGTGAACTAGCGTTTGATTTGCGTACCCTACCCGGCATGAGCTTAGATGACCTACGTGCCGATATTGATAGCATGCTGAATAATATTGCCGATAGGCATCACATTGATATTGAACGGGAATCATTATTTGAAGGTATTGACGCCTTTGAGCAAACCGCTGATTCTGAACTAGTTAGGGCAGTGGAGCGTTTGACCGCGATGAATGCCGATAGTGTGGCTTTCGCTACTGAAGCGCCTTTTTTACAGAAAATGGGGATGGACGTGGTAGTTATGGGTCCGGGATCTATTGACCAAGCTCATCAACCGGATGAATATATTAATTTACAGCAAGTGCCTATGGCAGTGACGGTGTTACAAGGATTAATTACGCAGTTTTGTGTGTAGGTAACCGTTAAATTCGCTGATGTTGAGCAGTAGCGGAGCGGTATTTGGCTTGAGTAACAGATTAAGTGCTACCCTTATTATGTCGTAGATGTTTACGTGCTTCGGGCAAGTAGAGCTTGTGCTTATATATTGGCGAATGGATGAATGGGATCATTGCGAAATCACATCAAGGCTCGACGCTAACCGTATCTTACTTTGCATCACATCGCTACAAAGCCACTCATCAAGGTGAACATGCCGCTTTGAGCTAGCGCACAAGCATAGACGCTAGCCATGGGTCTGTGCTTTAATTTCCATTCGTTGTTTTCTACTCACCCCCTCCACCTATAATTGGCTTTATCTCATGACGAATACCCCGGACCACGTTTCATCGTTTAGACAAACGTCCCCCTATATAAAAGCTTATCGCGGCAAAACGTTTGTGATTATGCTGCCAGGCGCGGCGATTACTCACCCAAACTTTGCCAATATCGTCAACGATATCGCTCTGCTCAATAATTTAGGTGTACGCATTGTATTGGTTCATGGCGCACGTCAACAGATTGATGCAAAACTCGCGGGACATGGCTTAGAGAGTAAAATACATCATGGCAGCAGGGTAACCGACGCCGATTGTTTGCTCCATTTAATCGATGCGATTGGCTCAACGCGTTTCGCTATAGAGGCTGCACTATCTACCGGTTTACCTAATTCACCTATGCATAATGCCAACCTGCGCATTCGCAGCGGCAACTTTGTCACGGCTATGCCACGTGGCGTAGTCGATGGAGTCGACTTGCAATATACCGGTAAGGTGCGCGCGATAGATGCTAACGGCTTAGATGAGCTGTTATTTAACGATGCCATCGTATTGGTCTCACCCATCGGTTACTCCGTTACAGGTGAAGCCTTCAATTTAACCTATACCGAAGTCGCCACTGAAATTGCTATAGAGCTGGGCGCTGACAAACTCATCGCGTTTACCAAAGAAAATGGCGTGATCAATTATGCAGGTGAACTGCAAAAACAATTAACCTTATTGCAGTGCGAAAAGTTTTTACTCAAAAAAGAAACTACCGATAGTCATTTTTCATTAAAGGCCTGTTATCGCGCCTGCGATCAAGGCGTTAACCGCGCGCAAATCATTAGCTATATTGAAGACGGTGGGTTGATTAAAGAGTTATTCACTCGAGACGGCTTTGGCACCATGGTGCATCGTGATAGTTATGAAACCATTCGACGCGCGCGTATTGATGACGTCGGCGGTATTTTAGAATTGATTGAACCGTTAGAAGTTGAAGGCATATTGGTGAGGCGCTCACGCGAGCTATTGGAACAAGAAGTGGGGCACTTTACTGTGATGGAAATTGACGGCACGATTATCGCTTGTTCCGCATTGTACCCGTTTGTTCAGGATAACGCAGGCGAACTAGCATGTATGGTCACACACCCAGATTACCAAGGGCAATGCAAAGCAGCTAAGCTGCTGTCGCATATCGAAAAGCAGGCAACCAAACTCAACATGACTCAACTGTTTGTACTGACAACTCAAACGGCGCATTGGTTTTTGGAGCAAGGGTTTACTGAATCAACATTAGAAATATTACCACAAGAAAAACAAACGATTTATAACTACCAGCGTAATTCGAAAATTTTTGTTAAACGTTTGTAATGCATCCTAATACCGCGAGCGAGAATTTATTTGATGCTGAAAAACACGTAGCATCACTGCAATATTTTTCTCGCTCTTTCGACTACGGGTGTATCGACCATTTAACCGTCAACTTCCACCACACCTAGACCACTGCATACGGCTTGGTCATAAGCGGCGATGATTCTTTTTGCCTGCTCGCGCTCTTTATCTGTCACCGCATATGTATCATTAATCGGCTTGACTTGTTGCGGGTGAATGCATAAAACTCCATTAAAACCCATAGATTTTGCACGCTGTTGATAAGTGGTGAATTTTTTGATGTCGGAGTAATCGGCAATGCTCGCAGGAAAATCATATGCATTGATATTGGCTATACGCGCTGCATACATTAATTTTTGTGCGGGGAGCGTTAAATTTTCCAGGGAGAGATCAAAGCCACCATCTAATGACAAATCTTATTTCCCTAATGCGAGCCCCATCACACGCGGCGATGAGTGGGCAATGGCAGTCGCCGACTCCATTGCCGCAATAGTTTCAATAAGAGCAATAACCTTAATTTATCCGACGGCTATATGGCTTTGTGCTTCGAGCATGCTTAGCGCATTATCTAATAATACGATATGATCGGCACCCTGCGCGCTGAGGTGCCTTACCGTCAATTCACTATGTAAAAATGGCACTTGCATTTAATCGGCAGCCGTATCAAATAATGAGACCTGAACACCTGAACACCTGAACCCTTGCCGGTCTGGGCGCGGGCTAACAATGCATTCTGAATACCAATGAGTGCATTGTTAGTCCGCGCCAATATCACAGACCGATACACCGATCCGGCCATACCCTTCTGGTGAACCATTGATAGCGACTAAATCACTCTCGCATTGCACTAAAAATCATAGGCTTTCATATCTCGATACGCGCCTTCGTCACCATAGCCACTCATATTACAGGTAATTAGTGGCGGATATTGTTCACGCAGTACTGCAGGTCCAAACCCTGCACGTTCACAGGCACCCGGCGCTAGGTTTTGAATAAAAATATCGGCTTTTTTAGTAGAATATGTGATAGATATGCGTCATTCTTTTCTTTAAAGTTCAGCACTAAAGATTCTTTGCCGTGATTAGCCCAACCAAAATAAGATGACTCACCATTTACCGCTGTATCGTAACCACGGGTAAAATCCCGTTCGGCATGCTCTATTTTAATCACCCGTGCGCCACCTTCCGCTAACTGACAGGCGCATAAAGGCGCCACTACCGCTTGCTCAATAGAAATGATGAATAAACCATCGGACGGCTTAACGGTTGTAGACATGCTGCATTCTCTCTTTATGATTATTGATCGCTGGGGCGGCTTACTTTTCCGCTTTCATGTCTATTGGAATCAATAGTATTGCGCTATATAGCGTGTCATTTTTACTTTTTTAATCGATGTCTTTTTTTGTGTTGTTTTATTCTTGTTGTTTTTTTTAAGATGATTTTTGATGCGCATTAACTGTGCCGCAGCAAATTGCATTTCGTTATTAACCATCATTATTTCTTCGTCAAATGTCAAGCTTAGCCATCATACGTTGTGGTCTGACTGCTAAAGCTAAATGCATGCAAACTTTTGCCGATACATCTATTTCGTTACAGGTGCCCCTTGATAAGCTTCTGCATTATGTTGGTGACAGTACCGCCTCGACGGCATTATGTACCGCACCTAGGTCTGGGGTTTTAATTTCCACCATATGGCAACATTTCGCGTCGACAAATGCGACAATATCTTCATAGGTGTTACACCATTCATCGGCAACAATTTTTGCATCTGAACCCAGTGTTTGTAAATGCAAAGTAATTGTCTTCAACCCTTCTATCTGCAACTAACGATCACCTAAATCTACTGGGCCTTCAATATATAAAGCAAGCGGTGACGCAACGGTTTGTAGTGAATTGATATAATTCGCAATCGCTTTATAATCGTTATTAATAATAATCCTCAGCGTGCCATACAAATCTACGAAGAGCCCTTTAAGAAAAGATTCATATTCATTCATTACGATTTTTTTATTGCGTTTTTTATTTTTCAAGTCCACAGTCTCTTCTTCTAAAATCGGCAAAGTTATGCAGAAAAAACGAGTGAGTAAAAAAGCTGTATATTCAATGAAAATGATCTATGACGCTGGCAAATATTTTTAAATATTGTGCGGTAATTAGCCCGTTCTACACGAGTACATTTAAGTGCAGACCCGTTAAGTGTTGCTTAGTTGCCTGCCTGCTTTCAACATCCATAGTCAAAAATTATGCAACTTCTACTAGGTCATCGCTAGAAGCGAAAACCCGGTCATAGCCCATATCTGTACATAATACTGTTATGTGCGCGAAATATTTTTTCCCCAATGACTAAGTCACTACCAACGTATAAGATCATTTCTCTTACAGCCCGTTCATCACATCTCGCGCGCATGCCTTTACAGCCAATCTCATCGTGTTCATACATAGACGACACTAAAATAGCTTGAGCATTATGTTCTATAGCAACGTCTATATATTCATCTTGCGTTACCATCACACCTAAATTCACTACATTAAAACCTAAGCGACCCTGCACGTTGGCGATAATCTTGTTGCCTACTGCATGACAACCTGCACCGATCACACCAATGATGATGGTAGTTTGGTTAATGCTGCGGGCATAATTCTTAATGTTATTGACCGAATTCATAATATTTACCGTTTGTGTATTTGGCAGTCCCTGGGCCCACAATCTTATAAATAAAATTTATCTTCAATAGCATATACAACATGATTACTTAATTATAAGATACCATCAATTTCAGCTATGCTAATAACTGACTTATTATTACGAAGAAAATACAATGAAAGACGCGCTAAAAAACGCCACATTAAGGCAGTTACAAATCTTTATGGTGGCCGCCGAGAACGAAAGCTACGCCCGCGCTGCAGAAACAATGCATTTAACGCAACCTGCAGTGTCTATGCAGATGAAGCGCTTAGCTGAAATGGCAGAAACAGATCTGTTTTTTAAAAGTGGCCGAGAACTTAAGCTCACTTCAGCTGGAAAGACATTACTGCCATATGTTCGTCAGATCACTCAGACTATCCGCGAAGCGGGAGAAGAGCTAGACGCTATTAAAGGTGCGCGTCACGGAGAAATAAGATTGGGGATGGTTACAACTACTCAGTATTTTTCACCACGCTTGATCATAGAGTTTAACAAACAGTACCCTGAAATCGAATTAGATGTCTTCATTGCAAACCGTCGCGATATCGTCCAAAAATTAGAAAATAACGAAATTGACCTCGCTATTATGGGACGTACACCACGGAGAGTTGCTGTCACCGCAAACAAATTTTATGATCACCCCTATGTGGTTATTGCCCCTAAGTCGCATTACTTAGCCCGACAACGCGTCATTAATCCAGAACACTTAACAGGTGAATCGTTTCTAGTAAGAGAAAATGGCTCGGGCACAAGATTATTATTGAATGACTTTTTTACAGAACATGATATACACCCGCCCAAAATACATGCATTTTCCAGTAACGAATCAATCAAACAAGGTGTAATGGCAGGTATGGGCCTAGCGATCATTTCGGCACATACCATTCAGCTAGAAAAAACCGTCAAACTTCTCAGTATTTTAGATGTAGACACCATGCCTATTATGCATGAATGGTATATATTACATTTAACCAGCAAAGTTCTTAGCCCTGCAGACATCGCCTTTCAGCAGTTCATGCAGACACAGGCTCCAAAGCATATGGATGATATTTTTTCTTAGGGTTAAATGTCTGGAAAACCGTCAACCATTCTTTGGAAATAATGACGGAGACCTTTATGTTCACCGCCAGTAAAGGTGCGCTGAATGATATTAGAGGATTAACAGTCAAAGAGCTTATATAGCAAAACATTTGTTATATAAGCTCTTTAATATCTAATTAGTGAGAAACACAACCTCACATCGGGTATAGCCATGTTATTTATTCTTTTTTTACATTGATAGTCAATCGCGAACCGTCCTGTTTATTGTTAGGTTCACACTGCCACATAAAATACAAGACTTCACACTCTCATCCAAAGAGCGTATACCGTAACGTTTGCGGGCAATGCGAGTTGCGCAATAGCAATCGCGTCCCATCCATTGTTTGCACATGCATTGCCAATCTTACTGTCATTTAGCAATAGATGAATGATCTCAAAAATTTAGTGGGCTTGTTTTGAAGATGCCGCTTACCGGTTTTTATTATTACCTCGGTTTGGTAAGAGCAATGACAATACACTTTCCATATTAAGTCTTTATCGTGGTGCGATTTACCTATTAATCATTACACTCGCATTAACTCATTATATTTTACCCACCTATGCTAATGGTACATTGAACCATAACGACTGAATTAAGCACTGGGGGAGATCATCAGTAAAAAAGCAACATCAAATCGAGTTTTATCGGATACTAATACCCTAATGCCCCATTCGTTAGCACCATACTCGGCACCAGCGTTCTACAAGCCATGCTTCACGGCTATAATAAGAGGCTGCATTAAAGTACCATTGAATGATCATAGAGGTAGAGAATGGCAATAGTCAATAGAGACAGAAATTCACAATATCCGTAGAAGATTTATTAAATACATTTAATATGTTTAACATAAGCTTTTGCTTTATACTTTTTCTTAAAAAAAATATGCCTCCTTTTATTGATATGAATCGATTTTTCTTTATCTTAACTTTCGCAAACCGCAAGTGGCTTTTGATTCTCTGCCTATGTCTGAGTATGACGGGTTGTAGTCCGGGTTTTATTTACACCAACCTAGATTGGATAATCCCTTGGTATGCCGATGACTATGTTGAACTAAACAGCAAACAAGCCGCCCGATTTACTATCATTGTAGATAACGCTATAGCATGGCATAAAAGGGTGGAATTGCCGCGTTATTATCAATACCTACAAGATGTTCACCACAAGCTCGATCGACCTTTAAACGATGACGATATTAGCGCCATGCGATTATTGACAAGCTCATCTATTCAATCGCTTCAGCAGTATATTGTACCGAGACTTCTACCTTTACTTAAGACCTTGGATGCTGATCAGCAGCAGACTTTATGGGGAAACCTTGAAAAAAAACAAGCCGAATACGAACAAGATTTTTTATCTCGATCGAACCAAGACTACGTTGACGATCTTAAGAAAAAACACACTGAACTTGCTGAAAGGTTATTAGGTTTTTTAACTGCAGATCAGCAATTGGTCGTTGAAGATAGCGTCAGTGATGGAATACGTGCTGATGATATCTGGCTCAAAGCTCGCCGAGCTTGGCTTAGTGACATAAAAATTCAATCTGAGAAAAAGACAAATGACTGGCACACTCGGGTGCAGGCCGCATGGCTCGCTAGAGATCAGCACTATTCTGCCGATGACAAACTAACCCTAGATGCGCGAGACCAACAAGCACGACAACTATTGCTGATGGTGATTAATCGCCGGACAGACAAACAAACTGAACACTTCAAGCAATTTATCCAGAGCTGGAAAAATAGGTTTTCTAGCTGGCAAGAAAGACCTTCTAGTCCAAACTCAAGTTCATCAAACCCGCCTTTAATAATGGCGTCAGGGGACAGATAATTAGTAGAATTCTATTACTGTCTCTACGCACTTATATCGCACATAATACAAACAACGACCTCAGATCACTACGAACTGTTTAGTTGCTTGGACACTTCCTAAGTAAATGGTTTTTCTCATGGATATCCACAAGTTGACAATATAGCTATTAAATGATCTATAAATTAGACTTTCCCCTCAAAAAAGTAGTACAATTATTAATCAATGAATTTCGCTCGACGATGGTCCTCATATTATTATCTCCTCATGAACACACCGTCAAATCACTAACGAGTCTATTCCTATGGGTTTGGCGGTAAAAAAGCATCAGCAAAGAAGGCACCTTCTTATTTACGGCGTAATACTTATGTCCATCGCTCTTATTTCTTTTAAAATTTATTTCATCTTAGAAAAAGCGTTTGTTGTCCAAAAAGAAGCCGCTTATATCATTAACCTCAGTGGACGACAGCGTATGCTGTCGCAACGCATTATTGTTGAGGCAATTGACCACCAAATAAAATCATCAGCAGCTAGCACTGCTTCTTTAAAAGATTCCATTAGTAAAATGCAAACGGCTCATAAATTTCTCACTTTCACCGCCGCCGCACCTAAAAAAATTAAAAACCTATATTTTCACCCCACCTTAGTGGATGAAAAAGTCAAACGATACCTATCGTTCGCGAGCGCCATACTGAAAGATAGCGATGACGAAGAATCGCTTTTCAGCCTAAGGTCCATGAGCAAAAACTTACTGGCAGACCTAGACAAGATTGTATTTGAATATCAAAAGGACGCTCAAAATAAAACCCACGCACAACATAAGCTACAATTGTTATTATTGTTACTTATTTTTTCATTGCTTATTATTAAAGTTTTCTTGGTTATTTTTCCGATATACAAAAACTCAAAATACTACTTTCAATTAGCCATAAAAGACACGTTGACGGGCTTACACAACAGACGGTATTTCTTACAAGCATTAGAAGAAGAACATCATCGGTGTTCTCGCTACAACACAATATACTCGTTGTGCATGATAGATATTGATCACTTCAAACGGGTTAACGATCAATACGGACATCCAATAGGCGACAAAATACTTCAAGAAGTTGCCCAGACAATTAAAAAAGAAGTTCGCACTAGTGATCAATGTTGCCGAATAGGGGGTGAAGAATTTGCTGTTTTGTTGATAGGGGCGAATGGGGGGAAAGCACTTTCAGCCATAGAAAAATTACGCGAAAAGATAGAAGCATCGACTCACTTTCACAAAGGAGTTAACATTTCTACCACCATCAGTGCAGGAATAGCCTCGTACCTCTTCTCAACTGAAGATATAGAAGGCGTCACTCTCACTACTAGCGATATGATGAGACAGGCAGACACGGCACTCTACTTGGCAAAAGAATCGGGAAGAAACACTATTCATCTGTGGAATAATAGTACTGAAAAACCTACCATTCGCCCTATAAAAACAATATAAAAGACTCGTAACTTAGAGAAAACCCTAAATAAAGATAAGCACTAATAAAAAATTTTAACGCTAAAAAACCACCTGATAAAAATTATTATTATTATAAAAAAAATACTGCCAAAGAACCTATCCCGCCGTTAGCGTTATCATTAGCGCTAGTAATGAAGTGGACCGCTTAACTGGCAACTTCTTTTACAATAGCAACAGAAAATAACTATTGGCTCGCTTTGCCGTTTATTATAGTTGGGCTAATATCTTTAGTAGGCACTACTTATCTATTTATACAAGCTCACACTACCACCAATCCTACAACGCCTGAAAGCAGCTCGCAACTAATCACTACCGGTATTTTTCAATACACACGTACCCGATCTACCTTGGCTTTTTATTATGTTTGATCGGCTGGAGCTTGTGGTTGGAGAATATGTTAACCATTGGTGGGGCAGCGTTATTTTATTGGTACATCAATCAATGCCAAATACCCTTTGAAGAGAAGGCTTTAGCCATTAATTTTACAACAAGTTATCATCAGTACTGTGCACAAGTTAGGCGCTGGCTATAGTATTATTTTTTTGTAATCGGCGCCCCAAGAAAATACCGCACTCGAACAACATCCACATGGGCACCGCTAACAACACTTGCGATATAATATCGGGGGGGGTTAGTAACATCCCCATAATAAAACAACAAACAATAATATAAGGGCGTTTTTTAGCTAAGCTGTCTGCCGTAACAGTGCCCGAACGAATCAATAGGATAGTCGCTATTGGAATTTCGAAAGCAATGCCGAATGCAAAAAATAATTTAAGTACAAAGTCAAGATAACTGCCTATATCTGTCATTACTGTCACTCCTTCCGGGGCAGCTGAAGTAAAAAATCCGAACACTAGTGGAAACACAGCATAGTAAGCGAATGCGATACCAGCATAAAATAGAAGTACGCTTGATACTAGCAGAGGCACGATCAATACTTTCTCACCTTCATATAATCCAGGCGCTAAAAATGCCCATATTTGGTAAAGCACAAAGGGAACAGCTAAAACGAATGCGACAAAAAAAGTGAGCTTAAACGGGGTAAGAAAAGGTGCGGCAACTTCTGTTGCAATCATCGAACTAGTGTCGGGCAGGAAAATCTGGAGCGGCGTAGCAACGAAAGTATAAATATCATTTGCGAAAGCAAATAATATTAGAAATATAATGAACACTGCAGTCAAGCAATAAAGTAAGCGATTGCGCAGCTCAATTAAGTGCTGAACTAAAGGCGTCGACTTTATACTATCGGTTGCGTCGGTCATAATAAGTATATTGATTCACAATTGATGGCTGGTATTAAATGCTGAATTGGTAACGTGCGAAAGACTGTATTGAATGTTGTGTTAAGAGCTACGGTCAAGAGTAACGTCACTTCCTGATTAGCTTGAACGGCCACTCGATTCGGACGCTATATTTTCTGTGGACTCCATCGGCGGCCCCGTTTTTTCTGTCATGGACTCGTTCAGTTCAAAGTTATCGTCTGACTTGGCGATAGCTTCCATCACAGCTTCGTTATGTAGCTGTTGGCGAATATCATCCGCACCCACTTGCTTCTCTATTTCTTCACGAGCGCTGCTTAACATTCGCTTCAATCTGCCGATGGTTAAGGCGACTGAGCGGACTGCTTCGGGCATTCTCTCGGGGCCCACCACGAGGAGGGTGACTACGGCAATTAATATAATTTCAAACAGCCCCATTACGCTCTACTTTTTTTCTTCTTCGTTAATCACCGAATCTTTTTTGGCTGCGCTGGCGTCTGATGGTTCTACACCCTCATCTGCTACTTTCTCATCAGCATCGTTATTTAAGGCTTTTTTAAACCCTTTAACCGCGCCGCCAATATCTGCACCCATACCTTTTAAGCGCTTCGTCCCGAATAATAGAACCACAATCGCCAAGACTATTAATAACTGCCAAATACTAATACCACCAAAACCCATTGTCTTCTCCTAAAATTATGTTTTTAAACGCGACGCTTTTTCGTCGATACCCGACAAACCAAAACGATGAGCCAACTCGTCTAGTACTGCCTGCTCGCTAAGACCTAAGTGGGAAAGCATAACCATCGAGTGAAACCATAAGTCGGCGGTTTCGGCGATAACATCGTGTTTTGTTGCCGCAGTGGGCTCTACGTGCGCGTCTTTTGCGGCCAAAATAACTTCAGTAGCTTCTTCGCCCACTTTCTCTAAGATTTTGTTTAAGCCCTTTGCATGTAGCTGTGCTACATACGAATCGTCTGCATTGGCACTACGCTTACGCTCTTCTAGAATATCGCTTAATGCGCTTAATATATCGGTCATTTCACTATCCATATTGCCTTATGCCCACTACGACACACTGAGGGCGTATATTATCATTAATCATACATGATGACTGCTTTCGCGCTGTTAACGAAAGTCTCACACTGACAGAGCTACTGCTACTCCTGAAGGGCAAGACACGAGAAATCAACGCACATGTTGAAAGACTAATATCAAAAGATGCCATTTAGGTTTCAAGTAAAAAAGTCACCGGGCCATCATTAATTAAAGATACCTGCATATCGGCAGCAAAGATACCGGTTTGTAGGCCCATACCACTGATCGCTTTGGCTTGCTCTACAAAGTAGTCATACAGGTCTTTTGCGCTCGCGGGCTCTGCCGCTGAAGAAAAGCTGGGGCGCAAACCTTTTTGTGTATCCGCTGCCAAGGTGAATTGGGAGACAATGAGTAAACTTCCGCCTATATCCAGCAAGCTATCGTTCATCTTCCCTTGCGGATCGGAGAACACGCGATATTTAACGATTTTTTGTAATAGTTTATCTACCTGCTGCTGGGTATCGTTTTTTTGCACCCCCAACAACAACAGCAAACCTTGGTCAATTTGGCCGACTATATTGTTATCGACACTGACCGATGCTTGAGATACTCGTTGAATTAATCCTCGCATAGACTGGCTCGCCTTTTGATCCGCTTTACTATATTTACTGGTTTTTCTTGATCAACCATGGCTCTAACTCAAATGCTTGGTGTTGCTGTAAACATGACTAAGTGATCTAGGTCGAGTTTGATGCCTATTTCTTCGCCCAAGGCATGATTGTGATGGGATGATGCAAAGCAATAGAGTTCTTGCTGAGAGAAGAGTTTTACGCGGTAAAGAAAATGGGAACCTCTAAATTTTTTATTAACAATCTCTGCGGTGACGTCACTGTCGTCATCATGCAGCAAGTCATCCGGGCGCACTAAAATATTCACCGCTTGACCGACTGCGTAATTATTTTCATAGGGTATGGTCAACAAACCCAGCGGGGATGTCACTTGATTATTAGCCTGAACGATACCGTGTAGAAACTCACCTTCGCCCACAAAGTCTGCAACAAAACGGCTATTAGGTGAATGATAAATAGAATAAGCTGTGTCGCTTTGTAATATTCGCCCTTGATTCATTACTGCTACTTTATCTGCCATAGCAAAGGCTTCGTTTTGATCGTGCGTGACGAGTAAAGCGCTCATTTCTTCGCGTAATAATATCTCTCTCACTTCTGGCACTAGCGTCTCACGCATGGATGCATCTAACCCCGAAAAAGGTTCATCTAACAACAGTAATTGTGGTTTCGGTGCCATTGCACGCGCTAACGCAATACGTTGCTGCTGACCACCCGATAGCGAATGTGGATATCGCTCTTCCATTCCGCTAAGTCCAACAAGTTGCAGCAACTCTTGCACTCGTTGGATTTTTTGTGCGGGAGTATGATGCAATAAACCAAAGGCAATATTTTCCGCGATACTGAGGTGGGGGAATAAGGCAAGGTCTTGAAACACCATGCCTATTTTCCGTTGCTCTGGCGCGATAGTCTGCGAGGTAGAGGACAGCAACTGTTTGTTCATGAAAATATTGCCCGAGATCAGCGACTCAAAACCGGCAATCGCTCGTAGCAGTGTTGATTTACCGCAACCACTGGGACCTAATAAACACCCTATTTGACCATTGCCTAGTGCTAAAGAAATATCATGCACCAGCGCCACGCCATCGTAACCCACGCTGACATTCTCTAACGATAAATGAACCAGTTCGACACATGTTTTCATAAATTATCCATTAGCCTCGCGATGCCTGTGAAGATTTCTTGGCCATAGGAGTGACGGCTATAGAACGGCTTAATAAGACCACAGGAATTAAACCGACCAGCACAATGAATAACGAGGCAGGTGCTGCATCGATTAAACGCTCATCCGATGCCAGCTCATACGCTCGCACAGCCAGTGTATTAAAATCAAAGGGGCGCAGAATTAACGTCGCAGGCAATTCTTTTAATACATCGACAAATACAATCAACAATGCTGTGAGTACCGAACGGCGCATTAAGGGCACATGGATATCACGCAATACCTGTAATGGCTTACGCCCCAACAAACGTGCCGCATGATCCAAGTTAGGTTTTATTTTTTGTAAGCCGCTATCAATTGCGCCCAAAGATACCGCTAAAAAACGTACGGTATAGGCAAACAATAAGGCCACTAACGTGCCCGAAAACAGTAAGCCTATGTCCATCCCGAGCCATTGCTTCGCTAACGCAATCAATTGATGATCCAACCAAGCGAAAGGAATAATAACACCGATAGCAATAATGGTTCCTGGCAGCGCATAACCCATGCCCGACAAGCTCACCGAGGCTTTTACTATTGGTTTGCGACTATAGCGTTTAGCGTAAGCCAACAACAACGAAAAGCACAGGGCGATGACAGCAGCAATAAACGCTAAGTAAAAAGAATTCCAAGCTAATTGCCCAAAGCCTTCATCAATGATTGCCTCAAAGACACTCCAATAGATAAGTACTGCTGCCGGAATAAGAAAACCCAACACAAAAGGGAGTAAACACGCTAACGTTGCCAGACCCGCTTTATAACCTTTTAGTAACTGCGGCTGAGTCGGCTTGCTACTAGCAGTGTGATAGCTTGCTTTACGTCGGGAATAGCGTTCGAAGTAGACTAAGACAACAACAAAGCATAATAATACCGAAGCTAACTGCGCGGCAGCGGCGGTATCACCGTAGCCATAAAAAGTACGAAAGATGCCCGTTGTAAATGTGCTTACTCCAAAGTATTGCACCGTTCCAAAATCAGCCAGCGTCTCCATTAACGCCAGGGTCAAACCGGCGATAATAGCAGGGCGAGCCATTGGCAAGACCAAACGCCAGATAACGCTACGGCGTTGATGTCCAAGAATACGCCCGGCTTCGAGAATACTTGCCGACTGCTCTAAAAATGCGGTGCGGGATAACAAATACACATAGGGGTACAACACCAACGACAACATCACCATCGCACCCGGTAAAGAGCGAATAGTAAAAAACCAGTAATCACCGTACTTCCAACCCATAAGATTGCGCAGACCTTCTTGAACCGGCCCAGCGGCATCTAATAAGCCGGTATAAGTGTACGCAATAATATAAGCAGGGAATGCTAGTGGGAGCAACAAGGCCCACCCCAGCCAACGGCTACCTGGAAAACGATAAACGCTGGTTAGCCATGCGGTTGGCACACCACACAACAGCACGCCAACAGTGACGCCCAGCATAAGCAATAGTGAGCTACTGACATAGTCTGCCAGCACGGTTTGCCACAAGTGAACCCATAGGGAAAACGAGCCAGAGAACACATGGGTAAATATAACGATAACCGGCAAGGCCAATACTAGTGCTATACACAAAGCACTGAGGCTAGTCCATGAGGTAGGCAATAGTCCGCGAAGGGATGCTAACGATACAGCAGATAAACGCATTAGATTCCTAGATAGGGCGAACTACATACAGTGGATAGATAACATGTACCGGATAACGCGTGATGAGTACGACCGCAGAATCAGCCGTTCATCATCACAATTAACGCTACAATGGATACCCGTAATGAATCATTACAAGACAGTGTAGCGATTTTACATAGCCCTTGCGCTATTTCCAAGCGCTTACTTTCACCGACTATTTTCAATCAGCTGCCTGTAACCGATTACCTTTAAGCAATTACCTTTGAGCAATTACTTTTGGCCGGTGATGCGCCACCGCTTATTTCCAACCGCCTCGATCCATCAACTGTACAGCTTCACGATTTAATTCGCCTAGCTGACTTAAGTTAACAGAATCTTGTTTGAAGTCGCCCCAAGACGCTAGGGTATCCGATGATGTTACGGAAGCCACTACAGGGAACTCATTATTGACTGCCGCATACCATTCTTGCGCTTCTTGCGAGGCCAAGAATTCTATTAATGTTATGGCGTTGGCTTTGTTACGTGCATATTTTGTAATACCAGCGCCACTCACATTCACATGGGTTCCACGATCTTTTTGGTTAGGCCAAAACAAGCCGACTTTTTTAGTCACTTCACGGTCACTAGACTTTGCGCTATTCGTTAAACGGCCATAGTAATAAGTATTCGCAATAGTGATATCACACACACCGACCGCGACTGCTTTTAACTGATCGGTATCGCCACCGGCTGGAGAGCGTGCAAAGTTTGCTACCGCCGATTTTACCCATTTTTCGGTCGCCGCAACACCTGTCGCTGCCATCATGGACGCTACCTGCGATTGGTTATAAACACTGTTTGAGGAACGGAAACAAATACGCCCCTGCCATTTTTTATCCGCGAGCGCTTCATAAGTAGATAACTCTGCTGGATTCACTTTGTTTTTTGCATAGAAAATAGGGCGCGCACGCTGCGACAAGCCAAACCACATATTATCGCTGTCACGCAAATGTGCCGGGACCAAGCCATTCAACTTTTCACTATTAAGCGCTTGCAACACACCCGACGCTTTTGCACGCTGTAAGCGCCCAGCGTCAACGGTAATAAAAACATCCGCCGGACTGGCTTTACCTTCAAGACGAAGACGAGTGAGTAGCGCATCGGCTTTACCGGTAATTAACTTAACATCAATACCAGTTTCTTCTGTAAAGCGAGTTAATATCGGTTTGATTAACGCCTCTTTGCGAGCCGAATAAACAAACACTTGTTCAGCAGCCATCGCGCTGCCTGAAAAAAATACGGCTGACAATAGCGCTCCCCCTATTGCAACACCGACGGTACGACTCAACATTTTTTTCATACAAATTTCTCTACTGATTAATAATAATTGACGTGAATTTTTATATACTACTTTAGTACTTTCGCAAAATGGCTGAAGGTAAACATTAGTTAATGTTTGTGTTTTAGCTTGTCCATTTATTGTAATACTAAGGTCAGACTGCGAAAGACCAAAGACTAATGACTTATGTCGCTCTGAATGAATAAAACAACCAAACATACGATCCCAAACGGAGAAGGCTACGCCGAAGTTTTTATCGTGATGCGCCTCATCTACTGAATGATGTACCTGATGCTGTGCAGGCGACAATAATATTGTCTCTAGCCACCTAGGGTAAAACAATGCGATATGAGAATGGCGCAAGTTTGAACCTACCGCATTAAACAATACCACCACTACACTGGCACCTAACACAGAAAACAAATCAACCCGCTCACCCACGAAAAATACAAACACCGCAATCATCAATGACTGAACGACTACGGTACGTAAACTAAACACAATCGATTCTATAGGATGTGTTCTTAATACGGTTAGCGGTGTTAATGTTTCTGCACTATGGTGTGTTTTATGAAAAGCCCACAATAGCGGCCAACGATGCATTAAACGGTGTACATAAAACCGCGCAAAGTCATCAACAATAAAATAGACCATTGTAAACAACACACTCACTGACCCATCAGACCAGCTCAGCAGTACGCTAGGGCGCTGAGGCAGCCATTCATATAGCGCCAAAAACAACGCACCTGCAATAGTTACCTGAGCTAACAACAACGGTGAAATCAATAGCATTATCGCACGGTTAATGAGGAGCATTTGATAGTCTAGCTTAGACGATGCAGACCACCATATTTTTTTCGCCAGCACAGCAGCGCAAGCCTGACGCAGGCTCACTTGCTTAACTATCAACAACCACCCTACTGCTACGACTAATGCCGTGAACAAATAACCAACAAACAATCGTTTTTGTGGATTGAAAAAACCATCAATTAATTGCTGCCAATATTCCACAAGCATTCTTTTTTAAAACCAAAAAGGCCGACGACCAAAGTCGTCAGTAATTAATTGACAAGCAATGAAATTGAAAAGGTAAAAACTAATCATTCTCTACGCTTGAGCCAGAGCCTAACTTTTTCGCTAGATCGCCCAAACCAGTTAATACGTCTTTAGAGCGTGCTTTAACATCAAAGCTATCAACCATTAGTTTTTGCACTTTAAGCATATGCAACATGTAGACTTCTAATGTGTCAGAAGTGTCTTGGGTATAGTCACCTGATGTATCAATACCCGATACTTGCGTATTACCTAAAAGAACCGGGCTAAAACCTATTAGTCGATTTAATTTAACCGCAGTTTCACCTAAATTATTTCTACCGGTTTGCAATGCTAAAGAAAAGCCTTTTAGCTCGCCCCAATGTTTGGCATAGGTGCGGAATAATGCAGACGCATCGCCATTACTTTCAACGGTGGCTTTTAATTTTTGTAAATCTTTATAGGTTGAACCCGCATACTTAAATACGGCTTCAGCAATCACTTTTTCCCAGTTAGTTTCGATAACGGATGCATAAGATTTTAGCTTGCTACGCTGCTCGTCCGTTAATGCCTTACCTTTGGCAGAGGAAATTAATTGACGGCCGTCGATAAACGCCTGAGTGATCGTGTGCAAATAATCTGTCTTGCCACTTTTATCCGCAGCCGCTGCATAATATGCATGGGCGTAAGTCATTTCCGTTTTAAGATCAACTACACCATCTTTGTTGTAATCGGCCTTGGCGAGCGCTTCTGGTTTTTTCTTGGCTATGTTATAGGCATCTTTAGCCGTTAACTTAAGTGTATGTGCTGGCGCACCAAAGTAACCAAATGCCTCATCCCACACATGCTCTTTACCCGTGTAAGCTGCACCTTTTTTGTAAGGTTTATTATTCGGCTTTTTCTCTGCAGATAAACCTTCGTCTAAATAATTATCGACGGCTTGATTATAAAAAACAGCACCCATCGCAAACTTAGAAATCAACTGCACATAATCATAACCGGTTAAAGGGTCATAACCTTTTTCTGTGGCAGAAGCTTTATCAATCATAAAGGTGATAACTTCAGGGCCAGTCATATTGCCAGGCCAGCCAGGGACGCTACCTTTATACGTTTTACCGGCTAAGTTTTTACCGCCAGACACTTCATCGACCATGGTTTGCTTAACAACAAAATCACCTTTTGTAGTAGGATCGATAATGGCACGACCTTTATCTTTACCCACATAATAAGACAGCAGCTGTGCTTTCAGCTCTGGATTTTCTGCACCGTTACCCTTACCTGATAACTTTTTCAACGAGTTATGTAACACGTGGCGAGCCGCCTGCCCGGTATATTTCACTGAATCCGTTGACTTACCTTTATAACCCTCTACGGTTATTGGGAAGTCAGCGTACACTTCCTTATGGTGGCCATGACCTGCAGCCATAGATAATGAACTGGTGCCAGCAAGAATAATGGCGGGAATTAACATGTGCTTATTCATAAAAAGACCTTAGGGTTGGTATGCGTATGAAACGCCTAAAACTGAGCCACTATTGAGTACTATTACACTATGTATAGCGGCTTTATATTAATGCGAAGCAATTTATCATCGCAAAAATAATAATGCAAGTAGTAATCATTATCATTTGCATTACCAAACACAATATTTTACCAACATTGAGAATAAAACCATAAAAACATACACTGCCGCCATCTATATAAACGCATCACCACAAATCTTATGATATTTTCGACACACGTTTTAAATTGGTTCGACCAACACGGTCGCAAGCACCTGCCATGGCAAAAAAACCGTACTGCCTACCGCGTGTGGGTGTCGGAAATAATGCTACAACAAACACAGGTCGCCACGGTAATCCCGTATTACGAACGCTTTATGGCAAGTTTTCCTAGCGTTTTTGAGCTGGCCGGTGCCACACAAGATGAAGTTTTGAATCACTGGGCGGGTTTAGGCTATTACGCTAGGGGGCGTAATTTACACAAATGTGCACAGGCAGTCGTTGATTTGCATCAAGGAATGTTTCCAAACACAGTCGATGCACTGGTAGAGCTGTCGGGCATCGGCCGCTCAACTGCTGGGGCTATTATTAGCTTATCGTCGGGGGCGCGCGCGGTTATTTTAGATGGCAATGTTAAGCGAGTACTGGCGCGCTATCACGGCGTAGAAGGCTGGTCAGGAAAAACACCCGTCGCCAATGTTTTATGGGGCCACGCAGAAACGCACACACCCGAAAAACGCTGTGATGACTTCAATCAAGCCATGATGGATTTAGGGGCTACTTTATGTACTCGCAGCAAGCCTGCTTGCGAACGCTGCCCATTAAAAGCGCAGTGTTTTGCGTACACCGAAGATAAGCAGACCGAGTTCCCCCATAAAAAACCAAAAAAAGCGATACCCGTAAAAACCACGCAATGGCTGGTTGTACGCAACACTCAGGGGCATATTTATTTAGAACAACGACCACAAAAGGGTATTTGGGGCGGGCTCTGGAGTTTCCCCGAAATAGCCACAGAAGAAGACGGACAAGCAGCTTGTCACACTCAACATGGCAATGTGGCACTGTGCGAGGCGGCCAAGCCATTCAGGCATACCTTTAGCCATTACCACCTAGATATTCACCCCACATTACTCACGCTTGAGGCAAGCAACGTGAGCGCTCAACACTCCCAACAACAGATTCGTAGTGACAATCAATCGTGCTGGTTTACTAGCGAGCAATTATCTGCGGTTGGCGTGCCCGCGCCTGTTGAAAAATTTATCAAACAACTCACCGCCTAAGCACTTGTCTACTATTTTTGGCGCTACGTAATATGGCGCATTTAAATATGTCGTACTTCGTCGCTGGGCTTGTTAACATCTACAACATACAGTTCACTCATTGATATATGTAAGGAAGTTTCAGATGTCTCGCACGGTAACCTGCACCAAGTACCAAAAAGAACTACCCGGTTTAGCCACGCCGCCCCTACCCGGAAAAGCGGGACAAGACATTTTTGATACGATCTCGCAACAAGCGTGGAATGAATGGATGCAACTCCAAACTATGCTAATCAATGAAAAACAACTCAACATGATGGACCTAGGCGCGCGAACGTATTTAAGTGAACAACGAAATAAATTTTTTAATAATGAAGATTTCGAACGAGCCGAAGGTTACGTGCCGCCTAGTCAATAACCGTCGCATCACAACCAACCTCAAAGCCAAAAAAGGGCTAACTCTAATAATTATGGAGAGGGAGTCGACAAATATTAATATGAGCGCGGATTTCATTCCGTTTTTGCCGATTTGCTATTGACTCAAGCTCCAAGAGCGGGTTTAATACGCGCCTTTCGCAGCAACTGTGAATTAATAAAGTCAAATGCCCGGATAGCTCAGTTGGTAGAGCAGAGGATTGAAAATCCTCGTGTCCTTGGTTCGATTCCGAGTCCGGGCACCATTTCATTCAGTTCCGTCAACTAATTTTCCATTACTTCAAATACCACTCTCCTGTCACACTAGCTAAACCCCTGCAATGTCTGACACATAAATTCGTTCTTTCCTACACCAATCAATCTACCTGTTGCTCAAACATAATCGCCATAAACCAAACACAAGGATGAAAGCTTTTAGTGTGTTTATAATAACTTCAGGCCCCCACATCGATGCCAGAAAGTACTTTAGTTAGCGGGCTGGCGAATAGGGGCATTTATTCCACCTGCACACATTTGAAAATGTCGAATCAAATCGAGGTCGATTTATTGGTTTCTGCTTTCTGGGGGATACAATCACAATAAGCCTTTACGGTGCAGTCTTGAATTAAACATCTAGAAGAAATTTTGTAGATAGCCGTTTTTCCCAGTAAGTCACACTGTGCAATGGCCACATCTTTGATATTTTTGGGAGTGCCGCTGCCAAACGACAATTCCATATAACGAATATTAGAGCTCTCTGGAGTGACACCTACAAGACTGGGTGTCATCATTATCGTTTCCCCTGCAACACGCAGTTCAGAGGCCGGAACTCCCACACCTAAGCCGCTAGCGTTGTGTTCAGACATCCACAGAGTTGCAACCCGTAGCCGTAGCAGCCAGCATAGCGAATGCTGCCAACGAAAATAACAGTTTTTTAAACTTCATACTATTACCCTGAAGCTGAGTGATTGCGACGTTAACGGAAAGCGCATCTCTCAAATATGACAGACGTATGTATCAAGCTAAGCATAGTGCAATAAATATCATTTTGTTTTAAAGTAATTTTCGCACACCTTCGATTTTTTATCCCAAGCTCGAGCACCGCTCTATTCAGCCCAAAAGCTTTAGAATATACATTTCAATCATGTTTTATTTGATCTTTTATTGCGCGTCATTTAAGCATGCCGCCATGTCCGCATAAAAAACTATCTTCGTCGATAAATGTCTCTATGTATGAGAAACTGCAGTTTTATGTGCGGCCTGGATGATGATTATACTTAAGCCTAATACACTTGCCTTGCTTGGCTTAACCGCGACTACATTTTTTTGGGCGGGCAATGCCGTCCTGGCTCGCTTTGCTAGCAGCGTAATCCCTCCGTTCACACTGTCATTCTCTCGCTGGTCATTAGCGCTATTAATATTATTACCGTTCGCTATACCCTATTTAAAAGGCGCTTGGCCAGAAGTTCGTCGACACTGGTTGGTCATCTTGGTGTTGGGCTTTTTAGGCATTTCAACATTTAACACTATTTTATACTTGGCCGCTCATTCTACAACCTCCGTCAACATCACGCTAATGAGCTCGAACTTGCCATTAATTACTCTGCTGAGCAGCTGGCTATTACTCAAAGAAAAGCCAAACAGCTGGCAGTTCTTTGGCATAGCGGCCTCATTTTCTGGAATTGTTGTCATTGCTAGCAACGGTAATTTTTCACAGTTGCGGTCGCTACAATTTAATGTCGGAGACATACTTATGGTATGTATCGTATGCTGCTGGTCACTTTACTCTGTGATACTTCGAAAATACCCTATCCAGATTCACCCGATTGCATTACTGGCCGTATTAATGATGGCCGGTTTGCCCTTTCTTTTTGTATTATTTGTCATAGAAATTCATGTATTACCTGAATTTACTATTAGCGAAAGCGGCGGTTTGGTTATTCTTTATACCGCCATATTCCCCTCTATTTTGGCTTACCTCTTTTGGGGATACGGCATAAAACAATTAGGTCCAAGTGTCGCTTCACTGTCTTTTTACCTGCTACCTTTATTCACTGCGTTATTAGCTGTTCCTCTATTAGCTGAGTCTTTATATTGGTTTCACTTCGCCGGTGCACTTTTAATACTAATAGGTCTATATTTTGGAACGCTCTTTAAGGGCCGTAGGGGTTAGTTTCGCTATTTTATAATGGGTAATAATATATTATGTGTCTACGCTTTAGCGCTACTAGCATTATCGTTATTATATAATTTCAAGCGTGATACAATCTGAAAAAACGTTCTAGGTGCTTGCGTAGCCAGTGAAACGCGAAAGCGGTGTAAATCCGCTACTGCCCCCTCAACAGTAATGCCTTATTTTTCACGTGTTTTGCACATGCAAAATGCGGTAAGTCTGGAGACCGGCCTAAAACAACCTTTCATTTCCGATGATACGGTGGGTGTCATCTACTAGGAGATTATTGTGCATATAGAAGTAGGCGTCGTAGAAAGCGCAAAAATGGTTCTAAGTTATGGTACATTTGCCGCTGTTATCGGTTATACCTCCTCACAAGTAGTCGCTGTTATTAAAGAGCAGGGGTTACCTTCTTTGGCAGTAAGAACGCTGTTGACTAGCATTGCTGTATTGATGTTTTTTGAAGTCTTGCCACACAAGCCAGTGGGTATCTCAGAAGTTCACCTTATTCTTGGCTCAACACTATTTTTACTATTCGGTGCAATGCCTACTGCAATAGGCCTTGCAACAGGCTTGCTGGTTCAGGGGGTATTTTTTGCACCCTTCGATCTACCTAACTACGCCATCAATGTAACAACATTACTAGTCCCTCTATTTACCATGGCGATATTAGCCAAAAAAGTGATCCCTAGTGACGTGGCATATAAAGACCTTGCTTATTCTCAAGTGCTGAAACTTTCTTTAGTCTACCAAGGCGGTATTGTTTCTTGGGTGATATTTTGGGCGCTATACGGCCAAGGCTTTGGCATAGAAAATTTAACCGCTGTGGGTTCTTTTAGCGCGGTGTATATGCTGGTGGTTTTATTAGAGCCGTTAGTCGACCTTGCTGTATTAGCTGGAGTAAAAACGCTTAGCCAATTTAGTCATAGCCCTATCGTTAATTCGCGTTTATATCACGCCCAATAAGAACTTTTTTTTTGCGTTCCTTAATAGGTTAAGGAACGCGACGGCTTAGCTACCTTGCAGCACTGGCGTTGCTTTTTTCAAGCCTCTTGAAGTCAACATCATGCTTAATGCCACCCCACCAATAATTAATACCACCGCCATCACTTCCATCGTTGCAGGCAACTTTTTATCCACAATATACCCATAAGTTAAACTGGATAAGCTTTCAAAAACGAACAGAGGGCCGATAATGGCCATAGGGATGTATCGGGAAACCTGATTCCACCATATCGTTACTAACCACGATATAAAAACACCCAAAAATAAACACCCGACGATGAGGCGTATAGTAGAGCTAGCGATATCATCAGTAGTCATAAATATAGATTCGCCAGATACGGCAAACACACTTAACCCTATAATACTTTGAACAAAACACCCAACACCGATAGCCACTGACCAAATATTAGACGATATAGATGGATTTTGCTTTAGAAAGCGTGCATTGGACAAGGCATACCATGCCCACAGCCAGAGCGATAGAACGGCAAAACCAAGACCTACATACCACTGATAATCATTGGCTGAGTAATCAATACCGACACCCTGCGATTGGTTTAACATAACGATTCCCGTTAACACCATAATAACAGGGAACAATAGTGACTGAAAATCAAACTCTTTACCTGATAGCTGACTCGCTACAATCATCACAATAGGCGTAGTACTTTCAATTAATGCCGTCGTTGTAATGCCCGCGTAGTGAACACTTAAAGCGATACAAATGTAGTAGCCAACATTCCCCGTAAAGGCAAACAAAAAAGCCTGCTTCCACTGACCATAATTTAATTTTCGTAGACTATTCAGATTAAATAAAACAAACACGATGGATATTAATCCATAGGCTAAATAACGACCAATAGCAATTGCAACTGGGTTAAGGTCAGCTAAATAGTAAGGCGCTAAAATAGTTGTGCCCCACAAACAATTAACTAAAATCCCTAGTAAAACGTAAAACCAAACAGGCATACACCATCCCTATAAAAGTATTTTTTATTATTAGTCACACACATCTCAAGGCTGCCATTTCATCCTGACATAAAATTTATGTGCGAAAGTAGCATAACCCTTTTTATGATTCATGATTTTTTTGGCGCAATGCTACGTAGATCACATTAAAAATATTAATTTTCGACTTCTTTCCTAAGAGGAAAAAGCTATGGTTGAATACGGTGACAAACCACCAGAAAATTGTTGTTTTTTATTTTTACCAAATGATGAATTACACGACAACATCATTTGGCAGCGGCTAAATAGAGCCGACTATTGTCTCGGAGCTAAGAGCTTACTTTACGCTCTATAAAACCATTGACCAACTTGCTTTATAATTGCTTCTATCAGAAATAAAGCGCGTGACAATGATGCACTCTTTGATACAGCTGTTTATTATCGCTGACGCTCTATTCCTGCTGCTCATTTTCATTCTTGACATATGGGTAAACCATGAGCTAAAAATCATCGCAAAAATTTACTTGCCATCCCCGGCACAGCTGGTGCACTTGCCGTCCATTTATTACAACAATATCAATGAGATCATGTTACCGTTTAACAAACAGACACTAATAGCGTTCATTATAGCCTTGGCGACAATAGGGTTCGTTTAAGACCCAAGATATATTGTGGAAAATCACTCTCTGCCATTGCGGTTGCAGCGCATGAAGTGGGTCATGTCATTCAATTTAATCGTAAAGAACCCGTCAGCTTATTACGCACTCGTTATGTAGATCCAGCTCATCGAGTACAAAAAATAGGTGTCATGCGACTCATGGCAATGCGACTTATCGGCTCGATTCTACATTTACCGCAGATTTCAATGTTGTTACTTATCGTAGGCTTCATTACCATGATTAGCTCAGTACTGCTCTACGCTGCAGTACTGCCAGAAGAATGGGATGCAAGTTTTAACAAAGCGTTGCCCATTTTAGAAAAGGTAAATATGTACCTGCTGGCTACATGCCTGCCACTCGACAAGTATTAACGGCATGCGCGCTAACTTATGTCGCAGGTGCATTAGCCGATGTTTACGACTGTGGCGATGGCTTACATTTATTCGCTAGTTCAATGTGCAACGTTATAAAAGAGACATATCACAATGAAAGTTATTTCAATTAACGTCAATGGCATTCGTGCCGCAGCGCGAAAAGGCATGTTCGACTGGTTAAAAACAGTTGATGCAGATGTCATCTGTCTTCAAGAACTTAAAGCCCAACCTGATCAAATTGAAGACTCGCTTTACCACCCAGAAGGCTATCACAGTTATTTTCATTCTGCGGAGAAGAAAGGCTATAGCGGTGTGGGTATTTACTGCAAGCAAAAACCTCAAGCAGTACATATGGGCTTAGGTGCTATTAGTGATGATAATTGGTCTGCAGTGGATTTTGAAGGCCGATATATACAAGTAGACTTTAAAGAAATTAGCGTGGTATCCCTCTACATGCCATCTGGCTCGGCTAAGGAAGAACGACAAGTGTTTAAATATGACATGATGGCTCGCTTTGAAACGGTGCTTCGCTCAATGCAACGTAAAAAACGTGAGTTTATTATTTGTGGTGATTGGAATATTGCCCACAAAAACACAGATATTAAAAACTGGCGTGGCAACAAAAATAATTCAGGATTTTTGCCTGAAGAGCGATCGTGGATGGACTGGCTGCTGAACGATGAAAATAACAGCCGTGAGAAACCATTAACCTTCGTCGATGCGTTTCGTATCATTAATCAAGAAGAGCATCAATATACGTGGTGGTCAAACCGTGGCCAAGCATGGACAAACAATACCGGTTGGCGAATTGATTATCATATTGTCAGTAAGGGCTTACAGGACAAGATAGTCGCTGGCTCCGATCTTATCTATAAAGATGAACGATTTTCTGATCACGCACCGTTATTAATTGAATACAGTGGGTATTAAGGACAGATATTTGCCAGACAAGAACGGGAAGACCATAGATCAGCTGTAGACTTGGTATACTACGACAGATACCATGAAGTTATGTCAGCATCACCTGCACAACACCATCACATAGAACCGTCACATAAGACACTTGACATAATATGTCAAGAAGGCCATCATGCACCTCATGACATAATATGTCGTCAGCAAGGAGTTAATAAATGAACTTACAAGACCTTAGCCTCCACTTCTCAAATTTAAACATGGAAGGGTATCAATTTGATTGCCAATTTATACCCGGAGAAGTAGAAGTACTGCAAGTGGTAATAGAAGGGTTTGAAGAGATTCCTGTCTATATATCTGCAACAGATACCCAAATACTCTGTATTAGTTATCTGTGGTCGGAAGATGAAGTGGTTACAGAAACAAAAGCTGAAATGCTAGAGGCCATGTTGGATATGAACATTCCCATGCCCTTATCCGCATTTTCGCGTATACAAGACCGTTATGTGATATTTGGAGCTTTGAGTATTAATTCTAGGGTTGACGATATCGTGCATGAAGTCACCACGTTAGGGGAGAACTCCGTTGAGGCTCTTTCCATAATGACCGACTTTTTGAAATAGTAGATTGACGACAGAGAGGATAGAAAATGAGCGTATTATCAAAAATTTTTACTGCCATTCGAGGCGGGGCAAGAGAAACAGGCGAATCCATTGTAGATGCCAATGCAGTGCGTATTTTTGAACAAGAAATTCACGATTCTAAAAATCATATTAAAAAGGCAAAAGACAGTTTAACATCTGTTATGGCAGAAAAAATGCAGGCAGCCCGCAAACTAGATGCAACTCAAAATGACATTTCAGAAAACGAACAATATGTTAGCAAAGCCTTAGAGAAAGGTGATGAAGCACTCGCGCTCGCCGTTGCTGAAAAGATTTCGACGCTAGAAACTACTCTATTAGAACAACAAACCATACACGATAGTTGTGCACATCATATAGAAAAGCTGAAAGCGCAAGTTCAAGCAGCAGAACGTCAAATTAGCGACAATGAACGTCAACTAAATATGATTAAGACAACGGAAAATGTACATAAAGCGACTTCCGCTATTAGTGATAATTTTGCCTCTTCTGGCTCTAAAATTGTCAACGCTAAAGAATCTCTCGAGAGAATCAAAAAGCGTCAACAAATGCGCGAAGATAAATTAAAAGCGGCGCAAGAACTCAACAGCGATAACTTTGAGAACTCGTTACAAGACAAGCTGAAAGAAGCCGGTATTGTTAACGACGGCTCGAGCAGCGCTAACGCTGTATTGGAACGTTTAAAAGCAAAACAATAGCCAGCATACATTGACAAAAGGCTCAGGCAGCATGCCGGAGCCTTTTTTTAACATCGAACTTACATTCCAGATTCACATGCCACGCTTACATGTCGCATAGGGGTAACACCTAATGGACGACAAGAATCTCATTGACGATAGTAGCGGCCAAGAGAATACTTATGAAAAACCTTTTTAAAGCCATCTTTTCTTCCTCTAAAGACAAAAAAAATCTACGCAACTTAGAGTCTCTCGCTGAACTTCAAAAAAATGATTACATCAAACTCAACGACAGCTTCGCCTTACCAGAAGAGCTCCGAGGAAAAACCTTCCAAGTCATCTCTATTGATAGTTATTATTACGGTGAAGCCTTACACACTGAGTGGACATTAAAAGGCGATGTCAAGAAAAAAGTATATTTATCGCTAAGCGATCTGGGTGACGAGGATCGTATCGTATTAAGTTATCAGCTAAAGAAAAAAGAAGTCGCCGCAATCTTTGGCTGGGATCAGATAAAAGCACAATACCAACCCACGCATGAAGTAAACCTACAATGCTCTGACACATCAATTTATGAAGGATGGTTAGCACCCGAATACTACCGAAGAGAATGCAATGGTATCGCTAGCTATTTTGCCCGTGACTGTCGGGGCCAACAGCAGCCTACGGGGGGAGAAGCATTACATTATTTTGAATTCTATAATGAAGACGATACACACTCCATGGATATTGAAGTATGGAGCAAAGACGAAGTGGATGTCTTTATATCCATATTACGGCCAGAATCAGATATTCATGAGTTTTGGGCTCACAATATATAACCGATAATTTAAGCGAATAATGTGTGTAAAGAGTGTAATCGAATAACATGAGCAATCGTAAATTACCTGAAAAATGGCAAGCAGAAGAAAAAGCCATTAAAGCGATTCAACTAGCGTTTGATTTGGACGAAAAAGTACAATACACCTTGCGCAGAGAAGCGCTGGAGTATGATATTAACCCCAGTGAGCGCATACGACAAATATTAGGGTTAGAATCGAATAAGACGCCTCAGCGGCCTCGTTTATCCATTTCATTAAAACCGCAAGATTTTTATTATCTATCGCAAAAATATGATATTGATAAAGACAATAAAAAAAACATTAAACACCGCGCTACGCTAGAGCTTCAGAAATATGTAGAAAACAAGGATAAAAGCCTAAAAATGAATAACCACAATGAGTAACTTGCTATTTTTTTTTAAGAAAAAAAGAAAAAATAATTTTTCAAAATTTATTTGTAGAAATAAATCTAAAACATTGATCAATCGCATTGGTGTACTAGGTATCATTCTTTTTCTTCATACCTTAATTATACAATACGTCGAACCCATTAACTTTTCCGATGCATTGTGGTTAAGCCTTACCTCTATTACCACCGTAGGTTATGGCGACTACTCAGCCACCACCTTTATAGGCCGCGCTGCGACGATATTATTAATTTATGTATGCGGTATTTGGTTGCTGGCTCAACTAGCGGGTGACCTTATCGACTATAGAACGAATAAGCGCGAGCGCATGATAAAAGGTTTATGGAGATGGAAAAACATGTCTGATTATATATTAATTATTAATACCCCGCTCATTGGCGGTGACCGTTACTTAATCCGCCTAGTAGAGCAACTAAAACGCACGCCTGAAATGAGCAGCAAGCCAATTAGAATTGCTACCCACGCATACCCCAACGGCTTGCCTGATGAATTAAGACAACTAGGTGTTGTGCATAATCATGTCGATACCGGCAGCACCATTCATCTAGAAGAACTAGATGTATTAGATGCTCAATACATTATCGTTTTATGCCAAGATGAAAATGACGCCCGTTCTGACAGCCTAACGCTCGACATGTTAGATCGTATCGCTCAAAAAAACACAGTAGCATTTATCGTCGCTGAATGTATTTTGGATGAGAATAGGGAGCGCTTTCTGCGCTTACAAGCTGATGCCGTTATTAGACCGATACGCTCGTACCCTGAATTAATTGTTCGTACACTATCTGCACCGGGAACCGAACGTATATTAGAGAACTTGTTTACCCATGACGGCGCGTCAACCCAACGCTTTGATATCGATATTAACGACATCACATGGCAAGACATCGCCTGTAAAATTATCAGTGCTGGCATTGGTACGCCTTTGGGATTTATTTCACACACAGGAGAGGTCATCACCAATCCCAGCCACAATCAAGCCGTTTCCGCAAAAGCATTACTCATTATGGTCAGTGAAAAACAAAGCATCACAAACAACACTCTTGCAAATATACTACAATAAACATTTCTTCTAGGAGGGGATATGAATCTCGACACACAATACTTACTCTCAGATTTTTACAGTATCGGTAGTATTTTATTTGGTTATTTAATCGTTTTCTTTACTGCCAACTATATTTATAGCAAAAAAATAGCATACGACCTTAAACATGAAATTGTTGACAATGATAACAATGCGGCGGCCATTTCTTTAGCCGGTTATTTAATCGCTATTAGCATCATATTTATAGGTGGAACAATAGGGCCGTCTAACGGTATTATTCAAGACTTTATTGCAATAATGACCTACAGCTTTTTAGGTATTGCACTGTTATATATCGCACACTTAATCAACGACAAACTTATATTAAGCCAATTCAGCAACGCCAAAGAAATTGTTGAAGACCACAACATTGGTGCTGGAGCGGTGCAAGCGGGGTCTTATATCGGCTCAGGGCTTATTATTGCTGGGGCCATCCATGGCGAAGGTGGGGGCATTATCACCACTATAGTGTTCTTTTTATTAGGACAAACTGCATTAATACTCTTTACTCGAATTTATAATGTCATTACCAGCTTTGACCTACACGATGAAATAGAAAACGATAATTTTGCTGCAGGTATCGCTTTCTCAGGTACGCTTGTTGCGCTAGGGATTATTTTAGCCAACGCGGCGTCTGGCAACTTTATTAGCTGGGAACACAACGGCTTAATATTTATTGTGAATATGCTGTTGGCATTTATTTTATTACCTATTTTTAGAGTTGTCATCGACAAGCTGATCATTATTAATATTGATATTAATAATGAAATTGCTGTCGACAAAAATACAGGGGCTGGCTGCATAGAGTGTGCGTCGACTATCGCTTTTGCCTGCGTATTATTTTTTGCTATTTAAGGAATCGAACCAATGAAACCAAGCTATATCTTAGGCATCTTTGGAGCCATATGTGTTCTTTTGTCATTTATATTATCTAGTAATATAAATTCTACACAACAAGTATCTCGTTTAAGCGGCCAAGGGGGTGCTTTCGGCCCCATTGTCGTCGAAGATAACAATACCCCTTACACCATCAAAGTGCGAAACCCTGTGGCTCTCAATAAATGGAGCAACATTGAAGTCGACGTATTAGACCAGGACAAAAAAGTCTTATTTAGTTTTGGCGATGGGATGTGGAACGAAAGGGGATATGATTGGGCAGAGTCTAAAAACGAATTCTCTATTGATGTCACTCTAAAAAAATCTGGGAAATATTTTTTAAATATTAAATCCGAAAGAAACGATGGTGCCGGCAGCAACATCACCGTTACCGTAATACAAAAGCGCGGTAGCAAATTACCTTTTCTAGCATTAGGGGTTATCAGTTTATTTATTGCTTTTGCTGCCTATAAGTACGAAGAGTATAAAGGGCATGCCCCGGTTCAAAATCGATCAATATTTATTAGTTTAGGGGTTGTCTTGGTGATGCTATTTATTTGGGCCTTACTTTCCAGTACAAGAGGCTATGGTTATATGGGTTATCATGGATACCATTCAGGGCCATCGTTTCTTTATTTTGGCGGACCTAGAATATACACACAACGCAGCAATAGAACTGGCAGCATTGGAGGCTCTACACATAGGGCTGGCGGTTTAAGTGGCGGTGGAAAATAATGCTCAACCCATCATAAAAAATCAAAAATGAAAGGCCGTTAATGAAAGACAAAGAAACACGCATACTGATTTTATCGGTTTTTATTGCTGGGCTGTGCTCTATAATTTATGAACTATTAATCGCGACAGCATCGTCTTATTTTTTAGGCGATAGCGTTAAACAGTTTTCTATCACCATTGGCGCCTACATGGCAGCAATGGGTATCGGCTCTTACTTTTCAAAATCGATATCCGATGAGAATTTACTGGTTAAATTTATTCGATTTGAGATACTATTAGGGTTAATTGGCGGCTTTAGTGTGCCGTTACTCTATGTCGCATTTGCCTATACCGATTACTTACAAGCCACCTCTATTATACTAACCTTTATCATCGGCTTGCTTATTGGTCTAGAAATTCCTTTCTTAAGTCGTCTGCTAGAAAAACACTACACCTTGAAAGTGAACATATCTTATGTGCTTTCTATAGACTATTTTGGCGCCTTAGTTGCCACCTTAGCGTTTCCTTTTTTATTACTTCCCCTTCTAGGCACATTTAAAACCAGTTTGTTTTTTGGTTTAGCCAACATGTCTATTGCCATTATCTTATTATGGTTTTTTGCCGATGCAATAGCGATATCGAGAAAAAAGATCCTCTGGACCTATACCGCATTAGCAACGTTATTGCTTGGCGGGAGTTTTTTGCTCTCTAATGTTCTGCTTAGCTCATGGAGTAACAACTTATACACTGACCGAATTGTTTTTTCAAAAGAAACGTCTTACCAGAACATCGTTTTAACTAAAGATAAAGAGGATATTCGCCTTTATTTAAATGGCAATTTACAGTTTTCATCGTCCGATGAATATAGATACCACGAACCGTTAATTCATGTGCCTTTGGGTTTCTTAAACAACCCCAAAAGGGTCTTGATTTTAGGCGGTGGCGATGGCTTAGCGGTTAGGGAGGTATTAAAATATACGTCAGTAGATGATATTACCTTGGTTGACCTAGATCCTGAAATATCTCAACTAGGAAAAAACAATAATCATTTAACACGCATCAACCACAATAGCTTACACCATCAAAAAGTAAACGTGATTAATCAAGATGCTTATGAGTTTTTACTCAAACATAACAAAAAATTTGATGCCATTATTATTGATCTTCCCGACCCCAACAGCCCCACGCTTGCAAGACTCTATAGCAAAGAATTCTACAAGCTAGTAGGTTTACACCTGAGTAGTCACGGTATTTTTGTCACACAAGCTACTAGCCCATTTTTTGCTAGAAACGCCTATTGGACTATATTTTCCACCATTCAATCGGCGGGTTTCACCTCAACACTGCCTTACCATGTGAATGTGCCGTCTTTTGGTGAATGGGGATTTATTATTGGTAGCCAAAAAAAGATTAATACTGAACAATGGGTCGCAAAAATTGATAGCCGTTATATCGACGCCAAGACGGTTGAAAAATCTTGGCACTTCAGTAAAGATATCGCATACATACCCTTAGACCCTAGTACCATTGATCGCCCTAAGGTACTTGAACATTATTTACAGGGATGGCAATACTGGAATTAAGGACACCTTATTAATTGTCTGCTTGAGTTTAAGCGTGTAGATGCAAGGCGCCATCCGTAGCAGAGGCGGTTTAGCCTTTCCAAAAAATCCCACGGAGCAAATGCATGCTGCTAGTCTTGCACCAATTCCAATTTATTAATAGAGCTGCCCTTTACATGAAAGCCTTTCGCAACACTATCTCTAACAGCCGATTCTATTGCGCCGCCATCTTACTTAGCATGATATGGCTGGTTTCTATCACTAATTTTATAGGCTTACTGCCTGACATGTTCCCTAAACTGTTACCCAGAAGTTTACTTGGCTTAGCAGGCATAATAACTATGCCTTTTTTGCACAGTAATTTTTTTCACCTACTATCAAACACGTTTCCGTTTATTATTTTTTCTATATTGATTTCATTGCGTGGTAATATTTATTATCTAAAAACGACATTACTCATCCTTAGTATTTCAGGTGTTTTGCTGTGGCTGTTTGGACGCAACGCTTTTCATATTGGCGCAAGCGGACTAGTGTTTGGTTATTTTGGTTTTTTATTAGTACGCATGTACTACTCACCTAGCATTGCGTCTATTGTCACGGCAGTGGGTGTAATAATTATATACGGTGGGATGATATGGGGGGTATTACCACAGGCAGGCCATATCTCTTGGGAAGGGCATTTATTTGGAGCCATTGCAGGTGCAACTACCGCAAAAATAATGAAGCTTCATCATTAAAACTAAGTTGAACTAATTTTACTCAACTAAGCATTATTTCTTATGGTATCGAATAGACATCGCTAGATTATTCAACGATTGCCCTCGGTCGACAAAAAGTGATTCTGTTCAACTAGCGTGTAACCCTGCTTTTATCACTGCTAATGATTTTTCTGGCATTCCATCCCCGCACCTACAAAAATCAACAGATGCATAGCCATATCCAGGCCATGTGTGAATAGACAAATGTGACTCTTCAATAATATCGACGCCACTTCATCTTTATTTTGCAAAACATTTTTGTCACAATCAAACAGCTCATCTAATAAATACTCGCTCTTAGTAACCATCTTCTTATTAACCACAATCATCCAAAATAATAACTAAATATTGCCTATGCTAACTGCCCAAAACAGACTCCACCAACGCTATAACAATCTGACTGTTAACACTTACAGCCAACTCCATTTGAGTAACCTGCACTACCCTATCATTCGCACCTATTTGACAATTCAATATGCGCTGGATGAATAACAATTAATTTTTGTTTATAAAGACTACCTAAGGCGCGCTTAAAATTTTTCTTGCTGACTTTAAATACAGAAAAAATAACTTCTGGTGTACTTTTGTCCGAAAGCTCCACCCGGCCATCTGCTTGATGTAATTCTCTTAATATACGTGTTTCTAACTGGTCTCTGGTTTTTTTATCTAGCGTGTTAATACTCAGATCAATTTTTCCATCTTCACGAATATTTTTTATCCAACCTTTCATTCGCGTGCCAAAACGTAATGGCTGCGAAAGGTCATCGTGGTAAATCAATCCGATAACTTTACCGTTAATCACTGCTTTAAAGCCAAGATCAGACTTCCCCGCAATCAATAATTCAACACAATCCCCTACTACATATTCACTATTCTCTTCGTCTAAATGATGATGAAGCATGGTAGTCGCAACAATACGCTCGCTATTATCCAAATAGGTATAAACGACATAAAAGGCACCTTCACGTACCGGATAGGCCTGCTCTGCATAAGGCAACAACAGATCCTTAGGTAAACCCCAATCCATAAACGCACCGATGTCGTTAATAGATACAACTTTTAAATACGCACATTCCCCAATAGCCACTAGAGGCTTAGCTGCCGTTGCAGTTATTTGATCCGAAGCGTCGGTATAGACAAAGACATTCAGCTTATCACCTACCTTACTGTTACCAGGCGCTTCACGAAGAAATATAGCCCCTAGTTCTTTTGCATCAACGAAGACACCTTTAGGGCTAACGCTAGTAATCGTTAAGCAATTAACTTGATCGAGTTTAGGCATGTAATAAGAATTCCAAAATAGAGAAGATGCGTGCAGCATATTATCGATATTAACCCCGTTACACAATCTAGATCAACGGGTAGATTAGCCATTGTGTATTAATCAGCGCATTGAGATACAAAATAGAATATTTCTGGCAACGCATTTTTGCTTGCTGAGTTGGGTAAACCTCTTGTTATAACCGATCAAAAGCGAGTCGGACGGGTCACTCGCATAGTGAGTGCCCATCCCATAAATAGGACTCTGCTACGGAAAAATAAAAACTGACATCTTCGCACCACTAGATGTAGTTGTTTGCAATAAGCAAACGCCTGTATCTAGCATCTAGTAGTTCCTATTCATTAATAGCAATGACCTTTTTTATTTTCCCTCGCGATAAGCCATTTATGGATGGGCCCTCGTGAGTTATTCATTCCATTATTTATTCGCAGAAAATAACTACAAAAATATAGAATTAACGACTAAACCCACACTCAGATATACATAATATTAGAGGTTATTGCTTACATTTTTTTCCTAGTGCTTTTAATATATCCCGCCAAGATAGAATACCTTGGATCACTAATCCATCATCAACGACTGGGATACACGATATTTTTTCTTCGTTAAATACCGAGACTGCATCGTAGACACTTGCACTTGAGGATAAAGTCACTGGATTTCGACTCATGATTTGATGTACTCTTTTATTCAGGCTGGCAAGATCTCTTAGCGTTTCTGCGGCTGTGCCTAAATGAGGGCTGAGCGCCTTCAGTAAATCCCTATCAGAAATCACGCCTAAAAGACGTTTATTATTGACCACCAATAAATGATGAAAACAAGTATTATCGAAGATCTCCCTTACGCTGTGGAGAGTGTCATCCATCTCTACTGTCACCACATCAGCGGTCATTATATGGCCTACTGTTACTCCCCCGGTTACTCTCTCTTTGCTCATAAGCCCTCGCACACTCATCATAAGACGCCTTTTTAGTTTAGCGCCAAGCGTGCCACATGCGAGCCATTTCATATAAAAAGCCTATAAAAACTCACTTTTAGTCGGTGTTTTTATAGACTATGGCACATATCCCCCCGTATCATGTAACCTAATGAACATGCAGCTATTATAACGTCATCAAACACGAGGTAATTATGGGAATCGGTAAGGTCATTGGTGGAATATTAGGGCTGCTAAGTGGTGGACTTGTTGGCGCTATCGTCGGTCTCTTTTTTGGTCATATGTTTGATAAAGCCAAGGCTCGCTTTGTTCAAAGCGAGTCGCCTGAGGCCTTACAAGCTATTCAGACAACTTTTTTCCGTACTACGTTTACTCTTATCGGCTATTTGGCCAAGGCAGACGGTCGTGTTTCTTCAGAAGAAATTGATTCGACTCAGCAATTGATGGAGAAAATGGGTTTAGCGGCTGAGCATAAACGCGAAGCGATTCGTTTATTTAAAGCTGGCGCAGAACCTAATTTTTACCCTCAGGAAACTTTAAGGAACTTCCAAGATATATGCGGTCACCGCGCACAACTTACACAAATGCTGATGGTCTATTTAGTCAATACCGCCTTAGCCGATGGAGATTTTGACCCCAAAGAGGAAACAGCTTTACGCAAAATCGCTGAAGGCCTGCGTTTTTCTCATACTGCATTTGATCACCTAATACGTATGATTCGTGGACAAGGCGCTTTTGGTGGAGGCTACCAGCAAGGCGGGCAACAAAGCACTAGTGCGGATATAGATAAGGCGTATGACGCTCTTGGCATTCGCAATACGGCGAGCGATGCTGAAGCCAAAAAAGCCTATCGAAAGCTAATGAGCGAGTATCATCCCGACAAACTGATAGGTCAAGGCGTACCCGACGATATGGTTAAAGTCGCAACCGAGCGTGCCCAAGAGGTACAGGCCGCTTATGATGTTATCAAACAATCACGTAAAACATGATTGACTACAACAACCGCGCTCGTCGAAACTGTAGTGCCGTTATAGTGCCGTTATAGTGCCGTTATATGCCTATTATAGTCCCGCGCAGAGTATTCTTTATGACACAGAGGCTGCCTGCTGTCCCTTATCGATGCAAGTGGATCGGTATTAGCCCCATCAAAGCATCGATGTTTACCTTAGCCAACATTCACCGCTATTCGATATTAAACGATATACTCATTATGTTTATACGCTAGTGGCTTAGTTTTCAATAACAGGTTTTCATCCACATACATTACTTCTTTGAACAGGTTTTTCATGGCTCTTTCTCATATTATTACTCATCGTATCGATCGCACGGATCCCACAAAGGAATCGACCCTAACAACTCGCGAGACTAACTTGACGCAAAACGGCTATATCGAAGAATGCTTTCGTGAACTTAAACTCACGATGATCAAACGCTTAGGTAAAGATTACGGGCGTTTTTCTGACGATAGCGCCGCACATCCCTTCTCTGCTTACCTCGGTGAATATCACCAAGAAAAAATACCCTTCGAGCGCTTCAGTCAAAAAGCGATGCAACACCTCAAGATAACTCTCGATAGCACGGATATACCTCTTAATGGCTTCGTCATCTTTGCTCATGAACGATTAGCTACTGCTGAACACATGCATATTTTTTTCGTTCAACACTTAAGGGGACAGTATATTAACACCGACTTAGCCATCGACACTTCCGTGTATTTAGATACGCAGGGACTGCGCCTCGCCGCCACCATTGATATGGATGACTTATACAGCGGTGACCCTCACCGCGTAGGCTCGGCCTTAACACTATTGCGTTGGCGTGGAGAGAAGGAACTATCCGACGTATTTACTCAATTGATTGGTTTTGCCGAAAAAATTGATGTGAGCGCCGAAACCGATGCATTTTTAGATGCGGTAGCTGATTATACAAAAGTTTTACCTCACGACATTGCCCACCAGACCAATAAGCAAGTAGTAGAGTATTGTCTAGAGCAAGATAAAGTCGGCAAGCCAGTAGTGATTAGTGAATTATCATCGCAGTTAAAACAAAATCCACCTGCGCGACCAAAAAAGGTTGCCAATAATTCAGAGCGTAGCGCAGACCAACGTGCTGACTTAGGCGAAGAACACGACGCTCCGATTCCGTCTTTACCTGAATTTTCTGAGTTTCTGTCTTCAACACAACCTGCAGCCAAGCCAGAATTGATTCCTGACACATCTAAATTGCGACAATTTGTTCGGCTCAGTGGTCGTAACAACCAACTTAGCATGAGCTTTGCCTCTAGCTGCTTAGGCGACAGTATTGTTTATGATCCCAGCACCGACAGTTTAACCATTAAGGATATTCCTGCCGGGCTTAAAGCTCGGCTAGTTAAACTGTCTCGGATAACCCCTTGAACTAATGGACATTTACAATCTTATTCCCTTGAGTCTTGCGTGCCTGTTGGTGTTTTTTGTTTGGCAGCATAATAATATCAGTCTATATGCCCGAGCTGCCGCTAAACGCCATTGCGATAAAGAGGGCATTCAACTGCTGGATCAAAATGTTATTTTAAAGCGAATAGCACTTTGCCGCTCATCAAATACATTATTTGCGCTAAGAAGAAAATATTTTTTTGAGTTTTCGTCGATTGGCGACTACCGCTATCAAGGCATTATCTTTATGCGGGGGCACTATGTAGAAAGCATTGAACTGGCACCGTTCAAAACAATCTCGATTTAGCGTAACGGCAACTACTATTATTTTTTAAGCACTAATTGATAGTCACCTAACAAACGATGCGTTAACCATAATCCACTCAGCACTGAAAAACCAAAAAACAGTAATCCACTATGAGCACTAACACTCGCCAAGCCACCTAGCTTTAATGTCGCTGCCAATATGGCAATCAAAAAAACATCGGCCATCGACCACTTCCCTATCATCAACAAGCGATTAACCATCATTAGTCGGTATGCACCAGAACGATCGACAGACACAATTCGCCAGTATAAGAAAAACTTATACAAAGGGATGACAATACTAAACACGCAAAGTATTAATGACAGAAAATATTCATTCTGCACCCATAATTGATAGATGCCTATTAGCAATGAAAATGAATCTTTTAATAAGAAGAATTTTTCTAATGAAAAAATAGGCAATGAAATACCAAGCAGGAAACTTAGGAATGAAGCCAAAAATAGCGCGTAATTATAATATGGAGATTGCCGCATCCTATCTTTCACTACTCATATTACCGGCTCATCACTAACCACGACAAACACTAAGAAAACGCCTTTGTGCGGAAGTCAAACGCCAAGGTAAAACGCTCGGCACTGGCATTAAAGGAGATAGTGCGGTGATAGAAATAAGAAAGAAATAATACCAGCGTGCCACCCTCAGGTCGAATCACTTTCACTTCACCTTGATCACCTCCATCGGGATAATAAGAAGGCGCTCGACCGAACTCAATCCCACCAGAATCTGGATTGTCGAAATCGATGGGAGGGAGGTTAATATAATACACCCCGCTGATCCATGCGGCAGGGTGGATATGACCTTGCTGATAGCCTTGTGTACGTAAGCGCGTCACCCAACCGCTCAGGTTAAGGTCAGACTGAGCCGGCAAATTGGATAACCAAGGATGAGCCGGGTCGTTAATTAGGCTCTCACGATAACGATTAACCGCTGAAAAAATACGCTCTTTCAAGTATTGAAAAGGCCCTAGAGGGGATACAAATATTTCGTTACTTGTTGCACCGCCTAAACACGTGTGATTCAAACCATCAAAACGTAGTGTTGGATGAGCCTCGACATGATTAACCAATGCTTGGTTAAATTGACCTATGTTGCCATAGTCTTCTGGCATATCGACCTGTGTAATATATAATAATTTTTCTATGTCAAATAGTTTTTTTGCTTTTAATTTTTTATCGGAAAGGGATAGCGCAATAGTTTTATCGGCTAAAACTCGACGGCTTGCCGGTGATTTTTTCAAGGCTATATCACAGCTTTTCACTGCTTCATGGTAGTTTTTAACGGCTATTTGTGCGGAAGCTAATGCGCCCATACTTTCGTCTGTTTGACCCGTAGCCTTAACCCATAGTTGAGCGTAAATTAAGCTTTCATTATAGTTAGATAATTTTTTATGACAGTAATAAAGCATACCTAGTGTTTCTGGAATACCTGCTTTGATAGCCAGTAACTTCTCACACTCAACAACAGCTTCATCGAAGTTCGTCATTTCAAACAGCATATTACATAGACTCATACGATATTCTATGTCGTCTGGTGCCTTAGCCACGGCTTGGCGATAGGCAATAACGGTCTCTTCGAAATTATGTTGGCGCTTTAACGCCGTACCTAAATTATAGTAAACTACCGCTTCATTTGGATTCGCAAGAGCAATTTTGTGATATATAGTTATTGCTTCTTCTATGGTTTTTTCAGACTCTTGTAGTGCTGCGGCTAAGCGCATACTCCAAGCAATATCTTTTGGTTGCTGACGCATTCCTTCACGGCACACGATAGACGCACGCCTATATTTGCCTAGTTGTATACATGCATCTGCATATTTCAGTTTCAAAGAATAATTACCAGATGTTTTTTGACAAGCTGTTTCCAATACATCTAACGCCACATCCATGCGCCCTTGGGACTGCTGTAAATTTGCCAGCAGCAAGTAAGGTTCGGCATATTTTGAAAAACGCTTTATCGCTTTTTGACACTGCTGGATGGCTGCACTTACATTACCTGATCGATAAAGTTTTTCTACTTTTAGTAACCATTGGGATAAGGCTGTATTCATTTGAAACAACATATAAATTAAAGGATTAGTTTACCGTCGATGTAAAGCATATGAAAATGGAAGCTATTTTATTCATCAAGCACTCTATTTATATGGGCTTTTGGATAAATCAACATTACTTAACGAAGCACTTATTAACTCGCTTTGCCATTGCGTCATCTGCAAATATAATACAGAAAATACAGTCTATCTTCTGCAAACTGCCGCTTATTTTCATTATTAATCGTTAATACTATTGGCAATAGAGTCCCCTACTGTTTTTTTAATGCGCTATAGTCTCTAGTATAACTTAGGCCGAGCCGTTAACGACAACTGCTTTATGCATGGGTCTATAGAGTGTTGCGTCATTAACCTCTTCGCTTTATCTAGTTAGTCACTCGGGACTGACATCTGTGGACTCTGTTTTTCGAATCGATAAAAATAGTAAGCGACTATTCGCTCCGTGGCGAGACATTAGCGCTTGAGGCAGCAACGTAAGGTGGCGAATTTGCTGCATAACCACCATAGCAAGCCAACTTTCCATTATTATCTTAATCAACAGTATTCAAGGTCATACCTTGTTTGCCAGTCAAAACATTACGCTGGTGACCTGCCGAAGCAGTCATTACTATAGATAGCGTTAGCGGCTAATAAAAATGCAAATACAACCGTGTTTGATTGCCAAAAATTATTAGCCATTGATACCCTGGGTATTAATAGCTTTAAGACTTATAGTGTATAACCTTATAAATGAAGTAACTCGACCAATGTTTGCTCTATTTTACTCACATCAGGAATAGCAACACGATCATCGTTAATCACTACGTTGAGCTGGTCGAAAGCTTGCAGAGAAGTTTGTTTTTCTTCGATAATACTATCAGGGGACACGCGACTTAAGCGCGGGATACCTTGAGTAGGAAAACAAAGGAATGGCAGTGATCGACTTATCCCCGTGGAGTTTAGTATTGCCATTTGACTGGTTTTTTTAATGGGCAGGGGTAACTCACCGCTAATTAGCTCATAAGAAAACATCGGCACCACGACACCTCGCCAATGCACATTGCCCAAGAACCATGAAGGCAAGCCTGTCGGTCGTAATTGAGGTTTTATAAAAGGCAGCATTTCGGCCACAGATACCGTGGGTAAAAGTAATTCTCGATTTGCGATAGGCACTATTAAACTGGGAATATCGACTGTTTTAACTAGGCTGACGCCTGCTGCGATAATATCCTGTGTATTGCTCATATTCCTGTCACCTTAAATTGCTCGTTTTATTAACGGGTCAGTTGCGCCGTTAAATGCCTAGCTAAGTTTTCTGGCGTATCCATTTTGCTAGAACAACCTGTATTCATTACTTCTTTAGGCATAGACGTCGATACACAGCTGGACAATACTTGGGTCCACGATTGGCCCCCGTGTAAGGTCATAAGACGGCAGGATTTCGATCCATCACTGCCCATGCCGGTAAAAAAAATAACACCAGAATGTGACCCATAGTTACTCGCCACATTTGCCACGATATGGTCAACCGATGGTTTGTACACCCCCCTCCATTCTTTTTGCACATGAGCAACTACAGAACCATTGGGTTGTAAACTTATTTGATGCTCTGGTGGCACGATTAGCACTCTACCTGCCGCAAGAACATCACCGTGTACAGCAACACTGCACGCATAGCTATTATCTCGCACAACAGACTGGCTCAACGCTTGACTATGACCTTCTCCGAGATGCTGAACGTATATAAAGGCAACATCTAAGTCACTGGGCAGCGCATCTAAAAAAATTTTAACGGCATCTGGACCACCTGTTGATGCGGCTAGCACCCATATATTATTAGCTTTTATCTGACCCATACTAGCGAGTTGATGCAGACCTTCTAAGCTTAAAATTTTTGTTTTTAACTGCCTCGTCCAAGAGACAAAGTCTGGCCCAGCAGCGTTGTAGGTATTCCCTTCACTGTAAACAATCGGTGTTTCTAAATCATATAACCATCGCTGAAAGACCTCGGCGTCATCCCCTAAACGCTCCACATCAACATCAATAATCCATGCATTGATAGATGTCGATGCTATCTTCGCCAGTGCTTTATCAGTGCCCAATTCGGACACCAGAAAACTGCCACCTAACGGACAACCCAAGTCGTCAACCGTATGTTTTATATAGTGTTGTTGGACAAGCGTTTCGCTAACGATGCCTACTGTTAATGAATTCATCCGCTCACTCTTTCGCTACTATTAACGTTCAATATGTAATAGTTGATGAATGTTGTCGAGTAACATTTCCTCTTGGAACGGCTTACCCATGTACTTATTTGCACCAGCTGTTAGACCTGTCTGACGGTGTTTCTCTCCTGTCCTAGAGGTAATCATAATGATGGGCATATGTTGAGTTTGTGTCGTTGCGCGCACGCGCCTTGCGACTTCAAAGCCATCCATGCGCGGCATTTCAATATCTAACAACATAAGATCTGGGATTTGATCGCGCAACACCTCAATGGCATTGACCCCATCTTTTGCCGTAATAACATCAAAACCAGCCCGTTCAAGAAAACGTGTCGTTACTTTACGCACCGTCACAGAGTCATCCACCACCATCACAATCGGATTACGATTAATGACCTGCTGCTTGATTTTTTCATTCTTTTCGCTAAGCGAGTAGATAGTAGGCAAGGCGTATTGCTGACGAATCATAGCGTTGGCATCTAAAATAACAACCACATTCCCGTCGCCCATAATAGTAGCACCCGATAAGCCTTGCACTGCACTAAACTGTGCGCCTAGCGTTTTTACTACAATTTCTTGACTGCCATTGAGGGAGTCCACTTGGATCGCCACTGAATGATCTGCACTGCGTACCAGCAATACTGGCACCGGTAACTGATGGCCATCGACTCTCGGCAACACATTTTTATTCAGGAGCGTACCCATATATTGCAGCTGATAATCCGTACCTGCATAATGGAAACGACTGTCAGGATCAGAATAATAGTTCGCCAAGTCTTCTGGCGCAATACGGGCAATACCTTCGATAGAATTGAGAGGAATAGCATATCGATCGTCACCCATGTTAATCATCAGCGCTCGATTCACCGACACCGTAAAAGGTAAACGAATGGTAAATTGCGTACCCTGGCCTTCGACTGACGATATATCGATACTGCCCCCCAACTGTTTAATTTCACTACTCACAACATCCATCCCCACGCCACGTCCAGAAATTTGCGTCACGGACTCGGCAGTTGAAAAGCCTGCTTGGAAAATAAACTGCAGGATATCCTTATCACTTAATTGAGCACCCGCATTCATCCGTTCTTGTTGAATAGCTTTTTGTCTAATTCTATCAACGTTCATCCCTGCGCCATCATCTGTCAGTAGAATCAATACGTTGCTGCCTTCCCGCGAAAGTGAAAGCGTAATACGACCTGCGGCGGGCTTATCTACTTGCTTTCTTTTATCTGTTGATTCGATACCATGATCAACTGCATTACGCAGCATATGCTCCAATGGCGCGACCATACGCTCCATCATGTTTCTATCTAGCTCACCTTCAGTATGGTCAAACTCTATGGCGACCTCCTTGCCTAATTCAGAAGAGACCTGACGAACAATACGACGTAATCGAGGGACTATCCGAGAAAAAGGCACCATCCTTGAGCGCATTAACCCTTCTTGCAGCTCAGTATTAATGCGTGACTGTTGTAATAATACTGTTTCTGCATCACGCGTTTTATTTGATAGCGTTTGCTTAAGATCTTTTAAATCTGAGGCTGACTCGCTTAATGATCTCGATAATTGCTGTAGTTGAGAGTAACGATCCATTTCTAGCGGGTCGAAATCTTCTTGCTCGCTTAATTGTTCTTGGCGGAAGATGACTTGAGCTTCGGTCTCTATATCCAGACGACGTAGCTGCTCATCTAAACGTCCAACAGTTTGTTCCATTTCCTCCAGAGATGAACCTAGGCCATTCATTTGCTCTTCCATACGCCCGCGACTAATAGAGGTTTCACCGGCTAAGTTAACCAATTCTTCCATCAGCTCTGCAGAAACTTTTACCGTTTCTTGAGCTGCCGGACGTCGAGCTGTGGCCGTATTGGTCTCTCCATTATTATTGGTCATGATATTTTTCGACGGGAGTGTAGAACTATAAACAATGTCATTGCCAATACGTGCCGGAATACCAGCAATTTCATCCGAAGAAACAGGTGCTAATATTGAAGCGTTACTGGAGGTCGCCGACGGAAAAGTGACGACATTATCTTGAGGCCTGTAATGCGGCTCAAAAGGCGAAGCTGCCGCGACCCTTCCATCGGTGTCGACCTCAGCACTGTCGGTGTTATTGGATGAAGATACTTCGCCTAAACCTTCAGACAAACCTGAATGTAGATTGCCTGTCGACGCCTCTTTTTGATCCTTATGCTTGAGAACCTCAGTTTGCCCGTCAGGTTTTTCATCATTTGCTAACAACGACTGTTCTTGGCCCCCGCCATCTTCTTTAGCCATGTCATCGAAGAGTGGAGGCAACAGACTGTTTTCACGATAGCGGTTTTCTGGGTCGTCTATTTCTGCAGCTGATTGATCTATGTAGTTATCTACAATATCGTATGGCTCACCTTCGACACCTTGCGTTACATCCTCTTTGCTCACTGCAATGACGGGCTCGTGCGTTATGTTATCTGGCACTGGCGTTGTATGTTCAATTGCGTTTTGGGCACTTGCAGAAAAATCATCTATTACTTGATTGACCCCGATCTTGCTAACACCGTGAATGAGGCGATCTTGATAATCATGTATTGTACTCAACACATTTTCTGACAAGCCGTTTTTAAATTGGCTGACCAAATATGATTCAAAGTCATGGGCTACATCACCCAGAGACGCGAGCCCGGTTAAACGCGCACCGCCTTTAAAAGTATGCAGTAGTCGCTGAAGATTTTCGTTACTTAGCGTGGCATCACCCCCGCTCTCCCAGTCATCAATGGTTGCGTCGAGATCTTCGAGAAGCTCCGCAGCTTCTTCCATAAAGATCTCGATGATTTCATCATCGGCTTCGTCAGGTACGAAATGCGCTATTGATTGACATTCTTCAGGCAGTAATGACGTTGGGACGACGGGTGCATCGGTAATTTGTTCTGCAAGGTCTGGGTTTTTGACATTTTCCCACTCTGGAGCGGACGGGTTTGCTACCAGCAATGTATTCTTCGACAATTCACTAATACTGTCTTGTGAGCTTTGCACAGATAGTTCTACTGATTCATCTTCAGTGATGCCTTTGCCTGTAATGATAGACACGGCATGCGTTGTCGATAAATCTCTCAGCGCCTTCAGTACACCCTCATTAGCGGGAGGTAAGTCTTGACCCCCTGCAATAGCATCAATGACATCCAATAGCGCATAGTGTGCGTCTAGCAATGTATCGTAAAGCTGATCGTTAGCGACTAATGATTGAGCGATTAAAGACTCATATTGTTTATATATCTCTTCGCTCAACGTAGCCATTGTGTCTAAATTGGCACGTTCTGCTCCATGTTGAACATTGGCCACCTCGTTAGCCATTGCTCTCCATTGCTGATGGGAAGCAGGTACCGCTTTCCAGCCATCGATTACTCCGTCGATGTCTAGCAGTAAATTCATGCCTTCATTCATTAATTTTTCTAGAAAGGCTGGATCAACTTTAGGGCCATCATCTTCTTCGTGTCTGATTAAATGCCCGACTGAACGTTCACGTAATTCAGCTACGCGTGCCAAAAACAAATCGAGCTTTTCAATTTTAGGGTAAATAAGTCGGGAAATTTGCTCTAGCGCATCTTCGGTATAGCTCACACTATCTTTTAATAACTGTAAAATATCCTCATCAATACTGACTTGATAAGCGCGCAAATCTTTAACGAATAGCTCCATTGGCGTCATCAACAAAGCAATAGGCGTTATTTCTGCCATATGCGCACTACCTTTTAACGTGTGCATCGCTCGTTGAGTGCTGTCGCTAGGCAATTCGAAGAAAGGACTAGCGGATTCCATAGCCATAATGTATTCACGTATAACGATTAAGTGAGTCTCTGCCTCAGAGCCGAAAATCTCCCATAATTGGACGTCAATATCATCTTCTTGCAGATCTATCCCCTCAACAATGCCTTGACCATTGTCTTTTTGTATAGCGCCATCTAAGGCAAGATACGCGACTAAGTCTTGTGGGGCGTCATTGCTGACCAAGTCATGCGCCCATATTTGATATTGTTCGCAAAGGGCCTTGTCAGCGATAGGCTGGCGCTGTGAAAATGCAGTAACCATACTGGGCAACAACGCCAATACTTTGTGAATTAAACCCATCTGAATTTTAGTTGGGGTTAGCGTGTTGTCCAATATACGATTAAGTAGATTCTCAATAGACCAGGATAACTCACCAATATCCATAGCTTTTACAATGCGGCCACTACCTTTAAGCGTATGAAACGCTCGTCTTATTTCGATCAACGCTTCTTGGTCTTTAAACTCAGCCTCCCAAGAGGGTAAAAAATCTGCAATTGTTTCTTGCACTTCTACCGCTTCTTCGGCGAAGATTTCAAGAATTTCTGCTTCGGTTTCATCATCAATGTCGGGTATTTCGTCTAACTTTTCCTCGACAACAGCCTCTTCCGAAGTATCATTCGCGACGATACCTCGCATGATATTTTTCACTCGCTGCGGAGGAATACCTAATTTACATAAACCACTTTCCGCACCGGCCAAAATAGCGACATCTTCTTCTTTAGTCATAGACAACACTTCTAAAAAGTAATCTATGCTCGCGATCACATCCGCCAAGCTATCTAACTGTTCCCACTCAGGCTGCGCAGACTGATGAATCATTGTCATTTCGATATAATTAGCGCTCACCGATAAGATCTCAGCGGATGTACTCAACGATACCTTGAACAGCTTTTCACTCACCTCGCGCAATAAGTCAGGCACTGGCTGCAAGTTTTTTATATTCCATTGCGTGGCAATATAATTGACGACTGCATCTTTAGCTTCTTCTAAGCCGTTGCGACTTTCTTGTAATGCCAGGTCCTCTTCCTTACTAAATTGACGATGTGCAGACGGTAGTGATTGCTGCTTCTCTGCAAGCTTTTTCTCAAGCTCAAGCTCTACCTCATCAATATAACGATCAACAACTGACAGTTTTTCTGATGCAAGGGATTGGTCACTAGCGAGCCCCGTCATGATAGAGACACTATCCAATATTTTTTGACGCAACTGATTGACACTAAGCATGGCTAGCGTGTCGGCGATTTGATTTAACTTACTGGCTACCCACTGCGTATCATCGATAAATGTATCACTTGTCCGGCATTCAGCTAATGTCGCCTTAACAGCGTTAAGATCACTGAAGGTAGAATCTGCAATAGCATTATAAGATGCCATTCCATCTGTATTAGGTACGTTATTATTTGAATTAGACACTATCGAGCCGTCTAACTCATAGCATTCACTTAGATGATCAATTTCAGGGGTTGTTTCTTCTAGCGAAGCGAGATAATAAAGAAGATTCTTAAGGAGTTCATCCGACGTATACTGGTTTAATACTTCCTCCCCCCCCTCAATTAAGGTTTTTAGTTCGTTATCTAATTCACGCAATAATTTTTTAATCGATGCGGTGTCTTCTATTAAATTAGTTTGTAATCCCACTATAAAAACAGAAACAATCTCCCAAAGCGCTAATCGATGGGTGCCCTGCAGTAACTTTTCTAATCTATGACTCACTTTAATTAGATAAGCAAAATTTTCTCCTGTATTTTTTTTATGTATCACGCTGGCGGCAGCAACTTGATACATTTGCCTCAATTTAGACAGTATTAATCGTAACTGCTTCAGGTCATTAACGATTGGATGCTTTTTGCCACGAATTTCCTGGGCGTAGCTCAGATTAGGGGAGAAGAGCGTGCATTCACTAACAAGATTGGCACCTCGAGTAGCACGCAAATCATTTAATAACGAGAAGACCAATTTAGGCTGATCGGTCTTCGTCTCTAAGGCAGATTCAAGGTAGACCGGTAACTCTACAATTGCCTTTTGAAGCACACTTAATGCTTCTTTTTCATGAGAGACCTGCCTATCCAACACACTCTGGGTTAACGCTTCGATTTCAGAGGCCAGCATAGCGCCGCTGTAAAATCCTGACATATGAAGACTGCCGTAGACTTGATGGATATACGTTAAACAAAACTTTAATTGGATTACGTCGCTGGGTTCGCGGACATATGACTCTAATGCCCTCTGCGCTTGTACGAGGGTATCCTTAATATCTCTGATCACCCACTCAAGGGCCATGTATTGGCGATTATCAGCCATACCATCTCTCACTTTTTATTATCGTCATTGCCCATATACAATACGGATTTTGTGCGACCTAAATAGCTATTACTGCGCTATTTTAATGTATGCCTGCACTTCGTTACTATCCACCTTCTTCATTTTCGCATGCCGCCAGTCTGTCGTTTCACCCAGCCCTATAACTAACAAACCTCGCGGTTTTAATCGCTTTACTAGTTGGTTAAGTATTTCCTTACGACGCCAACGACGAAAATAAATCAGCACGTTTTGACAGAAAATCACGTCCATCAACTGTACTGGGAGGTCGTCTAGATTATTGATATTGGCTTGAGAAAAGCACACGCGTTTCTTCAGCCGAGGGAGGACTTCGTCATTTTTTTCATCGTAAGGTCGAAAGAAATGTTGTCTTTCAGTGTCAGTTAAAAACGACATACTCCTTTCACCGTAAACACCTCGACGAGCTATCGATAATGCGGGCAAACTGACATCGACAGCCGTGACGCCAAAGTATATTTGCTGATCTGACTCGCTTAAACATTGATGGGCTAGCATGGCTAGACCATACGGCTCTTCACCAGTAGAACAACCGACACTCCACATGTCGATACTGCCGCCCAGACGGTTTTGTACCACTTGATTCTTCAGGTATTGGCGCACAAAATCTAGAGAGGGCCGGTGACGAAAAAATGTTGTTTCCTTGACGACCAAACGATCAACAAGCACTTGCCACTCAACTAGACCAGACTTATTATCTTGCTTAACTTGACTAAAATAATCGTCATAACTGGCTATACTTAACTCACGCATGCGAATAGCAATCTGTGTTTGCAACAGCACTTTTTGCTGTGAAGCTAACTGTATACCTGTGCGGGCCTCTAAAAGCTTCTCCCACAATAGAAACTTACTTTCCGGTAATACATCAAACTTCTTAAAGGACCATGTCATAATTTAGCTATGCGAAGTTGGTTTTTCATCAATAAAATCTAAATCGTCAAGATCAAATTCTTCTTCTAAACCATCGGCGTCCTCGCTATCGACAAACATCAACATATCATCATCTGACATATCGTAAATTGTGTCTTCAGAAGACACGGCATCAGAGGCATCTAAGATGGGCGGCAACTGGTCAAAGGGTGCACTACTCGACTGTTTATTGTCTTCAGCTGCAGCATCAAAGTCGCCCGCATACTCACCTTCAAACAAATGAGAGAAGTCATTATCCATCTCATCATCAGACGCTGCATAAAACATTGCTTTGTTCGGTGTCTCCGACCTGTACGAAGGCTCGCGGTCTATCCCCGCAATAGGCGCAGACGCGACTGACCTCTTGGCTTGTGGCGATGACAACCGGTTTAAAACGGGAGGCTGAGCAATCTCATTGGTGTGCTCTTGTTCACCCTCTAACGATATGGCCGTATTCATTTCATCAGGTAATTTAAAGCCAGCAACGAATTCTCTTAGCTCAAGCGCCATATCAGCCAGATCACCAATGGCATGCGCTGTCGCTCCGGTTCCCGCCGAGGTTTGTGAGGTAATTTCTTGAATTACGTTCATCGTATTAGAAATATGTCCTGCTGATGACGCTTGCTGACGGGCGGCATTCGAAATATTCTGGATCAATTCAGCGAGATTCGCAGATACTCCTTCAATTTCTTCTAGTGCAACACCTGCATCCTGGGCTAGACGAGCACCACTAACCACCTCTGTTGTGGTTTGCTCCATCGACTTAACCGCTTCGTTAGTGTCTGTTTGTATTGTTTTTACCAGGGAGCCAATTTGTTTCGTCGCACACGCAGAACGTTCAGCGAGGCGCTGCACCTCATCCGCGACCACCGCAAAGCCTCGGCCTGCGTCGCCAGCCATTGACGCTTGAATGGCGGCGTTTAGTGCGAGAATATTAGTTTGGTCCGCAATATCGTTAATCAAGCTTACGATATCTCCAATCTCTTGCGTCGACTCACCCAGTCGTTTAATACGTTTTGAGGTATCCTGAATTTGCTCACGAATAGTATCCATTCCGTGAATGGTATTTTGCACCATCTTCGAACCGTTGTGCGCAATAGATACCGACCTGCTCGCGACTATTGCTGATTCAGCTGCATTCGCTGACACCTGGTCAATAGTCACCGCCATTTCATTAATCGCCGCAGAGGCTCCAGCAATTTCTTGCGCTTGGTGATCCGACGCTTCCGCCAAGTGAAAGGCTGTTTGCTGAGAGTCTTGCGCCGCACTTGAAACCTGCACTGCGGTCGTATTAATACGAGAAACAAGCTGTCGCAATTGGTCTATGGTGTAGTTTACAGAATCGGCAATAGCCCCCGTAAAATCTTCAGAAACCGTCGTTGTTACGGTTAAATCTCCATCTGCTAGACCAGCCAGCTCATCTAGCAATCGTAGAATGGCAGATTGGTGGGCAAGATTCTCTTCGTCCGCGACCTTTAATACTTTGAATGCATCGACCCAGAGCACCGTCGCCATAATAATAAGCGTCAACGCTATAATACCTACCGCTGCAACAATCGCTTGCACACGAATATTGTTTTTAGGCTGCCTAGCTTTAAGGTTTACCTCGTCTCGAACAGCCTGCAGACGAAAGAAAGGAATAGTGAGCTTTGAGATATTTTGTTGGTTAATTTCACTTCCCGCTAATGCCAAGCCAACATAGTCAAAGGATTCTTGAATGGCGCTATCAACACCAGCGATAACCTCTTCAGAAAGATAAGTAAATGCCTCTAGCTCCTTCCAGTTTGTCGATATTTCTCGCTGCACATCACGGATACGGTTACTCGCCACGTCGCCCTCGGACGCCAAAGCCACCACAAAAGACGGCAAGGTAGTAAATTGCGCCTGCAAGCTGGTAATAAGCGCCTGTTCTTTAGCTCCAGGAGCCTCATCGGTATTATTTAATAGTCGATAACTGTTATAAAGCATCACGCCTAATGCAGCCACAATAACAAACACCAAAAAAATTACTTTTTTGTTCGACTTGATCTGCGTGAAGATGGATACTCTAGACTCTTTCATACACTCCCCCTACGTTAGAGATTTAGCGCTAACGCGCCATTATTTTTATATTTTACCAGCAGGGATATAGATGACATTACCTATTATCGTTACTGAGTAAAGATGTTAATTAGCTCGCCGCAACATCTATAAATGTTGATTCTTGGCAAAGCTGCAATGGATGGAAAACCGTCCACTGACGACCTTCAATATTGAAACAGCCCTCAGTGAATTTTGTAAGCGCTTCTGGAAAGTCAGTCGGCAGGGTACTTGAACGTTGATTCACTGGAAAATATTGCATCCCATGCACCGCATCTACCCATAAGCCTGCATATAGATGCTGCTTGTCAATCACCAATAACCGCTGAGTTTTTCTATTGCCGGATAGTGAGCCAGCAAAATAAGCAGCCAGATCAAACAATGGCAACAACCTGCCACGAACATTAGCGACACCTTTCACCCAAGATTGTACGCTTGGGAGACGAGTGTAGTCAGGCACTTCCAACATTTCAACCAACTCTTCCATTGGTACAACGAAGTCCAAACCAAGCAAAGAAAAACCAATTCCTCGCCATTGTTCTACCACACCTAATTGCGCCGGAAGTTGCTGAGCAGCACCCAAGCTTTTTGCGGCTAAAGACTGCAATACACTAAAGGCTGAAACAGTTTCGGTCATAGCGGTTTACCACAAATATAATTATTATATTGAACACGTATTTATTAGTTTTATTGGCCGCCTACTCAATTCAACTAAAAACACCCCTAAGAACACAACTAAGAAGATGTTGCTTCGGCTATTGCGGCTAACAGATCAGCTTCTACTATAGGCTTTACGAGATAGGCGCTAGCGCCTTGCCGCATTCCCCATATCTTATCTGTCGTTTGGTCTTTTGTAGAGACAATGACGACAGGCACTTCGGCGGTCTCGGGCGCGCGATTAAGTTGGCGCGTAGCCTGAAAACCATTTAACCCCGGCATAACGACATCCATTAAAATCAAATCTGGCGGGTTCATCTTTGCCATTTGCAAGCCTTTCTCACCCGTGTCGGCGACCTCGACGGTGTAACCGTTTTTTTCCAGAATAGTCGTTAACTTGTACACTTCTGTTGGGGAGTCATCGATAATTAGCACACGTAACATATATTTCTCTAGATCAATTGAAAAAGTAATTTATTTAGCGTAGGTTTCTATGGCAGCCAGCAATTCGGTCTTACTAAAGGGTTTAGTTAGGTACTGATCAGACCCAACGATCCGCCCTTTCGCTTTGTCAAACAATCCATCTTTACTTGACAACATAATGACTGGTGTTGATTTGAACTCGCTATTATTTTTAATTAACGCACACGTTTGATACCCGTCTAAACGCGGCATCATAATATCCACAAAAATGATATTAGGTCGGGTGTCGGCAATTTTAGCTAATGCATCGAAACCGTCCGTTGCAGTGACCACTTGACATCCAGCCTTTGTTAACAAGGTTTCAGCCGTGCGCCGTATGGTCTTGCTGTCATCTATAACCATAACCTTTAGGTTACTTAACGTTACACTCATATAACCATAATCCTCTATGAAATAACTTTACTTTTTATTGGCGATAACCACGTCTCTCTGACCTCTGGCCAAACAAGCCTTTGGGTAATGTATCGACATCATCTTTTTTAACACAGAAGTGGTTATATATCCACATCCCGAGAAACAAAATGTACATTTCTCATGAACAACTACTCGTATGTTGCTCTTAACACTGATAAAAATATCGATCTGTTGTAAACTTCTTCGCCAATATAACACAACCAACCACATACGGAGTTAAGATCATTATGCCAGTGCAACTCGGTGTGATAATGGACCCCATTGCACACATCAACCCATTCAAAGACACCACTTTATTGCTACTACTTGCCGCTATCAAGAAAGGATGGACTTTACTCTATTTTGAGCAAAAAGATCTATTTTTAGATAATAACATCGCAAAGGGCTATGGAAAGACGCTTAGGGTTAACAATGACACGGAACACTGGCACGACCTAGGTGAACAAAAGATTTATACCTTAGGCAATGTAGATGTGCTGTTAATGAGGGTAGACCCACCTTTTAATATTCCTTTTTTGCAGACGACGTTTATTTTGGATGCAGCTCAACAACAGGGCTCGCTGGTGGTTAACAACCCCAGAAGCCTCCGAGATTGCAATGAAAAGTTATTCGCCACTCAATTTCCACAGTGCTGCCCACCGCTAACTGTCAGCCAAGACGTTAACCATTTGCGTAAATTCCATCAACAACACCAAGACGTGATTTTCAAACCACTTGATGGCATGGGAGGAAGCAGTATTTTTCGCTGTAAAGCTGACGACCCCAATCTAGGCGTAATACTGGAAACGCTGACGCACCAGGGTGAGATGGTCATGGCACAGAAGTTTATTCCCGATATCAAAAACGGTGATAAACGCATACTAATCATTGACGGTGAGGCGGTACCTTACTGTTTAGCTCGCGTACCTGCAAAAGGCGAAACACGAGGTAATTTAGCGGCAGGCGGCAAGGGACACACTCAGCCATTATCTGACCGTGACCGGTGGATTGTCGAACAGGTCGCGCCTACCTTACGCGAAAAAGGGTTGTTTTTTGTGGGCCTAGACGTGATTGGTGATTATTTGACCGAGATTAATGTGACCAGCCCAACATGCGCACAAGAAATCGATCGCGTCCATCAAACTGATATCGGTGGGCGCCTAATGCAAGCCATTGGCAAAACGCTATCCAAAGCTGCCAAGCAATAACACGATATGCCTCAGTCAACCCACCTGCATCACGAGCAATCAAGCAGCACAACATCAAGCTGCGATAGATTAAGCTTCACGTTTTTTATTGCCATCGCAATACACGGCTTATTAATTTTTGGCCTCGGCTTTGATCTGAGTACCGCGAGCGAAAGCGCACCCAGTGTGACGGTCACATTGGCTGCAAGAGCCACTGACGAAGCGCCTGATAAAGCGGACTTTATGGCGCAGGCTAATCAGTTAGGTAGCGGCAGCGAAAAAGAAGTTAAAGAAATCACCACTGATGTTATTCCGCCACCGTTTGAGAGCGAGCGCATTAACGACACGCTTATCACTGAACAACGCAAGCAAACCGTAATGGATCCTGAGAACACATCGGTGATCGCTATCCAACAAGCGGAAGCAACGGCATACAACAACGTCACTAGCGATGAAGCTCAGCATATTATTGCGGGTGCAGACTTAATCGATATTAATGCACTCAGCACACAAATTGCCAGCCTAAAGGCCAAATTAGCGGTACAACGCCAAACATTAGCCAATAAGCCTAGAGAGCGAGTACTCACATCCGTATCTGCATTAGCAAGCACTGAAGCAGAATATCTCAATGCATGGACACAAAAAGTAGAAGCTATCGGCAATGAAAATTTCCCCTCTGAGGCGCTACAAAAGCAATTAACGGGGCACCTCAGACTAGAAGTGGTTATTAAGTACGACGGCACTATTGTCGAGATCAATTTAAAACAATCTTCAGGGCAAAAAGTGTTTGACGACAGCGCCCAGCAAATAGTCCGCCAAGCAGCGCCATTCAGGGCTTTCCCACCAAACATTCGACAAGATTACGAACATCTAGTCATTATTCGAACATGGCACTTTGATATTAGTGGATTGTATACCTCACAATGACAAACGCCTAAAAGCAAAATGTGTAGCCTAATATATAGATTCACATTCAGTAATTCGGTTACAATTGGTCGACTAGCAAACACCATAGGATGCGACAATACCGTTGTCTATAAAGCGATATCGTGCAACAGTGCAGATGGGTTCGGCGTGCAAGATATTTGCGTATAGCAGCGTCCTTATACACAGACTCTGTCTGTATCATGATGTAACACCAAAAAAAGGCAGCAGGGAAAAATGTCCAGCTATTCGCTCAAAGATCACTTCTTAATCGCCATGCCATCATTAACTGATAGCCGGTTTTCAAAAACGGTGGCCTACATCTGCGAACACAATGAAAATGGTGCAATGGGAATCATCATTAATCAACCCGCATCAATTTCTCAAGGAGAGCTGTTTAGTCAGCTCAAGCTCAGCACAAATAGCAGCCATGATTTTCCGCTCTTATTGGGTGGCCCAGTAAAGAAAAACCGAGGTTTTGTTATACATTCTGCGGAACGTCGTTGGAAATCCACGATGTCAATATCGGACGACATAGCAATCACTGGCTCAAAAGATATTTTAGAAGATATCGCCAACAATGGCGGGCCAAACAAGGCTCTCATTGCACTAGGTTACGCAGGCTGGAGCGCCAATCAACTCGAGCAAGAAATCGCCGAGAATAGCTGGTTAACCGTGCCTGCTGACAAAAGCATCATTTTTGATACCCCTATAGAGAGACGTTGGGCGGCTTCTGCCGAACAGTTAGGTATAGATTTGCATTTGGTATCGTCGCAAATTGGACATGCATAAACATAATGACAATAACCGCACTCGCCTTCGATTTCGGCTTATCTAATATCGGGGTCGCCTACGGGCAATCGTTAACAGGGCATGCTAAAGAGCTGAACCCCATTAGGGCAAAAGATGGCATCCCGCAATGGAATGAGATTGACGCACTACTACAAGAGTGGAAACCCTCTACTGTTGTCGTCGGCCTACCGCTCAATATGGATGACAGCGAGAGCGAGCTTTGCGTAAGAGCGAGAAAATTTGGTCGTCGTCTGCATGGACGGTTCTCTGTAGATGTCACTTTTATGGATGAACGTTTATCCACATTTGAGGCCAAGCAAGAGGCAAAGGCCGGAGGCCACAAGGGCAACTACAAACAACACCCTATTGACTCTATCGCAGCACGCCTGATCTTAGAAAGCTGGTTTGCCGAGCTATGCTAGCGTTACTGTTCGATACTTCCCACAGATACAGCCAATATCTGTTCACTCAAGTTCAATTTCATCTGCCGCAAAGTCGAGACTTCTCGGGTTCGACTCCGACTGTAATTTGATCAGCAAGCGCAAATCATTCCGCGAGTCTGCATAAGCCAATGCGTTTTCGTAGCTAATTTTACCCTCTATATACAATTGATATAGCGCATGATCAAAAGTTTGCATACCTAGCTCAGTTGATTTCCGCATAAGATCTTTAAGCTTGTCGATGGCTCCTTTGCGAATTAAATCGGCCACTAATGGCGTATTGAGCAATACTTCTAAGCATGCAAGCCGATCGCCCTTATCTACTGATGGCACTAACTGCTGAGCAACGATACCATTCAAATTAAGCGACAAGTCCATTAATAACTGCTCACGACGATCTGCAGGAAAAAAGTGTAGGATTCTATCGAGCGCTTGATTCGCGTTATTGGCGTGTAATGTGCAGAGACAGAGATGCCCCGTTTCTGCAAAAGAGATAGCATGAGCCATCGTTTCACGGCTACGCACTTCTCCGATCATAATGACATCGGGCGCTTGACGTAACGTATTTTTCAACGCCACTTCGAAAGACTCCGTGTCAATACCCACCTCGCGCTGAGTCACGATCGACGAGCTATGCTCATGCATAAACTCAATGGGGTCTTCTATTGATACAATATGACTCTTACTGTTACGATTACGATAGCCAATCATGGCGGCTAACGACGTTGATTTACCACTACCGGTAGCACCCACAAAGATTAACAACCCCCGCTTAGCCATCACCATAACTTTCAACGCATGCGGAAGCCCCAGCGTATCCATACTAGGTATCACTGTCTCAATTCGACGGATCACGACGCCCATTAAATTACGCTGATAAAATGCACTGCAGCGAAAACGTCCTACACCTTCTAATTGAAGAGCAAAGTTTAGCTCCTTCTTCTGCTTAAACTCTCGGCGCTGCCCCTCGGTCATAATACTCAATACAATTTTGGCCGCTGTGCCTGCAGAGATAGGTGTCGAAGATAAGGCCAGCAGCTCTCCACGAATTTTCATTGAAGGCGGCACATCCGCTGTGATGAATAAATCAGATGCCGACTTAGCTGCCATTGCCGATAGCAGTTTATTAATGTCCATAACGCGCCTTACCTCTCTATCACTTAATAATTTACCCTACAGGTATACAGACGAAAAAACAAAAATCATAATGAAACTGACCTGCACTAAGCACGAGATATTCTATGGAATAGTCTTTGCGTTAACGGCTTTTTTCTTAGCTTCATTACGATCGACGATACCTTGCTCCACCAGATTGAGTAATGATTGGTCCAGCGTCTGCATACCCACATTTGAGCCCGTTTGAATCGATGAATACATTTGAGCCACTTTATCTTCACGAATAAGATTACGAATCGCAGAGGTACCACGCATAATCTCATGAGCAGCAACACGACCACCGCCTTTTCGCTTTAGCAACGTTTGCGATATCACCGCTTCTAAAGAGCCTGCAAGCATAGAGCGTACCATTGATTTCTCGTCTGCAGGGAACACATCAACAATACGATCAATGGTTTTTGCCGCCGAGGTAGTATGTAAAGTACCCATCACCAAGTGACCGGTTTCCGCTGCGGTCAATGCAAGGCGAATGGTTTCCAAGTCACGCATCTCGCCGACTAAAATAACATCTGGATCTTCGCGCAACGCGGAACGCAATGCATCGGTAAAGCTATGGGTATCACGATGAACCTCTCGCTGACTCACTAGACACTTTTTACTCTCATGCACAAACTCTATCGGGTCTTCGATAGTAAGGATGTGGTCGTATCTTTGCTGGTTGATATGGTCCACCATCGCCGCAAGCGTCGTTGATTTACCCGAACCAGTCGGCCCAGTGACCAACACCAGCCCTCTTGGCACAGTGGCTATCTGTTGAAAAACCGTGCCCATACCCAAGTCTTCCATAGACAGTACTTTTGATGGAATCGTACGAAATACACCGCCTGCACCACGATTATGATTGAACGCGTTAACGCGAAAGCGAGCGATCCCCGGTATTTCAAAGGAAAAATCTGTTTCTAAGTCTCTTTCAAAATCCTTGCGCTGTTTATCATTCATGATGTCGTAAATAAGTGCGTGAACCTGCTGGTGATCCATTGATGGTAAATTAATACGTCGAATATCACCGTCGATGCGTATCATTGGCGGCAAACCCGCTGAAACATGCAAATCAGATGCGCCCTGCTTAGCACTAAAAGCAAGTAATTCTGTAATATCCATAAAGCCTCATCATGTAATGTTGTTGTCTGTTTTGGACGTAAGAATATCGACTACCGAAAGGCACAGCATAGCGTGATTAACCACGGTGCGCCATCTTGTAACTAGCGATTATACCCGGTGCTATACCGCTTTGATGCCCGCTAAATGTCAACGTGCTAGATTCACTCTAGGGGGATTATTTGTGCGTATCGTCTGCATATCAATAGTATGGTAAAATCCTTCTAAAAACTCATTTTAACATCTCATGTTAATATTTCGTTGTATTTGAAAAATCATGCCTGAAAACATTAAAACACTCGCTACCGTAAAAAAACAAATAGAAGATGCAGCGCAACAATTCCATCGCGCAAATAGCGAGATTACACTACTCGCTGTCAGCAAAACTAAGCCCGCTTCAGATATCGCTACTTTTTACCGTGCAGGTCAACGCGCTTTTGGAGAAAACTATGTACAAGAAGCCAGAGAAAAGCAGCACGCCTTGATAGATCTCGATATAGAGTGGCATTTTATTGGCCCCATCCAATCGAACAAAACCAAAGATATCGCCGAGAACTTTGCTTGGGTACACAGTGTCGATCGACTAAAAATAGCGACTCGCTTAAGTCAGCAACGTCCGGTACATTTGCCACCATTGAATATTTGCGTGCAAGTCAACATTGACGAAGAACCCTCAAAGTCAGGCGTCAGTCTTGAAGCGCTTCCAGCGCTTATAAAAGCCATAAGGACACTACCCCGAATAGCTTTACGCGGACTCATGGCTATCCCAGCAAAAAAACATAATATCTCCCAACAGCGAGCCAGCTTTGCGAAGCTAGCGCAGCTGAATCGAGACTTAGCGACCATAACAGGCCCCCTAGATACATTATCTATGGGCATGTCAGGTGACATGGAAGCGGCTATTGCCGAAGGTGCCACCATTGTCAGGGTCGGTAGTGCTTTATTCGGAACAAGAGACAAAACATAAATAATCATGAGCCATAACTTGCCTATAAACGCGTAAACTACACTGCAAGTATCGATGTTAAGCTCACGTAAAAAATAATCAAATTCACCTTCCATCATAACAGGATCAGCACATGGCCACGTTAACGTTTATTGGTGCAGGCAACATGTCCAGCAGTATCATCGGCGGACTCATTGAACAAGGGTATTGCCCCGATGACATTACCGCCAGCGACCCAAATACTGAAGGTTTACAAGCAATTCACCATAAGCTGGGCATACGCACCACCACCGACAACAACACTGCCTGTGCAAGTTGCGATGTGATCGTATTGGCAGTTAAACCCCAGGTGTTAAAACAAGTCGTCACCGGATTACAGGGCGTACTTGCCCAGCGCTCGCAAGCTCCCATGATTATTTCCATTGCTGCAGGTATCAGCTGTGACCACATACGACAATGGATAGGCCGTGACATTGCGGTGGTACGCTGCATGCCCAATACACCTGCACTAGTGGGTCAAGGCGCTAGTGGTTTATATGCAAATACGCAGACTAGCAATGAACAAAAAGCGATTGCTGAACAACTGATGGGCGCTGTCGGTTACGCTACCTGGGTAGCAAAAGAGTCACTAATTGATACCGTCACCGCTATTTCTGGCAGCGCACCGGCTTACTTCTTTTTAATGATGGAGGCAATGATTGATGCCGGTGTTAAGCAAGGTCTAGATAGAGAAAGTGCGACACAACTTACCTTACAAACCGCCATGGGGGCAGCAACGCTAGCCAAAAACAGTGATGTAGCTGTCGATGAGCTACGTCGTCGCGTGACATCCCCCGGCGGCACCACAGAACAAGCCATCCTTTCTTACGAGCAAGCAGGGCTCAGAAATATTGTCGAAGACGCCATGCAACGCTGTGCTGATCGATCGGTAGAAATGGCCAAAGAATTTAGCTAAAATAGTGTCAGGAATTTAAATTTAAGCAGTATGTGCAGCTATTGCCTGCCCATTGCCTGTTTTTAAATGGCTCGTCACGAGGAAAAACAACAGTGTTTAGATTGGGTTCACCAAATGCAGATAGTTGTTTATGCCAAACAACGTTTCTAGTGGCGAAAAGATAGCGACTTTAATGTTCCGTAGCAGAGCTCTACTAGTGGATGGCCACTTGCTAGTCATGCGCCGTAGCCTGATATGTTGACGTCAACCACTCACAAAATAACCGTCACACCCCAACAGAGCGGTATATCGTTTGTTGCTCTGCTATCATAGAAATATAGGTTTTTAATAAGGTATAAAAAATGGATAAATTGGTTCAAGTTGCAGAGTTACTCATCACGTTCGCCTCGTCAATTTATATCACGATTGTGATCGTACGATTTTTACTGCAATGGGTGCGCGCTGATTTTTACAACCCGTTATCGCAGTTTATTGTTAAAGCGACAAACCCTTTATTATTACCCATCAGAAAAGTAGTGCCTGGCTTTTTTGGTATTGACTTTGCTAGTATAGTGCTCGCGCTGATACTTCAAATGGCCAGTATTGCGTTACTTATTGCTATCAAAAGTGGTGCGCTACCGCCGATAGTCCCTTTACTGACTTTCTCGGCTTACGAACTTATTTCTCTGGTATTAAATATTTATTTTTTTGCTTTTATCGTTCTGGTTATCGTTAGCTGGGTTGCACCCAATGGCCAAAACCCCGCTGTTGCCCTTTTAAACAGTATTACCGAACCTGTACTCCGACCTATACGGAAGATTCTGCCTGCAAGCGGCGGCCTTGATTTTTCCATTATGGTCGCACTGCTGATTATCTATATACTTAAAATACTTATTGCATAATATTATCTATACCACGCTTAACGGCACAAGTCGTGTAGCCGTCATACGCCAGAGGTGCGAGCTATTTCGGCTTGTACGGGAGTTTCCTATTAATAAACACTCCTCGCTAGCGCCGTTAACAATATACTCTGTACTTGCAGCCGACAGAGCGCCGCCGTAGACTACAGCCTTTATTATTATCCCGCAGACACACATTGCGCATAACCATTATAAATAGCTCATCATTATGTCATCTCACATAGCACCCGATAGCGTCGGTATTGTTTCTCCAGCAACCCAACATTTTGACCAGCCTCTTGTATTGGCTAATGGTCGTACGCTTGCACAGTACGATATTGTTTATGAAACTTATGGCACACTAAATTCCGAAAAAGACAATGCTGTTCTCATTTGTCACGCGCTATCGGGGCATCATCACGCGGCTGGGTTTCATAGCACAAACGATAAACACCCTGGCTGGTGGGATAATTATATTGGACCCACCAAGGCGATCGATACCAATCGTTTTTTTGTCGTCTCAGTCAATAATTTAGGTGGCTGCCACGGCTCTACCGGCCCTACTAGTATCAATCCTGCCACCCAAAAGACATGGGGAAGCGCTTTTCCCACGTTGCGGGTACGGGATTGGGTAGAAAGCCAAAAACGATTGGCCGATGTATTGAACATCAAGCAATGGGCTGCAGTTGTTGGCGGCAGTTTGGGTGGCATGCAAGCAATGCGCTGGTCTCTCGAGTACCCTAAACGTGTCCGGCACTGCGTGGCAATTGCATCCGCATTAAAGCTCACCGCACAGAATATCGCCTTTAACGAAACTGCCCGACAAGCCATTAACGCTGACCCTCAATTTTTTGGTGGTGACTATTTAGATAACCATACACTGCCAGCGCAAGGCCTCTCAGTTGCACGTATGATCGGGCACATCACGTATTTGTCGGGTGATGGAATGAAACAAAAATTTGGTCGAGACCTGCGCAGCGGTACCTTCGAAAAAGGTGTTGATGAACCGCTAGAGTTCGAAATAGAAAGCTATCTTCGATATCAAGGCAATGTATTTTCGACCAGCTTCGATGCCAATACGTATATTCTGATGACCCGCGCCCTTGACTACTTTGATTTAGCACGGGAATATGGCGATGACCCTATTACTGCATTCAGCCATGCTCAGTGCCAATTTTTAGTCGTATCGTTTACCAGCGACTGGCGCTTTTCTCCTGAGAGGTCACAGGAAATTGTTAATGCGCTGACTCATGCCAAAAAATCCGTTACCTATGCAGAAATTCGCTCGGATTTTGGACACGATGCCTTCCTGATTAAAGACCCACGCTACACCGATGTTTTTAGCGCTTATATGAATAATATTACGCTGACAGGCACATCAACAGCAGGAACCATCACCGAGGACAGCCCATGCGCATAGACCTGAACAGCATCCAGTCTTATATTGCCACGAATAGCCATGTATTAGATTTAGCCTGCGGTGACGGCAAGCTACTGCTAGCACTCAAAGACAATAAAAACGTCACTGGCGTTGGCCTAGAAAATGATCCTCAACATATCACTACATGTATAAAGAATGGTGTTAATGTTGTAGAACACGACTTAAACAAAGGTCTACAACATATTGATAGGCATTCTTACGATGTCGTTGTCATGACTCAAGCCTTGCAAGCAATGCAGAAACCCGATGTTATTTTAGAAGATATGCTGCGTATTGGCAAAGAGTGCATTATCACTTTTCCTAATTTTGCTCATTGGAAAGCACGCTGGCACTTGCTAGTACATGGGCGCATGCCCGTATCAGATTTGCTACCGTATGAATGGTACGACACACCTAACATTCATTTCTGCACCATCAAAGATTTTGAAATCCTTTGTAAAGAAAGACATATTACCGTCCTTAATAAGACGGTCGTCAGTGAAAAAGACTCCTTCCAAACACTAGCTCAATTACATCCTAACTTATTCGGTGAAACAGCTGTTTACCATCTAACCAGACATCATTGATACTTATACACCATGACCACTATCACGAGCACCATCAAAATGGATATGAAAAAGAAAAACAATTCTGCACACAAAATTCTTCGCGTGGCGAGCATATTGATATTACTAATTTGGCTACCAATTTCATATGCACAAGATAATATCTCTCACGAACTCAAAGACCATCTTGTTTATTACAATGTTTTCAATAGCTCGCTAATACCTGCAGATGTGGCGAAGCAATATAATTTGATTCGCGCTAAAAATCAGGTGTATTTAAACGTTGCAGTCGTCAAAAAATCAGGTGGCTACGGTGTGGCTGCGCGAAAAATCAGTGGCGTCAACCGTAACTTATTACAACAAAGCTTCACGCTACAGTTTGTTGAAATAAAAGAAGCGACGGCGACCTACTATCTTGCTCCTATTCGTTTTAATAATGAAGAAATTATGCACATCGACATTACTGTGCAACCCGACTATCAGTCAAAAGAAAGCACCTTTACCATCACCAAGAAACTCTATCAAGATCGACCGTAAATAACTGACGCTACTCTATGCAAAAATCTCGCTCCACCGTAAACTCGCATATTCGACATAATGCCCACTCTACTATCGTATTAGCCAGCAATAATTCAGGTAAGTTCAGAGAGTTCACCCACTTATTCATGGGCACTGGCTTGCACATTGTCTCTCAACAAGAGTATCAAGTAGCGGATGTTGAAGAAACAGGACTGAGTTTTATTGAGAACGCAATTATTAAAGCTCGACATGCCTGTGAAAAAACTAAGTTGCCGGCTATCGCTGATGACTCTGGCTTAGCGATAGATTATCTAAACGGTGCCCCTGGCATTTATTCAGCAAGATACGCTGGCACACACGGTAATGATTCTGCAAACAATCAAAAAGTATTACATGCGCTTAACGCTGTTCCCACTGAACAGCGTACTGCACGCTTTATTTGTGCCTTAGCATTTATGCAGCATACCAATGACCCCTCACCGATTGTTTGTCAGGCAAGCTGGGAAGGAGTTATTGCAACGCAAGAACGCGGGGATAATGGTTTTGGTTACGACCCGTTATTTTGGTTGCCAGAATATAACTGTTGCTCATCAGAACTAGAAAAAGACAAAAAAAATAGCGTTAGCCATCGCGCCAAAGCATTACAGCTGTTACTCAATGCATTCAAACAACATGGCATTGCCTAATGCCCTCTCAGACTTCAGTTCTTCAGCTCCCACCACTATCACTTTATATTCATATCCCTTGGTGTGTGCAAAAGTGCCCCTACTGTGATTTTAATTCGCACCAGGCCGAACAAAAAAAGCATGCGCTTGATGAACAGCGTTATATCAATACACTCAAACATGATCTCACTGTAGAGAGCCAATTTTCTTTCGGTAGAAAACTCACGAGCATTTTTTTTGGTGGGGGGACGCCCAGTATTTTTTCGGCGCAAGGTATCGCAGAAATTTTACAGCACGCTGAACATTTTATTGGCTTTAGCGACGATATCGAAATCACTTTAGAAGCCAATCCAGGAACATTTGAACAAGAGAAATTTTCCGGGTTTTATGCTGCAGGTGTTAACCGATTGTCTATCGGTGTTCAGAGTTTCAATACCGATCACCTGCGCATTTTGGGCAGAATACATAATAGTGATGAAGCAACTAACGCAGTGAAGATTGCTAAAAAAGCAGGTTTTTCTAATATCAATATCGACATTATGCATGGTTTACCTGGGCAGTCATTAGCCCAAGCAATTGACGATGTACGGCAAGCTATTGCGTGTACCCCTCAACATATATCGTGGTATCAACTCACCATCGAACCCAATACTGCGTTTTATAGGCAGCCACCACAACTACCTCACGACGACATTTTGGCAGATATTCAAGACCGGGGCGCTGCCTTGCTGGCTAAAAATGGGTTTGAACAATATGAAATATCGGCTTTTAGTCAGCCTCGCCGGCAATCACAACATAATATAAATTATTGGCAATTTGGTGATTACCTTGGTGTGGGCGCGGGGGCGCATGGAAAAATCACCGACTGCGGCAGAAACACCATTATTCGTCGGCAAAAAACACGCCTACCCGACCATTATATGCAGCACTCAGAATCACCTAAAACGCAGCAAACCGACATCGATATTGACGAACGTCCGCTAGAATTTATGATGAACGCTTTACGGTTAACCCAAGGAGTGCCTACTGCATATTTTGCAGCAAGAACCGGATTACCCTTCGAATCAATCATTCAGAAAGTTGCGCAGTTACAGCATCAGAAATTACTTGAAAACCTCCCATCCCAACTCAAAACAACTGCGCTGGGCCAACGCTTTTTAAACACTGTATTAGAAAAGCTCAGTGAAGAGATCGTCAATATTGACGCATTAACACTACCGACTTAAGTTAACCTTAAAGTCATTTTTATAGATTTCTATGTCAATAGGCAAGTGACTCCATAGCCCATAGAAGGCACGTCTATGATTCTGTAGATTCTGTCACGTCAGCTGAATTAGATAACCATCGGTCAATGACCGACACTAACTCTTTAATACCTTCACTTTTGAGGGACGAGAACTGCTGTACGCTAACCAAGTCATCGACTTTAGATTCTCGCAAATGTTTTTCTACTGCCAACAGGGTGCTTTTTGCTGGCCCTTTTTTAAATTTATCGGCTTTCGTCAGCAAAATATGTACCGGCATATCACCTTCAACCGCCCAATTCAGCATCATCGTGTCGAAATCTTGCATAGGGTGGCGAATATCCATCACCAATATTAGGCCGCATAGTACTTTACGCTTCTGCAAATACTCAGAAAGGTGCTTCTGCCACTCACGTTTCATTGCAAGAGGTACTTTTGCATATCCATAACCGGGCAAATCTACCAAACTACGCTTGTCATCTATACTGAAATAATTAATTAGCTGAGTGCGTCCCGGGGTTTTACTGGTACGCGCTAATTTTTTATTGTCCGTTAGCGTATTAATCGCGCTGGATTTGCCTGCATTAGAACGCCCCGCAAATGCTACCTCTGCCGTAATAGAAGTAGGACATTGACTTAGCTTTGACGCACTTTGTAAAAATACCGCACTTTGGTAAACATTTGAACGTGACATATAGCTCCGAAAACAGCCTCAAAAATGGTGTGAGATAAAGGCTTAGTATATAATATTGGATTATAACGTATAGCCTTCTTGGGCTAACAGCACTATTGTATCCTTCTGGGCGTACATTACGCGAACAGAAATTAACAAGACGGATTGATAACATGATAAATAGACGCACCTTTTTCAGCATTGCCGCCATTGTCTTCTCGATGTCTAGCGCCGCCATGGCTTCTGACCCAGCGCCTAGCGATCCTGAAGCAGGCAAAGTGCTGTCGACAAGCTGCGCAGCTTGTCACGGTAATGACGGTAACAGCCCAGTATCCGCATTTCCCAAAATCGCGGGCTTAGGTGAAAAGTACTTATACAGACAACTGCGAGACGTAAAGTCAGGCGCACGTGTTATCGTCGCCATGACCGGTCAACTCGATAATAAGAGCGATCAAGACCTTCGAGACCTTGCTGCTTATTTCGATAGTCAAGCACTGCAAATAACAGGCGCTAAAGAAGCCAAAGTAAAAGTGAATTCTGGCATTGATGTCGATTCGCTTACATTAGGTGAACGAGTATACCGTGCAGGGAACGCAGAGGTCGGAGTGCCGTCGTGCATGGGTTGCCATTCTCCCCGTGGACTAGGTAATGCTCCTGCAGGCTATCCACGTATAGGTGGACAATATGCTGAATATATTGCTCTACAACTGCGTAGCTACCGAGGAGGGGAGCGCACTAATGGCGCGGAATCAAGTATTATGCGAGCGGTTGCAGAACATATGAGTGATGCTGAGATTGATTCCGTCGCCAATTATATTAGCGGTCTTAACTAGCTAGAGCCCATCCATAAATAGGGCTCTGCAGCGAAAAGAGTAATATGGCCATCTTTGCACTGTTAGTTGGTACTGTTTGCAATAAGTAAACGCTTGTATCTAGTCGCACACACACCTAACCGTTTTTTATTTCTCCTTGTGACGAGCCATATATGGATGGACACTAGCTACACTCTGTTGCTGTTAAGTTGCTGTTAAGTTGCTGTTACATCCGCATGTAAGCGTTTGTTCAGTTTACACCACGTATAAAGAACATCCATGAGGGTGACTTATGTCGCCTTTTCGTACTTTGTAAAAAAGAAAATAGCAATACAACACGAGAGTCTCTCACGGTTACCCAATACGCCGACGCATATTGTTAATCAAAGATACCTTACACGTAGACACTATGATAATTAAACCACTCAATTTCCCCATACTGACAATCAGGAGAACCACCATGCGAGCGATTCCCGCTTTTGGCCTATTATTAATTGGCGTTCTTATCGCTGTTATAGCCAGCCTTGTAAGCCCCTTACAAGTGCAAGCACAAGCACCGAGTAAGTATGTAGAAGGCACTCACTACCAACGCATTGAAGCGCCTGCTAAAACCCGTAAAGATGACAAAATCGTAGTCACGGAAGTATTTTGGTATGGTTGCTCACACTGTAATCAGTTTCAGCCTATATTCGAAGCATGGGGGAAACAGCTGAAGGATGATGTTGTCATCGATCATTCACCCGCAATATGGAATAAACCGATGATTGTCCATGCCCATCTGTTTTATACCGTAAAAGCTTTCCGTCTTGAGGGCAAAATGCACAGAGAAATTTTTGATGCTATGCATCTCGATAAAAAGCGTTTAGCGAGTAAGAAACAGATATTCCCACTCTTTGAAAAACACGGCATTTCGGAAGTAGACTTCAACAAAACGTTTGATTCCTTCGGTATCAAGTCGCAAGTACAGCAAGCTAACGCAAGAGCACGTGGTTATGGCATTACAGGCACGCCGGAAGTGGTTGTAAATGGTAAATATAGAATTTCTGGACGTATGACTGGAACCCAGGGAGAAATGTTAAATGTTGCCAGCTACCTTATTGCGAAGGAACGTCGCGAAAAGGCTTTGTAGTATTAGTATAACGATGAGACTGCGAATAGTTTTTATCTGTTAGCGGGCGAAGCAGCCCGCTTAATTTGATTACGCTTTTTCCCCTCCCTTAGAGTCCCGTTTGCGCGGGCGACTCCTTTCTATCTTTGTTACCAAGCCTCCTATAAGGGTCTATACTCTATAGACCCTTATTACAGTGGATTAATATTGTGTCTCAAGAAGAAAATCGATGGCGCGACAAATATCGCCACTCTGTTACACAACAAGAACAGCTTGAAAAAACCCTTACTGCTCAGCAAGCTCTGCTACATCGTACTGTTGTCGCGCTTTGTGGCGCTGCAGAGGGGCACAATAACGAAGTAGACAAACGCTTATCGGCGATTCGCAGCAGCCTAAAAACTAATGATGTTGGAGGATTTGACCGGATGATCAAGTCCCTCGAACGGGTGATCACTGATGCCGACAAAAAGCGTCAACACCAATGGACAGAAGTACAAAAAAATTTCATCCAAGTGGCAAATCAATTACAAAACCTAAGTCATTCAGCAACCGTCAGATCTTCTGTTAAAGCTTATAAACAGCGCATCCCTAAAGGCGAATTATACCCCTCTACGCTAAAGCGCTTGCTGGAAGAGTTCGGCCACATCCAAAAACAAGTGCGTGACAGTGTTGACCACCCAAAGACAGGGCTAATAAGCCGTCTATTTAGTAAAAACAAAAGCGAAGGCTCAAATAGCCGTCAGGCCACAGATGAAATGGCCGACTGGGAAGAGGTCGATGAGGCCGATCATCCGAGTGAAGAGGCAAGTGACAATCATACACAAGCGCATACCCAAGAAATAGTTGGCGAGATTGTCGAGACCACTACCGGCACTCACTCTGCTGCGAATTCCGTAAATGATACCCAAAATAGCGCCGAAAACATAATAGAAACCAAATACCGGGAGCGAGCAATCCCGGGGCAATTGCCACATGACAGTGTACAACAAAGTTTTTCGAAAATTTCTGACCGAGTTACTATTATTTTAACTGAATTACTGGATCATTTTCCTACCGTTGACTGCGCCAAACAGAAAGCAAAAAAAGCAAGACGAAATATCAGCCGAGGACTTAGCTGGTATGAACTCGCACCAACACTCGAAGATATTCGAGACTTTATTATTCAATCATCTATAGGCGCAGATGATAATTACCGCACGTACCTCAATCATGTTTATGAGGAACTGAGCCATATTACGCATAGTTTGGGGATGGCTATCCAAGAGGAGGAGGAGCAACGGTTAATCAATACCACACTACACAACAACGTCAGTGATGGCATCAATACCATTAACCAAGCGCTTGATGCGCATAGTGATATTGATCGCTTAAAGAGTGCTGTTAAAAATCAAGTTTTGAGTATTCAAGGTGCACTTAAAAAGTCACTGACCCAGAAAAATGATAGCCAGGATTCGCTGACATCACAGCTTACCGCACTTGTTGAACGCGTACACAACATGGAAGAACAGGATGCTACTATCAGAGCGCAACTGGAGCAAGAAAAAATCAGAGCCGTTACCGATACACTCACCGGCCTACCCAATCGAGAAGCCTACGGCGAACGAGTACATAGCGAGATGCTACGATGGCAACGTTATCAGCACCCATTGTCACTCGCGGTGCTAGATATAGATTATTTCAAAAAAGTCAATGATCAATACGGACACCAAATGGGCGATAAAGTACTCAAAGCCGTGTCAACTTCTGTGGCGAGTCGATTGCGCGAAGTAGATTTTATGGCACGCTTTGGCGGCGAAGAGTTTGTGTTACTTTTACCCGAGACAGCTGCCGAAGATGCAATGAGCATGTTAAATAAAACTCGTGAACGTCTCGCTAAAACACATATGCGCAGTAAGGGAGACGATGGAGAAGAGACGAAATTTACCGTTACTATCTCTATAGGCATTGCCGAATTTAAACAAGGAGAGATCGCGGAAGATGTCTTCGAACGCGCTGACAAGGCGTTATATGAAGCGAAAGAGAACGGTAGAAATCGGTGTCTGATTGCGCACTAATTACAAGATAGAGCCCATTTACGAAGCCCTAACATTTACTCACTACTCACTACTCACCGTTAAGGTGATCAAAATAAATCAGCACACCACTTCTTTAAATCACCTGTTAGCTTAATGAAGTACACGACAACGGATTGTCCCTTTAATACTTTTCAACTGCTGCAGGGCTGTGTCGCTGTAGTCCGTGCCCACTTCTGTGACCACATAACCCACCTTATCGTTAGTTTGTAAGTACTGGCCGCAGATATTAATTTTATTCTCGGAGAAAATTTTATTAATTTCCATGAGCACACCTGGAATATTTTTGTGTACATGCAATAAGCGATGAGCATTAGGATTTGCTGGTAAGGCCACTTCAGGGAAATTCACAGAGCTAGTCGTCGTACCATTATCAGAGTACGTGACTAGTTTTTCTGCCACTTCGACACCAATATTTTCTTGCGCTTCCTGTGTTGAGCCACCTATGTGGGGCGTGAGTATAACGTTATCAATACCCCGCAGTGGGCTCACAAACTCTTCAGTATTATTCTTTGGCTCCACTGGGAAAACATCAATGGCGGCACCTAGCAAACGCTTCTCATGAAGCGCATCTGCGAGTGCGTCAATGTCGACAACTGTGCCGCGAGCGGCGTTAATCAGAATTGCCCCTTTTTTCATGGCAGCAATTTCTTCAACACCAAACATATCTTTAGTTGACGCACTCTCAGGAACATGTAGCGTCACCACATCGGACACACTTAACAGTTCATGTAAGTCACGTATCTGTGCGGCATTACCCAGTGGTAGCTTAGTCACCACATCATAAAATCTCACCTTCATTCCCAGCGATTCTGCTAATACGCTGATTTGACTACCGATAGACCCGTAGCCCACAACGCCCAACACTTTACCGCGCGTTTCAAACGAACCTACTGCATTTTTTAGCCATCCGCCACGATGAGCAACTGCATTTTTTTCTGGTATGCCACGCAAAAGTAAAATAGCTTCCGCTAATACCAGCTCAGCAACGCTCCGCGTATTCGAGTAAGGCGCATTAAACACCACAACACCATGCTCTTGTGCCGCGTGCAAGTCGACTTGGTTGGTACCGATACAGAAACACCCTACGGCAACTAACTTGTTGGCAGCGTCAAAGACGCGTTTCGTGAGTTGAGTACGGGAACGAATACCAACGAAATGAGCATCTTTTATAGTTTCCACAAGCTCATCTTCGCTAAGCGCGGTCTTGTGATACTCGACATTGGCATAGCCCGATGCAGTCAACGTATCAACTGCCGATTGATGCACACCCTCCAACAATAGAAACTTAATTTTATTTTTTTCAAGGGAAACGGTGACCATCGGTTTATCGGACCTCAGTAGTGGGAATAATAAAAATAAATTGGGCGATGTCGTCGAAAGCAGGCGGGGCGACCGACATGTAACTCAAGTATCATACCAGAATCGTCCTTTAATGGCAGAGGATATCACTATATTTGCATCATCTATAGTAAGATCATACCAACATCAACAATCTCAACCCATTCTTCAGATGAGTATTTTATGAACCTTGTATGGCTTCGCAACGATCTTCGCATAGAAGATAATCCCGCTCTGCACCACGCTTCTCATAATGAAGAAATATGCTGCGTGTACACACTTACTCCACGACAATGGCAGTTACATGACGACGCACCCGCCAAAATAACGTTATGGCGAAAAAGATTGCAGGTATTACAAAAGGAGCTACAAGCACTCAACATTCCGTTAACAATACTCGCCCTAGAATATTATGCAGATATTCCTCAAGCGATTCTTAAGCTCGCTAACAACATCAACGCTAAAGGCGTATTTTTCAATAAAGAATACCCCCTTAACGAAGCGACTCGAGACATCAACACCACATTACTGTTGAACCATCATGATTATCCTGTGCATTGCTTTGATGGCGATGTGGTTATGCCGCCCGATACTGTTAAGACACAGCAAGATTCGACCTACAAAGTGTTTACTCCTTTTTCGAGGCAATGGCATAAGCATATTGACGAAAATCGATTAGCGATTTTTGCAACGCCGTTATCCCAAGCAAAAGCCAACCCTGACCTCAACGACGACCTAGACAAATCCTGGCCTAAAGCCACCATTGCTTATCGTGACGATTTATGGCCTGCCGACACCCATTCTATTCATCAGCGAGCAAACGAGTTTTGCATTAACCGTGCAGCGAAGTATAAAGAAAATCGCGATATACCCAGCATCAATGGCACCAGCACTATCTCACCGTACTTAGCATGTGGTGCTATTAGTGTGCGTCAATGCATCGTTATAATACGTCAGAACATTGAAGAATGGCGAAGCAACCAGTGGGTGACCGAGCTTATTTGGCGTGAGTTTTACCGCCATCTTATTAGTGCTTATCCGCACTTGTCACGTTCAGAAAATTTTGTCGCACTTAAAAAACCCATTCCTTGGAACAATGACGACGACGTTTTTCAGGCATGGTGTGAAGGCCGAACGGGCTACCCTATTGTCGACGCCGCGATGAAACAATTGGTGCAAACTGGGTGGATGCATAACCGTTTACGAATGATTACCGCTGCGTTTTTAACCAAGCTCTTATTAGTTGATTGGCGAAAAGGAGAAGCTTTTTTTATGCAACACTTGCTGGATGGCGATTACGCATCGAACAATGGAGGATGGCAATGGGCAGCGTCTACCGGTGCTGATGCCGCTCCTTATTTTCGTATTTTCAATCCAGAGCGACAGTCAGAGCGCTTTGACAAAGAGGGCGTTTTTATTAAAAAGTTATTGCCCGAACTCCAATCACTGAACAAAAAAAGTATTCATACCCCAAGTAGCGATATCAGAAAAGCCTGCGATTACCCCGAGCCCATCATAAACTACACATGGGCTAGGCAGCGTGCGCTAGAAGAATATGCAACCGCGATGGGAAAAGGAAAATAGCCACGCTGGCCGCCTACACTTTATCTACACATGATGGCCATCAGTTTAACATTTTTCAACCACTACGCTTTTTATATGTGGAGAGTATTTATGACTGTAAGTGCGGGGAATGGGCATCTTCTACTGACTTCTCGCGTTGACTCAATCACCGTGTGTCATTTTCCACCTCCGGCCACCCCCCAGATGGCCGAAGATATTTTATGGGCAGCGTTTTACTCATAATGTTATTTTTTTAACGCTTTCTTTCGTACCCAACAACAGAACATCTGCCGAACGAACGGCAAATAAACCATTACTCACCACACCAGCAATCTGATTGATTTTTCCCTCTATTTCTACAGCGTTTGGAATAGAAAAACGGTACACATCTAAAATTTCATTTCCGTTATCGGTCACTATTCCATGGCGATGCAAAGGGCTACCGCCCAATTTAACCAACTCCCTCGCCACGTATGACCTCGCCATCGGAATAACCTCGACGGGCAAAGGGAACTCACCCAAGATACCAACTAACTTACTTTCATCCGCTATACATACAAACTCATCCGCACAGGCAGCCACAATTTTTTCGCGGGTTAACGCACCGCCGCCACCTTTGATAAGGCAAAGATTATTATCTACCTCGTCTGCACCATCAACATATACCAGAAGTTTATCCACGCTGTTTAAGTCATAAACAGGTATGCCCAAGCTATTTAGTCGATCCGCTGTTGCATCCGAACTCGCAATCGCACCATCAAAAAGATGCTTAATTTTTGACAGTGCATCGATAAAGTAATTGGCCGTCGAACCTGTTCCCACCCCCACAATACTCGACGCTTCGAGTTTAGGCTGAATGTAATCCACTGCTGCCTGGCCAACCGCCTGCTTAAGCTCGTCTTGAGTCATGGCTTTTTATCCACCCTTTACTATTGTTTACGCACGAAGGAATAATTTACTCCTACTGGAATTCATTAAAAATACGCTACGATAAGTTCATTACAAAAAATATCAAGCGAGAACGGGAGTCGCCGCCAGCATTATAGGGCCGACAGAAACCGAATTATATGTCATTTATTGCAAATTTGTTTTTAAATACGAACAACACTATATCTTGATGTATTTATAAACAAGAGCACTACATGTACTCATAAAGGGCAACCTCTATCACATTTTTATAAAAAATACTGGTCAATTAATCAGCGTAGCTAACGTAATGAACATAAAAAGCTTGGCAAAGTCATGATTTTTAAGTATAAATACCTCTCTGTCATTTTTAGTAATATTTTTGAAACGTGATGCAATGCGCGTTTTTATAATAATAATAAAAATAATTATGCTCGTTACATTCTTAAAACAGTTTGTCGAGCACGACACCTGAGACTTAGTAAATAACAGTGCGCAACACGCAACAGGGGTACATAATGAAACCTGACGTTCTGACGATTACAGCAATTGTTTTTGTTGTTGGGGTTTTTATCAGTAGTTTAGCCATAACAGAAGATTTGGACAACGAGCAACCCGGCCAACCACCATCGGCTTTACAACAGGGCGTGGCGGTTAATTAAAGAGCGGGCGCTCACAAATTAATCAAAAATTGCTTACCTAACGAAAAAGCCCAACCACGCTCTACCACCCAAAAAGGTGCGGCAGTAACTAACTACTACTAGACTTTATTGGTAAAACCCCGTGTCATACACACGGATGGATGTCCTGATCCGTCACCACACAATCCAGTGGCACGTCCCACAACTCGGTATGAAGCAGGTCAACTTCCTGGCAAGCGTGAGCGACGCCCATCAAAGTCGGCCAATGTCGTTTTCTACACTTGTTACCCACACCACCTGATGGTGGCACAAGAAAACTGAAAGCACGATCATAATAGCCCCCTCCCATACCCAAACGGTTAGCCTTACGATCAAAAGCCACTAATGGCGTCAGCACCAGTTCAAGATCTGCCGCTGTAATTACAGCGCGAGCGCTAACCGGCTCAGAAATACCAAACACATTACTAATGACTTTTGTATCTTCACAATAACGTGCAAACGTCATGTTATTCCCCTGCACTACAGGTAAATAACACTGCTTACCGTCTGCCCACGCAGCTTCGATCAGTGGCTGCAAATTTATTTCTCCACCTATCGCACAATATACCGCAACATGTTGACTCTGCTGATAAATCGCCGTGGCACGAATGTTTTGTGCGATGTTATTCGCGGCAATATCTTGTTTATAAGGGGGTATAGCTTCTCGACAAGCGCGCATAGACTGCCGAAGCTTTTGAATAGACAAAGAACTGCCTCTCTGATAATTAACGGGTATTAACTAGGCGCATTTGGCCGCATGCTTTGCGTACTGGCGTAAAGCCATGACGAAAGGAGGAGTCTGCAGAAGGTAAAAAGTGTCCCAGGCATGCCGCGGTCAGCTGGGCCTTGAACCGTAAGGTTCAAGGTGGTGGCTTATGGTAAGTATTAGGCTTTCCGCAGCGCGGACATGCACACCAACTTACACGCTAAACCCCCGGGGTTTACATTATCGGCTCAAGGACTCGAGACTCGCAAACACCCTAGGACTATTAAAAAGTATAGCACTAAAGGGGCAAAAGTGCGTCCATTTTTTGGTGCATTGCCACCAATAATTCGTCTTGGCCATCATCAACTGATGTCGTGTTAATCACTTCGTGAGCGAGATTTAATGCCGCCATGACGGCAATACGCTCGACACCAATTACCGCTCCGGTTTGGCGTATCAACTTCATACGACGATCAAGCTCCACTGCTGCACCTAACAGCGCATCTCGCTCATCACTTGGACACGATACTTGGTAGTCTTTGCCTAGTATATGTACCGACAAGGTTTCTGTAGACACAACTAGCGCACCCCTTCTTTTAAGCTTTTCAGATCGTCAATCATGGCTTCAACACGTGTCCTTGCCATGTTATTTTTTTCGACCAAGCGCGCACGCTCCTGCTGCCAATCTTGCTTTAACGCTCGCAGAGATTGATTTTCTTTTTGCAGCTGCTGGTGCTGAAGGATCAACTGATCCAGCTTTTGCGATAAATTTTGTAAAGTATCTTCTGGCATAGTGAACAATTAAACGCTGATATGGTAAAAACTGCAAGTGATTAAGGACTCAAAAGTGTTGAAGCTTCTGCTGTTTGCTACATTAATGACGGCGAATACTCGTTACGGGCTAAATACAGCCAAGCGCTCCTGCCAAGCGTTGAGGTTCGAGCCAATAACATAAAAATTTGGGTTAACTAACGACTCCTTAGCATTATAAGATAAACGCCTAAAACGCGTATCAACCACATGACCTCCAGCAGCTTCAACAATAGCCTGCGCAGCACCTGTGTCCCACACACACGTCGGTGCCAATCGCGGATAAAAATCGGCGATAGCTTCTGCAATACGACAAAACTTCAATGAACTACCTACCTGCAAGTAACGCACAAAAGGCCACGAGCTGTTAAGAAAATTCACTAGCGTGTCCGTATCTAGATTGTTATGGCGGCGGCTCATCAACACAATTAAAGGCGATGCCAAACACGATCCATCACCTGCCTCCCTTACCCCTAAAAGTATTGGCGATTGATTTTTCTCGATTCGATATGCACCTTGGCCTGCGCCACTGCAGATACCATAATAGCTTACGCCAGATACAGGCAATGTTACTATGCCTAATACGGGGTAGCCGTTCTCGATGAGTGCTATATTAACGGTGAATTCATCGTTTTTTGCTAAGAATTCCTTAGTGCCGTCCAGTGGATCTATCAGCCAATAACGCACCCAGCGTCGTCGAACCTCGAATGTGGGCATAATATCCTCCTCTGACAGCACAGGGGTATCCGCTAGCAAACCGCTCAAGCCGCGAGTCAATATGGTATTGGCAGCAATGTCCGCAGCCGTTACTGGCGAGTTATCGTCTTTGACACTTTCGTTAATCGCTACATGCCCCGCATATACATCCATAATGACGAGACTAGCTTGCTGAGTGAGCGCAAGCAGGGGCTGAATTAAATCTGCATACATAAAGTGGCGCCTCGTGTTCTTCGATAATAGATTTGATATGATAACAACCTGCGCCGAAGAAATACCTGAACAGCACTCGAGACGACGTCACTATGATGATTAACTGGAACAAGATTGATACCGTGCTCTTGGACATGGATGGCACATTACTTGATCTACACTACGACAATTACTTTTGGTCAACCTATTTACCTATGCGTTATGCTGCCATTAAGGGTATTCCTTTAGCACTAGCACAAGCACACTTACACGAGCACATTCAATCCTTGGATGGCACTCTCAACTGGTACTGTCTAGATTACTGGAGTGACACCCTAGCGTTAGATGTCGGTAAACTGAAGGCCGAAAATGATGTGGCGCATAAAATTACCGAACGACCTTATACCGAAGCGTTTTTACAGTTTTTACATAAGCAGAAAAAGCACGTGATCCTTGTAACCAATGCTCACCCGATTGGGTTAACGATGAAACTCAATGCTACATGCATTCAAGCTTACTTACACCGGACTATTTCATCACACCAATTTAATACACCAAAAGAGGAGCAGCTGTTTTGGCAACGCTTATCGGCGCATTTACTGACAACAGATAATGGAGAGGCATCAAATTATACTTTTGATCCTCAAACAACACTTTTTATTGATGATAACGCTCGCATTTTAGCTGCTGCTGAAGAATATGGCATCGCCCACACAATAGGCATTCATCAACCAGACAGCCACGTACACAGAGAGCTTACTATACCTAATGCGATCCACCACTTCTCCGAAATTATGCCCGACACTCAACAATAGCAGGCTATTGCGTCATGAATAAACTCCGTATTGATAAATGGTTATGGTCCGCGCGATTTTTTAAGACACGCAACCTTGCCAAACAAGCGATTGAGGGTGGCAAAGTACACTGCAACGGCCAACGTGTAAAAGCCAGCAAAGACATCATTATTGGAACCCTGTTAACGATTCGGCAAGACTGGAATGAAAAAACTATCGAGGTGACGGGCTTATCTGATAGGCGCAGGGGGGCGCCCGAAGCAGTCTTACTTTACGAAGAAACCGCAGAGAGTATAGAGAAACGATTGCAAAATGACGTTCAGCGCACATTATTAAAAAGCGCCTCTGGACTGCATACTGACAAGCGCCCCACTAAGAAGCAGCGACGCCAAATTCATCAGTTTAAAGACATGATGGACAATATTGAGTAATAAAAAAGGCGTGGTACCAACCGACATTGTTGACGTAAAGTCTCTTCCCTTAATTAGTTACACTTTAAAGCTGCCGATCATGGCTTTTAGACGATTAGTCGCGGACTCGACTGAGGCGCTAATCTTCAATGCTTGCGATGTCACTTCATTGGTTTCATTGGCTAAACTTGCAATACGGGTGATGTTCTCACTAACCGATTCTGACACTTGTGATTGCTCACCTACCGCCAACGCCGTTTGGGCGTTCATACTGTTCAACGAATTAATATGACCAGAAATATCTGCTAAATTCTGCCCTGCATCGTTCGCCATAGATACCGCATTTTTACTCGTCGCTGTGCCACCGTCCATCACTTTAACTGCTTCACCTGCACTTTCTTGTAAGCGCTCAATCATCGTTTGAATTTCGCCTGTACTCTGCTGGGTTCGACCCGCTAATGCGCGCACCTCATCGGCGACCACCGCAAAGCCTCGACCCTGCTCACCCGCACGCGCCGCTTCGATCGCTGCATTTAAGGCGAGTAAGTTGGTCTGTTCGGCTATACCTCGAATAACATCCAATACCGATCCTATGTCATTCACGCGGTCTTGCACCGATGCGATACTTGTCGTGCCGTTGGCAAAATCATTGGCTAAGCTTTCGACAACATTCACTGTATTCGATATCATAGCGGTGGCCTCACCCACTTCTTTATTAGCCGTCTCTGTAAACTCGGCCGCTTCGTTGGCATTTGAGGCAACTTCAGTAGCGGTAACGCTCATTTCATTAACCGCCGTCGCTATCATATTCGTTTCATCTTGTTGTGTACGAACCAACTCTGAACTTTTATCAACAATGTACTTAAGCTGATCAACAGCCTCCACTAAGTCGTTATTAGTGGCTGCCGAATCAATCACCATGTTCTGGATACGCTCGACAAACTTGTTGAAATAACGGGATAACGTGCCAATTTCGCCCACCGCATTTTCTGGCAGCCGTTTCGTCAAATCACCTTCACCCATAGAGATATCACGCAATGCCTCGACCACTATATTGATCGGTCGAGAAACTAACACCTTCATTAGCAGAACAATAATACTCACCAATAAAGCAATAGATACAATAGTTTTCCCCAACGCTATGTATATTAATTGCGAGAGTTCTTTTTCTATGTGACGGGTATTGGTAGTGAAAAATAGATTGCCTACTTCACGCACTTTGACGCGATCATCATAAGTTAATGGATGCTTTTGCAACGAAGGGTCATTAATATCAATATCTTTTACTCTCTCAGCATTGCCCTCTGCATCGGCTTTAAACGCATCGAATAATTTCCCTTGCATATCAAATACACCAACCACCTCTATGCCTGGCACATTAATATTGCTTTGTAGCGCGCGTTTAACCGTTTCTGATTCATAATTCCACAATGCCGAAGACACTGTCTCAGATAAGCTATTCGCGATTAATGTTACTGTATCTTTTTGGCCTTGATACAACCGAGCTGACATTTTCTGGTAATCATAAGCCCCATAAATAGAAAACAATAAGGCAACTATTATGAAGACCCCGATACTGAATTTTGCCGCCAAACCTTGAAACATGATTTCTCTTCCTTAACGAGTTAAGATCGACCCTATGTATACTAATGGTAGAAGATAATTTTTTATTGTCGAAGAAATTACCCTTTTATTTGATAAATACACCGCTCAGCTATTCTCTTTGTATCCGAGTGTTATATTAACCGTTAATATGATGACTTGATTTTACTTCAGAGTAGCTGGACAACAGTGCATTCGACTATTCCAATATAAGCAGCGATAAAACATGAATAACACCTCTAACGACCAACTCAGACGCTTTATTTTTGATAATAGCGATATTCGTGGTGAGATCGTCACTCTCAAACAGTCCATGCATGATGCTTTTTCACATCAGCACTATCCGGCGACGATAAACAAGCTTCTGGGTGAGTTTTTAACCGCTACTTCATTATTGTCTAGAACACTCAAATTTGAAGGCATCATGACGCTGCAAGCACGGGGGGATGGAGATCTCTCACTCATCATGGCGGAAATCAATCATCAAAAAAAGATTCGCTGTGTCGCACAAATCAAGAACGAAGCTGGCTTAGACGCTCGTTCACTGACCTCTTTACTGGGCAAAGGCGTCTTATCCATAACGATTGACCCCAATAAAGGTAAACGTTACCAAGGTATCGTGGCGCTTGATGCTGATACTTTGGCAGAATGCTTAGAAGACTACTTTATGCAGTCAGAACAACTACCCACCAAAATATGGTTGTGCAGTAGCGATGACACAGCATCAGGTTTACTCCTACAACGCTTACCGCAGCAAGTGGCCAGTGCTGAAGAAAATAACGAAATGTGGGAAACACAGGCTCAATTAGCCAATACCGTGTCTACCGAGGAGATGCTAACGCTTGAGCACACCACACTACTGACCAGATTGTTTCATGAGAGCGGAGTGAGGGTATTCGATGCCGAGCATATTGTGTTCGGTTGTAGCTGTTCTCAAGAGCGCTCTAACCAAACACTAAAACCGTTAGGCGAAGAATCTCTTCAACAAATGATTAAGGAAGAAGGCCGAATTGTTGTCGATTGTCATTTTTGTGGTTTTCAGTACATCTATAAAGCGGCTAATGTGCGAGAATTATTTTCAGCAAATACCCAACATTAAAGCGATTTTGGCAATGAACGGTACAAAAATAGTGAGATGGTTAAAAAATAAACACTTTAGGGCTTCGTTTTTTTTGTTGATTCTGAGATAATGTCTGACCATTTTACTTATTGAGCTGTTGGTAATGTGCCTTGTTGCCGACAATAACTGAAAAATGGTTCACTCGCGAAAGCCAATAACCATACACACAGGATCAAAAGAATGACTGAGGTTGATACCCCTGTTCAAGTTTTTACCAACTTAACCGCTGAAGAACTCATTGCAGAAGCAATCGAGCGTGGCGAAGGTAAACTCACTCACACTGGCGCACTAGCCACCGAAACAGGTGTGCGCACAGGTCGCTCACCCGCTGACCGCTTTATTGTTGAAGAGCCATCAACGGCAGAAGCTATTGACTGGGAAACCGTTAATCGCCCCTTTCCCGCCGACAAATTTGATGCGCTATGGGAAAGAGTAGGAAACTATATCTCAGAGGTCGATCAGTTCGTTTCTTCGTTCCATGTTGCTGAAGACCCAGATCATTATCTTCCGGTTCGTGTGACGACGGAGACTGCTTGGCATAGCCTATTTGCCCTTAATATGTTTATCCGTACGGATAATTACAACCCTAAATCAAAAGAAGAATGGACTATTCTTCACGCGGCGAACTTCGTCTGCGAGCCTGAAAGGGATGGCACCAACTCTGAAGGTATTGTTTGCATTAACTTTGCACAACGTAAAATTCTTCTTGCGGGCATGCGTTATGCGGGCGAAATGAAGAAATCTATGTTTTCTGTGCAAAATTTTCTACTCCCAGAAAAAGACGTTATGCCCATGCATTGCTCGGCTAACGTGGGCAAAGATGGCGATACCTGCTTATTCTTTGGTCTATCTGGCACAGGGAAAACAACCTTATCTGCTGACCCTGAACGTTACCTAATTGGTGATGACGAGCACGGGTGGGCAAAAGGCGCAGTATTTAATATCGAAGGTGGTTGCTATGCAAAAACGATCGATCTAAGTCAAAAAAATGAACCTGTCATTTGGGATGCTATCCGAAAAGGCGCCATCGTTGAGAATGTTGTTCATGATGCTGCCGGTGTACCGGACTATCACAATACCAGCCTGACCGAAAATGGTCGCTGCTCTTATCCTCTAGAACACGTAGAAATGCGCCAACTAGAGAATCGTGCCGGAGAACCTAAGAACGTTATCTTCTTAACTTGTGATGTGACGGGTGTTATTCCTCCAGTTTCGATCCTAAGCAAAGAAGCTGCAGCTTATCACTTCCTTTCTGGCTACACTGCTCGTGTAGGCTCAACGGAGTTAGGGGCAGAAGCGGGTATTCATCCAGCTTTCTCTACCTGCTTTGGGGCACCGTTTATGCCACGTCCGGCACGTGAATACGGCGACCTATTAATGAAACGGGTTGAAGAATTCGACGCTAAAGTTTACCTAGTGAATACGGGTTGGACTGGCGGTGCTGGTGGTGCGAACGGTAAAGGTTCGCGCTTCCCGATACCGGTGACTCGTGCCGTTGTTGCTGCCATTCAAAACGGTGCACTCGACAATGTAGACACCGAGCACCTAGATATCCTTAACCTGGAAATCCCGACGACTATTCCTGGCGTTGACGCACAATATGTTAATCCTTTAGTGGCCTGGAAAGATCGTGCAGAATACGACGCCCAAGCCTCTAAGCTAGCGGGTCTGTTTGCTGAAAACATTAAGAAATTTAATGTAAGTGATGATGTTGCAGATGCTGGCCCTCAAGGTTAAGTCATTGGCCGTCGTGTTCTAAAAGGCCGCTTATGCGGCCTTTTTACCGTCTGGAGAAAGAGACGGGATAGTTATCGATTTATATTACTAGTATTAAACCACCATTGAATTATACACACACAATATGAATATTCGCCTCGCACATTTATTTGACATGCCATTATTGATTCATTGCTGGCAATCTATTGATAATATAACTGAAGTACGCCCATTTGGGGGCGACAGTGAAGATAAAAGTGTCCACGCTGAGATCGTACTCAAACATGCGATGGCATCAGCGAACGCGGTGGTATTAGTCGCTACCGCTGAAGATGGCACAATTATTGGCACTATTTCTGGGCATACCTTTGAAAAACCCGGCGTCAACATATCAAATGTTGGTGTTGTTTACAGCTTGTGGGTGGATGGTCATTACCGCTGCCGGGGCATTGGAGAACAGCTACTCAAAAAAATAGAAAATGCATTAATCGTAAAAGGCGCTCAAGCTTTTCAAGTAGGCTGGGATAGCGGTAATATAACAGCAAAAAAATGGTGGCTAAAGCGCGGCTATGCGCCTTATGAAACCATCGCAAGTAAGCTGGCCGCTGAGGCTGGATAAAGATAAATAGTAGCCGCCAAAAAAAACCATAAAACAACTATAAAGAGTTATACAATGAAATTCTCTATTGTCACCGCCATCTCGTTTAGCTGCATATTGTCTGCCGTCACCGCCTGCACCTGGGTAGAATTAAAGCCAGAAGGCAGAAGTGTCACACTCAAATACAATAAAGATCTGCATCAAGACTGCGAGCGACTCGGTACAGTCAATGCGAAAACTCGCGCGAGTGTCGTATTGGGCAGTCAGCGAGAGGGTAAAAAGATTGCAGCAGAATTAACCACCCTAGCACGCAACGAAGCCACTAGATTAGATGCCAATACTGTTGTTGCCAACACACCGGTTGAGAATGGAGAACAATCGTATATTGCTTATCGCTGTCCTTGAAACGCTGGCTACCCATAAAATCCTTGCGCTTTTTATGCGAGTACAGTGGTCCCAAAAATTCCCAGCACCAGAGGAATCCATAATGCAGATAGCAGCGTTTGAAAGGTTATAATCGTTGCCATGAGTTGTGCATCACCGCCCAGTTGCTTCGTCAAGACATAAGATGCTGTCGCCGTAGGCAGTAGTGAGAATACTAGCAGCACTCCCCGCTCTAACTCCCCCAGTCCAAACATAGTGGCGAAACCCATGGCCACTATGGGCAATAATATAAATTTGCTAATACACGCTATAATGACCGGTATAGCCGCGCTACCGAATCCATGTAAATTTAACGCTGCACCCACCGTTAACAATGCAAGCGGTAAGGCCACTTGAGAAAACAAATACAGTACTTGATTGACTACAAAAGGTATCGGTATTGCCAACATATTAATCACTATACCGAGTCCACATGAAACAATAAGAGGGTTGGTGATAATCGCCATCGTCAACTGCCTGTAACGTGATGCTATACCGTCGTGGCTGGCGTGATAGATTTGCAGCATCGTGACACATAATATATTGATTAAAGGAATCATGATGGCTGCCATCACCACAGCAATCACTAAACCTTCCGACCCATACAAAGCGGTCACTATTGCCAAGCCAACATACGTATTAAATCGAATTCCGCCTTGAAAAACCGATGTTAATGCAGTCGGCAGAATCTCTTTTTCGGTTACGACTGTATTACTCTGTTGACAGGACTCTTGCTGTACTCCTTTTTTACGGGAATATTGAAATACTTTGTGCCCAGCAATAATCATAGCTGTCATCAATAATAATATTGAGACAGACGTCAACGCAAGTGATGAAAGATTAATATCATTAGTCTCTGCTGATGACATTTTATTAATCAGCAATGCAGGTAAAAAAATATAATATGTCATTTTTTCTGCGCCACTCCAAAAACTAGCGTCAGCAAAAGCAATTTTTCTTAAGAACAACCCAACAACAATAATAAAAAAAATGGGCAATATGGATAAGGCAACTACCATTACTATTTATCTCTATATTCTATTGTTACTTTATTTATCGACAGAAAAATGATCACGCGTCGTTAACTTTATGCCTAGCAGAAACAAATTGGGCACTAGCAGCAATGTCACGAAGGTTGAAAACAATACGCCAAAAGATAATGAAATCACCATCGGAATCAGAAACTGCGCTTGCACGCTCGTCTCAAACATAACCGGCAACAAACCCACAAACGTCGTAAGCGATGTTAAAATAATTGCTCGAAAACGATCTTGACCCGCTGCTGCGAGCACATCAATAGTATTAAGCCCTTTTTTGTATAGATATTGAATTCGATCCAGCAGCACAAGGTTGTCATTCACCACTACACCCGCGCACGCCAGCAGGCCCAGCATCGACATCACGCTCATCGACTTGTCCATAATTAAGTGGCCTAAAATAGCGCCCACAAAACCAAACGGAATAGCGGTCAGAATCAACAACGGTTGCCAGTACGAACGAAAGGCTATTGCCATCAAACCATAACTAACCAAAATTGCGATGAACATATTCAAATATAAGGTACTATTAAATTCTTTTTGCTCTGTTAACGAACCGGCTGCCTCAATCGTTAAACCGGTATATTGTTGCTGCCAACGGGGTAAGTTTTCGTCAAGTATTTGTGTTGCCAATAATAGCGCGTCAACGCCTTCCGTAAGATCAGCAGAGACTACAATAGTCCGTCGTCTATTTTCACGATTGATCACACTATAGCCAGCGATATCAACTACGTCGGCTACACTGGCCAACGGCACTGATCGACCATCTTGAGTGCGGATATAAATATCCTCTATTTGTTCTAGTGTTTTACGTTCACTTTCAGGGTAACGCAACATGACTTTTATATCGTCGGTGCCACGCGGAATACGTTGAATTTCTTCACCATAAAATCCTTGGCGTATTTGCGAGGCAATATCAGCTAAGCGCAAACCTAATACTTCAGCATGGGGTTTAATACGTAACTCTACTTCTTTACGCGCACCGGCTAGGGTATCTTCAACATCATAGACATTTTCGTATCCCGCTAATGTTTGTTTAAGCGCGTTCACCGAGTCTGTTAACACTTGCTGGTTATTACCGGTCACATTGACCCGAAAACGTAATGCTTTGTTGCTTGAGTTAATGGTGTAACGTAAATCTAATTCTTTAACCCCTTCCAACTCACCAATAGTCTCTCGCCAGCGATCCTTAACCTGAAGAATATTGACTGTTCTATCTTCTGCTGGCAACAATGCTACGCGGACTCGTACACGATTGTTGGAAGCCACCGAGCGTATTGCACGAACAAATGGTTGATCGCCATTAATATCAATTAATTGAGAATCTTCTTCTAGTGCATACGCCGCCTGTTCTATTTGTTGTTGAACACGCTTAACATCCGTAAAGGCGACCCCCTCTGGCAACGTGGCCGAAATACGTATACTATTAGACGTAGCCTGCACTGTAAATGATGAGCTAACGTAACCACCCGACAGATAAGCCGCCATAACAATAACAAAAAGCATTAAAAATATCGTTAATGTTTGCCCATTAGCGTGCAATGTTCTTTCTAAAAAAGGTCGATAGTATTGTTCAGCCAACGCCTCCATACCCGTCGACATTACTTCACGTAATCGATAGAACCCCACTGATACTAAATTGCGTTGACGCGCCTCGTCATTATTGAGCACTGTTGAGTGAGATAAATGCGACGGAAGAATAAATAGCGACTCTATGAGTGAAAACAATAAGCAAACGATGACCACGACCCCAATGGGGTACGCTAAAGAACCCATCCAACCGGGCAATCCAAAAATTCCCGAAAAAAAGATGACCGTACTAATTACTGCAAATAATACTGGTTTATAAACAAACAACGTACCCGACATCGCCGCTTCGATGCCTTTTTTGCCACGCCGCTGACTCGTATAAACGCTTTCGCCTACAATAATTGCGTCGTCCACCACAATGCCTAATGCAAGCAAAAAACCATACATAGATAACATATTGATGGTAATACCCGTGTAAGGTAATAATACAAAGACACCAATAAATGCCGTTGCAATTCCCACACTCACCCAACCCGCTAATACAGGCGTTAAAAACAACATCAACATCACAAAGACTAACACCAATCCACTAATGGCATTTTTAAGGAGCAAGTTCATTCGGCTTTCAAATAGCAAAGAACGGTCACGCCAGATAGTCAGTTGCATATCGACAGGTAAAAGTGGGCGTAACGTTTCGATGGCCACCTTTGCTTCAGCCGCTGCATCGAGTACATCAGGCGGTGTTGTCGTATACAGTTCTAGATAAGCAGCAGGTTGTCCATTAAAGTTATCTTCGCTATCCTCTTCGGCAAAACCATCAGTAATTGTGGCAATGTCACCCAATAATAATTGGGCTCCGCTGTCACTTGCCGTAATAATAATATCTGCAAATTCTTGTTCGGTATAGGCTTGCCCGCGTGTTTGCACTTGCACATTACCCGCATCAGTCTTCACGGTTCCACCGGGCACATTAAGTGATGAGCGACGAATAATTACTGCAATTTGGTCTAAGGTTAATTGATATTTCCTGAGGACTTTTTCTGATACTTCTATCGACATTTCGTTGTTGCGCACGCCTTCGATATCGACACTTGCTACCGATGGCAACAACGTCATTTCGTCACGCAGCCATTGCGCCGTTTCTTTTAGGCGCTGCTCATCAGCATTACCGTGAATAGCAATACTCATCAGCGGTCGCTTCGGAATGACTTCTCGCACATTGACCGAATCTACCTCGTCGGGCAACGTAGTGACGCTATCAATACGCGTTTTTACTTCGTTCAGTAAACGCTGACTATCATAATCCTCAATAATAGTGACGGTGATTTGAGCCAAGCCTTCACGTGCCGAGGAAAAAATCTCGTCAATGCCGTCTAAATCGGCAATCACTTCTTCTAAGCGTATAACGACTTGCTGCTCAACTTCACTCGGGCTGGCGCCAGTATACGATGCGCTGATATTAATGGTGCTCTGGTCGGTTTGGGGGAATACTGTTTTACCCACCGTAGGGATATTTTTTAAACCCACGAACAGAATTACTACCATTAATAAATTGGCAGCGATGGGGTTTTGAATAAACCATACAATAATACGTTTCATAAGTGCGCGCTTTGGGTATATAAAATGAAAATGTTAAGCAGGGCCACAGTAAAAGCATCTGCCCACATGACTAACAATTAGATCAACAGTAAACAGTTTTTACTCTGGCCCCAAATTTTTCCGAATTTCCGACATGCAGGTTGCTAAGGGGGGAGAACAACGGTCACTTGCATACCCGGTTCCAGTACTCGTGGATCACTAATCACCAACTGATCGCCTGCGGAAAGTTCGCCTTGCACCCACACATGAATGCCATCGGTGCGAACACGTTTTACGCTACGACGCTGAATGCGCTCATTTTTAACAATATAAACCCATTGTTTATCGACTAATGATTTTTCTGGAATAGACATAACGCGCTCGACGACTCGACCTTCAATGGCCGCATCAACAAACAAACCCATGACTAACGGATAGCCGTGTAATCGCCTATCAAAAGGCTGCTGCACCCGCACAACCGCCGAATAAAAGCGGGTCATATCATCCACTGTAGCACCGGTACGCACAAGTCGCGCCTGCCATTGACGGGTTTGTCCAGCAACAGTAGCGGATACTACCACCGGTCGCTGCTCATCTTTATCGAATACAGTGCCTAATGGCAGCCCTAAAAAAGCCACCTGTTTATCACTCAGCGGTAAGTGAATCTCTGCCGTCTCGCTGTCGTAAATATCAGCGATAGTCTCTCCTGCCACAACATATTGCCCCGTATCAACATAGTGCCTTGAGGCACGCCCAACAAACGGCGCCTGAATGGTCGAGCGCTGAACACGTAGACGAATAATATCCTGCTGCGCTCTTGCAGCCGAAAGCTGGGCTTGCGCGGCATTAACTTGAGGTTTTCGCAACGCTAAGGCGTTCGCTTCTGCATTACCTAGATCTCGCCATTCACGTTTTGCTTGTCGTGCCTGTCCCTTTTCTAACGCGAGCTCACGAATCGCAGCGGCAATCTGTGCTTCTGCTTCTATAAGACGGTACTGGTCATCACGATCATCTAGCGTGAGTAACGTATCACCATCAGCAAATATCCCGCCGTCAGCAAAACGCGTATTAACCGCACTCACACGCCCAGACACCTCGGCAATTAATTGAATCGCCCGCCGTGGTTCAACGGTTCCTTGCGTATTCACATACAGTGTCTGTGTTTGAGGATTAACCAACATGACGGAGACCACGGGGGGAATACTGGGTGCCGACGGACGTGATGTAGGCTGCGGTCGAAACCAATACAACGCGGCGGCAATCAGCGCGCCTATCAGTAAAATAACAATCACGTTAACTGAACCTTTATGAGGGTTCGTGTGGCGTTTCATCTGGTTTTTCCTCACTACATAAAAAAAATTATATTTCAAGACTGTTTATACGCTGGGTTTTACGCATAATGCCATACTTTCATTCTATAAATATCGCGACCTAACAATTTTGATGCTGCACTCCTCAGGTAGAGTACTGCATCTCCCGCACGCTTTTATGTTTATTTTAGCGCTAACAATAAGTGATCTTTTATGACTAGCATTTACCAACGTATTGCCGATGAACTTTCCGTCCAACTCCAACAAGTGACCGCCGCGGTTGGCTTGCTAGACGATGGAGCCACCGTACCTTTTATTTCGCGTTACCGAAAAGAGGTTACCGGTAGCCTCGACGATACCCAAATGCGTCAACTTGAAGAACGCCTGAGCTACTTACGTGAGTTAGAAGACCGCCGCACAGCCATTATTAACAGTATCGATGAGCAGGATAAGCTGACCCCTCTACTACAAGCTGACATTGCGGCAGCAACCACAAAAAATCAGCTTGAAGATATTTATTTACCCTACAAGCAAAAGCGTCGCACTAAAGGCCAGATCGCCATAGAAGCCGGGTTGACCCCCTTGGCGGATGTACTCTATGAAAACCCAACGCTAGCACCCGATGACGAAGCGGCAAAATACCTTACCGAAGAACATAAAATTGCCAGCACAAAAGATGCATTAGACGGCGCCAAATATATTTTAATGGAGCGTTTTAGCGAAGATGCCAAACTATTAGGCCAATTACGTGAGTTTTTGTCTGCAAAAGGGCTGATAACTGCGACGGTTTTAAAAGGCAAAGAAACTGAAGGACAGAAGTTCAGCGATTATTTTGACCATCAAGAACCCTTAAAAAATCTACCCCCTCACCGGGCTCTAGCATTATTTAGAGGGCGTAACGAAGGTTTTTTGTCGCTTAAGCTTGTCGTAGAGACTGCAGATTTAGCTGATAAGCATCCTTGTGAAGTCATGATTGCAAAACATTGGGATATCACCGACGAGCGACGACCTGCCGATAAATGGTTACACGAAGTGGTACGCTGGACATGGCGTATTAAACTATTGACGCATATAGAAACCGATCTTTTTTCGGCCGTTCGGGAGCGGGCAGAAGCGGATGCTATCAGTGTGTTTGCTAACAATTTAAATGACTTGCTCTTAGCCGCACCGGCTGGACAAAAAGGCACTATTGGCTTAGATCCCGGTCTACGAACCGGCGTTAAAGTCGCGGTTATTGATGACACGGGAAAAGTATTAGATCACGGGGCTATTTTTCCTAATATGCCTCAAAGACGCTTACAAGAAGCCGAAGCTGTCCTAGTTAACTTTTGTCAAAAATATCAGGTCGAGTTAATCGCTATTGGTAACGGTACGGCATCGAGAGAAACCGAAAGTTTTGCCAATGACGTACTTAAACGTCACCCCGAACTCCGCGCAAAAACAGTGATCGTGAGCGAAGCAGGCGCATCAATATACTCGGCAAGCGAATTTGCGGCTAAAGAATTTCCTGATCTGGACGTCACCATCCGTGGCGCCATATCTATCGCTCGCCGCTTACAAGATCCACTCGCTGAACTGGTCAAGATCGAGCCTAAATCTATTGGCGTAGGTCAATACCAACACGACGTATCCCAGGCCAAGCTTGCGAAAGCGCTTAATGCTACGGTAGAAGACTGTGTCAATGCAGTCGGTGTAGAGGTTAATACCGCATCTGCACCCTTGTTGGCGCGAGTGTCTGGTTTAAACCAGACGATCGCTAATAATATTGTTGCATTTCGTGACCAGAATGGCCGCTTTACTCGCCGCGAACAACTCAAAGGCGTGCCTAGGTTAGGCGACAAAACATATGAACAAGCTATTGGTTTTTTGCGCATTGCTAATGGTGAAAACCCTCTTGATGCCTCAGCGGTTCACCCTGAGTCCTATGTCGTAGTAGAGGCTATGAGTCAGCAATTAAATACCCCGGTTCACGGCTTACTCAACGACATCACCGGGATTCGTTCACTTAAGCCCCAAGACTTCACCAATGAACGCTTTGGCTTACCGACAGTAGAAGATATTTTCAGAGAGCTAGAAAAGCCCGGTCGAGATCCTCGACCGGAATTCAAAACGGCCACTTTCAAAGAAGGTGTCAATACACTTAACGATCTGCAGCCTGCAATGATCTTAGAAGGTGTCATCACCAATGTGACTAATTTTGGTGCGTTTGTCGATATTGGTGTGCATCAGGATGGCTTAGTACATATCTCTGCGCTATCGAATACCTTCGTCAAAGATCCACGCAGCGTCGTCAAAGCGGGTGATATTGTTAAGGTGAAAGTCATGGAAATCGATGTTCAGAGAAAGCGTGTTGCATTAAGCATGAGGCTTGATGACGAAGTTAATACTCACATAGAGTCTATTACTGAACGCCCAGTGGCTAGGCATGCACAACGCAACCAACATAAACGCCACACCACATCAGCACCCACTAAACCGGCCATGGGTTCAATGGGCGACCTATTAAAAGCAGCCATGAAAAAACCTAACAATGAATAGTCGTCATTCAATAAAGTCTAATCCATTATTAAATCGTAACTAATCATTAGTACTAACGCTCTACAATAGCGCTCTAATATGCGTGTTAACGTTGTCCGATCTACCAACGTCGGCTCCTTGTCGGTATTTTTATTAGGCAAGAGTGAAGTTCATATACTACTATTGTTAGAGAACCTTAACTATTCAATAAACTAATAGTCGTGAACGAATGAGCCAACAAATAGTACTCAGCGAAGACCACCGCGATTGCTTACAAGAAATTAGTAATGTGGCTATGGGGCAAGCAGGTGGTCACCTTGCTCGTCTCTTAGATGCTTTTGTGATCTTGTCGATACCTCATGTTGCGCTTCTTTCGCCTAGCGAGATAGCCATGGCTGTACAGACGGTAGACAATCAAAATGTATCTGGCGTGTGCCAAGGTTTTATTGGTGGAGGCATTTCTGGTGAGTCAATGCTGCTTTTCAACGATACCAGCTTTGATGATCTTGCCAAACTCATGGGTTACGAAGAAGAGGTGTCGGGCACTGCTGAGCGTGAAGTATTAATTGATGCAACCAATATATTAGTTGGAGCATTATTACGCGGCATCGCTGAACAACTTGACATTGAATTTAGCTTTGGCCCACCTGCTATCTTAGGCCAGCACCAAGAACTCGATAAGTTGCTGAGCTCTAAAAATGTTCGCTGGAGTCAAGCTCTAGTCATTGAAGTCGGTTACCAAATAGAAAATTATGATGTGCAATGCGATCTACTCGTCGTCATTACCGAGCGTTCTTTGCACTACTTACTTAATAAATTAAATTACTTACTGGATTAGTGACTGATCATGCCTGAGCAAAAAGCACTGCTTAATGACTTTCGTTGGATCATGGATGTGATTCAGACTATTGATGTTGGACTTGTTTTGTTAGACAAGGACTATAAAGTATGCCTGTGGAATAGCTTTATGCAAAACCATAGTTCGACGAGTGCAGAAGAAGTTATCGGGTACTCGCTATTTGACTTATTTCCTGAAATTGACGAGAAGTGGTTTCGTCGTAAGGTGCAATCCGTATACGTTCTCAAAAATTCTGCTTTCACCACATGGGAGCAGCGTCCTTATTTATTTCGGTTTGACAACTATCGACCCATTACCGGCAAAGCTGAGTTTATGTATCAAAACAGTACCTTTATTCCTATTCAAGGTTTAGATGGCAGCACCGATAGTATTTGTGTGATCATTTATGATGTGACTGAGCAAGCGGTCAACAATATTGAGTTTGAAAAAGTCAATACCAAGCTGGAATACATCAGTAGAACCGACGGGCTAACCAGTTTATTAAATAGGAAAACGTGGGAGGATTCACTTGAACACGAATTCGCAAGGGAATCGCGTTACCATGAAAACTGCTCGCTGATAATGTTTGACATTGATCACTTCAAAAATGTTAACGACAATTATGGACATCCTGCGGGTGATGAGGTCATTCGACAAACTGCCGATATAGTGAGGCAATCTATTCGTAAAACCGACATTGCTGGGCGCTATGGTGGTGAAGAATACGTGATTTTATTACCTCATACTTCTATCGATTCAGCCTATGTTCTAGGGGAACGTATCCGTAAAAAAATCGCAGCCAAACCTGCATTTTATGAAGGCGAAGTGATCAATTATACCGTCAGCCTCGGAATAGCGTCGTTTCACGAATCACTAAAGAACCCTACCCATTGGATTGATGTTGCTGACAAAGCACTTTATGAATCTAAGGAATCGGGGCGAAATAACACCCATATTTACCAATACCCCGAAACATCCAGCGATGCGGAATAATTTCTGATACAATTTTGCCTGTAACTATCAAAGAGACAGACAATGCCTACTAAAGATACTTCCCCCCATTTCCCATTGGTCGTTGCACAAAACACTATCTCGTCGTTCAACGGTTATTCGAATTCATTTCAAAAAATTATCACTATCAGCTTATCTCTGTTGCTGCTTAGCTGTGGTCAACTTCCTCTAAAAGAGAATGGGCAACAAAAAGAGACTGTCGGCACGAACAATATTTTTCATCAGGACTCAACGGTTTACTTTACAGACAAAAAATCTTCTGTCAGTTTACGCGCCAGTTTTTTACAAAAAAGTATCGATACATCTTCGACTGCAGGCAGTATGGCTAGCCAGTCACTCATTAATGGGTATAAGCTACAGGTTCGAACTATCTTGCCGGGCACCAACGTTGTTGATAGCGCTTCGATCATTGCGGGAGGCAAGCTTATATTGTTGACAGAAAGTGAATTGTTTTTACGCTCAGGAAAAGGGCTTATTATATCTATCAGTAGTGAAGACACTTTTTTTATTAATCAACAGCGTGACGCCACTTTACGTTTTTTGTTTAATGGGAAGTCACATTTGATGAGTATCCGTGGACACCAGATTAACGAATTCATTCTACCGCTACCCAACACCACTCAAAATCCACCTTAGTAAGACCGCACATTGCCCTCGCCACATAGGCGCAACCTAATATTGCTAGTATATCAGAGGCATTAAGTGTCTGTTAAGCCGATATGCTACCTACAATAATGCCTATAAACATTTTCGTGTCACCAACGGTAATCGTAATAATACCGCGCGCCTACTTTTCGACTCGCGGTTAGCGATAAGCTGTCCGATAGAGAGCGGTTGAGCTCCGCATAAGGTTCAATATAGCCAATAACAGAGGTGACTTGTCGCTTAGATACTATAGTTTTTATATCGATTTCAAGTGGGCCCTTAATATCCATAGTATTAAGTTCGAAACCTGATGGTTTTTTAGAATCAATCGTGGATAGTATTTCACCCAAACTTATCCATTGTTCGCCATTATGCAGTTGCGCGTTTTTCCACACCACTTCAGCGTACAAGGTATGTATTTCTAACGAAGGTAATGCATAATTCCATCCCACCTCAGAAATAGTGACTAACCATTGGCCTTTCGTTTCTAAGCCCGTTAGCTGAGATACCACGATTGAATCTATCTCTACGTCCACTTGATGTATAGATATCTGTCTATCTAGCCAATCGTAACAAGTCCGAGAATTAAAAATGGCTGCACGCTTTAGAATGACGTTGCTTACCTTGGTGTTATCTACAGCCGCACACCAACGTGTTGATAACAATGTGCTCCAATCGTACTGCCAATGGATATCGCCTAAAGGCATGCGATAACCACGATGATCTATATAGACATTGGTTATTCTTCCCCGCCACCAATATCCTGAGAGGTCGGTCAATGCCAAATTTTTAAAGCTATTATTTAACTCTTTCTTTGATATAAACTGATGCATAGGTAACCATGCTATTATCATCCCTAGCATTGCAATTGTCAGGACGACGGCTACCAACACTGCCTTTATTTTCATAAGTACGTCCATCACATTGCAGGTTTTTTTATCAAGAATGGTGTCAATAGTGACATTTTACTTTATATCTTTGAAATAATACCTTAGAAATACGTAGCTTATCAATATTCGTTAAGGAACAGGCTATGGTAGTAAAGAATTGCGTTATTTTTTGGTCAAGTAATTTATGCACTTTTACTCTCTACGCATGCATTTATCCATCTACTTACTTTGAACAACCTATTTTGCACTACTTGTTACTATAAAATTCACCTCTCTCATCTTTGCTATGTCGGTTACTGCATATGTTCCCAATAGCCATGCCACCAGTATTCGCGTACTCGATAAAATAGTGAGGAGCTAGAAAGTTTAGTGGTGTCATTGCAATCAATTCCTGCACCAATGATCAGTGAACCTGTAGTCATGGATCAGCTCAGCCAGCAACTCAGTCCTCTAGTGCTTGGGTCACATCAGGTCAAGCTGTTAGCTTCCCTAACAGGGATAATGTGCGACATCACGTCTACTACTTCTCAAAAGCGAAGCCGTTTGAAATTTTTACTCTACAGTGGCACAGATGTTACCAAGAATCTAAAACTGAGCCTCCTCAACGGTTGAAATGTGAGCCACATAACTCACACTGACGCTTTTTCATAACGAGGAGAGGCATCATAATTTCAACAGAGAAATCCATGACTATTTAAATATTACATAAACAAGGCTACTCAAAACGTACGATTTTCAAACAATTAGGCGTATTTCGAAATACCGTCGATAAACATCTGTCGTAAGATGATGCTACGCCAAACTATCACGCAAGACTTGAAGTAGCGCATAGACTGGATCAGTTTTAAAATATGTCAATGAACGGATTGAATCGACTATGCCATTTCATTTACGTGCTGTTGTTATTATGCGCGAGGTAAAAAACCAAGGCTATAAGGGTGGTATCACTGGGTTACGTGAGTGCCGGGTTCAGTTGCGTAGCAGTCAGATTACTCCTGATATCGTGCGCTTTGAAACAGCGCCTGGTAAATAAATGCAGGTTAACGCGGTACAAATGCGTGGGGGTAAAAATCCTATTGATGCTTTTCTTGCCGATTTAGGTTTTAGCCGTGCCTTGTTTGTTAATTACACCGACAACTTGCGATACTAGACCCTAGAACAGTGCCATCGTTTAGCCTTCGAATACTTTTAAGGTATTTCAACTGATGAATATGAAAACGGTGGTATTGGAACGTAATGCTATGATGTTGGGCAGCACCAATTTCATACTAGCTTTTATCAGTTTGCTAAACAAATGGGGGGATTCCTAAACCGTGTAAACCCTACCGACCACAAACTAAAGGAAAGGTAGAGCGCATGGTGCGTTATGTGCGTGATAATGTTATGCGCTTTTATACGTCTTTATACGCCAAGCTGCCATCATCTGGCTTAAAGGTGGATGTCAATAACGCCAACCTCAAAGGCATGCAATGGCTTAACGACACAGCAAATGTTCGTGTGCATGATACAACCAAAGAGCAATCTATGGTGAGGTTAATCGAGGAAAGAGTGGTCTTGCTAGCGCTGCTCTTAAACCGATGAAAGCGATCAGCATCTAGTAATCCAGTGATGCCATTATACCGCTGAATTCTGATCACGAACCATTGCGCCATGATCTCATCATCTACAATGATCATTTACAACAAGCCGCCAAAGAGGATTGGGACTACCTGATTTTTTAAGAAACTACTGACAACAGAAGTGGCTGAACGTCATGGGTGTAAACAAACGATGTTTACACCCATGACCGGCTTTCATTCCGTTAAAACATTAGACGACTTTGATTTTTAGTTCGCAGCTGGGGGACCCAAAAGTCAGGTCAACAGCTGGCCAGCTTATCATTTATAAAGCGTGCAGAGAATATGGTATTACTTGGGTCATCGGGTGTGGGTAAAACACACATCGCTATGGCGATGTGTTACACGGCGGTACAAGCGGATTTAAAAATACGTTTGATCAATGCTTCTGATGTAATCTTGCAGCTATTAACCGCTCAGCGAAAAGATAAAGATAAAGATAAATCAACAATGCAGCTGGGTGTTTTTAGCACCCAAAATACTGGTTATTGATGAAATTGGTTTTCTAGCTTTTGATGTGAGTGGATCCAAACTGTTGCTTGATGTCATTGTAAAACGCTATAAAAAATCGCCATTATTTCACCAGTAATTTACCTTTTAGGCAGTGGGAACATACCTTTGCTAATGACACCGCATTAACATCAGTATTACTGGATCGTGTCTTACATCATTCACATCTCATTAAATTGGCTCTGCATAGATTTGATTGAATTCAGGGTAAAATGCCGCCAATACCAACAAATGACTAGCGGGGATTAGTGTTGTGGCAATCGAAGATCATTAGGGTTTGTTACTTGGCGTAAGTAGCCCATGGGACATCAGCAGTGCTACCCTTGATCTGTCGGTACAGAAAGTGGATATCGTCATTGAGTATACGGATGACAAAGGCGATTGCCCTGAATGTGGAGTCACCTCTCCTAAGCATGACGACCGCAAAGAACACACTTGGCGGCACCTTGATACTATGCAGTTTGCTACGCAATTACATGGTAAGTTACCCAGGGTGCGCTGCAAGCTCATGGAGTTAACTGCCTTAATGCACCTTGAGCTGGATAAAACAGCCGCTTTACTTTGTTGTTTGAAGCCTTTGCTCTGCGGGGATTAATGGCGGCTCGTAGCGTCGAAGAAGCGCGCAAATTACTAGGCCTGAACTGGCACCCAGTAGAAGCGATAAAAAGCGGGCGGTTGATCGAGGATTGTCTCGGCGTAAAGAAGCAGCCATTCCTTATATTGGTATTGATGAAGAACAGTTTCGTTCCGGTCACCGCTATATTCGTTCGCTGGTTGACCTTAAGGGCAGTCGCGTTTTGGCTGTGGTGGACGAGCGTACCGACACTGCCTGTCAATCGCTGATGGAGCAGGGGGGGGGGTGACTGAGTTTCAGCAAAAACAGGTAACGGCTGTAGCGCTAGATATGTGGAAGACCTACGCCAATGCCGTGGCAGATAAGCTACCGCAAGCTGACAGTGTTCACGACCGCTTTCATATCAGTCAGCACCTGAACGAGGCTGTTGATCAAGTGCGGAGAAAAAAATAAGGCGCTGTTCAAGAAAGTCGATAGTGTATTGGTAGGCAGCAAATTTTTATGGTTAACAAACGAAGAAAACCTAAAAGAAAAGCATGTCGATCGTTTTGAAAAGCGTAAAAAATCTGATTTAAAAGTTGCTAGGGCCTGGGCTATAAAAGAGTTGTTCCGAGGATTTTGGGATTACAATGATGCAGACCTTGCTGAGCAACACTTCAATGGTTGGTACTCGTGGGCAATTAAAGCAGACTGGAGCCAATTAACGCAAAAGCCAGAATGATCAAAACGCACGCAGATAATATTCTGACCTACTTTACCCATGGTATTAGCCATGCGGCGGCAGAGGGATTACATTCAAAAATTCAGAAAGTGAAATCAAATGCCCGAGGTTATCGCTCATTTTCTGAATGTAGAAACAGTATATTATTTTACTGCGGTGGACTAGAAATGGCTCCGTAGCGATTACCCAGATCTACGAAAAACCTTATTGCTAGACGAACCGTTCGAAGGAGTTGCACCTGCACTAGCGCAACGACTGATAGAAGTTATTTCTCGATTAAGAGAAGATAACTTATCGGTATTGATTTCAGAATAAGATTATACTCACTCTAAAAAAGTTGTCGACAACGTATATTCGATTGAACGCGGCTCTATTAGTGAAATGGATAGTAGCGCATCCTCGGCTTAGACAACATTATGAAGATATACCCGGAGGGATTAATAGCATTTTACTTTTGAGCCATCGTCGCATTCATTGTTGCAATCGAATGCGATCAGGCCTTGGCCAAACAACCTACAATCAAATGATGTTAATGGACATACCTAAAGACTGAGAACTCCTACCCAAGCCGGAAATCAAACAACACTATAATAAAATCATTATTTATTATTTTTACGGTGGAAAGTGAAAAAACGGATGTGATTTCACGCTTATATTAAGAGTTATCTATCCGAATACCATTTCAGGTTATTACTGTAACTGGAGCTGATACGACACTCCATACCACTAAAACTTTCACATCAACAAACTCAAATAACAGGATTTCAATCTAAGGTTAATTAGAAGCAATATTTTTCAAAAAAACTATCCGATGATGGATTAGCTGCTATTCTTATTATAATAATCCTCCATAATCAAACTAGAGAATAATATGCATGCCAATACACCCATAGTGGATAGACAGTTTATTCGACACCCCTCGAATGTCCCACTTGGGTATTTCGTTACTGAGATGCCTGAGTTGTGCAATATGGATATTGTTTATAATGTTAACCAGGGCGGATTAAGCTTTCATGCCAATGAATATATCTCGCCGAATAAGTGGCTGCAATTATATATTCCTATAAATGAGAATTTGTTTTATGCCTACGCGCAAGTTCGTTGGTGTAAAAAGCTACCCTTCAACTCGCTTAATTATTCTCACTTTCGTGTAGGGGTGAGCTTTTGTAGTTCTGATGACGCTTTTTCTGCAAGAATGGTTGAACAGGTATGTCATATTGAGGAATACAAAAAAAGAGTCGCCAAATATGAAGGTCGTATACTTGATAACGACCAAGCTGCCACTGAATGGATTACTCAATATGCAGACTCTTTCCCTAGCTTTACACATTAGCCATGCATTCACAGACGAGAATATCGACTGTGTCCAGTAAATCTCCCATGCAGTTTTCCTGCATCCCATAGTAGGGATTTTCGTACAAGCCCATTTTTTTCAGAGAAACAAACGTTTATTTAGTCACTCCCCCATAACTTATCTTTTAGTGGTGCCAATAATACAATGCCGCTTTTTTTGTCATTTATCCATCTCACTATCTCTTTCATATCGTAGGTCCTGTACTCATTGACCGACATGATATATGGCAGTCGACTATCGACACAAATGAAGATACTTACACTATTATCCAGCAATACTGTCGCACCGACCCTAAAACACAAGCGATTGTTGTTATTGTGCATAGGTATTTAAATAACTAGGGTTTATATGGTCGATTAATCAAATGCGGATTGCGGCGATCCTGTTGGGGCGAACTTATTCAAATTGATGGCTCACACCACGACTGGTCTGAAGGGCGAGCACCTAAGTGCACTCTCATTGTGTTTATCGACAATGCTACTAGCCAGCTCATGGCGTTCAAGCTCTCGCCATCAGAAACGTCAAGCGTATATGGAAACCTTACAGGACTACTGCCAACACACGGTCGTCCTGTCGCGCTCTACAGTGATAAGCACAGTATGTTTCGCGTTAATTGTCCCAACAAAGAAGGTGAAATAACGCAATTTACCTGTGCAATGAAAAACCTTGATGTCGCCCTATTTATGCCAACACACCGCAAGCCAAATGTCGCGTAGAGCGCGCTAACTTAACGCTACAGGATAGGCTCGTGAAAGAAATGTGCTTGCAAGGTATTGATGATAATACCTTTCTGCCCACCTTTATTGAGGGCTATAATCAACGTTTTGCTGTTGCACCTCGCTGTGACGACAATGCCCATCGACCACTTCTGCATACGTCAGCAGAAAGGGCTGCTACCATGACGCGCCATCATTCACGAAAGCTCTCTAAGAACTTAACCTTTCAATTTAATAATACAGAATATCCGCTTCAAGGTTACGGCAACAGATATCGCCTTCGAGGGGCTAGTATTACCGTATGTGAAACCTTTGCGGGTGACGTCATGCTCCTACATGAAGGTAAAACATTAACTTATCGACAACGACAAAAAGGCCAGCGACCTATACCGATTGAGGATGAAAAAACCATCGCTGCTCGAATAGATCAAATCAAACAACAGCAGCAGCAAAAACCTCAATGGAAGCCGTCTATTGATCATCCTTGGAAAAGGCAGTACCTACGGGAGATCCATCGCTATCAGGGGGACATTTCTGCTTTGGGAGCCACTTATGGATAAGCAAAAATATTGTCAGTGGTCAAAACACCCATCGCACCCGTTATTGCATCGGGGATTATTAAAGACCTTTCACGCTAATCATTCAACGTAAAGCCATTAATGGTCAGGCATCACTTGACTTAGAGGCTCCTTATGACACCGAAGAAATCAGTGTTGGCGGGTATGTTTGTCGTGCGGTTGCCACTAATCGAGACCCTTTAAGCAAAAGCGAGATCCTCTACTGGTACAACCAGCGTGCAGAAAATAGTGAACATCGTATTAAAGAGCTAAAGCTGGATTTTGGCGGTGGCACACTGCCCTGCTCAGACTATAACGCAAACGCACTGTACTTTTTAATCACGGCACTATTGTGCAATTTATTTTCATTGATGCGACAATTACCCGAGGCGTTAGCCCATCACTGTTCAGTGACACTACGGTGATGTTTGTATGGGATGGCCGCTAAAGTGATTAAAACGGGTCGCCAGTGGTTTGTTAAACTAAAAGAGAAACATCAGCGCTTATTAGAACAGGTGCTGTTGACCGTTAGTAAATCTGATCCCCGCCTATTTAACGGGAGGCTTTTGATAGAATAAACGACTTAATGCAGGGCACATCCATCTAAAAAACGGGAATGATGTTCACAAGCTTTTCGAGAAGTGAGTGTTGAGTCAATTACCTTGGGGTGCTTGCACTGCAGACCCGCTATTGATGTAAAATGAGGGTTTTAGAAGTTTTTGATAAGAGCATGAATCCCTATTTGGGGATTGCTATACGAATTGGGGGGTTTTGGCATCGTCGTTTTACATTCCCTTTTGTACTATACACATTAACTGACTCTACTCCTCACTATACTATACTAGATAGAACAGTGCCAGTTTACTAATAGAGCGTAACGAAAGTTTTTTATATTAAAGTGTTTCAATAAAGTTACGTAATAACATTAGTAATGCTGTAAGAGATAGACTATGAGCGAGCGAGCAATTTTTGGTTCTATTCAGGCAATTCAGGGTAGCGGCAGTGTGGTGGTCGTTCGCTCTACAGGTGAGTCTTTTGTTGCCAAGCTGGGAGATGTTGTCCTTGCCGGTGATATCGTTACTACGTCAAATGCTTCGTCTGTCCTTATTAATGTAAATCTAAACTCCCTCGAATGGCTAGATGGCGTTGTGTTAGTCGGTAATGCGACTACAGTCAGCTTTATTGATACATTATTTGATGGTATCAATAGTTTATTGCCGAATTCCTCCCAAGAAAATCCAATAAGTATTGGAACAACCCTTACGCTAGAATCTATACGACAGTTTGACGAAGTGCTTGCAAGCTCAGGGCAAGTGCAAACAGCAAATGATGAAAGTCAAAGTGATACAGTTGCTAATCTAGGAGGCATATTCCTACCCCCTTCAGCAGAGCTTGAGCCAAATGCTCAAAACCTCCCTCAGAATGCCATTCTTGCACATGTTTTTCGTAATGCACCAGAAATTTTCCCGGGCAATAACTCTGAAGAAATCCTGAAGAAAGATTCTAATTTAGCCTATGGTAATGAGATTGTTATTGTCAATAACTCTACTGAGGCCCAGCAATCGCTCGATGATGATGTGAACCCAGAAAATACTATAGTCGCTCCGAGACCGAATGATGATAATGAAACCGACGTAGATGAGGCACCGACGATCTCGGCCCAAAGCTTTAACTATGCGGAAAACCAAGTGGCCGGCGCACAAGTGGCGGCGGTTGTTGCGGCGGATGATGCCGCGGTCACAGGTTACACGTTTACGTCCACGGGGACGAATACGAGTTCAGATACCTTCTACTCAATCGATAGTAGTGGTCAGATCACCATCACCGCGGCGGGTGCGGCTTCGGAGATGAATAACTTCGAGTCGGGCTCGAACAGTGTGGTGCACAGCGTCACGGTGACCGATGCGGCAGGCAATACCAGCGCGGCGTACATCACGCTGAATGAAGACAACGTAAATATTACCGCTACGGATAATACGAACAATGTTAATGAAAACTCTTCTGTTACGGGGAATGCAATTACAGATGGCACTGCTGATTCAGATGATTTGAGTGCAGGCACGATCTTAAATACAGGTTTAACATTGCATTATGATGCCTCTGAAGATACCGCAGGTGATGGCATTTGGGATAACACCAGTGCAACGCCACCAACCCCTGATTTAATTTGGGATTTTGATGCCTCAGGTACCAACTTCAGCCCTATTGATGTGAGTGCTTCTACGTCATTTGTGGGCATTACAGAAGCGTATCGATTTAATGTTGATCCTGGAGATATTACTGGGGCAGGCCTTTCTAACCTTGATGGTGACGATGCTAGTATTAATGACATCGACGGTGCCGAAACACGCTCTGCTAGCTTTGAGATATGGTTTCGTGCTAACGATATTAGTGATGCAGATGTCTTATTTGAAACGGGTGGTTCTGGCGATGGGACGTCTATACAAATTAATGGCACAGTCGTTAAATTTATAGTGATAGACACTATTGAAAGCGTCCATCTCAGTTTCGATCTGGCTAGTATTGGCATTGATCCTACAGACGAGTTTGTGCAGCTAACTGGCGTTATTGATATTAGTGGTGGCACTTCTAAGTTTAGTTTGTATGTTAATGGCACTCTAGCAGCACAAGAAACGAATCCTCTCGTCTTAGATTGGGGTGGCACTAATCCTGCTGGCTTAGGTGCGACCAATCAAAATATTAACTTTAATACGCCCACTGCATTTGAGGGTGAAATTGCCATTTTCAATTTATATGAGTCGGCCCTTAATAATGTCAATGTGCTGGACAACTTTCAAGCTATATCGGGTTTTAGTGTGACCGAAGTGAATGGTACCGCTATTACTCTTGATACACCGATGAGCTTAACCAATGGTTCACTTATTGTGGCTGCGGATGGTTCGTATCAATATACTCCAACAACGAGTTTTAACGGGTTGGAAACCTTCACTTACACCATTGAAAATAATAACGGTGACGTGGACACTGCCACGATCACCATTAATGTGACGAATGCCGTTGATGGTACGGCGGGCGCTGATACACTCAATGATACGGCCGGAAATGATTTTCTGACGGGATACGCAGGCGGAGACACATTGATTGCCTCAGCAGGGCAGGATATTTTGTTTGGAGGAATGGGTAGTGATACGTTAACCGGAGGTAATGATGCAGATACATTCTTTTGGCAAGCGGCTGATGCTGATGGCTCTACAGATACCATTACTGATTTTGTATTAGGCGAAGCGGGTACTGGTACAGGGAGCACCGCGACGGATATTATTGACCTAGCTGATTTATTACAAAATGAAGAAAATGGTTTGTTGTCCGACTTTTTACAAATCACTGATGATGGGACTGATGTCACTATTACGGTTGATGCAGATGGTGCGGGGGGCTATACCGACCTGAGTATAGTGATTGAAGATATAGGAACAGGCTCGATAGATTTAGATGCGCTAATTAATAGTAATCAAATTATTGTTGATGTTTAATCGTTGAGTGATGGCTGCGAGCTTGTTATGAGTTTTAGTCTAGGAAAGTTTTAGATGCGTCGCTAAAAACGACTCGTTTTATCGAGGCGTTTTCTATATGATATTTTTTATCCATTATTATTACTACTGTACCGTTAAGTTTCATATGAGGTTCGTTTGATTAACATCAGGCAATCCATCGTCAGGCGTATCCCCTCTTATCCGCGCCATCAGATCAGGTTTATCAAACAAATTAAGCTGAAGTAACCGCAATAATTGCTGCATGCTTTTAGTGAGCGAGGACTGCAACTTCAGAAATGCAATGAGTAGATATACGCACATCGCTATCCATATTTGAGTCATCACCGCATTCTTACTCCTGCCAAAAAACGTTTTTTATTTTCAGGTTTTTTTTATCCATTTAAAGAATAACTCTACTTGCCATCGAGCTTTGTAGATATCGGCAATCGCCTTGGCGGCCAGTTTGAAGTTGTTCGTTAAAAACACATAGTGCTTACCCGTCACTGCATCCTTGTAACCAATCCGTCGCAATTAAATTGCGACATTTTTTTCGAGACCTAAGTGCCCGTGAATTCTATGGTTTGATCGCACGTTAACCCTTTGTTTTTTTGCACGGTTCTGCGTTGAGCAATGCGGTATTTCACATTGCTCTTAAGGCGGGTGACGAAGAAAATATCCCTACCTGTCAATTGCTTATACCAAGTATAATCATTGTACGCTTTATCAATCGCCACAATGCTCGCCTTGGGAAAGTTCAGTATCCGACCTACGGTGACATCGTGTTTTTCCCCTTCGGTAATGGTCACAAATTCAGGCAAATAACCGGCATAATTCAATTCGACGTGTAGTTTTATCGTGCTTTTAGTGGTGCGAAAATCAGCCCAAGGAAACGCAGACAAACACAAGTCGATAGTCGAGGCATCTAGTGAGTACAAAGAGTGCTTAAATTTGAAATGATGACCAGGCGCTATTTTTTGGCAGCGAGCTAATAGTTTTCCAAACAGTGCTTCGTAAAGAGTATAGGGTTTATCTTCGTTGATACGCGATAGATTGGATCTCGCTAACTTTTCACTGCCAAGATAGTACAGCCTGTGCATTTACGCCGACATGTTATCCAGGATGTCGCGCAAGCTGTTCCGGCCAGACAGTTGAGCCATCGTCAGTGGCACAAATTGAGACCAACGTTAGGCTTTACGAAAGGCTCGACCAGAATAATGGTGTTTGGCAAGGGTTTCAAATTCATGTCTCGGAACAAGTTTTAGTCTTTCTGACAGGATCGTATCACAATGTGCCATGGTCTGATTCGCTCTATTAATACAGTGTTTTATCGACAATATAATTGTATCAATTTGGGGTGAATCAGACCTTCGTTATCTCGTCTTAACGGGACAGTAGTGATATTATGTATAGAACTTCCCAGTAATGGGTTGGGTCATATTTTCACCGATAGTCGCGTTGACTATTTTGATGGTTCAAAACATCATTTGGTCAACGAATCACTGGGTTTCTGGAAAATCATAGAAGAGCAGCTTACAAACATTATCAATCAGCACCACTACATCGAGTAATACATTCGAACTTTCACGCTTACTCATATATGATTCAGTCACCGCACTCCGCCTTATCAATAGCATACCTATATGGCTACCCTGAAGGTGCGTTTAGGAACAGTCATTTAGCAACTAGTTCCCCATATACTCTTCACGTATAATAACGATTAATTGTAGTTCACCTTCAAGTGATTACACTTTATTGATTTCACCCTACGAGGCAAGACATTTATTATGGTCAAGAAAACCGTTGCACTTTTAATACTCGATGGCTTTGGCTATTCCGAAAACTCCCAGTCTAATGCTATTGAAGCGGCTCACTCTCCCACATGGGACCGCTTGTGGAATGATTATCCTCACAGTCTTATTCAAACGTCTGGCTTAGCCGTAGGCTTACCTGATGGACAAATGGGTAATTCAGAAGTCGGCCATATGAATTTGGGCGCTGGACGTATCGTTTACCAAAACTTTACCAAAATTAATAAAGCCATTGCTGACGGCGACTTTTTTACCAATCCCGTATTAACCGCATCCATTGACAAAGCCGTTGCCAGCGACAACACCATTCACCTTATGGGTTTATTATCACCCGGCGGTGTACATAGTCACGAAGATCAGATCATGGCGGCGATGGAGCTTGCCGTGCAGCGTGGTGCCAATAAAGTTTATTTGCACGCATTTCTTGATGGTCGTGATACGCCACCTCGAAGCGCAAAGGCGTCGATAGAAAAAATAAATACTAAATTTGCCGAATTAAAAACTGGCCATATCGCATCACTCATTGGCCGTTACTATGCGATGGACCGAGATAACCGTTGGGAGCGCGTACAAAAAGCCTATGATCTACTCACTCAAGGTATCGCCGAGAACATTGTTGATAACGCAATTGCAGGACTAGACAAAGCCTATAGCCAAGATAAAAGTGATGAGTTCTGTCCAGCCACGTCAATATGTCCCGATGGCGAAACATCTGTGACGATAAAGGACGGTGATGCGGTGATTTTTATGAATTTTCGTCCAGATCGTGCCCGTGAACTGACTCGGGCACTCATTCAGGATGATTTAAATAGCCCACTTAATCGCAGCATTTATCCAAAGATAGATAACTTTGTCATGCTCACTGAATACGCGAGCAATATTGACGCTCCGTGTGCTTACCCTCCGAAATTATTGTCTAATACACTCGGAGAATATTTATCAAATAATGGGAAAACCCAACTACGTATTGCCGAAACTGAAAAATATGCACACGTTACTTTCTTTTTTAGTGGCGGTGTCGAAGCAGAATATGCCGGCGAAACACGTATATTAATCCCTTCGCCTGATGTGGCTACATATGACCTTCAACCAGAAATGAGTGCGCACGAAATTACCGATAACCTAGTTGCCGCTATTGAGGGCGGTGAATACGATGCCATTATTTGTAACTATGCTAATGGCGACATGGTGGGCCATACAGGTAAAATGGACGCGGCAATCAAAGCGGTAGAAACCCTTGATGTATGCCTGCAACGCGTGACTGATGCCATTTTAAAGGTGAATGGAGATTGCCTCATTACCGCCGACCATGGCAACGTAGAGCTAATGGTAGACCCCAACACCGGAGGTCCAGTCACTTCACATACCAACGGCCCAGTACCCTTAGTCTATGTCTCCAATCAACGTAAATCTGCTTCTCTTAGCAAAGGTAAACTATCTGATATTGCCCCTACATTATTAACAATGCTAGGCTTACCGATACCAAGTGAAATGACAGGAGGGAATTTAATTGAACCAACGTGATTAAAAGTAGTACACCGCAAGAGAGATTGCTTTTTATGCCCCCACGCCTATACCGACCAACAAGATTATTACTCTCGAGTTTTTTTACCGCTACAGGTAAGTATTTACTAGCGAGTGCGAGCACTGAAGCGCTTTCCCAAGCGTTATATCATGCACCGTTTTGTGTGCTTTCTCATAACACTGAAGTTGACCCGATATTTAACTATGCTAATAAAACAGCTCAAGCATTATTTGAAATGAGCTGGGATGAGCTGACTTCTTTGCCTTCTCGCTTGTCGGCAGAGCCTATTGAGCAGCAGGAACGCAATACGCTGCTTAGCCGTGTAAGAGAACACGGTTTTATTGATGACTTCACTGGCATACGAGTCTCTGCGACAGGGAAAAAATTTTTGATTACGGATGCCATCGTCTGGGATATTCGCGATGAACATGACATTTATCACGGACAAGCTGTCGTGCTTTACAGCTGGACATGTCAGCCATAAATATCTGACGCACACTTGATCCACTCTATTCCTCTCGTGCGTATGCATACTAAGCTCTTTTTGGAATCGTCATGTTACGAACAATATTATCCCGTCTACAATCGCCCTTTTACCTTATCGTTCTGTCGACCTTGATGCTAGGTTGCTATTCGGCACCTATTGACCAATACGCCAACAACAAGCCGATACTTGACGCCCAAGTATTCTTTACTGGCGCGTTATCTGCTCATGGTATTGTCAAAGATCGCTCTGGAAATGTCATTCGTTATTTTAATGCAGAGTTACAAGGGAGCTGGTCAAACGGGAAGGGATTGTTAAAAGAGCGGTTTGTTTTTGACGATGGAGAAATACAATTTCGTCATTGGCAGTTAACGCCAAACGCGGGCAAAAAGACTAATATACAGACGTACGTCGGTAGAGCAGAAGATGTGGTAGGGGATGGCGAGGTACAAGTGACCGGTAATGCTATGTTTATTCGCTACACCCTCAACATACCCTACGGGGATTCAACTATTGATATCAACGTTGATGACCGAATGTATTTAGTTTCCGAAAAAGTCTTAATCAATGAGTCAACACTCAAAAAATGGGGGCTTAATGTCGGTGAGATTATACTCACCATCATTAAAAAATAATTTGTAGCTTATTTTTAGTCATGGCGTATACATTATTGATTAACCGAAGTGGTGGCGGTTAAAAGTGGCTTTTATTCCATGCAATGGCCATCAATACCCGCCTCAACTTGCAGCGTATTGCATTTAACACACTCGCGGGTTAATGCGATGTGGTTTAATTTTAATCTACTCATTCGACAGCGTTAAATGCTGTCACGGAGCATCAAACGACTCCTCATGAGTTGCTGTTTGACTGTTATATCGAGACTTTTACATACATGCGGCATAAGCGTAAATAAAGTGACATCACTTGCTTTTGAGTGCTTGTATCTGTGCCAACACAACTTCTGCCTCGGCAGTAATCATGGAATAACTTTTAATGTCACCCTTGCGTTGATACTGCATACCCTGCTCTAAGAGTTTCTCGTATTTTTCTTGTAATTTTTTTTCTGGATTGGCGTTGAATAGACCGAACATATAAGACTCTCTTAGTGGCTTGATAATATAACAGCATGCATGAGTGCATGGTAATCATATTAGTAAATTTTTACGCATGACGGGTCTTAAAAGTTTACTGTTATTGCACTTTCGGCCACCCGTCATAAGGCTTTCTATGCTGTCATCTTTTATTTGCGTAATATTGCCTGTACTTTTTATATTGACGCACACGCATCAAGCGCTTGCTAATATAACATTAACTCTTGAAAAGCCCTTATCCAATACCGAAATCCTTGCTCATCAACGTCTGTAAACGTCGAGAACACTAGCTACTCACATGAAATTTCAGTCAGTACTTTGATACGCTCAGAAGTGTCTCTCTTGCCTTCGGTAGCTGCGAGCGCATTGGGTATCACAACAGCCGCATCGAAATCCTTTATCAATTTATTAACAATACCCGTGGCAATTATAAAAATACACGTTTCAAGCATAAAAAGTTAGCGGCAGATGTTTACGCTGAGAATATATTGTTAGATGAATTTGCACCTGCACTTATTACCCAGTATGAGCTACATATTGAAGGCAGAGAAGGGGACGCCGGCGGGATGTGATGCTAGTTGATTTTTTTGACCGAGGCTGGGAAGTGATTATTAGCCCAGCCGATTTATTTTTTATCAACGACAAAGAACGCCACGATTCACCGATAATATTTTTGGTCTGACCATAGCTTCGATATACGACGTTATTACCACAGACTTTGCTACGCTTATGGCAGCAATACATCGAAATAGAATACGATTAAACGACGGGCAGGTTTTAATGAAAAGAAAGCTGACCGCTGTATTTTCCAATATTACCCAACAGAAGAGCGCTGGCTCACTTTATTAGAACCGACATGTCATCAGCAATAGGATGGCCTGTGACATAGCGCTGACACTTGAATGCGGTGTAAATGCCCTCGTTCCTGCACTACTCGTAAAAACGTTATTTAACGGCTTCGGCATTTTCATAATGATGCTGTGTGATATCCCCGGCGTTGCTCTCTGGAGTAGCCCAACCTTGCAGTTGATGCTGTATCAATTGCGTTAATGCTGCAATATGAGGCTCAGTGGCATTCAGTGCAGGGATATATTCATAACGCTCGCCTCCTGACCCCATAAAATATTCGCGGTTTTCCTCGCCAATTTCTTCAATGGTCTCTAAACAGTCTGAAGAGAAACCCGGACAAACCACTTGGACTGATCTTACACCTTGCTCTGGAAAATTTTTCAACGTGTGGTCAGTGTATGGCTTCAACCATTCTTCACGCCCAAATCGAGATTGAAAAGTTGTTATATAAGCTTCTTTGGGCAGACTTAACCGTTCGGCTAATAGACGGGAGGTTTTATGGCATTCACAATGATAAGGATCCCCGTTTTTCAAATAGCGGAAAGGCACACCATGATAAGACATCAACAGCTTGTCTGCTCGGCCATGAACTTTCCAGTGAGCTTCTATACTTGCCGCTAACGCCTCGATATAGGGGGGATAATCATGGTAGTGGCTGATAAAGCGAAAATCAGGTAACCAACGACGTCGCATAAAATCTTCAGCGACCGCATCAAAAGTTGAGCCTGTGGTTGCTGCCGAATATTGCGGATACAGCGGCAGCACCAACAGACGCCGCACACCTTGCTGCTGCATAGTTTCTAACGTACTCTTTATGGACGGCTCACCGTAGCGCATGGCAAAAGCCACTATCATATTACTACCATAGACTTTTCTGAGTGTTTTTGTGAGCGCGTCACACTGCGCTTGCGTATGAGTCATTAATGGTGACCCTTCATCTGTCCATACGGTTTTATACGCAGCCGCCGAACGACGTGGGCGGATTCGCAGAATCACCCCATGTAAAATACACCGCCACAGTATACGCGGCACTTCTACTACCCGGGGGTCCGCGAGGAATTGCCCTAGATATTTGCGTAACGCCTTTGGGGTGGGCGCCTCCGGCGTCCCTAAATTGGTCACTAACACACCAATTTTAGGTTGTTGTTGGTGAGAGAAGTCTGTTTGACCGATATATTTCATTTTATAATGACTCAATAAGTACGATAATTAGATAAACAGAAAAAAGTTCAACCCTATTGTGGATTCAGGTATCGATTTAGATAGGTCTCAGACCAATATTCTGCCGTAAAATTTTATATAATGATTGTACGCAAACTGAGAATAATTGTTCATGCTAAGTACAAAAAAATGCTCCTGCCCTTATTGTGGCGAAACAATAGAAATGATTATCGACTTGTCGGAAGCACAGCAAGAATATATTGAAGACTGCTTTGTCTGCTGCCGACCCATCGTAGTTAATGCTACCGTCGCAAATGGTGACGCTTATATCGAGGTAAGAAGTGAAGATGACGCCTAGTAATCCTAGAGGAAATACCGTGTTGATCATTATGGCTCATGGCAGTCGTAAGCCTGAGGCTAACCATGAATTCCTCCAACTCACACAAACTATTGCTCAACAAGATCATGGCTTTATTGCTGTCACACCATGCTTTCTTGAATTGACTACCCCGACACTTTTTGACGCCATTGCAGAAGCTGTCGCAGAGGGACACACGCAATTTGATATATACCCTCTATTTTTTAATCAGGGGAATCATGTGACTAAAGATATCCCTCGACAGATTACGCAGCTACAAGAACAATATCCTCTATGTTTTTTCAATCGATTGGAGTATTTTGGCTTATATCAACAGCTAGGCGATCAAGTACTGGCGCACATTGGTCAACAACGTGGTTAATGTTAAACAACAGATTATAGGCTTTTTAGTGCACATAGAAATTCCACGATCAGAGTTGCATTACTCATGATAAGGCTATTATATTAATACCTTATGGCTTTTATTTGCATGCTAGGGCAAGGGCTGGCGCGAGCAGATCATGGCTCATGGCGGGACTAGGATGATCAGAAGTTTATGGACAAGGTACGAAAATTAGAAACAACTACGCTTAGCCCCTGATGAACAAAGACTAAGCGTAAGAGCAACAATCAAAGTAAGTATCGCCAAGATACTGCAGGCTCTTCCTTGTATTGATTGTCATGTGCTACAAATTAGATAGCGACTATTAGATAGCGACTACTTTGTTTGCACAAGGGCCTTTTTGGCCTTGGCCAACTTCAAATTCAACCGCTTGGCCGTCATTCAATGTTGCGTAACCGCCGCCTGCTTGAATTTCTGAATGGTGAACAAACAAATCTTTGCTGCCATCTTCTGGAGTGATGAAACCGAAGCCTTTATCGGCGTTGAACCACTTAACTGTACCTTTACTCATTTTATTTACTCATGATTGTTGGTGAAATATGAAAATTATATCGAATTCACCAGTCCGATATAATATGGTGTGGTGTATAAAATAACATAATTATATTTGACATGCCAAAAAACCAGCTATTTATCGCAATATTCTTGCGCTTCTCTAACATTCAACCTGCCTTCGTAAATCGCGCGGCCGGTTATTGCGCCGAAAATACCGTGGTGCGCTTGTGCTTTTAACGCTTTAATATCATCAATATTGGTAATGCCACCTGATGCTATGACAGGAATGCTAGAAGCTTGCGCCATCGCTACTGTTGCTTCTACATTCACGCCTTGCATCATACCATCTCGTGCAATATCAGTGTAGACGATAGATTCTACACCATCAACTTCGAATCGCTTAGCTAAATCGGTCGCTTTGATATCTGACACCTCAGCCCAACCATCGGTGGCAACTAAGCCGTTCTTGGCGTCTAGACCGACAATAATATGTCCAGGGAACTGCTTGCACATTTCGGTCACAAATTCGGGTTCTTTTACCGCTTTTGTACCAATAATTACGAAGCTAACACCCGCTTGTAAGTATTTTTCAATAATTTCACCACTGCGAATGCCGCCGCCAATTTGAATGGGCAGAGTCGGGAAAGCTTGAGCAATCTCGGTGACAACATCTCCATTCACTGGCTCACCCGCAAAAGCGCCGTTTAAGTCAACTAAGTGTAAACGACGGCAACCTTGATCAACCCACTGTTTAGCGAAATCAACAGGATTGCTGCCAAATACAGTGGAGTCATCCATAGATCCTTGGCGAAGACGGACACATTGCCCATCTTTTAAATCAATAGCAGGGATAATTAACATAACATTCATTCCAGTGTGGTGCCGATAATAAGTGTTGGCCCCCGTAATATCAAGCGACGGCTGAGGATAAAACAGTGTCTATTCTGGCTTTCACCAAAATAACCAATCTTTGCTTACGCGTTAATACCCAGCCATCTATAGCTCGTCGCGAAAAGTATCACAATAGCGAAGTTTCATATTTATGCTACAGAACTCGGCTTGTCACTGAGCGCTATTACAAAGAACCATTCCAAATGACAAAGTTTTTGAGCAGCTGCAAACCCACAGTATCGCTTTTTTCAGGATGGAATTGGGTAGCAAACAAATTATCTTGTGCTAACGCAGCGGCAAACGACTGTTGATAATCACACGTACCCGCAACTTGCGATTGTTTTTCTGCTTGGACAAAGTAACTATGTACAAAATAAAAGCGACTATTATCTTCAATACCCCGCCACAAAGGATGTTCTATTGCTTGCTGTACGTTATTCCAACCCATATGTGGGACTTTTAATTTTTGGCCATGGGAATCAACCACGTTTTCGGTAAAAAATTTTACTTCCCCAGGTAACACGTTAATACAATCGACACCGCCGCTCTCTTCGCTAGCGTGCATCAATGCTTGCATACCCACACAAATCGCCAACATAGGCTTGCCCTCTGCGATCAATCGAGGAACGAGAGTATCTAGACCTAAACGGCGAATCTCGGACATGCAGTCGCCTATAGCGCCTACACCAGGGAACAACACCCTGTCTGCATTACCTATCACTTCGGGGTCTGCGGTGACCATAACATGGCTCTGTGGTGACACGTGAGCAAATGCGCTGGCTACTGAGTGTAAGTTACCCATCCCGTAATCAATAATGGCAATAGATGTTGTCATGAATGTATAACCTATAAATATAATCGACACGCTATGGGCGAGAACAGGCAACCGCTATTGCCCTTTACATTACACCTAAATAGCCCTTAGCTTGCTTAAGCGTACCTTATTGTTACAGTGTACCTTTGGTAGACGGCATAACACCGGCCATACGCGGGTCATGTTCTAGCGCCATGCGCAGCGCACGACCAAAGGCTTTGAAGACAGTTTCAATTTGGTGGTGAGCGTTTTGACCTTTGATACAATCTATATGTAAAGTCACTTGTGCGTGATTAACGAAGCCCTGGAAGAACTCCCAAAATAGCTCAGTGTCAAAGTGCCCGACTCGCTTTTGCGTAAAAGGGATATTCATGAGCAATGCGGGTCGACCGGAGAAGTCGATCACAACGCGCGATAACGCTTCATCCAAAGGAACGTAAGCATGGCCGTAACGACGGATACCTCTTTTATCGCCCACTGCTTTTGCAACGGCTTGACCAATAGTAATGCCGATATCTTCAACGCTATGGTGGTCATCAATATGGATGTCGCCTTCGCAGGTAATATCCAAGTCAATCAAGCCGTGACGAGCAATTTGATCCATCATGTGCTCTAGAAATGGCACACCTGTTGCAAAGGCGGCCTTACCCGTACCATCTAGATTGAGGTCAACATTAATTTTCGTTTCCAAGGTATCACGACGGACACTGGCGGTGCGGGCGCTCATGAGCTTCTCCGATTGTACATAAGGGTTCTAGCCATTAATATTAGACCGGCAGAACGGATTTAGGTGGGGATTATACGTGTTCATTGCCCACGGGTGAAGCAATCTACGAATTGATCTACAATACGGTTGTGTATCATAGCGTGTATCATAGGGATGAATGGTGATATAACGATAAAAGCTCACTAGTACCTAGCCATATTTTCCAGAAATGTGGCGATCACTGGCACTATAGATATTTGATTGCGCGGGAGCCTATCGGATTTAGGGGCTCGAAGCGGGCCAGCCACAAATCGCAGATGATTTTTTCGATCATTTGAGGACATTACACCAATTTCTTGCTGCCGCTGTAGGCTCTTCCTAAGCTCCACAGGCTGCTAAGCCCACACAAAAAACTATTACCTAGAGAACATTATGAAACTAATCAAAATCGCCCTTAGCATTGTCACATTGATTATCATGTTGCTCGTGGCGGCAGTCATATTGCTTCCGCAATTTATCAATCCCAATGACTACAGAGGGCAAATAGCCGGTGCCATTAAAAAAAATACCGGCCTAGAAGCCGTCATCGATGGAAATCTCTCACTTTCGGTATTCCCATGGCTTGGTGTAAGCACAGGTAAAATTGTATTAAAACAACCTGCCGTCATCCAACAATCAGTGCCTACTGCCGGTGTTTTTGTTGATGTAGAAGCAGTCGATATCAAAATTAAACTCGCACCACTTTTTAGTCGTAAAGTTGAAATTGACACGTTGATATTAAAGCAACCTCGCATCGAATACATAGTGAATGCCAAAGGACAAAATAGCTTATCGGGTTTACACGCGTCACCTGCCTCCAGCTCCACAGCACCTACCGAAACCACTGCACCCGCCCATAACGCAACGTCAATTGCAGCGCTAACCATTGCTGGAGTAAACATTAGTGATGGGCAAGTCATTGTTGACAATAAACAAACCAATACACGTTATGAACTTACTCGACTGAACATCCAAAGCGGCAATATACTAGAAGCCATCGCACCGCTCACTCTATCAGGCGAGCTTGCAGGAAATACCATTCAGCCAGTCACTTTGACACTGGACAGCGAATTACAAGCTAACAAAGATACGCTGGACATCATCGTTAATGATTTCCGTGTCTCGGTGACACAAGCCAATAATATTATAGATATCGCTATAGACTCGCTCACTTATCAGCACGCCCGAGGACTGAGTGAGCTTAAAGATATCACCGTCAACGCGACAGCGGAAAAACACCCACTTAGCGTAAAAATTCCTGCTATTACCGTAGAACGTAGTCAAGTACATGCACGCATCCCTAACTTTACTGTCAGTAGCTACGATGCCACGTTATCTGGCAGTGTCGACATTAAAGACTGGAACACTCTACCCATGGCCATTGGACAGATAGAGTCGAACACAATCAACCTTCAACAATTACTGTCGCAGCTTGGGGTTGTTTACACACCGACTAAGAACTCTTCACTAACAGCAGTCTCTTTTTCAACTCAATTTAACGCCACTGCCAATGGCGCATCACTGCAAGAAGCAGTTATCAACATTGACGCTACCACGCTGCAAGGCGATGCCGCCATCGTTAATTTTTCCCAACCAAAATATCGTTTTGACTTGTCACTCAACAGCATTATTGTTGATGACTACCTACCTGTGCCTGACGATACAAATAAGGACCAACAACAAAGTAAGCCGCCGACTGCAACCGACGCATTAGCCGCGCCCATTATTTTGCTTAAAGACATCTATGCTAACGGGATATTTAAGGCAGATAAAATCATTGCGAACAAGGTTGTGCTAACCGATAACATCATTAAAGTAACGTCCACTAATAGCACGGTCACCATTACACCCACCATCAACCTGTATGGAGGCAAACTGGCCGGGAGCACTATCTTACAGAGAGGCAATACACCGACACTATTCATTAAAAACACCTTAACGGACGTAAATTTACAGCCGCTGCTAACAGATGCTGAGGTTACAGATCAGCTCTCCGGTATCGCCACCATTAACACCAATATAACGGTGAGCGAAAAATCAGGTAAGCCACTAAGCAAAGGCATAGTCACTTTATTGGCTAAAGATGGCGCCATAGAAGGTGTTAACATTAAAAAAGTGTTGGACGACGCTCAAAAAACCATCGATAAGATACGCGGAAAAAACATTGCTCGCAATACAACTGCAAGTAAAGATGCTACTCGCTTTGCTGAAATGACGGCTACACTGCTTATTGACAATGACATTATCACCAACAATGACTTATCAATGAAAGCCCCTGTATTCCGCATTAATGGCCAAGGATCGGTTAATACCGCCGCGCAGACCCTCAACTATCTTACGTCGATTATTGTTGTCAACACTAATCAAGGCCAAGGCGGAGAAGACCTAAGTGACTTAAAAGGCTTTACTATCCCTGTTCGCTTTACCGGCCCGCTTTCTTCGCCAAAATATACGATAGATACCACAGCACTACTCCAAGCAAACTTAGGCAAGCAGCTCGATGCGAAAAAAGCGGCATTAAAAGATAAGGCTGAAGAAGAGAAAGCTGAACTCAAGATACAAGCGGATAAGAAGAAACAAGAACTCAAAAATAAGGCACAACAAAAACTAAAAGAGTCAGGGAAAAAGCTATTTGATAAGCTATTTTAACTACTTTTTCCGAGCATCAAAAAAGGCCGCAACAATCATTGTTATCGCGGCCTTATTGGTAAGACTAACTTACAAATAAGGCGTGTATTTATCACCATACAACGTCGATAATGCAGTATTTAAGTGCTTCTTAAGCAAATGGTAATCACTAGTGAGAACACCTACATGCCCCAATTTTCTGCGTGGACGCTCTTGCTTGCCATAGGAATGGTAGAAAAACTCTGGCGCTGAAAAATCCCCTTCCTGCCCATGCTTACTTAACATATTAACAATGCCTCCAATGCCATTCGCTTCTGTTGAACCGAGTTCAGCATTAGCAACTGCCCTGCAATGATTTTCAAACTGGCTAGTACGACAACCCTCGATCGTCCAATGACCAGAATTATGTACGCGCGGGGCAAGCTCGTTTACGACCAAGCCCTGTGCAGTATCAAAACATTCCATCGTTAACACGCCAACATAATCGAGAGTCGATAGCACTGTTTCCATATAAGCAACGGCACCTTCTTCCAGAATAACATCAGTATTGGGTGCTGGTGCCATGGTCGCTATTAACACACCGTCTTCATGGCGGTTTTCCATTAGCGGATAATAAGCAATATCGCCACTGACATTACGAGCAGCAATCACTGAAACTTCACGCGTGTAATCAACATGCTTTTCTGCGATTAATTGCACCTTACTGTCTACTATGACCTGGGCCAGATCAGCGGCAGTCTGAATACGCCATTGATTGTAGCCATCGTAGCCCGACTCTGCGGCTTTAATGTAGATGGGAAAACCTAAGCGTTCAGGCAAACTATCAAGCTGCGCTTGAGTGTCGATAACCTCAAAAGATGCGGTAGGAATACCATTATGACGTAAGAAGTTTTTTTCGCGAATACGATTTTGCGATAGGTAAATAGCGTTTTCGTTAGGACAAACACAAGCAAAGACCTTTAGCGCAGCCAACAATTCTGCATCGACCATTTCCTTTTCAACAGTAATGACATCGGGAGAGCCCAACGCTAAAAATAATTGCTCTGCCGACATCTCATTATTGTAAATAACGATATCACCGAGGGCGTCAACACAACGAGTATCCTCGTTGTGTTCCGCTATAAACGAAAACTGATAGCCAAGGCCAATGCCAGCCTGAGCTGTCATTTGAGCCAACTGACCACAACCAAAAATCGCAATATGCATCGTCTTATCCTCGACAAAGTCGTGTAATAGAGTCGTGTAATAGAGTCATCTAAAAGAGTCAGATTAAAAAGCGGGTTAACAACCAACTAGATTAATCAGCATCTGTGACTGACCAAGGAACGCTATCAGTTTGCGCCTTACGCCACACTTTTATTCGGTCAGATAGCTCATCATCCGATAACGCTAGCATTTGTGCTGCCATAAGGCCTGCATTAAAAGCGCCCGCCTCACCAATAGCTTGCGTTGCTACGGCCACACCGCGTGGCATCTGCACAATCGACAGTAGGCTATCCATCCCTTTCAGCTGTTTGCTACAAACCGGAACTCCTACGACAGGAAGGTGCGTTAGCGCTGCAGCCATACCAGGCAGATGCGCCGCCCCACCCGCACCCGCAATAATAACTTTGATACCGCGGGTATGCGCAACCTGCGCAAACTCGACCAAACGCCCAGGCGTGCGATGAGCCGACACAACGTTGGTCTCATACGCGACACCGAGTTGATCTAATACGCCCGCTGCTTCTGACATAGTGGGCCAGTCAGAACGGGAGCCCATAATAATGCTAACAGTCACACTCATAGTGTTATATCTCTAAGTATACCAGCACTTTTTCGCGCTTAAATGCCGCTCATTCTCTAACAATAACACCACATCTCTTGATCACAAAAAGAGAGAATAACGGGTGATGACTACAGAAAATAGGGCTAGATTCGGATAAGACTAAGCGGTTTAATTGTGCTTGATTGTCAAAAAAGGGCGAAATTGTAACAGCAGATAGCAATAGTGGCTAGTGCACGGTAGCTATGGTGGGATAAATAGCGAAAAAACAAGCAAACATTAGCGTATTTTTTCAGCTATGTGGAGTCACTGATACTTTGATATGACTTTTATACTTTTTCCTAACTGACATTGCGATGACTTTTTATGCGTTGCCTACTGTTGATTGCTGTTGAATTGATTGGCGCACTATATTCGAGGAAAATCTATACATAAGCTCAATCAATAAGGCTGACGATTAAATCGCGTTTCTTAGGTTTCTCATATCAATCATCATTTAATGAATATAGGCGCACATCAACAATCAATCAACCTACAGTTAACACTGACCAAAGGGCAATTAACAACATAGGGATGTGCAATCGTTACCCAAGCCGGGGCTCCAATTGAACGATAGCGTTTCCCAGCGTCAACGTTTCTATTCTAGCGTTGATTTTCCACCCTACAATATGCAACAACTATACATGGGTATACATGGCTATAGTTTTTATCATCACTGCCTGCACCTAAAGGTTGGAATATGGAAGCAAATACGTATTGCTCTTGCTCGCCGTTTGGGAATACATAAATACGCTCTACAATGGTATTAACCTATGTCTGTTTTGGGTAAAATGATGAGGCAATCTGCAGCTTAGGTGAGTCATTAGCGCTTATTTCTTGGTTAATCGGATACATTGGTTGCTTTGTAGTAAACATCGTAGCCATTGTGCCCAGCAGTCAAAAAGGGGGATACTTGCTTAAACGTTGCCTCAACCCCTAAGACGACAAAGGAAAACTTGATAATGTAGAGTCATTTCATACGGTTTTCCTGCTACCCTCGGAGACGAGGAAAAAAATGGCTGGACTACACAGGAACGAATGACGAAACTGACGAAAAAAATCACCACAGACTATAGTCAACTTAATTACTTCTGTTTATTCAACGGTGCAGATGCGAATATGCCTCAACCCGTTAGAGGCACTGTGGTGAGTTGCGTTATAATTGATCAAAAAGATGACTTGGTTTATGCCCTTACACCCGCAAGCTAAAGCATTCCTTAACGCTATCAATAGCGTTCCTCGCACGCCATTACCTACATTAGGCGCCGCAAGTGCGCGTAAATCCTACGCAGAACGGCCAAAAAATTTAGCCCCCACATGGATTGCTGTATGGTCCGTAGAAGATCGCATCATCGAGCAGAATGCAGTATCGGTCCCCGTGCGCCTATACACTCCATATGAGTCAGCAACCAAGCTCCCCGTATTTATTTTTTATCACGGAGGTGGCATGGTGATTGGTAATATAGCGGGTTACGATACGTTATGTCGTCAACTATGCATGCAATCGGGTTGTATTATTATTTCCGTCGGCTATCGCTTAGCACCAGAACATAAATTTCCTACAGCGGTCGATGACGCCTATGCAGCCTTTGAATGGATTACAAAAAACACAGAGCAATTTAATGGGGACGAACAGCGTATCGCAATAGGGGGTGATAGTGCGGGAGGTAATCTCGCCGCTGTTGTCACTCTTTTGGCGAGAAAAAGCAATAATCAATCGATTCGATTTCAAGTTCTCATCTATCCGGCAACCGCCCCTCACGCCAACAGCAAATCGCACCTTCGTTATGCAAAAGATTACTTTTTAGAACGCGACACCGTATTGTGGTTTCACCGAAGCTATTTACGATCGGATGAAGATAGAAAAGATTTTCGCTACGCACCGCTTATTGCAGACACGCTTATTGGACTCCCCCCCGCACTGGTGATCGTGGCTAAATACGACACACTGCGTGACGAAGGTGTTGCTTATGCGGATCGATTAACTCGCAGTGGTGTCGATACTACACTAATTGAATACAGCGGCATGTTCCATCCTTTTGTGTCTCTCGCAGGAATATTAGATGACGGGCAAAGAGCCATTACCGAAATATCTCACATGCTGAAAAAACGATTAACACAAACCACATAACCCTAAATATATAACCCCTTAATTAGCTAGTACCCACCCATAAATAGGATTCTGCTGCGGAAAAATTAAAATGGCCTTCTTCGCACCACCAGATGGTATTGTTTGCAATAAGCAAACGCCTGTATCTAGTAGCACCCATTCAGCAATAGAAATGACTATTTTTATTTTCCCTCTCGACGAGCTATTTATGGATGGACACTAGCGATGTATATTGTCATTGTTGCCCAGTTAACGTTACAAAATTATGACTTGCACCAGGCTTAAATGCCAGACACTTAATTGAGTATGAATGCTCAAGCCCCAAGCAAAAGGTTAACGGAACAGCAGTGGTAAATTGTTCTCATTATCTAGGAGCCTGTCGGACGTTAGACCCGTAGCGAGGCGGTAAGGAATTGAGGGCATTTTTTTCGATCATTTGAAGGGGATAATGAGCCTACTGACCAACAGTAAGTGCGGTTAAACGACGAACATGATCGGAAAAATGCCCCAATTTCTCGCTGCCGTAGTAGATTCTTACTCAGTCCGATAGGCACCTAATGCCTACTGCGTTAATAAGTACTTCGCGTGGTAGCGAAGATGATCTTCAATAAAGCTTTCGATAAAAAAATAACTGTGGTCATAGCCCGGTTGCCAACGCAACGTAAGCGGGTATTGATACTTGTCACACAAAGCTTGCAAAACAGACGGCTGTAACTGTTCCTCTAGGAAGGTATCTACCGTTCCCTGGTCAACGAATAATGGGATCTTTTTCTTTTTCTGCATCATCATCTTTTCTATTAGCAAACAGGTATCGTATTGCTGCCACTGCGTTTCGTCATCGCCTAAATATTTGCCAAATACTTTTTTACCCCACGGCGAATTAACAGGATGGCAAATCGGTGCGAAAGCCGATACCGACTGGTATTGATCAGGGTTGTTAAGTGCCATTGTCAACGCGCCATGGCCACCCATAGAGTGACCGCTAATACTGCACTGATCGCTTACTGGAAAATGTGACGAGATAATCGACGGCAACTCTTGCTGCACATAATCATACATGCGGTAATATTGATCCCAAGGGGCCTGCGTTGCATTAATATAAAACCCTGCGCCAGAACCGAAATCATAGCTTTCATGCTCGTCAGGCAAGTCGGTACCCCGCGGGCTCGTATCGCAACTCACAATGGCTATACCCAGCTCTGCAGCAATACGCTGCGCTCCGGCTTTTTGCATAAAATTTTCATCGGTACACGTTAATCCTGACAACCAATAGAGCACTGGCACAGCATGCTGTGCCACCTGCGGCGGCAAATAAATACTAAAGGTCATTTGCGTCTGGGTTGATACGCTTTGATGCTGGTAGCGCTCGACATAACCACCAAAGCTACGCGTTTTCGATAAGCGTTCCATTAATAGTTGCTCCGTTGCTTGCTTGCCCATTGTAGGCACGAATTACCCCCGCCTTAAAAAATAATAACGGAACGAATGCTTTTGCCTTCGTGCATAAGCTCGAAAGCCGTATTAATATCTTCTAACGGCATTGTATGAGTGACCATTGGATCAATTTTAATCGCTCCCTGCATGTATTGCTCGACATAGCCAGGTAACTGCGTACGGCCCTTCACCCCCCCAAACGCCGATCCCCTCCATGTGCGACCCGTCACTAGCTGAAAAGGGCGAGTTGCAATCTCTTGCCCGGCGCCTGCTACACCAATAATCACCGACTCGCCCCAGCCTTTATGACAACATTCTAGTGCTGAGCGCATCACATCAACATTACCGATACATTCAAAGGAATAATCAACCCCTCCGTTGGTAAGGTCGACAATGACATCTTGAATGGGTACAGAGTAATCTTTTGGATTGACGCAGTCGGTAGCACCCAACATTTTAGCCATTGTAAATTTGTCCGTATTAACATCGATACAGATAATTCGTTCCGCCTTAGCCATTACTGCGCCCTGCACTACACTCAAGCCAATGCCCCCCATGCCGAAGATCGCGACAGTTGACCCGGCTTCAACTTTTGCCGTATTCAATACAGCGCCAATACCCGTGGTAATACCACAACCCAGTAAACAGACTTTATCTAGCGGTGCTTGTTTATTGATTTTTGCAACAGCAATTTCAGGCACCACGGTATATTCGGCAAATGTGGAAGTACCCATGTAATGAAAGATAGTCTCACCATTTATCGAAAAACGTGAAGTTCCATCCGGCATTAGCCCCTGACCTTGAGTGTTACGAATAGCCTGGCAAAGGTTAGTTTTACCGGACAAACAAAACTTACACTGCCCGCATTCAGGCGTATAAAGAGGAATAACATGATCACCCACTAAAAGTGACATGACCCCTTCACCCACCTCTTCCACAATACCTCCCCCTTCATGGCCTAATACGGAAGGGAAAAGACCTTCTGGATCCGCACCTGAAAGCGTGTAGGCATCGGTATGGCAAACTCCTGTTGCCACCATTCGCAAAAGCACTTCTCCGGCCTTAGGGCCTGACACATCGATCTCTTCAACACTTAATGACTTGCCTGCTTCCCAAGCAACAGCGGCGCGTGTTTTCATAATCAAATTCCCGTGTGATACAAATGGCAGAAGGAGTGACACTTTATTTGTTTGAAATGAATCAATTATTCGCGTGTAAGCGTCGATGAAAGTGTAGCAAGTTTGACCATATCAAACCATCTACAGGCCATACACTTCGAAAATTAAACTTAACAACTATATCTTGCTTGAATTCAATCAACATTGAATTACACTAAGATCCTATCGAACTTAAAAAGTCGTAACAAGGTGGTAAAACACTGAGGGCATTTTTTCGATCACTTGAGGCGAATAGTGTGCCTACTGACCAAAAGCAGGTGTTGTTAAACGGCTAAAATGACCTGAAAATAGCACCAATCTATCCCTTTCGTAGTAGACTCTTACTAAACCCGACAGGCTCTTAGCGTAGTATTATGCAGCAGATAACAATAATAAATAGGTATTATAATGACCGAACAAACGTCGCCCAAACCTGCTATAGATATAAATAAGGTCAAAAACAAGTTACTACAGCAAAAAAATCAGATTACGCATTTAGAAACAGAAGTGGTGCGACTGCAAGAAGAACTTGTTCAAAATCAGGCCGATCAACATCGAATAGCAACCGAGTCGCAATTAGCCGCGGATGACTCTGAACTGGCAAGGAGTTTCAATCAAAAAAACTATGCCCCCGTTATACGCGCATTATTTGAACAGCCTTCTAAGCAATTACGCAATGGTGCCTTCTTTATTTTACTGTTCTTTGTTGCGGCAGCACTTGCTGCAGGCTACTTGTCTGCGGGTTATTTAACCTATACGCACAACATTGTTATTGATAATAAATTAGACTCATTGCGAGATCAAATAGTTACCCTGACAAAACTTCAGCAATTACAGCAAGAGGTTACCCATAAAAATTTGGCCCTTACAGAACTGGAAATAAAAAATCGCTTTAGCTCTGCTATTAATACGTCTACGTCTATATCCGCTATTGCTAAGAACACTCACACCATCAACGAACCGAAGACTAATGTACAAAAAACAAACCAAATAGCAGAACAAGCTAGTGCAATATTGCGTTACGTCCGTACAGCAGAAAAACAGGAAGGATTCTTAAAAAACTACACCCGTGATAAAACACAATTTTCCCAGTTATATTTAATCGTAATGCAATATGCTAGCAATCAAAACATATATTACGAGTCTTACTTGGAGGTCATAAAATCTCTAAAGATATCACCCGACATTGCACCGAAAACCATTGACGATTTATTAAGAATAGATTTAGAATTTTTACAGGCTGCCTATTCTGGACTATTAATCACGTCAAATAAAAAAACTAGAGGCTGGAGATACCGCGAAGCAGACCAACAGTTTTCAAGTTATTATAATAGCAATTTGAACTACAATCTAGGCAGCTGGCAAATAGTCAACGACAGCCAAGATTATAAAACGCTACCTAATATTTTTGCGTTAAATATTGATCGTGTAAAACAACAAGTTATTTTTAATGGTAGCGAGGAAAACTTACAGCTCCCCGAAAAAATTTATTACTCTGCCTACTCAGAAACCAAAAAAAACGCAGCCATAAAAAAACTTCTCAACCAAGAAATAATACCTAACGAAAATGGCGCGTTAACGATTGACGCGTCTATTATCAATTTACCTCTAAGCATCGACATGCAAAAAAAATTAGCCCAGCAACTAGTAAGCAATGGAATTTCTTTAGCAGGAGACTCGCTGACAACAGCAGTCAACAAATACCGTGCAAGTAAGGATATGAGTGAAGATGGCATTGTCGACTTGAAGTTACTAAACAACTTTAACCTTTATCCTACTTATAAAAATTTACAGTTACCGTAGTTATGATCGGCACAAAGAATAATTGATTGATTTTTAATGTTCACGGTTTGTTAAACTGCTGCACTGTATTTCTTACACTATAATAAATAAAAGATAGAACGAAATTACTTTTATACAGCTTATATTTTAAAAAAACTGTATAAAAGCCCAGCTAGGCTCGACAAAAAAGACTGTATTCATTATCTTTTTTCGCTAATTAATGTCCATCCATCAATGGCTCGTCGCGAGGGGAAATAAAAAAAGGCATTCCTATTGATGAATGGTTGCTACTAGATACAGGTACTTGCTTATTGCAAACAACACCATCTAGCACTGCGAAGATAACCATGTTAATTTTTCCGCAACAGAGCTCTATTTATGGATGAAACTCATTAATATAGTGGTTACTCTTCACTGTTCGAATCAAACAATATATCGTCAACTTGTTTTTTTGCTAAGTCTATTCATGTGCTAAGTTCACGCTTCAAATGCGACATGTCAATGATCTGGATATTGTGAACACCTATAATACTGCATACTTATGGTAGATAAGCCGTTGAGAAGTCAGCATGCTATTCATCAAATAGAGCAGTATGGTAATAAAACAGTGTCCCTTAGTCATCACAAGCGGTACCTTGAGCATAAAGCGAATTAACTGGGTCATAAAAACTCCATCTTCATTATAACAATGGCCAGTACGTGGGAGAATAAAGTGAGCACTCCGCAACAAGAGTGCCTGTGATATCTGTCCTCAGTCGATTGTAGATCTCCGCAAAGACTCCCAAGAATACTATCAATACAAAACCGCATTCAAAGATTGAGGAAAACTATCAGGCCAATTCCTTTAATTAAATATATCTTTGGCGATCCATTCGTTATAGTTAGCCCTAGACAGTCACTTATACATAGTAACTTTAATAGAGTGACCGCAATAAATTTACACCACTACAGTACATTTTCAATAGGAGATAGCACCATGTCAGAAAAGAAAATTCTAACCAACAAAGAAGGTAACACTGTTCCTAGCGTCACTTTTCGTACCCGTAAAGGCGATCAATGGGTCGATGTGACTAGCGATAATATATTTAACGATAAAACAGTGGTTCTATTTGCGTTGCCGGGTGCGTTTACTCCCACCTGCTCATCTACTCATTTACCACGTTATAACGAGCTAGCCCCAGTTTTCAAGGCTGAAGGTGTAGATAGCATCGTATGCTTATCGGTTAACGATACCTTTGTGATGAATTCCTGGGCGGCCGATCAACATGCTGATAATATTACGTTTATTCCCGATGGGAATGGCGAATTTAGCGATGGCATGGGTATGCTAGTCGGTAAAAATGATATTGGTTTCGGCAATCGCTCATGGCGCTATTCCATGTTAGTAAAAAACGGGGTGATTGAAAAAATGTTTATCGAAGCCGATGTGCCTGGCGATCCTTTTGAAATTAGTGACGCAGATACCATGCTCAACCACATCAACCCTAATGCGGTGATGCCCAAGCGTGTAACGCTATTTACCAAGCCTGGCTGCCCACACTGTCTGCGTGCGAAAAAAGCTTTAACCGATAATCGCTACAAGTACGAAGAAATTATATTAGGCGACAAGGGCATTACTTATAGCTCGTTAAACGCGGTTACGGGTGCCGGTACTGTTCCTCAGGTGTTTATTGATGGCGAACATGTAGGTACCGCAGATGATTTAGACGCATGGTTAGCGAAGTAATCACCGTACGTGCTTTATTTTGACAACAGCGACAAGCTGCAGACCATTTGCAGCTTGTCGCCGACGGCCCATAGCATTACCATACGCAGATGCAAACGCCACCGACACTACCTCCATCAACATCCTCTTCACAAAATTCTTTTGAGCAACACACTATTCGTTGGTTTGAACAGGTCGTCTTAGGGTTGAACCTTTGCCCTTTTGCGCACAAGCCAGCACGCGACAATACTATTCGTTTTATTGTCTGCGATACTCATGACGAAGTAATGCTACTTGATGCCGTGTTGGATGAAGTTGAGTTATTAGCCGATGTTCCAGCAAAAAAATACGAGACGACCGTGATGATTGTGCCGTATTTACTAGATGATTTTTATGATTATCAATTTTTTCTATCTGAAGCTGAACGAAAACTAAAACAACGACACTGGAAGGGTATATTTCAATTAGCGAGTTTTCACCCGAACTATTGTTTTGCCGGCACTGACCCTAGCGACCTTAGCAATTTCACTAATCGCTCCCCCTACCCCATCATTCATATTTTACGGCAAGAAAGTCTTAATGCAATACTGAAAGAAGGCGCTACATCAGAAGAAATTGTAGAGCGCAATATGGATATGATGAACAAATTGAGCAGTGAAGATAGAAGCATGCTTTTCCCACCACCCTTACCCATCAATAACAAGAGTTAGGCGCGCTACCCGGATGAATTTCATCTTGCACTTCTTCGGGGTCGATACCATAAATTTCTAGCGCTTCACGCACTAAGGCAATTTCACCGAGAATCTCGTCGACTTTATCGCCGTGGTCATACTTATTCACGTCAATTGATTTAGGCATATAGCAAAAAGCGATCTTTAGTGCCTTTAACCATTCAGGTTTGTCTTCGCTCATCATTCACCTCTATTGATTAACTTAGTGTATTATTCAGGCGTATCTTCAGGAAATCTTTTTTTGCTTTTAATCGCCACTTTTTCATGCAATATAATTGCAATAACCACACCGATAACACAGGGCAGCTTAACATAGGATACATAGTCACCGTAAAACCCGTGATCATCATCCATAGCAATACGCAGTAAACCAAAGCACCATATAGCGGCGGCAAAGTATGCCCAACGATTATTTTTAAACAGAAAATAGCTGATCACTAAACCTGCCGCCGCAATAGTGATACCGAAGGTATGTAGTTGTAACAACCATACAATAGAACCGGCAATAATGACGGTAGCGAAGACGGTGTTGGTGATATTCCATTTACTTGATGTTTGCATTCATATTCTCTTTAATTATTCCAGCGTAGGCCGGTGTCTATACTCGCGTATTGCCAGCTTGGCACTGAAGTAAAACCTGTATTCTAGTTAACTGGCATCTGTACAACCAATAAATACTCTCCTCTCTTAACACTCTACGCGCATGACGTTCTCTTTTATTTTTGTAATCTAATGCATATTTACATTTTCATAACTAGTCACCGGGAGAAAACTGTTTCTGTAGATGGCTAACGGTCTTCGACACACTATTTATGTTTAATAGCTTGTTTCGCCAGCCAATTTTTCAATAAAGCAAAGCCGTTAACTTTCTTCAAACCAAAATTTCTTAACCAACGAACTGCGATATGCTTACTGCCAAATAGGCGTTTCAACCCTTCCATTAACAACATCACTTCAATGTTATTGGCTTTTCTCTGCCGTTGATAACGGCGTAATATTGAGGATTCGTTAATAGGTAAGTCGCGTTCGAGCCCGCGAATAATTTCTTCCGCGAGTGCTTGAGCATCCAGCAGGCCAAGATTGACACCTTGCCCCGCTAAAGGATGAATAGTATGCGCAGCATCGCCGATTAACACGATATTATCGCTAACATAATCAGTGGCATGACGCTGATGCAAAGGAAAGCTATAACGCTGGCTCACTGATACGGCTGCGCCTAACTTATTTTGAAATGCACGATTAATGGCATGACAAAAATCATCATCATTTAATGCCATCATCTCGTCGGATTTTTCGCTATCCAATGACCAGACAATAGAGCAGTAGAATTGAGAGGGATGATCTAACGGTAAAAATGCTAACGGTCCTGAGGGCAAAAAATTTTGCCATGCCGTCGATTGATGTGGCAACGAAGAACATACGGTGGCGACGATGGCTTTGTGATGGTAATCCCACTCGCGAGTGTTAATATTCGCCAATTTTCGAATAGTCGATTGTCCACCGTCTGCGGCAACCACTAAGTCGGCGGATAAGTGCGTACCGTTTTCACAGTGCAATGTAGTTCTTGTTGCTCCTTTCTCACTATTTTTTACATTAGAATACCTTAACTGAAAACGGGTACTCTCTTTGGCTCTAGCGTCTACGGACTGAGTATCTATGCTTTCCACTGTTAAGCCACGTAACACCGTCACACAGTCTTGATTGGCAAGGTACGCGAGTAAAATACCTTGCAGAATATTATTTTCAACAATATGACCTAGCTGTTGTTGTTGAATCTCTTCGGCAGAAAAATCGATGGCGGCAGTGCCATCATGATCCCATACGTGCATATGGGTGAAAGCGCAGGCGCGCTGCGATTGAATCTGATCCCATAACCCCAAAGATGAAAATATTGCTTGCGAGGCGTGCGTTAGTGCCACGACGCGCGGGTCGAATTTTACATTTTTTGGGTCACTGCCGTTATCATTCCCTTCATCGCCGTTGGTATCAAAAACCGGCAACGGCGGTTCTTTACCTGCATCAATTAATGCTATGCGTAACGGTGATTCGATTGTTCTATGTTGTTGCCATTGCGCTAGCAATGCAGTAAAACAGGCGCCAACAAGACCGCTACCGACAACAATAATATCAAATTCTTGCTGTTTGCTGTCTACTGTTTGCTGTTTGCCTTGACTTTTCATGCTAAACCCATCATCTGTCGTGCCAGTATTTTTTTTGCGACGGGCATAGCGTTGAGGCTGAGCAAGCCGCATTGACGGAAAATGGAGCGTGACAGTGCATTCGACGAAAATGTATTCACCATGGTGTCGGTTAAGGCGATAGTGCGCTGCTGATCACTTTCACGAGACGCTAAATACTGTTGCAACGTGGATAATGCGCCTATTTTTTTACTCACGGATATATTTCCGCGTGCATTATCGATCAAGCTATCTGCCAAGGTATCGGCTAGGCTGACGCAGTCACGAAGGGATAAGTTAAACCCTTGACCTGCTACAGGATGTAAAAAATGCGCAGCATTACCCATCACTACCACACGAGATCGCACCTGCTCTTCCGACTGCACCAGCGCTAATGGATAAGATACTCGTTCACCAACGTGCGTTATTTTACTTGCACGATAGCCCATGGTCTGTTGAAGTTCGCTCAAAAACTGTTCATCGGAGGCAGACATTAGATGTTCGGCGTCGATACTGTTACGCGTCCACACCAGCGCGGCACGGTGCTGCTGTTCGCAATCGGCAAGGGGTAATAAAGCGAGCGGTCCTTGATCGGTAAAGCGTTCGTATGCCATGCCTTTATGCGGTTTGTCTACTGCCACATTAGCAATAATGGCTGATTGTTTATACGCCGTTATTTTTGTGTCGATACCTATGGCCTGACACAAAGGCGAATCCGCACCGTCGGCAATAATCAGTAAGTCGGCCGATAACTTTTGCGATGATTTTGTAGCTTGTTCTCTATTATTGTCCGCAAGGTCAATCTCAACATTATGTTGTGTGAATCGACATTTATCTACCGTTGCGGGCGCAATAATATTAACGCGCGTCTGATGCAGTTGCTGTAATAAAACATGACCTAGTGTACGGTTTTCGACAACATAACCCAGCGCATCAATTTTTTGCTCTGTCGCATTAAGCTGTGTACTCGCGTAATGACCACGATCCGAGATATGAATACTGGCAATAGATTCCACGAGGGGCACTAGCAACTGCCAGCAATCAATACTCTGCAGTAGCTCGGCACTGCCTGCACTAATGGCGGTCGAGCGCGCATCAAAACTAGGCTGATAAGTCAGGTTGGGCAACTGAATATTACCCAGCACATTTTTTTTTGAAACAGTAGAAACGCCAGAAAAGGCACACTTTTCTATCAACGAAATATTGATAGTATCAGACAAACGATCAGCCAACATTAAGGCTAAACTTAATCCCACCATGCCACCCCCAACAATGATAATATGTTGGGTCTCGCACATGTGAGAAGAAATTTTGTTTGTCATAGGATCAGATCGGCTCAGCAGTATGGATGACTTTTTTGATCAGGTCTCCAGATGTTTTTCTGGTTAATTATTTATACGCTGGTTAGGACATTAGCGCTTCAATATCAGCGATCGTTTTAGGTGCACCTTTTGACAGCACGTCATTACCGTCTTTGGTGATCAATACATCGTCTTCGATACGCACACCAATACCACGCCATTTTTTAGCGACGCTTTCATCGTCGGGAGAAATATAAATACCTGGCTCGACGGTCATCACCATATTGGCCTCTAACAACCGCCATTGGCCTTCTATTTTATAATCGCCTACATCATGTACGTCCATACCTAGCCAGTGTCCAATACGGTGCATATAAAAGGCTTTGTAGGCCATCTTTTCTATTAAGGTATCGAGCTTGCCTTTGAGTAAACCCAGATCAAGCAAGCCTTGCGTGATGACTTTTACCGATGCCTGGTGTGGTTCGTTCCAGTTGCGCCCCGGGACAGCAACGGCTAAAGCCGCGGTTTGTGCATCGAGTACAATTTGGTAAATAGCTTTTTGTTCTGCAGTAAACTTTCCATTGACAGGAAAGGTACGGGTAATATCTGCGGCGTAATGCTCTAACTCACAACCGGCATCAATCAGTACCAATTCACCCTCTTTCATTTGTCGGGTGTTTTCGATGTAGTGCAAAATACAGGCGTTACTACCACTACCCACAATGGTGGTGTATGCGGGGGAGCGTGAACCTGCTTTCATAAAGCCGTGAAGTAATTCTGCTTCAAGCTCGTATTCATATTTTCCGGCGGCTGCGGTTTTCATCGCTTGGCAATGTGCTTGCGCAGAAATTTCAGCGGCTTTGCGCATAATGCGTATTTCAGCCGCACTTTTAAATAAGCGTAAGTCGTGAATAATATGATCGAGGTCAAGAAACTCTCCCGGAGGAATCGCGCCGGAGCGTGCTTTTTCTCGCAGGGTATTGACCCACCCCATGACTTGCTGATCAAATTGTTGATCGCGTCCTAGGGAGTAATAGACACGCTCGCGCCCCTCTAATAATCCCGGCAAAATATCATCAATATCGCCAATGGGGAACGCATCATCTGCGCCGTATTGTTCGCATGCGCCTTCTTGCCCTGCGCGGTAGCCGTCCCATATTTCTCGCTGACGATTCTTTTCCCGGCAAAATAAGATTGTTTCACCGTGTTCGCGCCCCGGAATCACCACTAACACTGCTTCGGGCTCAGGAAAGCCACTTAAATAATAAAAGTCGCTTTCTTGCCGAAAGGCATAATGCGCGTCGCGGTTACGAATTTTTTCACTCGCGGCGGGTAAAATCGCAATGCTATTAGGCGCCATATGTTCCATTAAGGCTTTGCGGCGACGGGAAAATTCTTGTTTGGCTATTTGAGTCATAGGACGTTATACGCAATTGGCTAGTAAATGGAATCTCAAAACACATAGATATGGATTCAGGTTTTGCCCTAAAAGACCAAGGGCACTTCAACCAATTTATGGTGACCCGTTGATGATCACCAGAATGACGGTTTACTCATGCTTTGCTACTAATGCATTGTCGGCAAATCGTCCTCATCAATGTGGTGCTCGGCATAAAAATGCATGGCTGCCATGCGGACGTATTCGATAAGGTCGGAATAATCTTTTTCTTGCTCTTCTTCATCTTCGTCATCGCACACAGCGGCTTGAACAATCGCCGCCATATCGCGCAAGGCATCGGCGGCATCGCTGGTGAATTTTCTATCGGGGTCGATACCAGCAGTACCAAAGCCACCCAAAAAGCCATGGCACCATTCGGCGAGTGCTTGGGTACGCTGGTCTAAATCGGTGTCGTTTTCCGGCAGTAGTAATTGCATATCGTACATACCCGACGTTAATTGATCCCGTGTTACATCAAGCAACATAGCCACTTCGTCTTGGGCTTGGCCGTCGGGAGTATCGGTTAAATCTAAAAATTCCCATGCAGCTTGCAGCCAATCATCGCGCGTAAGCGCTGAGCCACCACACAACTTGCCACACAGTAGGCCATGTAATTCAGAGGGGCTATTGAGTGCACCGTAAGGCATCAACAAATTACAGAAATCGTCGAAGCCTAAGCAGTTTGAAGACGGGTTAATATCAGTAGTGGTATCGTAGGTGTTATCAGACAAGGGGGTACCTATTGAGTCGTTTACTTGTGCAACTTAAAATTATCGCGCACTATTAATAATGATTATACCTACTTACTCCCTATAGAGGGAATGCTCATGACATCAACACGAAAATAAACACCATAATGTCGGACAATCTTCTTACTGACCCAGGCTCCCATGTCTTTATGTTTGATGCGGACCTAATCACAGCCTGTGCACAACTTGACCCGGTATCGGGTATAACGACTTCAGCCGCTTTAGTAAGGAATAATAGCGGGATCAATCGTTAGATCAATAATGGCACTAACAGTGACATCCATAATTACTACACTAGCAACCACAACAACAACGCAGCAACAGATGACCCTCCCAATACCGCCACTACACTCCATTGTCGTTTAAGTAATAAGTACGCACCTAATACGACCAAAGCCAGCACCCTAGGGTTAATACTCTCCATAGATGGCTGCCACAGGCTTAACGTGAGTTCAACGTTCTCATCACCCCATAAACGCCAATGCTGTTGGCCTATATTTTGAAAAAATACATGTAAGGCGAACCAAATAGACAGGCTTAACATCACCCCCACGACGGCAGCAGTAATCGCCGATAATGCACCGCGTAAGCGCGGTTGAGCACTGATCCAATCAATATAGGGGCCGCCAGCAAAGATCCATAAAAAGCAGGGTACAAATGTCACCCATAAGGTCACTGCGGCTCCCGCAAAACCTAACCACCAGCCGCCTTCCCGATAAGCAGCAAAAAAACCAACGAACTCCGTAACCAAAATGAGGGGTCCAGGCGTCGTTTCGGCCAAGCCTAAACCTGTCATCATTTCACCGGTAGTTAACCAGCCCTTAATAGCGACGACATCTTGCGCCATATACGCGAGTACCGAATAAGCGCCGCCAAATGTCACTACCGCTAAAGTGGAAAAGAACTTCGCCATTTCAGACAAGATTGGGATATTGAAATAATAGTCGAGCAAGAAAATCGGTATCCACCAGACGGCTAAGCCGCTAACAATGGTGGTAACAGTCTTTACGATGGATGGGCGAGCAGCACTTAGATGCTCATCGGCATTCACATGCTTTAGGCAAAAAGCACCGATAAGGGCCGCTCCCACGATAATGAGAGGATAGGGGATGTTCAGAAAAAACAGCCCCACAAACGAGATCGCAGCAATAAGGTAATGAATAGACGAGGTCAGCGCTTTTTTGGACACGCGCAACAACGCCTGAACAACGATAACCACAACGGTGGCTTTGATGCCTAAAAACAGTGCATCGACCATCGCCACATCACCCAGAGTGATATACAGCGCCGCAAGCGCCAATATCACTACCGCACCGGGAATGACAAACAACAAACCTGCCAGTAGGCCACCGATAAAACCGTTTAAACGCCAACCTACATAGGTCACTAACTGCATGGCCTCGGGTCCTGGTAACAACATACAAAAGTTAAGCGCATTTAAAAATTGTGATTCCGACAACCAGCGACGCTTATCAATAATTTCCCGATGAATTAACGCAATCTGCGCCGCAGGGCCACCAAAAGACAGTAGGCCAATACTCAACCATACACGTAAAGCTTGAGACAAGGTGGGGGTTTTGGAATAATCACTCGTCATGGTTTGCGTCATGTTTTCAGTCTGCATCGCTTCACTTTCCTTCCGTTATCGGCGTATCGACTCGCGGGTGACGATGCGCTTCACCACCGGCAGCGTGCCCAACGATAGAATGCATCGTACAGCGCAATGCCAGCATCTAATTGTTCAAGATCATTGCGATACAATCGTGATAAGCCTAACGATGCTGCCAATAAACCTGCGGCTTCGGGTGCGAGGTCTAACCGGTCGGTATCCGCTGCCCGAATCACAGTCGCTAAACGTAATAATGGTTCGGTGGTTAATTCGAATTTCTCTATCATCGTGTCAAAGCTGCATTTTTCGCCGCGATGAGACCAAAAAGTGCCCGCCGCATCAAATGGAACGTCAAATGGAACGTCAAATAGTGTTGCGTCATATTTTTCGCCAACAGCTTCAACTTCCGCAGTCGGTACAAATAAAAACTGCGCAGCCGGATCAACAAAACGACGAATCAACCAAGGGCAAGCAATACGATCCACTTTAGGGCGATGAGCGCATACCCATAGCGTAGAACCCGTCGCCGTGCGAGGGATATTGGCATCTGGAATACGCGGTTGACCGGCATCACGCCATACATGGAACTTTCCGCATCAACACCGTGACTGCCCAATTTTACTACCGCTCCGACAGATAGCTTTAAGCTTTTCTAGCAGATAACGATAACCTTTTTGTTTTGCAGTTCTGTGACAAGATCGGTTATTTTTTTGTGAGAAAAACGACGAGCGCTGGGAATAAGATAAGGATCGAGATCAAAATCTTCATCAATAGAGACATCAATAATAATGGGGCAACGAGGGGTACCCTTCCCCTAATAATCAATAGCGGCGAGAAAGTTGATCTACAGAGATTTGTTTAAACGATGGCATAACGCATCCTTCCTTTGTGATAATTTAAGGTTGTTGGATGCGAAACTTAGGCCGAAGCCTCACGGGGTGTTCGCAACCCCTTGCTTTCCAGAGAGTCAAGCAGTTGTGCTAGTGCTTGCTTTTTATTAAGGATGCTCCAATAACTTTACTTGACTCAATGTCTCGGCGAACAGATAATCCACACCTTCTGAAACCTAAAGGAATATGGAACTCATATGAATCTCTCCTCTTATTTACGATCAAGCCTCCTAGTCACAATCGCAAGCTCGCTATTTATTTTGATTGGCTGCGCACCCATTGAATCACATCGAGTGGTCGAATCTCAAAAAGTAGAGACGTTCAATACATCTTATACCGGTGTAAAAACGACTCTAGCCGTAGGTAATTTTAACAATCGTTCGAGCTACCTTCAGGGTTTATTCTCATCGAATTCAGATCAGCTGGGTAACCAAGCAAAAACCATCTTAAAAACACATTTGCAGCAAACGAATAGATTCAAGGTTGTTGATCGTGAAAACCTATCTTTATCAAAACAAGAAGCTGAACTACTCAAGCAATCACAGACAGTTAAGGGTGCTCGTTATGTCGTTACCGGTGCGGTTACTGAGTTTGGACGTAAGGAAGTAGGCGACCAACAGCTGTTTGGTATTTTAGGCGCTGGCCGCAAGCAAATTGCTTATTCTAAAGTGTCCTTAAACGTTGTAGATGTACTGACTTCAGAAATCATTTACTCGACACAGGGTGCCGGTGAGTACCAGCTAGACCAACGTCAAGTCCTAGGATTTGGAACCGCCTCGGGTTATGACTCGACGCTTAATGGCAAAGTACTCAATTTTGCGATTACAGAAGCAGTGAATAACATGACGAGAGATATCGACAACGGCTCATTAACCGTATCCGAATAAAACCAGCTGCGAATATAATATCAAAGGAATAATAACCATGAAATTTAATAAAGGCCTAAGTGCTGCATTAATCAGTTCTTGCTTGCTGGCTGGCTGTATATCCGCTCCAAAAACCACATACCACTGGGGTGAATATGAGCAATTGCTACATGATATGTATATGGTGCCAGGCGAAGCAACATCTATCGTTCAAATAGAAAAAATAACCACTGACATTCAGCAAGCTGAAGCACTAGGAAAGCCAGTGCCACCGGGCGTGTATGCTCATCTAGGGTATATGTATAGTATCGAAGGTAATAATGTTGCTGCAACCAACGCGTTTAATACTGAAAGATCACTTTACCCTGATTCACAAACATTAATTGACGGCATGTTAAAACGTGCTGAAGATTTCAAGAAAAAGCTTTAAGGATATTAACCTCATGATGGACACTTATAAAAAATTATCATTACTGTCAGTCACAATTTTAGTATTGCTAATCACAGGCTGTCAAACCGCTCCACCCTACGATTACTCTGCGCTCATTGCGAGCAAACCAAAATCAATACTGATCATCCCACCCAACAATAGCTCTATAGATGTAAACGCTCCTTATATTTTCTTATCGACGATTACTAAGCCTATCGCCGAGAAGGGATATTATGTTTTTCCTGTCGCCGTAATTGATCATTTTCTAAAAGAGAATGGCCTACCAACACCCGCAGAAATGAATACAATTCCTCTTGATAAGATCCGCGAACATATTGGTGCAGATGCTGTACTCTATGTATCCATTGAAGAATGGGGACAAAAATACCAAGTTATTTCGTCTAAAGCTGTTGTTCGTTCGACTCTAAAGTTAGTTGATACCCGTACCGGAGATTTGTTGTGGGAATCTACAGCTTTTGCTCAACAAAAATCTGGAGATGGCGGTGGTGGACTTTTAGGCGCTATTATCTCAGCAGCTATAGAACAAGTTGCCGGCTCACTTATAGACCATACGCCACAATTATCGCAATGGGCAAACCAAGGGGCAGTCAACAATACCAACCAAGGCTTACTTGACGGTCCTTACAAGAAAAAAGAATGATGCTTTATGTCGCGCTATAAGAAACTTTATAGCGCGACATGCTATTAGTAATTTAACTCAGAAAATATACATCAATCACCAGTAATAAATTGTCTTCTCGCTTATATCCACACGTCATTATTAGCAGCAAGGTCACTAGCCGAATCGTTTCCTGTATTTACGACGCCTTGCGGTTCGATCAATAACGCTTTCACTTTTTTTCTGCATGGGGTTTATCTTCCACACCCTTAGGGACAACATACATTTCCCCGCAGACATCTCGACACTTTCATGTCTAACTCCATCGCTAAAATCAATCCGTAAATTGCCCTCTAAGACAATAAACGTTTCGTCTGTACTTGCATGTTTGTCTTAATGATGGCGCAAAACCAAATCACCCTCTACTTTTACTGCTTTACATTGATAGCCCTTTATTATAATTATTCATCCCGCGATCATTTTAGGTGGCTATTGTTCGTTAAATAACTCTAATTTATTATTAAAGTTATTAGTATCCACCAAATTGCCAAACCGATGACATCTGACAATTATGTCTCGCTACCGATACCCTACAGATAAAAGACGCTACGATACCAACCAATATTATAGGCTGCCAACATGTCAACCCGGTCTTTTTGGTCTATATATTAGTAATCAGTCATTCACTATTATGAAAATTATAGAAGAATATTTTTCAGCAGATCGCCTACTAGAGCTGCCCATTAATTCTGTTATTAACATCATTGCAGACAGTCATGGCGTACAATTTACCGTGGGTTTAATTGGCGTGGATAATGGCAAGTCGGCCATTATTTCATTGCCGTCAATTGAGCGGGCAAGCAATCCTGCTGCCTATGCAGAGGTGATCAGTGTCGGTGCTGCATTTGAGATGCAAGGCATCCATGATGGTCGTGTTATTGCTTTCGAATCAACCATTACCGACATTTACAATCAACGCTTACTTATTTGCACCTTTCCAGAGATGATCGAAACACGGCGATTACGTAAGGAGATTCGTTTTCCCTGTGCACTGTCTTGTGATATTAGTGACCAAGGAGATGAAACTTACGGCGCGGTCACCAATATTAGTATTGGGCTATTTGCTGCATGTCCATGAGGATAATAAGTTGTGGCTCATCGAAAAAGTGCTGAAATCTCAACAGCCATAGACTTAGACGTCTTTCTGTCTATCGCAGAGTTACCTGTCGTTATCGCAGGTGTCGTTAAATCCATGACGCCGCAATGCGACGGACTATGCCAAATTGGGGTAGCTTTTACTAAAGAACATGACTGTATACATCGGTATCTACAAGCACTTCATTTAGATAGTGTGTCTCCATTTTTTAATTAAGGGCCTCTCTATTCATTCAAATTTACCTCAGCGCGAGTTCTTACGCTCGTTCCGCTAGGCATTTTTCGTGGCTAATGTCCTTAGTCCTTAGCAAGAATAACAACGTGGGTGGATGTAAGGGCCGCGCCCGGTGAGGCTTTTAGGCACCTCAATGAATAGATGCTCCTTAAGTCGGCACACCCAAAAGTTAGCTGAGTATTTTTGTCACTTCTCAGCTCACAGTCAAAAACGCGCTGAACTGCGTTAAAAAATAATTATTTACACGTGTAAACTCAAATTTTCGCCTTGCCAAGTACAATTTTGACGGCAATCTGAACAGTTACGAGCAGTGCTGAGTAGTGCTGAGTAGTGCTGAGTAGTTAGACATTTTTTACCATGTGAAACCTTGCTCAGTAACACTGATAAATAATAACGCCCCCAGTCATGCTTCAATGCCTTGCCTATGAAACGCTTTTACCCACTATTAGCTAACGCTTTACTCAGGTTTATCCGTTACTGCTCCGGTTGACGCAGAGCTGACAGTTCTTGCATATTTTGCTAGCAGCCCTCGGGTATATTTTGGTGCTGGCTGTTTCCAGTTTTGCTTCCGTCTAGCCATTTCTTCATCTGTGATATCGAGCGTCATCACCCGCTTTTCAGCGTCAATGGTAATGCTATCGCCATTTTCTACCAGCGCGATGGCGCCGCCCTCGAACGCTTCAGGCGTAATATGGCCCACTACAAACCCCCTGCTGCCACCTGAAAAGCGACCATCGGTGATGAGCGCAACATCGTTACCTAAGCCTTTACCCATAATGGCTGAAGTAGGGCTCAACATTTCCCGCATACCTGGGCCGCCTCGCGGGCCTTCGTAGCGAATCACCACCACATCACCGGCAACCACTTGGTCATCAATAATAGCGGCAAAACCTTGCTCTTCTGAGTCATACACTTTAGCCGTACCGGTAAAGCGTAAGCCTTCTTTGCCGGTAATTTTTGACACCGCGCCTTCCGGTGCTAAATTACCGCTAAGGATCACTAAATGGCTGTCTTTTTTGATGGGCTTGTCAAAAGGTAAGATGATATCTTGCCCATTAGGATAATCTGCGACCTCTGCCAAGTTTTCGCCCATGGTTTTACCCGTGACGGTCATACAATCACCGTGCAACATACCCGCATCTAACAAACGCTTCATCAGCGGCTGAATACCACCGATGGCAATTAATTCAGACATCAAATATTGACCGCTTGGACGCAAGTCGGCAATCACTGGTGTTTTTTCACCAATCCTCACAAAATCGTCTAATGTCACTTCCACGCCAATGGCGTCGGCCATCGCAATTAAATGTAACACAGCATTGGTAGAGCCACCCAAGGTAATGATTAGCGTAATCGCATTCTCAAATGCCTTTTTAGTCATAATGTCGGAAGGCTTGATGTCATGCTCAAGCAAGTGAACAATGGCTTTACCTGCATCGATACAATCTTGTTTTTTGTTCTCTGACACCGCATTTTGCGCAGAGCTGTTGGGCATGCTCATACCCAAGGCTTCGATCGCCGAGGCCAAGGTATTGGCGGTATACATACCGCCGCAAGAACCGGGGCCGGGAATGGCGGTTCTTTCAATATGTTCCAACTGAACGAGGGGGATATCACCACTAGCATGGCTACCTACCGCTTCAAATACTGACACGATATCCGTGTGATTTTCACCCGGCAATATCGTCCCGCCATAGACAAAAATCGAAGGACGATTCAGGCGTGCTAGGCCCATCAAGCAGCCAGGCATATTTTTATCACAGCCGCCGATGGCAATAATACCGTCATGGCCCATACCAGCAGATACTGCCTCGATTGAATCACAAATAACTTCGCGCGATACCAACGAATATTTCATGCCTTCGGTGCCCATGGAAATACCATCAGATATGGTAATAGTGTTATAAATCACGCTTTTAGCGCCAGCGCCATCTACCCCCTTACCTACCTCTTCTGCAAGGGTATTAATGTGCATATTGCACGGCGTCACCATTGACCAGGTCGAGGCAATACCCACCTGAGACTTTTTGAAATCGTCGTCGCCAAAACCTACGGCTCTTAACATCGAGCGGCTAGGCGCCTGGGCTGCGCCATCGACGATTTTTTTGGAATATTTACGTGGCTTATCTGTACTCATATTTTGATCTTCATGGTCAGTTACAATAATTATCGATTTTGATGAATGCACTATAAAATTTTACCAACAAATAAACAATCTACGCTAATGAATTGATGAACCTTATTTAACTAATTTCGTAGAAAAGTCTTTTTTTAGAGATCACCGGTGCCAGAAGTCATCCAGTAAGTCACTCACAGGATCACAAGCATCAAGTAGTAATATAAGCCGCTAACTTGTTTTGGCGCTCAATTTGAGACTTTCACACGAAAGATAAACTACCTTCTAGGCACTCATTCAGTAGGCCTCCATAGGCGAGAGAATCCCAAGAGTTCGCAGAAAACGCACGAGAGAGGAAGTTTATATCGTCAAGCGGCAGCGGGGTCAGTGGCCGATAGCTATAGTTCGAAACATAGACACTTTAGCTTTTTCGCCACTACATCCTACTTATGAGCTGCAGAGCCTTATTGATGAATAACCCTATTAATAGGAATCCGCTAGATAATGGCAACGACAATAGACTGTCCTTGGTCAATGTAAGCATCCATATTTTTGAATTTAAGGCGGTCGGAAAAACCTAACCGTATAGTCATTACCAGCCAAAATATGACACTGATAAGGCCTGTAATACGCCATAAAGTTGACTTTGCCCACCTAAGTGCAAAAGTAATAGAGAGCACATAGATAACAAGACCGGCTAATTTAGAAGGTACCCAACCATTCACAATGGGATATAGGTTAATCAGCGGATTAACACTCAGCATGTAGACGGCGGTACAGACAAAAAGGGTATATAAAATATGTGGCCCAATCTTCAACAGCTTATTATTGACCCTGTTTGACCCTTTCATCATTAACGTAAAATTAATGATGAAAAAGATAAACGTAAGCGCAATTATGGTCAGGTGGGCGTTCTTAACTATTATGTACATATTGTTGATCCCTAAAAGTTAATTATTATACTTAATACGTAGGCTGTCAGTATATAGCTTGTTGAGAGAACATTAAGACCACCACGGGTAAGTTAACGAACAATCGTATGCAGACAAGTATTCATTCTTTGAGCTGAACTTACAACAAACAATGTTGCTGCTCATATCAGCCTGCAGGTGTTTTCGCCGCCGACCATGAGGTGTTGAAACATCGTAACCAGTGCAACAGTTGCGCACCACGGCTAGACACTATGACTCCAGCCATAACTAACACCAAACCCATAACTGCCATCATATCTAGCGTATAGCCTTCAACAAAAATAGAGATGGTTAACGCAACAATAGGAAACAGTACCGTGGTGTACGCGGCTTGATTCGCGCCAATGCGAGCAACCAACGCGAGGTAAACGGTAAACCCAACGATTGAACCGGGTATCGCTAAGTACAACAAACTACCGACATAGAGCGGACGACTATCCCAGCGCCATTCCACTCCGCTCAATACTATACAGACCAACAAAACACCCACGCCGTAAATCATACCGTAGGCATTACTAGTCCACGGCTTAATGCCATTGTTACTGTGGCGCACAGAGATCATATTACCTAAAGAAAAACAGTAGGTTCCCGCTGCCGAAAAGGCAATGCCATAGAGTAAGTCTTGTAGATTCTGCTCTACTTGTAACTGCTGCCAAAACAGTAACACCAAACCGACAAGGCCCAAAACCCCCGCAAAATAAATACTCGCCGAAGGTTTGTTACGCCAGATTAACCATTGGTTAACAGCATTAAATAATGTAGCCAACGCAAAAATCACCGAGATTAAGCCACTAATAATATATTGGCTTGCGGTATAGAAACAAATAAAATTAACCGAAAATAAGCACACGCCTTGCAGTAAAAAAAAGAAATGATCACGTCGGTGTGTCACTTGTAATTTCCCCAACAATATTAGCGCAGGCAAAAATAATACAGCGGCAATAGCAAAGCGATAAAATACCGATATGAGTGCCGGAACATCGCCTGCCTGCCAATGGATGCCGATCCACGTTGTCCCCCAAATTAGTACCGTTGCTATATACAGTAGGATGTTCATTTTTTTTTACTTCTCTTGGTATTGTCATTCAATTAATAGCCAGTCACTGACTACAAGTACTCACTAGCGTTATCATAAACAAAAGAGGGAATAACAGCTTGGTACAAACTTGCTGTTTTTGTATAATCTTGCGCTTTTTTTGCTGCGTTCCCCCCTGCTCTATTGTCTATGCGCCAACAAGGGGATAATGTAGGGATATGAAATTACATGCTCGCGACAGTGTTCAAACCACCTTGCAGCGCTCTAATGCGCAAGCGGAGTTCTCCTGCGAGGTTAATCAGCATGTGGGTTTGGCAATTTGGACGAACGAACATGATAGAGTGAGCTATCAAAAGCTCAACCATCACACGCTAAGCTTATATATTGAGGGCGGTTATTCGACTCGACGTTTAGATCTACGCCGTGCGGGCACAGGATCACCAGAGAAATTTTGTATTTTCCCCGCTGGCCACCAATCCGATTGGGAAGTGGGCGATAGCCAACGTTTTGCGCATTTATATTTCTCAGATGCATTACTACGGCGCATTGCCCTGGAGACCTTTGATGTAGATCCTCGGCATGTTGAACTGACTGACAGTACCTTCTTTCATGACGCTGCTTTATTGCAACACTGCCAAACCTTATTTAATCAATCGCGGTCTGAGCCAAGTGATCATTTAGCGCTGCAAGAAAAAACCGTATCCATTATGGCGGACTTGTTAATACGCTATGGTGTTCGGCCGCTATCGACACAACAGTATCGCAGCGGATTATCACCTGTCATCACGAATAAAATCACTGATTATATTTATGCCCATATTGATACCAAGATAACATTAGATGAACTCGCTACGCTTGCGGGCATTAGCGCGTTTCACTTTGCACGAATGTTTAAGATCAGTACAGGGGAGACACCCCACCAAAAGGTGATGGATATTCGCATAAAAGTAGCTAGCGACTGGTTATTACAGGGACGACCGCAGTTAGAGACTGCAATAGCTTGTGGCTTCGTTGACCAAAGCCATTTTTCACGTACCTTTAAAAAGCATCACGGCATTACACCTAAGCAATTTACTCACTCGTCACGTTAGCCTGCCGCTTTTATGTGCGTTTAAGTTATGTATGCTTAAGTACACTGCTGTCCCGTTAGCTTTATGAAAATTGACTATAAGCCATACTGACGACGGCCAAACAATACCGGATACCGGATCGAGCCCGGTATGACGAGTCCGGTATGACGAGCCCGGCATGACGAGCCCGGCATGACGAGTCCGGTATGACGAATCCGGTATGACGAGTCCGGCATGACGAGTCCGGTATGACGAGCCCGGCATGACGAGTCCGGTATGACGAGTCCGGTATGACGAGTCCGGTATGACGAGTCCGGCATGACGAGTCTGGTATGACGAGCCCGGCATGACGAGTCCGGTATGACGAGTCCGGTATGACGAGTCCGGTATGACGAGTCCGGTATGACGAGTCCGGTATGACGAGTCCGGTATGACGAGCCCGGCATGACGAGTCCGGTATGACGAGTCCGGTATGACGAGTCCGGCATGACGAATCCGGCATGACGAGTCCGGCATGACGAGCCCGGTATGACGAGCCCGGCATGACGAGTCCGGTATGACGAATATGATGAGCAATAGACATGAAAATAAAACAAGATCTCGTCATTCTGGAAAGCGTTTTTTGCTTATCCGGACAAAATCTGTAGGAACAGATTTGAACCGCATGAGCGGGCCCAAAGGGTGAAAGCCAGTGATTTCAGGCGCTGGCTGGATACCTAGTACCGGATACCGGATCGAGTCCGGCATGACGGCTCAGCATGACGGCTCAGCATGACGGCAGCATGACGGCTCGGCATGACGACATTAAGTTAACGTGGCAGCAGTGGCCTAAGTAATCTACGGTTAGGCTATTATATTTTTTCGCATTTTGTCTTTAATCAACAACAATATTTGTTCACCGCGCGTCGAAATCACCACACCTAACATCACCAAGGCCAAGCCAATAACGGCGAAAATGTCCCAGTGATAATTTTCAACAAAGGTTGAAATAGTTAATGCTACCACGGGAAACAATACCGTGGTGTAGGCCGCTTTATTAGCGCCAATACGTGAGATCAATACCAAGTAACAGGTGAACGCGACTACTGACCCGGGAATCGCCAAGAATAAAAGGCTGGCGATATAGTGCGGACTATCGTCCCATTGCAACGGCACATCAAATAATTGCATACCTATATACAATATCAATGCTCCATAAATCATTCCGTAGGCGTTACTGGTCCACGGTTTTATGCCTTGCTGGTTATTACGTACCGACACCATATTGCCCAGCGAGAAAAAATACGTGCCCGCCATCGCCAATGCAATACCTATTAAGGTTTCTTCTATATTATGAGCAACGCTCAGCTCTCGCCAAAACAAAAACACCAACCCTAGTACACCGAAAAAACTCGCAACATATATAAATGCCGCTGGCTTATTACGCCATATCAACCATTGATTGAATGCATTAAATATTGTGACCATCGCGAAAATAACCGACATTAAGCCGGTAATAATGTGGTGGCCGGCGTTATACATAAGCAAATAATTAAATGAAAATAGACACGCGCCCTGCATAATAAAAAACACATGGTCACGTCGCTGGGTTTTCTGTAACTTGCCAAAGATTTTTAGCAGCGGTAGAAACAAAGCGCCGGCAATCGCAAAGCGATAAAAAATAGACACGATTGCGTCAACACTACCCAACTGCCAATGGATGGCAATCCATGTCGTACCCCAGATGACAACAGTGGCAACATACAAGAAAAAATTCACACTTTTCTCTCTTTATTTTCTCTCTTATCAAACAAAGAGATTGATGGAAAAAATAACAAAGCCAGCCCCAATAAAATGAATAGCGATCCGATAATAGAAGCCGCTGACAAGGCTTCATCATACAATAACCAACCGAAAAACAAACCTGAAACAGGAATCAGCAAAGAGAATGGTGCAACATTACTTAAGCCATGCTTGGTAATTGCCCACGTCCATATACCATACCCCAGTAGCGTCACGACATAAGACTGAAACAATATAGAAACCCACGCCTTAGCACTAGGAAATTTCAACAAGCTGTCAACACTCATTAAGCCGCTAAGATAAAAGCCTTGCCCTACAGAAAATACAATAACAGGTACTGGTACAAACAAGCTAGACCATACAATAAATCCTACGATATCAGCGGGCTTGTATTTCTTAATGATGACATTGCAAATAGTCCAAAATACCGCTGCCAATATAACCAGCACTACTCCCGTAGACGATGCCGCTTCGCTTCTAAATAACAACACCATTGTAAAACCGATAAAGGCGACGCCTATACCGACTTTTTTAACATGATTGATTTTTTCATCGAAAAATAGCACTGCCACTAATACCGTCAAAAATGCACTGCTCTGCAATAACAAAGAAGACATGCCTGAAGGCGTCCCTAAAGCGATCGACAGGTTCATTAACCCCCAAAGACCTGCACCAAAAAACACACCATACATCGCCACAATGGGTAAATGTATCGTAGGCTTTTTGACAAAGAATATTAGCGGCACCGACGTAAAAAAGAATCGTAGTGCAGTCATCATTGCGGGATCAATACTCTCAACCCCCCATCTAATCACCACAAAGTTAAATCCCCAGACTAATGTAACGACAACCACCAAAAAACGTACTTTATAATCCACCAACCTTCCTTATCAGCTTAACATCGTCATACCGAGCTTGACATCGTCATACTGAGCTTGACATCGTCATACCGAGCTTGACATCGTCATACCGAGCTTGACATCGTCATACCGAGCTTGACTCGGTATCTAGTCAACCACACTGGATTCCTGATAAGTAAAAAATGCTTTCTAGGATGGAGTAAATTGTTATTATTTTTCTTAGTTTACATCTGTATATTGCTTCACCAAAACAGAGGTATCTGAGCGCTGATGCCCTTCGGCTTGTAGTTTCGCATAGCATTGATCCACCCATTCGGCATTGGGTAATGCAATGCCGTAGTCTTTGGCCGCCTGAAGACAAAAACCTAAATCTTTACGCATCCAATCGACGGCAAAACCATAATCGAACTTATCATTATTAATGTTTTCTGCGCGATTGGATAGCTGCCAACTACCTGCTGAACCAGCGCTGATCGCTTTTGCAACCGTATCTAAATCTAGCCCTGCAGACCTCGCTAAGGCAAAGCCTTCAGAGATACCCTGTAACACCCCGGCAATCAATAATTGATTGGTCATCTTTGTCGCCTGACCTGCGCCAGAATCACCCATATAGATCAGTGATTTTGAATATACATCTAAAATCAGAGAGACTTTATTGAATACAGGCTTGTCTCCACCAGCCATTATCGCCAGCTGTGCATTATCTGCACCCGCTTGACCGCCGGATACGGGCGCATCGATAAAGTCACAGCCTTTCTCTTTCACTACGCGATACATTTCTTTTGCTAGCCGATCCGATGTGGTGGTGTGATCAACAATAATCGAACCTTTTTTTAACACACTTAACACGCCATGTTCACCCACAATCACCTCACGAACGTCATTGTCGTTGCCGACACATAACAATACTATTTCCGCATCTTTTGCTGCTAACGCGGGTGTCTCACTGTAACTTCCGCCAAATTCATCCACCCATTTTTGCGCTTTACTCGTGGTGCGGTTATACACACACACTGTGTGGCCGGCTTTTTGTAAATATCCTGCCATGGGATAACCCATAACGCCCAAGCCTAAAAATGTAATTTTCATAATCAATCCTTTTGTAAAGAACAATGGGAACACTTGAATTCAAATTAGTTTAGCTAACGTATTATCATCCCTAGCAATTTTATAAATCTGCAATGTGGCTTATGCTATCGCATCATCAACCGTAATTGTGCCTTCTAAATAAAGCACGGCTTTACCAGAAATTAACACTCTGTCGCCTTGTACTTCACACAGGAGTTCGCCGCCACGCTTGGATGCTTGATAAGCCAGCAATCGATTTTTCCCTAGACGTTTTGCCCACAACGGAGCAAGCCCGGTATGCATCGAGCCAGTTACAGGGTCTTCATCACCACCACTGGCCGGCCAAAAATAACGAGAAACAAAATCGTACAGGGCGGACGGTGCGGTCACCGCTACATTATAAGGCGCGAGCGTTTTTAGCGTTGCAGATATAGTCTGCACATCTCTTACGGATTGCTCATCGGCATACACTGCAATATATGCCTGTTGATTGCGATAAACCTCTTGCGGCGCTAGTGATAAGCCCTGTAATAAAGCATCGGGGATATCGCTGACTTTTTCCGGCATTCTATTAGGGAAGTTCATTCTTATTGTGGAATCATTCATTTTTTCCACCACGAAGTCACCTACGGCATCCGCAAAAAAATGCAGTTCTTTTGCATCTTCATCACAAGAAAACAGAAAGAACGCCGACGCCAATGTCGCATGCCCACAAAAGGAGATCTCTTGCGTTGGCGAAAACCAACGAATAGAAAAAACAGTCTTTTCATTCGCATTATCAACAAGATCGCCTGCCACATCGTCATTCAGTTCTTTTTTTAGTTCTGAATTTACTTCGACGCTAGCATCCGCCGCGACGATGAATGCGGTTTCCGATAAATTATTCTCGGCAGCGATGTTTTGCATCACACTCTCTGGCAACCACTCGGTTAACTGAATAACGGCTGCGGGGTTGCCTGTAAACTGTGTATCGGTAAACGCATCAATAAAACTAACCAATAATTGCATAACAAACCTCTCTTAATAATATTAGATCGTACTCAGTGTATCGATTAACAACCAAACAGCAACCAGTAATAACGATAGTGCGAAGCCGAAATTAATATATTTTTCGGTCGTTGGATTGGCTATATATCGAGTAATTAATGACCCGGCGAAAGTCCATATAAGATGTGTTGAGATATTCACAATCGCCACCATTACCACCAAATAAATGACCTGGCTGGCGTGATCAAAACTCCCGTCTAAAAACAGAGAGAACATCACAAATAGCATGGTCCAACCTTTTTGATTTAACGCCTGTAAGATCATACCATCGTAAAAAGTGTACACCATTAGCGTTTCATTACTGCTAGATTTTTTAATGGGTTTTAAAAACTTATAAACCAAGTAAAAAATATACGCAATGCCCAACAACTTAATTCCTACCATCAACGTTGGGTAAGCCTGTAAAAACTCTCCTAAGCCAAAACCAACAATCAACGAGCAAATAATATAAACAAAGTCGACACCCAATAGTAACGGTATCGATTTTTTTACCCCTTGTTTTGCACCCGACAGGGCAAAAACAATATTCCCTGGCCCTGGGCTAAAAATAAGCGGAAACACAACACCAAACCATGCGATAAAATATTCTACCGTCATTTTTCATTTCTTTTTTTCGTTTATTTATTGGCTATCAACATGGAAAACTTTATTGCGCATCCGAGAGCACCAAAAATAGATACCGGGTCAAGCCAGGCATGACGAGTCTATGACGCTGAAAAAATGAGCCGCATGAGGAGCGCATGGCACTCTTGTCTTACCACCACTTCCTTACCGCTTCGACTTTATCTTTATTTTCGATATTTCTTGCTTACCGTGTTTTTGCCAACACCATTTTACGTTCCGTCATACCGGGCTTGACCCGGCATCTATCATTACTTACATTCCAGTCAAGGCACGGCTAATACCGCACAATTACACAAGTCATCACTCTCGAATGCGGTAAGGTCGCCAGCCTGCAAACCCGGGACAGGAAATACCCGTACGGTAAGCGGTTTATGTAAACGGTACGCCATCGTGCCGGTGTCTCGCATCAGCGCCGCTATCTTTTCGATAGGCGTATCGCCCGGAATTGGCACCGTATCTAAACCTATACCGCATACTGCGCTGTAAGTTAATAAAGATCGAATATCAAAATCTCCATTGATACTGCCTTCGGCCAAGCCTTTATCTTCTGTTAATGCCAACATCAATCCAGAAAACCCCACTAGTTCAACGCCGGTGATAGATTTAAATACTCGCGTTAATAACGCCGATGCTTCTACTGTTCCTGAAGCACCAAAGTATTCAACGCCCAATTGTTGATATACCTCTACCATACTGGCGCAATCTTTCGATGGGGCAGCGGAGCTATCAAAACCTGAAAACTGAAAGCCGTGTGGCAATTCAACATTCATAACAATACGATTGATATCGTCGATATGACACTGCAAGGCGCTATGCATCACTTGGTAATAACCAGCATGCAAGACATTGTGTTTGGAATTTTTATTCCCTGGCGCCTGATTAAATAATAACAATTCATTCACCAGTAGGTCGGGGGTTTCCAAACCAATGACTAGCTGATTCCCGAGTTCACGACGATGATAGCTAGCAGGAAAATAAGGGATTAAAGGTTGGCAGTTAAAATTTACCGTAAAGTTAAAATTACCCTCGCCCCGTGGTGTAATGGTACTAATATGTTGCACTGCTTGTGCCGCGTTTACGATCAGCTTATTATCTAGTACACCCTGCTCGTCCATATCGATATTGACACACACATTACATAGATCACCAAACTTGGCAATCAACTCGGGCATCAATAGAAGTTCTTTCGCCGTGCGCGCTTCACCTATTGCAAAACGTAAACGTAAACCGTTACTGCCATTTGCTGTATGTAATAACTCGCTTAAATACGCCAAATCTTGTTTAGCATGATCGAGCTTATCTGTACGCAGATATTCGCCAAACGGGTTCGTTACGATACGAATTGACTGTACTTGATAGCTTTCTTTCAACAGTGCTGCTGACACTTGCGTACAACAATCCGACGCTTGCTGAATAGTCTCTGCCCACGATGAACGGTCAGCATCTAAGGATAAAAACGTCGTGATGGTTCTTACTTTACATAAATGGTGTTGTATTGCGCTCATTTTTTTTCCTATTTTTTACTGTGCTTTACACTAAACAATTAACATTTCATCTACTGTAGAATACAGATTCAAAACGAACATTCATTAACGATCGTCGTTATAATTAAAGCGAACCGTTATTACTCACAAAAGCGGTCAGATTCATCGTCATCAATGCCCCTTCCTTTGGCAGATCGGCCACACAGATAACTGTTCGAGCTGGACGATGAGAACCAAATTCCTCTACGTACGCACGGTTCATCTCCTGAAAGTCTTCAACTTTAATCAAGAACACATTCACATGCATGACATCGCGGAGTGATGCACCAACCCCGCCAAGCAAAGAACTAAAATTCCTAACAATTTGCTTCGCTTGACTATACCCATCTGCCCCAGCCATCTGCGATGTTATTGGATCAACCCCTGGCGTTGCCGAGATTGTGATATGCGGACCCGCCTTAGCAATATGACTATAGGGGCCGATAGGTTCAAACATATCTTCTGGTGTAATAGTTTCAATTTTCATACGGCGAATTTCTCTTTTTGTTAACGAAAGGCAACCATTATTAATTATTTTCTAATGATGCTAACGTAGCCCCAAAGCCGATAAATACGATACCGGCAATAGATTTTAACCAGCGACTAAAGCTCGCTGAAGCAGACAACGATGTCAAACGTGAAAGTAAAAACACCATCGCTGAAAACCACACGATAGCAATAACTACATGCAAAGAAACGAGAACATACGCCATCGATATTTCACTGCCGATAGGAATAAATTGTGGGAATGCAGCCAAATAAAACATGGAAACCTTTGGGTTGAGAGCATTGGTCAAGAAACCTTCTAGAAATGCTTTTTTCTTTGTCGACACTTTTATTGCCTGCGGCATATCACTTATTACTTGCTGATTCTGCCATGCAGACCAAAGTGATTTAACGCCCACCCAACATAAATATGCTGCACCAGCCATTTTAAAAATGAAGAAGGCTTCGGCAGATTGCACTAGCAAAACAGAAATACCTAATATCGACAAACTACCGTGCATGTAAAATGCGGCAACAAACCCGAAAATATTAGCAAACCCTGCCGACCTTCCCGATAAAGGGACTGTCTTAGCAATTAATACTCCGTTAGGGCCAGGCGATATCACCAGCAGAGTGGCGACGGTAATAAAACTGATTACTTCTATAATACTCATATGTTTTCACCTTAAAGAGTAGCCAAACTAGTTAGATTACCAACCAAAAACTGAGCGATTTTTAACGGCGACCCATCTCACTATTCTTGATATTATCAGCATGTTTTTCAATCAAATCCGCCATCTCTTGTGATGTAACATCGGTTGATTGCGACAAGCCTGAGATAAGACCTAGTTGATTTTTCTCTGGTTGATTTTGACTCAACTTCCACTGTCCCGTCATCGACAGTATCCCTATTTCTATTCCCACAATGGCGGCCAACATTTTTTGAATATAATTTTCTGGTGCATCGGCTACCGACCAAGGACTAGGCTCGCCTGCCTCATGCTGATCGGTTAAGCGATTAATCATATCTAGATTCCACGCTTTGTCATGAATATAAGACATGCGCCCTGTCACATGCACGACTGAATAATTCCATGTAGGAACTGCTTTTCCAGTTTCTTGCTTGGTCGGATAATGATTGGGCGATATGTAGTGATTAGGGCCACTAAACACCACCAGCACCTCGGATTTATCCTTAACGTTTTTCCATAGAGGATTTACCTTAACGATATGCCCCTGTAAAACAGCCTTCCCTTTTGATTCTGATAACTGAGATTGAGTTAACATGAAAGGAATATGATGTGCTTCTAAGCCGCTATCGCTTGCGACCTTATCATTTACACCAGAACCGTTTACATCTGCATCATTAACACCACGATAAGTAATCAAGGTAGCGAAGGGGTACTGCTGAATAAACGCGTCTAATTGCTCTTGATCATCTTGCTTAAATTTATTGGGTATATGCATCACGCAATCCTCATTAGCCAGTAGGTATATCGGTGTTTCTATTCATCTCATTCGGCTATTGCTTCACCCCCAACCGGGCCATAGAAAAACACCCACGTTGAAAAATCCTCCGTAAATTCTTCCAATCTATGCACGATCCCTGCAGGTACAAATAATACCTCGCCTTTTTCACATCGCTCTCTGGACTTTCCATTGACGAAAAAGCCGGAACCAGAAGCGATAACATAAAGCTCGTCTCGATTATGCGGCTGCTGTAAATCAACACTATCAGGCTTATATATTTCCACACTCAGCGAGCCATGACTAAAGAGCTCTTTAAATGGCTCTTTTTCATCCTTTAAGCTTTGCAGGGCATTAACCACCGTTAACCTATTCATATTTATATTTCGTCTCATGCGTATCAATGTATATACAACAATCCATACATACCAATTCATCCAAAACAGAATAAACGACAAAGCCAAAGCGTTACAGATACAAATTAAATAAAAGAGGCAGTACAGATAGACGGCATCTGTACTGTAATGGTATAAAATATTCTATCTGCACCGTATAAAATACTGCTAAGGCCTTACACTGTCTATAACTGATAGGTGATGTGCGGCAAAGACGCGCGTATTGAAACAGGGTTGAGCACAAAATTAATAGCGGAAGCTAATCGTAGAACTAATGAGTAGAACTAATTAGTAGAACTAAGGGCGGAACCAAGAGAGCAATCATGATTAAATTATATGAATCCCTCGCCGAGAAGATCACGCTGCAAATTAATAACGGTTACTTTCAGCCGGGCGACAAACTGCCATCTATTCGACATATGAGTAAAACTCATCAAGTGAGTATCTCAACCGTACAAGAGGCTTACCGTTTACTTGAAGACAACAAGATCGCCGAAGTTCGCGTAAAATCCGGTTATTATGTGATGACAAGTAAAGCGCCTGAACCCAAGCTCCCCCACATTAGCCGCCCTGACCCTACTCCCGTCAACGTCTCTAAATGGGAGACTATTGTTGACCTCCTCTATAACCACGAAGATCAATACACACTAGCGCTGGGCAAGGGCACGCCCAATGTCAGCGGAGCGACAATACAACCACTATTAAAATTAATTTCTCGATTAAGCCGCAACGCGCAAATTAATCAGCTCACCTACGACAGCCTGCAAGGAGCGGAAACACTGCGACGGCAAATCACCAACATGATGCTTAACTCGGGATGCCACTTACACTACGATGATATTGTCACCACTACCGGCTGCCAGGAAGCCTTGTCGTGCAGTATGCGTGCAATTACCGAAGCTAATGATGTGATTGCCATAGAATCGCCAAGCTTTTATGGTTCTATGCAAATTATTCAAGCACTCAAATTAAAAGCCTTAGAAATACCGACCCACCCCAAGACGGGTATCAGTATCGAAGCCTTAGAAATGGCCTTAGAGCAATGGCCCATTAAAGTCTTACAGATCACGCCGACATGCAATAATCCGCTAGGCTATGTGATGCCCGAAGAAAATAAACAACGCTTAATTACATTAGCGAACCGACATGATTTTGCTATTATTGAAGACGATATTTATGGCGACCTTGCTTATGCCCACCCACGGCCAAGAAGTGTAAAATCGTATGATACCCAAGGGCGAGTATTATTTTGCTCATCGTTTTCTAAAACTGTATCACCCGCCTTTAGAACAGGTTGGTGTGCACCCGGGCGCTATATCGAGCAGTTTAAACATATGAAATACGTCTCGACTGCTTGTGGGTCGGTACTACAACCTAGAGCGATTGCAGAATTTGTCGCACAAGGCTATTACAATCGCCATATTAAAACCATGCGCGCACAGTATTTACGCAACCGGGATCGGATGATTGATCTCGTCACCCGTTATTTCCCTAGCAGCATTCGAATGACTTACCCACAGGGCGGTTACTTATTATGGATTGATCTTCCTGAGACCATCGATACCACTCGACTTAATCAACGATTAGCCGACTATCTTTTGAGCATTGCGGCGGGGACGCTGTTTACTGCGTCCGAGAAGTTTAAGCATTGCTTGCGCATTAATTATGCACAAGACATTACGTCTGAAATAGAAGACGCGATTATTATTATAGGTAATGTTATACAAGATATGCTGGTCAGTAGAGGCATCTACAATACAGGCTAGGCACTATGGCTGATTACCAGCCATAGTGCCTTTCAGTGATCCATAGGCAAAATTTCTTTATATATGCGTTAGCTACCAAATAGACCTCCCGCTCAAGATTAGACCTTCACATCACTATACAGCGATATCTGCCAATATTCCTCACGGCCTCTTAAGTGAAAACGGCTCGCCCATCGATGCATATTGATTCGCGCCTAAGCGCACCAATGGATTTATTGCTTGTGCATCAATTATAAAGCGGTTATTTTTCTCTTGGACGATGATGTCATCTATGTACAAATGACAAATCTCCGCATAGATAATGGCTTGCTGATTAGGGCCCAGTGTATGCGAGTCATAGAGTTTACAATGATATGCCACTGAACAGCTTTGTAACCGAGGTACCGGGCTATTAGGAAAGTCCACTAACGCTAACTGGCTTGCAGAGACTTCAGATTCACCATAAGCGGACTCTGCCGAGCTCTGACTCAGTGCATCGACTTTCAACACATTGGCAATATGTATGACGAAATCACGCCCACTGAGCAAGTTTTCACGGGTATCTTTTGGCGAATTATCTGATTTTTTCCCTATCGATAACATAAGAATCGGCGGGTCGGAGCATACTGCATTGAAGAACGAAAATGGCGCAAGATTATATCGCTGACCTTCACTTATAATTGATTTCGCACTATTTTCCGATAACACCCATGCAATCGGACGAGGAATGATAGTTTGCGTCATAATATGGTAGCGGTTAGACGGTTGCTGTTGTGTAAAATCGATAATCATTAGCGTTTACCACCTCTTTTCATGGCGCTGTACTTAACGGGGTTTACTGGATAACATTGACTTCATGGGTTAAGCACAATAGTCAGCACATCATACCTTTCTACTCATTTGATAGCAGCACTCTAATTCATTGAATTGATAAACATAAAAAACGCTGCACCTAATAAAGGGAAGCGTTGTCACCCCTACCTCGATTTGGGAACCACAGGTAAAATGAATTTTTACCTTATGAACCATCTAAACTGAATAGAATCTATTGTTGTATAACAACAGTAATATCAAAACTTTTTTGCACAGTGCTCTGATGACTATTTAAGAAGCGCGTGTCAACTACTACCACCCAATAGGAAGACCATGCTGTACTTACTTATCACTGTTTTGCTAGGCATCACCTTGGTTTCCTTTTTATTAGCGCCACGCGTTCAAACGGCAGATGGTTTTTTTAAAGGCTTATCTGCAACAGGTGTAGGCCCTAACCTATGGACGCTGGTGTTATCACAAGTCACTACGTGGATTTTTGCACGTTCGTTAATGACAGCAGCTATATTGGGTTACTACTATGGTATTGCTGGCGCGTTGGCTTATGCAGCTTATTACATTAGCTTCTTAACGGGTGGAGCTATTATTGACCACCTTCGCTTTAAACATAATAAGCAGAATATTCAAACCTTTATGCGTGAGCAATTTGGCGCAATTGGCGAGCACTGTTATAACGTCGTTATTATTCTTCGTTTGTTGAGCGAAGTATTTTCTAACTTACTCGTTATTGGTATTATTTTTGGTGCTGTGGGTTCTTGGCAATACACTGTCACTATGGTCGTGGTGGCTATGGTCACATTCGCCTATTCGCTTTCTGGCGGCTTACTCGCATCACTACGCACCGATGTATTTCAAGCAACTTTAATTATTCTCGCGCTCGCCATGTTATTCGGCATTATGTTATTTCATAGTGACTTTTCTCTATCTCAGGTTGTTTTTTCTTCGCCAGACATAACAAGTCCCGGCTGGGTATTATTAGCTGTTGCCTTTTTACAGGTATGGAGCTATCCATTACATGATCCCGTCATGATGGACCGTGGGTTTTTAGCGGATCGATACACCACAAAAAAATCATTTCGGTATGCCGCCATCATCTCCATTATTTGTATTTTAGTGTTCGCACTACTAGGTGTTTTTGCTGGAGTGGTAAAAGTGAGCGGGGAGGATTTAATTAGTACACTGACTCGTCTTTTTGGCGTCCCGTGTATGATTATTTTTAATGTCGCTTTAATTGTCTCTGCGGTCTCTACACTCGACTCTACTTTTTCTAGCGCTGCTAAATTAGTTGCTGTGGACATGAATATTATGAAGCCAACCCTGGCTAGTGGCCGCTGGGTTATGCTGGCATTTTTAATCGGCGGAGGGTTATTTTTGCTTACTGGCAGTAAGGACTTGTATGCCGCCGTTGCTGTTAGCGGCACAGTATCTATGTTTTTGGCACCTGTCATATTTTTTAATATTTGGGGTAATCAACACACTCATACGTGGGCGTTAATCGTCAGCTTTATTAGTGCAGTATTGGGTGGCGCACTCTATTTATTGGAAAGTTCTGGCTACACCAATCTACTCACCTCATGGTTTGGTTATGAACACAAATACTCTAAATTATTAATAATTTGTGTCAGTATTTTAGTCATTGGCTGCATCAGTTTTTACTTAGGTAAAAAGAAGAATACCTAAGACCGAGAACGATCCAGTATTGATTTTCGGCGGTATTTATTCAAATTTACAAGCCGCCGAAGCATGACGCATTATTGCCGAGAAAAAAATATTCCACCTGAGCAATGTATTTGTATTGGCGACATAGTAGCTTACTGTGGTCAGCCCGCAGAAACCGTGAACTTCAACCGTGAATGGGGTGTAATTGCTTACTTGGCAATTGTGAAGAGTCGTTAGCTAACAACGCTGACGACTGTGGCTGCGGTTTCGATAACGGAAGCCAATGCGATGTTTTGTCTGACCAATGGTTTACATTGGCGAATAAAAAACTGTCATCGGAACATCGACAATGGTTTTCTAAACTACCACGTCATATAAAATTCACTATGAACAAGGTGTCAGCTCTAGCGTTGCACGATAGCGTATCATCTATTAATCAGTTTATATTTGAATCTACACAAAAAAAATTTTTCAGTAGAGTTTTCCCTCGCAAAATCCGACATGATTATTAGCGGGCACTCGGGAATATCATTTACCCGAAGAATAGGTAATAAAACGCAGCACTATTCAGGCGCTATTGGTATGCCTGCTAATGATGGCACAACGAAAACATGATATAGCATGATGTCTCCTACACATAACAACCTTCTTGTTGAACCAAATAATAAAGTTTACATGTTAGCCTGAATATAATCTCTAGGTGTAGTCAAATTATTATGTCAGTAGAAGTAAATTTCATAATTAATTAGCCATTAGTACTTTAGCATATTACGACCCGACTCTTTGGCTTCATAGAGTAGCCTATCGGCTTCATTGATGACAGAATTTATATCTTTGGATTCTGGTGCTAGCATCGACAAACCGAATGATGCCGTTGTTTTAATTATCTCTCCTTTGTAAATCACTTTTTGTTCCGCAATATTTGTTCGCATTCGCTCTGCCAATATAATCGCTTTGTCTATATCTACATCAGCAAGGAAGATGGCAAATTCTTCTCCACCAAAACGAGACACTAGATCGTGCTGTCTAACACTATTTTTTAGAATTTTTGAGATGACGGTCAATACTGCATCACCCGCTGGGTGACCGTATTGGTCATTGACTGATTTGAAAAAATCAATATCTACGATAACCACAGCCGCTTGCTTGTTGTTTCTTTTTAAGCGGCTTAGTTCTTCATCTGCCCTTTCAAAAAAACATCGCCTATTAAGCAGCCCTGTTAACGGGTCAGTGCTTGCCAAGATAGATAGTTTTTCATTCATAGAATTGAGTTCGTCTACTTTATCCTGCAATGCTAATGTTTTCTGGTTTACTAAGCCTTTCAGCGATAGATTTTTATCTTCGAGTTCTTTTCTAGCCACATCGCGTTGTGAGGTTCTACTCATTAATTTATCTAGCGTTTTGTTGTAAGCAAAAATAAGGTACGTCAATTCATCCTTATTTTTAAAGCAGTGTTCATCTGTTTTAATTTTGCTCTGTTTTATTTGCTCTACATTCTCAAAATCCAAGCGATTAACCGAGGTCGCTAGCAGGTCAAGCGGTCGACCAATTAGACGATAACCCACAATAAATATAATAATAGAAAGAAAAAATGTTTTAAGAAATGCATTTGCTATGATGAAAATGACGTTAACTTTTATCCTATCAAATACAATACTTTGATTAGCATTAAGCTTAAGCGCTCCCATCGCGTGCTCTTTATTCCCATCGCTGTAAATTATAGGTCCTGCATAGGTAATATAAGAACTGGAATAGAGATCACCCTTAGTGATATTAAAGCCGTCAGAATTGTTATAAATCTCTGCTCCAGAAACGAACTGTAACGTCAACAAGCCATCAATCAAACTTTCAACTTGCTCTGAATTGAAATTCCAAATAGCAGCAGACAACGAGCTAGAAGAACTGATGTGTATTGATTTTAAGTCCAGCTCGATCTGCCCACGGATGTTTTTATACTCGAAAAGAATATGTATAACCGAAACGACGACAGCAATCACAAAGTAAAGTGAGAAAATAGTGACGACCAACCTTTTCATCAATGCTGATTTTCTAATGGCCATGCGCACCTAGTCGAATATTAGTGTACAAAAATCATCTAAAACGACATACGTAAAATCTGTGTTTTAAATTACTTTTTATCTAATTAGTGTAGTTAAACTTGGCTAATATGCCAGACGGCTATTATACCATGGAAAAAAAGGGGTTTTTATGACAAAGAAGAATACAATTAAGCTGCCATAATACAAGCTTCGCGACTAACAATCACCAAGTTGGTGCATTAATATAGACATAGCCACCAATGGTGCTGTTTCTGCCCTTAATATACGGGGGCCAAGCCTCATCCCTGAAAATTGGTTAGCTATTGCCAAACTGACTTCTTGCTCGCTCAAACCACCCTCTGGGCCTACGAGCAAGGCCAATTTACTTGGTTTTTTTGATGCAGAGAGAGCGTCGAAACTATAGGGTGGCACATAAGGATGCAGTATCAGCTTACAGTGTCTTTCACTCAATAACGGCAACCAGGTATCGAGCACTTGAGGTGCATGAATAACTGGAATCGTAACTCGCCCAGATTGCTGACATGCATTAACGACTATTTTCTGCCAATGCTCGACTTTTTTCTCGATACGTTCTGCGGGTATTTTCACATCGGTATTTTGACTAAATAGTGGGGTTATCTCTGTCACGCCAAGCTCCGTTGCTTTTTGTAACAGCCAGTCCATACGATCATTTTTTATAACACATGCACCCAGATGTATACGGAGAGATGGCTCTGTACGGGCTAGCGAAAATTTGCCGACCTCAACTTGAGCTTTCTTTTTATCTACATGGCTTAATGTCGCTACAAATTCACCGTATACACCGTCAACTGGCCGACCATTAAAGACCATGAACTGGTGTCCGACTTTCATCCTCATCACCGTCACAAGATGGTGCATGGCTGCCTTGTCTAACTCTAGCGAGGTATGCTCACTGAATGCTTGAGGAATATATATTCTAGGGATATGCATTGGTATAGTTTACAGCAAACCCATCTCAAGAGAAGAGGTCTCTGGGGTGGAAATCTGGACGAAAGATGAGAAAACCAGTGAAAATCTACTGCACTCTGAAATGGCTAAATCAACAACCCAGAGACATAGGCCGTCTGATTATTAATGACTGGTTACTAGCAACTAGTGGCCAGCTTTAAGTTTTTGATAATAGTTTTAACCGGTTCAACTTGGTTCATTGTATAAAAATGTAAGCCTGGTGCTCCGCTTTCAATAAGCCCTTCGCAAAGCTCTGTTACCATATCAGAAGCAAAAGCTTGCATACTTTCTTGGTCATCACCATAAGCTTCAACCGCTTTGCGTAGCCAGCGAGGAATTTCTGCTCCACAAGCTTTACTAAAGCGAATCAAGTTTTGAATATTGATGATTGGCATAATACCTGGGTAAATCGGCTGATGAATACCCACTTTTTGACATTGATCAACAAAAAAGAAATAGGCATCTAAATTGAAAAAATATTGCGTAATTGCACTGTTTGCACCCGCGTCAAACTTACCTTTCAAATACTGAATATCCGTATTGTAGTTAGTCGACTCTGGATGAATTTCTGGATAAGCAGCTACTTCTAAGTGGAAGTGTTTACCAAAATTTTCACGAATAAATGCGACTAGTTGGTTAGCGTACACCATTTGAGATGCACCTCCCAAACCTGACGGGATATCACCACGCAACGCAACGATACGATCAACACCGGCTGTTTTATATTCTTCCAATAGCGCTTTAATCTCCTCTTCTCCATCTCCACCAAACGACAAATGAGGCGCACTAGAAAAGCCTTCTTGCTGAAACTTTTTCACTAAATCTTTAGTGTTTGTTCGGGTCGAACCACCCGCACCATACGTCATCGAATAAAACTCGGGTGAAAATTCACCAAAAGCGTTACGTGTATGTATTAACTTTTCTTTACCCGCATCGGTTTTAGGAGGGAAAAATTCAAAACTGAGACGAAAATTATTGTCTATCATTGGTTATTTGCAACCTTTAATGTTGGGCATAGCACACTGCCATACTCACCAATGGATCATAAAAAAATTATCATTAATACTTCACTGCTGCCCCGTTAGCTTAATATCGTCATGCCGGGTTTGACCCGGTATCCGAACAGCGTCTGACATCACTGGATTCCGGATAAGCAAAAAACGCTTTCCGGAATGACAAGGTCTTGCTTTGATTGTCATATCTCTTGCTCATCGTATTCGTCATGCCGGGCTCAATCCGGAACTGTTTGGCCGTCGTCAGCATGGCTTATCGGCAATTTTCATGATGTTAACGGGACAGCAGTGAAATAATATTCTTAGTACTTATATGTTTCAGGCTTAAACGGGCCTTCTACAGCGACCTTAATATAATCTGCCTGATACTCAGTTAACTGGGTAAGCACACCACCAAAACCAGCCACCATGTCTGCCGCTACTTCTTCGTCTAACTTTTTCGGCAGTACTTTTAAGTATAAGTTACTCGTTTTTTCTTCTGCTGGAAGATCAGCAAACTTTGCTTTATACAAATACATTTGGGCCAACACTTGATTAGCGAAAGAACCATCCATAATACGCGATGGGTGGCCCGTTGCATTACCCAGATTCACTAAGCGACCTTCTGATAATAGAATTAAATGGTCGCCTTCTACATCACTACGGTTAATTTTATGTACTTGCGCTTTAATTTCATCCCACTGCCAGTTTTCACGCATAAAGGCGGTATCTATTTCGTTATCAAAATGGCCTATATTACATACCACGGCACCAGGTTTTAGTGCGGCCAGCATGTATTTATCGCATACATTCGCATTACCAGTAGTAGTAACAATTAAGTCTGTTTTACCGAGTAGATCAGCATTAATACACTCTGCATTTTCTAAGTTCACACCATCGGTATAAGGTGATACCACTTCGAATCCATCCATGCATGCTTGCATCGCACAAATAGGATCTATTTCGGTGATTTTTACAATCATGCCTTCTTGGTTTAACGATGCAGCCGAACCTTTACCGACATCACCGTAACCGACTACCAAAGCTTTTTTACCCATTAGTAAGTGATCGGTACCACGCTTAATAGCATCGCTTAAACTATGTCGACAACCATACTTGTTATCATTTTTCGCTTTAGTCACCGCATCATTAACATTAATTGCAGGCACTTTTAATTCGCCTTTTGCTAGCATCTCTACTAGGCGATGTACACCTGTCGTTGTTTCTTCAGAAATACCATGAATGGTATCGAGCATAGCGGGGTATTTACTGTGGCACATTTCAGTTAAGTCACCACCATCGTCAAGAATAATATTAGCGTCCCATACTTGGTCACCATCAATTTCTGACTTAATAGTTTGTTCAATACACCATAAAAACTCTTCTTCGGTCTCACCTTTCCAAGCGAATACCGGGATACCTGCAGCGGCTATTGCGGCAGCCGCGTGATCTTGGGTAGAGAAAATATTACATGAAGACCAGCGTACTTCTGCGCCTAGATCAATCAGAGTTTCAATTAACACCGCTGTTTGAATAGTCATATGGATACAACCCATAATTTTTGCACCCGCTAATGGCTGCTCAGTTTTATACTTTTTGCGTAAAGCCATTAACGCTGGCATTTCACCTTCCGCAATTTGGATTTCTTTACGACCAAATTCAGCATCTTTTCGGAACTGTTCTGGTGTAGTGGCGGCGACTTTATAATCGGTGAAGTTTTCAACAATTTTCAATTCTGCACTCATGAGTTATACCTTTAATGTTAATGGAAAGAGTTCTTTTGCTTCTCTTAAAAATTTATTTAGTTAATTTTTACAATGGTTCTTACGAAAAATTCTGCATTTAGACCTATAGTGCAGCTTTTAATGCATCTACTTTATCGGTTTTTTCCCAAGTAAAGTTTTCTTCTTCGCGACCAAAGTGACCGTAGGCCGCTGTTGGCTGATATATGGGTCGCTTAAGGTCCAACATATCCACTAAACCACCCGCACGAAGGTCAAAGTGATCACGCACTAAATTGGAAATTTCCGTTTCACTTAGTTTACCCGTACCAAAGGTATTAATGGAAATAGACGTGGGTTCTGAAACACCAATAGCATAAGAAATTTGTATTTCGCAGCGATCGGCTAAGCCAGCGGCAACAATATTTTTTGCTACATAACGGCCTGCATATGCAGCGGAACGGTCAACTTTTGAGGGGTCTTTACCCGAAAATGCACCGCCACCATGACGCGCCATACCACCATAAGTATCAACGATGATTTTACGTCCTGTTAGACCACAGTCGCCAACCGGGCCACCGATCACAAAATTACCAGTAGGGTTAATGTGGAACAAGGTGCCTTTGTGCAACCATTCTTCTGGCAATACTGGCTTAACAATTTCTTGCATTACTGCTTCACGTAAGTCATCTAAGCTAATACTTGGATCGTGTTGCGTAGACAATACAACCGCGTCAATCGCAACAGGCTTGCCGTTCTCGTAACGGAGTGTCACTTGGCTTTTTGCATCTGGGCGCAACCAACTTAAGGTGTTATTCTTACGTACTTTAGCTTGGCGCTCGACTAAGCGATGAGCATAATAAATCGGCGCAGGCATTAACACATCTGTTTCATTTGTGGCATAACCAAACATCAAACCTTGGTCACCCGCACCCTGATCTTTATCACCTGCTTCATCAACGCCCATGGCGATATCGACAGATTGTTTACCTATTGCGTTTAATACTGCACATGACGCACCATCAAAACCTACATCGCTTGAGTTGTAACCAATGCCCAATATCACATTACGAACGACATCTTCTAGATCAACGTAAGTTGATGTGCGCACTTCACCCGCTAACACCACCATACCAGTTTTCACTAAGGTTTCGACGGCAATACGTGAGTTTGGATCATCTCTTAACATTGCGTCAACAATGGCATCTGAAATCTGATCCGCCATTTTATCGGGATGACCTTCGGAAACTGATTCCGATGTAAACACTGAATATTCAGACATTGTTTTTCCTCTTTATGGATATAAAACTTACATAAGTGTAGATATGAACCATCGACATAAAGTATCAACAGCTGCTCTACGTTTTAATAAATTGCTGCAGCTGGATTTGAAACCCATTGCGCAACGCTAAATAATTACTTCGCTGCCTTACTAAACCTGCTGAATGTGCCCACCACGTTAGTTCATCAGGATTAAAACCTAACCATACATCACCACACGCTGTTTTAGCCCAATCCTGATCATGGCGGCAAAGATCAGCTACAATAAATACACCTTCTGTACGCAAGCTCTTAGCCACATCAATAAAAATATCAGCAGGTGATGAGGTGTGATGCAATACCATATTCATCACCACACAATCAGCCGCTACTTGCTGACTCACTAGTTGACGAGTATTTCCACCGATAAAATCAACATTGTTTACACCTAGCTTTTCACAATGCTGTTGCGCTTTTTCTAACATGGTAGGTGCATTATCTAGTGCAATCACTCGCTGAAATTGATGCGCCAGTATGGGTAAAAACTCACCCGCACCAGGCCCGATCTCTACGGCTAAATCATTTACGACCACACCACTATTACGCAACAAATCCTTTACTGCTTCGCCATAAACTGGATATTCAGCGATTAAGTCTTGTTGCGCTTTAAATTTTTCCGCTTGCTGCACAAAAAACTGCTGTGAAGCCTCTACTCGTTCTTGCTGTACGCGCTGCAAACGCACTCGTACTTCATCGGATATGACGACCATGTCAACGGTGCTGTACAGCTGTTGCTGTAGTACCGCGAGTTTTTGCCTTGAGCCTAACAAGGCACGACTATAAAAAATTGAATTCCCTTCTCGACGCTTCGTCACTAAACCGGCTTCTGACAGCACCTTTAAATGATGACTCATACCTGATTGCTTATACTGAAAAATATCAGATAATTCCGACACTCCATAAGCATCCTGAGCCAACACCCGCAGTATTGCCAATCGTAAGGGGTCTCCTGCCGCTTTGTTAAAAGCCGCTATATCAACAAAATTAGACGGTGCTGTATTCATTACTGCTGTCATTACCGTATTAGTAGACGCGCATACTAGCAGCTATAAAAATCTATATCAAAACTTTTTGATATAGATTTTACAAGTGCACAGCCTAGTTTTAATAAAAATGGACTCAGTAATGTTCGAATATACATTTAGGTGCCACAACACAAGATAGCCAACAACAACGATGTCCATATTTGCGGGGTTATTGTCATTGATGACATTTCATTCCGATGACACAATGATGTCATCTCTATAACAATCGATAGAAAACACATCAATAGAAGGAATTCTCGATGCTAGCGCTACGACCCAACTGCGAATGCTGCGATACAAATTTATCGGCGTTATCTGAACAAGCACTGATCTGTACTTTCGAGTGCACCTTCTGCACTGACTGCTCAGAAAAGTTACACTACCTATGCCCAAATTGCGGCGGCAATTTGGTGCAACGCCCTATCAGACCTGCAGCACACCTCCTCAAACATCCATCCTCCATAACCCGTATTATAAAAACCAAGGGCTGTGCTGATGCAAACTGATAGCCATACTCGACATATTATTGGTTTTATTTACACAGGTGCCAACAGCGTTGACATTAGCGGGCCACTACAGGTATTCGATACTGCTAATCGATTGCTAATAGAATCAAAACGTATTGAACATACCGTTGTAGACGGCATTACACCTCGCGCTTACATGGTTGAAACCGTTGCAGCAGAGAGTAAACCTGTCGCGTTGACGGGTGGCTTACAAGCTATCGCTCACTATGACTTCTCCAGCATGCCACAAGCCGATACCTTAATCATACCGGGTGGACAAGGAGCCTTCTTAACGGCAAAAAATACCGATGTTACAAATTGGTTAACGCGTATTGCAAGCAACACACGGCGTTTGGCCTCGACCTGTACCGGCGCATTTATTTTGGCCGAAGCGGGGCTATTGAATCACTGCATTGTCACCACTCATTGGCAATACGCCGACACACTGCGGCAGCACTATCCCAACATTAAGGTCGAAGAAAATTCCATCTTCATTAAAGATGGGGGTATTTATAGCTCCGCAGGTGTCACATCGGGTATTGATTTAGCATTAGCGCTAGTGGAAGAAGACTGGGGACAAGCTCTCGCCTTATCAGTGGCAAAACAAATGGTGGTGTTTTTTAGGCGCTCAGGTGGGCAGTCTCAATATAGCCCATTACTCGATATGCAAGCGCCACAACCATCGCGTATTTATGCCACGCAAGAATGGATACTTGCGCATTTACACGAGCCACTTACCTTGGAGCGTATTGCCGAGCAAGCTAATATGAGCCCTCGGCACCTTTCACGTTTATTTAAACGTGACTCGGGGAAAACTGCCGGTGAATTTATTACTGCCGCGCGGCTGGATGCGGCAAGATCATTACTGACGTCTTCATCGCTGACCCTTGCTCAGATTGCCGATGAGATTGGCTTAGGTGATAGCGAAAATATGCGTCGATTATTTATGCAGTATTTCAACACTAATCCAAGCCTGTATCGCCAGCATTTTTCTGTAGCCTCCACATCTAATCACTCCTGCTTTACACAAACGGCCTCTTCCAACAGGGGAAAAACCGATGTTTAAAAGACTAGCACCCGCCACACAATTTATTCTTATTGCGGCCTGCTGCTTATTATTACTGTCGTTTGGTTTGCGTGCATCATTCGGTATGTTTGTTAAACCTATTTCCGAAGCCTATGGCTGGGGGCGAGATATTATTGCCATGTCACTGGCAATACAGAATCTTACGTGGGGAGTGGTTGCCGTTTTCGCTGGTGGCCTAGCCGACAGGTTTGGTAATGTGAGAGTGGTCGTTGGTGCAACACTGATTTATGCGGCCGGACTATTCTTAACGCCGTCGGCCGACAGCCCATGGTTACTCAACGGCACTGCTGGAATGTTAGTAGGCGCAGGCATTGCCGGCACGTCTTTTGGCATTGTGATGCCGGCAATGGTCAGAGCAGTACCACTAGAATATCGGCAATGGGCGCTAGGCCTAGCCACGGCTGCAGGTTCACTGGGTCAATTTCTTATCGTGCCATTATCGCAAGTACTGATTGATGGTACTGGCTGGATATCAGCGCTGCATATTTTATCTATCGTATCGCTATTAATGATGGTGCTGGCAATCCCTCTTGCGCCCTACTCGGGCGGCAGCGAAGTTAAAAAAAACACTATTGACCAAAGTATTTTTCAAGCACTACAAGAAGCCTTCGCTTGCACATCATATAACTTATTACTAGCTGGATTTTTTGTTTGTGGGTTTCAGCTCGCCTTTATTACCGTACACTTTCCACCTTACTTATCTGACTTGGGTTTTGATACCTCTATTGGTGCATGGTGTCTTGCGATTATCGGCATTTTTAATGTGGTCGGGGCTTACTGTGCGGGCATGTGGTCAAGGGCGGCGATCAAACGTAATATGCTGTGCGGTATTTATATCTTACGCGGCATCGCTATCTTTATATTTTTAGTGTTACCCATTTCATTACCCAGCGCCATTGTTTTTAGTATGGTGATGGGGTTTTTATGGTTGGCCACCGTTCCCCCTACCTCTGGTTTAGTCGTGGTGATGTTTGGCACACGGTATATGGCGTTATTATATGGTGTCGTTTTTTTATCTCATCAGCTGGGTAGCTTTTTCGGGGTTTTCTTAGGTGGGTTTTTCTATGAAGCCTCTGATCAATTCCAAGTCATCACACAATTTTGCGGGCAATACCTCGGCATTCAATCTACTGGCGGTGCCAATAATTATGACATTGTTTGGGTACTGTGTATTTTATTAAGTTTTTTATCCGCCGCTATTCATTGGCCAATACAAGAAAGAGCAGTTGGGCGTTTTGCAACAACCAACCATTAGTGTTATTCGTTTATTATCTAAATAATAATCAGTGATTTTATTTGAACAAAACCCTCATTTTATAGCTTTTTAAATACCGTGTCATATGCAAAAAATCTTAGCATCGTTCATTTATATTCAAATAACACACTAGCGGAATATAGAGGTGATTTCCCGCCCTATTGCCAAAAAAAGACATCGCATCAATAGTCGGCAACGTTTGTGCGACTGTTAATGAAAACATTTACATTCGTTTTGGCGATCTATTTAGCCGCCGACATCTATGGAGCAATATTGTAGAATCAACCCTCGTCTCCTGATCGAATCAAAAAGAGCACTATTACATATTGCGCGAAACATTTCGCCGACACAACACTGTCGAACCAAATACATGGATCATTCAGTCAATACTGCTATAGTAATAGTAATAGAAATAGAAATATTGATGTGACCATGTAGAGATGATAATGAGACTAGCGTCATTATAAACGTCGCTCTCATTTAATGAACAGTTGTTATGGGTATTATTGTATGAAAGCTGAATTATCGCCTTATTATTATCCCACTGACATCGTATTAATTGACGATGATGAAATATTTCTAGAGGCATTATCATCATCTTTGTCACATGAATTTGTCTGCAAAACGTTTATAGACCCTATTGAAGCACTACGTTATGTCAACAATCAGTCTTATAGGCATCTCTCAACATTATCGATCAAAGATCAGCGCTGGCAGGAAAATATTTTTTCCTATATTAGCAACAAACAATCTGATCCATCTAAAAAAAGTGAACTTTCAGTGGTGGTGGTTGATTATGATATGCCCGTTATCAATGGCATTAAGTTTTGTGCCCGATTAAAAAGTCCTGTGGTACGTAAAATACTATTAACAGGCTGTGCTTCATCAAAAGAAGTAGTCACCGCATTTAATAATAATATTATTGATTATTATATTGATAAAAATAGTGATGATTTATTAGCTGATGTACAGCGGGGTGTTACACAAATGCAAAAGGCCTACTTTCGTGAAAGCTTACAATCACTTATGATGTCATTTATACAAAAAGAAGCCCCCTTTTTTCTTGATAGCGGGCTTGCTAACTTTTTTGACGATACCTGTATATCGCTAGGCGTTAAAGAGTATTATTTTAAGCCTGAAACCTCACGGTTTATCTTGCATTCACCCAGCGCAGACACCCTATTAATGGTAGCTGATGATAACGATATCGATAACCATCTTGAAATAATAAGGGAAGAAGAGGGTCCTTCTCACTGGATAGATAAATTACTTACCCGACAATATCTACCATTTTTTAATAGCCATGATGGATTCTATACGCCAGAAACACATAACGGCAGCAACCCCTTTTTCAGGGCAACGACGATTATAGGACGAGAACGAAATTACTACTGTGCGCTAGTACCCAATAGCAATGTCATTTCACAGGATTTTTCTCAAAAAAAATAATCAATACAAAAACATTAATTTACCGAGGATGCTCCTTGTTAGTCGGTATCAATTTACTCTTAAAAACACTACAGATGAGATGGACACCTCGCCATACGGCATCACAATGTGCCATATTGAGAAGTGTAAACAATCAATAACAAGCGAGGTGTCCATCATGAATAAGAATAGCGTAATGAGTATTGATTATTGATTATTAAAAGCGGCTTGATTTGATTCTTCAAGGTCAGCATACGTTTTATTGTAATATGGGCTTTTTTCATTAAGACCTGTCAGCTTAAATACTTTCTTCTGCCACTTGAATCAGGTTCGCAAAAATAACCATCTAAAAAATAAACTACAGTCATCAAACGTTATTGTCCGTCAATTACCAACTGTTCATTTTTAGCATCATCAGTGAACAAAAATATTGCACGAACAGGAAGTCCAAGTAAAAATGATTCGATTAATCTGCTTGCCTGTTTGAAATTTCATACGTGATTTCGCTGAAAACCAGGACCGTCATTGCCCCTTTTTTGAATCTAGAAAACAGTCCTTACAATGTAAAGCCAGCGGGGTAAGTAATGACTGGGCATTCAGCTGGCGTAGCTTCAAGATCATTATTCTCACTTTGCAGATCTTCTAGTACATCATTGTAATCCGTTGTCATTTCTCTTCTCTTAGTGAGAAAACTTCAATTTATTTGGGCAGCTCATTAGACAGAATCGATAATAAACCAGCTTAGACAGATTCCGTATAAAACTTTCCCTCAACGTCTACTTTCAGCCAAAAGCGGACGTTGATTTAAAATAAAATGCCGCCATCGCCATCATCATCCTCAAGGCCGCCAAAACCCCGACCTAACCCAGGATCATCATCAGGATCCGTACCAAAATACTCGATCGGTAAATTGTTCGGTGAAGGGACTCCGATTCTATAAAGGGACATGCCCAACCACCTGAAATCCACACGAATCAGATTCCCGTAATCCTCGACAATGCGTACGTCGGTATATCCTGAACGAAGTGCCATCCTACCCGTAAAGGTATTCGCTGCTGCCTCTACTGGGGACAGACCCCGATTTATGTAGTGCCGATAACTGACAAAGTTATCGGCGTACCAAGAATTTCCACTGTCCCAGACACCTTGAATAGTGACTATAAGGCGATTTGCTGGGTCTGGGTTGAAAAAATTCACCATGCTGTTAAATAGTTCGGTACCGCCAACGCCAGCTCTGGAACGGATAAGGAAAGGAAGCACGCCATCTGGAGTAATGATACCCTCAATGCCTGGGATACTAAATTCACGCTGGACACCACTATGACCGGGCGGATTAGGCTGTCCAGGAGCGATGGGATGAAAGCGAGGGAAAGCATACCGAGTAAGACCTGAACCTCTGATGTCGTTGCCAACAAAATACCTAGCACATCGAACAAGCCTTACAGGTTCAGTTCCGCTTAGATGAAGCCCTCTAGGCAGGGATGCCGATCTTTGCATGTGGGGTTTGGGGGCAAGCCTTCGATTAGGCAGGGGTACAATCCTTTCAATATTTGCACTAGGTTGAATTAGAGGCGCTGGTGTCATATTCGTACCTGGCTGCTGAAATTCGTCTTCACCATCGCTATCTTCGGCAGTGTCCCCGGTGCCACAAGAGAGCTGATTGCCAGCATTTACGGCCGTGCTAATAAATAGTAATGCTGCTAAAAACAAACCAAAAAACCAACGCCTTTTACAAACAATGTTAAACATAATGGACAACCTTTACACACTTTGCCAAAAACCAATGTCCGCTTTGAGTCGAAAGCGGACATTGGTTTTAATGATAACGGGTACCATAAGAATTGATGCCGATTCCCACTGGATTCCCCTTACTTTTTAGTCACCCAGTTTTCAACACGTAATCCCTCAACCTTTTTAAACTCCCTAATATTGTTGGTTATTAGCATTAATCCTTGAGATCTCGCGTGGCCCGCTATCATCATGTCATATGGACCTATTAATTTACCCTTGACCTCAAGCTCTGCTCTCACTTGCCCAAACTGTTTGGCCTCATTATCGCCAAATGGAAGAATATCTACTCTAGCAGTCTGTCGGACTGAGGTATAAAAGCTCCAATCCCTTTAATTTATTCGGGTGTTAACGCCGAAGCGCTCTACGTGTAGCCAATATTAAACGCAAGGACAATTCCATCCGATAAAAAATCGCCTGCCACGAGTCGCTACCGCACGCAATACTGTGCGAATAACCATTTTAACGCAGTTTTACACTGTTCTGAGTACGTTCATACGCTTCACATTCCAAGCAAGACTGGCAAGCGTCCATTCACCCGCGGCTTTTTCCACGCCACGCATCGAGAATTGTCTAAATCCCATCACTTGTTTGATGATCCCAAAGACGGGTTCTACGGTTTGCTTTCTCAGACCATAGAGCGCTCGCCCCGCCTTGGTTGTGAGCCGGTGCTTCATCTGCTCTACCGGGTCATCGGTATCCGGTGCGGGCGTATCGGGGCAAAGCGTTCAGCAGGCGATAGATTATGTGAGTCGCGCTTGCTTGCCAGCAACGGCGTGATACCGGCCTTTTCGCAAGCGGCTACATTAGCGGCGCTGAAGAAACCAGTATCCCCCAGCAAATGATCGGCTGCCCCCACTCTTCCGGTAATTCGGCAATCTTCTTCAGGGCAGGAACAATTTCCTTTTTGTCGTTGGCAGCCTGGCTTACATGGGTAGCCAGTACTAGCATAGTCTCGGTGTCTACACTGGATTGGGTGTTATAGCACTGCTCAAAACCGCCACCAGAAATCGACATAATACGCGACTCCTCATCTGTCAAATTGACTTGATCCTTATCTTTTGGCTCAGGGGTTGGTGCCACGGGTTCCTTGCCTCGTGGTTTTTCCCTGTCTTGCGCTGCCCCTCACGCCGATTGATTTTTTCTTGGTATTCGACCTGTTCACGCTCAAAGCGCTCTTGGGCGCGGGCTTCGATCTTTTTCTTCGCTATTGCCATTACCACCAGCCGCTCTTCGCGGCGCGCTATTTCTGCGGGAATGTCCATGCCGTCATTAACGGGCGCTGTATCGGCAGCCTCTGCCTGTGCGGTTAAGGCTTTGACTTCAGCCTTAAGTTGCTCCTCAATTTTTTTCAAGTGTTGGTAAGAGAGTGCTTTGTGCTTACTGGCATTCGCTTTGAGCTTGGTGCCATCCAGTGCAATAATGCCCACTTTAAACAACTTCATTTCATGAGCAATCATCAGAACCTGCACAAACAGAGCCTCACATTGTGGTAGAAAGCGGCGGCGAAAGCTGGCAAGGGTGTCGTGATCGGGGTGAGTGTTGGCGGCAAGATAGCGAAAGGCGATAGAGTCATAGCTCGCTCGTTCAATTTTACGGCTGGAGAAGACACCAGTGGCATAACCGTAAATCAGCAGGCACAGCAACGTTTCAGGGTGATGTGCTTTGGAACCACGACCACGATATTGTTGGGTGA